>NZ_JBTNRJ010000003.1:0-1030280 GCF_054515855.1 Cupriavidus sp. PET2-C1
ATGGAAGTCAAACGACTGCATGCCGCGGCCCGCTACGACGCGGCCAGGCATTTCGACATGCGGTCCCTGCGGTTGCAGGGGCTTGATGCCACGCACGTGGAGCACTTTTGGGTAGGCCTGTCGCACTTTTTGCCAGACGGTGGCGCGCAATGGGACGCAGGGCCGACAGAGAAGGTCTACGTGGTGCTGAGCGGTGAGATCACGCTCACCACCGCCGGCGGGGACGTCGTGCTCAAGGCGTTGGACTCGTGCGTGATTCCGGCGGGCGAAGGGCGAAGCATCAGGAACGATTCCAGGCTGCCGGCCTCGATGCTCGTCATCCTGGCTTCGGCCTTGCCCGGGAGCCAATCTACAGGAGAAGGAAACAATGGCTAGTACCAGTGCCGCCTTTGGCTTGTCGGGCAAGGTAGGCGTGATCACGGGTGCCACCGGCGCGTTCGGACGGGCTGCGGCACGCAGCCTGGCCGATGCCGGCGCGAGACTCGTGATCGCGGGGGCGAATGCGCAGACGCTGCGCGAACTCGAAGTGCAATTGAATGCCGACGGCCTCCGGGTCAAGGCCAGGGCATGCAGGCCCGACTCGGAGGCCAATGCCCGCAACCTGATCGACGAAGCGGTTGCGCAGTTCGGTGCCATCGATTTCGTCGTCGTCGGCTCGGGTACCAACGATCCCGCGCCGATCCAGGATATGACCACGGAACAGTGGGAACACGTAATGGCAGCCAACGTGCGCGGATCGTGGCTGGTCTGCAAGGCCTTCGCCACCCACTGTATCGAGACGGCGCAGCGCGGCAGGGTTGTCCTGCTGTCGTCCACGCGCGGCAAGCTCGGGCTTGCCGCCGGTTACTCGGCTTACTGCCCCTCAAAGGCGGCGATCGATGGCTTGACGCGAACACTGGCATGCGAGCTGGGCCGCTACGGCATCAACGTCAACGCCATCGCGCCGACGGTGTTCCGATCCGAACTCACGGCATGGATGTTCGCCGACGACGATCGCGGCCGCGCGGCGCGCGAAGGGATGCTCGCGCGTATCCCGCTCGGGCGCCTGGGGGAACCCGAGGATCTCGTCGGGGCATTGCAGTTCCTGCTTTCCAGGGCGTCGGAGTTTTGCACCGGCCAGACGCTATACATCGACGGAGGCTACACAGCCGGATAGTGGTTCGCCCTGCCCGGAGCGGCAGGCGCGAAAGGCAAGCGGTTCCAAAGAAGAGCCGCGCCGACATGAGCATGACAGGAGACAAGACATGAAGAAGGAAATGGAAGGTGGCACTGTCCACCGAATGCACTCCGCCGGGCGCCGCGCCACCTTGCGCGGCCTGGTAGCGCTGGGCGCGTCCACGGTTGGCGTGCAATCTATCCGGCCCGCTTCGGCGGCCGCGCGGACGCTGAAGATTGGCTACGTGAGCCCGCGAACCGGGCCGCTCGCCCCGTTCGCAGAGACCGATGGATTCATCCTGCAGCGCGTGCGCGCAGCGATTGCGAACGGCATCTCTGTCGCAGGCAATGTACATCCTGTAGTGATCATCGAGAAGGATAGCCAGTCGAATCCGAATCGCGCCGCCGAAGTCACGGCAAGCCTGATCAAGGACGACAAGGTAGACCTGATTGTGTCCGCGTGCACCGCGGACACCGTCAACCCCGTATCCGATCAATGCGAGCTGGGCCGGATCCCCTGCATCACCACGAACTGCCCGTGGCAACCCTACTACTTCGGGCGAGGCGGTTCGCCGGCGAAGGGCTTCGAGTACACCTATCACTTTTGCTGGGGACTGGAAGACCTGATCGCGGTATATACGGCCATCTGGGACAGCGCCGGCGCCGCCACCAATCGCACCGTCGGAGCGCTCTGGCCGAACGATGCGGAAAGCAACGCGTTCAGTGACAAGGCGTTCGGCTTTCCGCCGGCGCTTGCCGCGAACGGCTACAAGCTTGTCGACCTTGGCCGGTTCCAGCCAACCGCCAACGACTTCTCGGCGCAGATCCGCGCGTTCAAGGCGGCAAAGGTGGAGATCGTGACGGGCGTCCTGCCGCCCGCGGCATTCGCCACATTCTGGAGCCAGGCGGCACAGCAGGGTTTCAAGCCGAAGGTCGTGACCTTTGCCAAGGCACTGCTCTTCCCTTCCGCGGTTGCAGGGCTCGGGCCGCGAGGCGTCGGCTTGTCCACGGAGGTGGCGTGGTCGCCCGCCTATCCCTATCGCTCCACACTGACCGGCGAAACCAGCGCACAGTTTGCCGCTGCCTATGAAGCGGCTACCGGCCGGCAGTGGGTGCAACCCCTCGGCGCACTGTCCTTGTTCGAAGTCGCGCTCGACGTGCTCAAGCGGAGCACCGCGCTGACGCCCCAGGCGATTGTCACGTCGATCCGCGCTACCGACTACGCGTCAGCCGTCGGTCCCGTCAAGTGGACCGGAAGCCCGGTCAAGAACGTCACCAAGACGCCGCTGGTGGGTGCGCAATGGACCGCGGGCAACAGGCATCCACTGGATCTGCAGATCGTGAGCGCAACGCTTGCGAAGGATATCGGCGTGCAGAAGCGCTTGGCAATTCTCACCTGAGGGGTCGTATGGATCATTGTGTCCTTTCCGCCGAAATGCTGGTGAAGCGATTCGGCGCGGTGACCGTCGCCGACAATTTGTCCGTTGCGCTCGGTGCCGGCGAAGCGCTGGGCGTCATTGGCCCAAACGGTGCGGGAAAGAGCAGCTTCTTCAACTTGCTGAGCGGCAACATCCGCGCGGACAGCGGCCGTATCCTGCTGGAAGGGCGGGACGTCACCAATGCCTCTCCAAACGAGCGGGCGATTGCCGGGATCGGGCGAACGTACCAGATCCCGCGGCCCTTTTCCCAACTGACGGTATTTGAAAACCTGCTCGTGGGCGCGTTCTTCGGCGCCAGGATGGACGCGCGCCGCGCTCAGCAGCACTGCTACGAAACGCTCGCACTGACCGGGTTGCTCCGGCATGCCGATAAACCGGCGGCTGCGCTGTCGCTGCTCGAACGCAAGCGACTGGAACTGGCGCGAGCGCTGGCGACCCGCCCGAAGGTCCTGTTGCTCGACGAAATTGCCGGCGGCCTGACGGAGGGCGAGGCGGCGGAGCTGGTTGCAACCATTCAAGGCATCCACGCCCACGGCACCGCCATCATCTGGATCGAGCACGTCGTGCACGCGCTCCTGGCGGTTGTCTCCCGGCTGATGGTGCTGAGCTTCGGCAAGAAGCTCATGGAAGGCGAGCCGTCGGCTGTGATGAACAGCGCCGCGGTGCGGGATGTGTATCTGGGTATCGAGGTGGAAGCCCATGCTTAGCATTCATGAACTCGATGCGTACTACGGTGACTTTCAGGCACTGTTTGCCCTGAGCCTGACGATCCGCCAAGGCGAGTCGGTGGCGATCATCGGTGCGAATGGCGCCGGGAAATCGACCTTGCTCAAGGCGATCTCGGGAGCGCTCCCTGTCAGGCACGGCGCGATCCGCCTGCGCGAACACAGTCTCGGACGCGACAGTGCGGCGGAAGTGGTGCGCAAGGGCATTGCGCTCGTTCCCGAGGGGCGCCGCATGTTTCCGAGCCTGAGCGTGGAGGAGAACCTGCAGATCGGGGCGTACGCCAGGCGGCGGGGTCCATGGAATCTGGGACGCATTTACACGATGTTTCCCCGCCTCGCAGAGCGGCGCCGGCAGAACGTGACGTCCCTGAGCGGTGGGGAGCAGCAGATGGTCGCCATCGGGCGTGCGCTCATGTCGAACCCCGCCATGCTGATGTGCGATGAGCTGTCGCTGGGCCTGGCGCCCAAGATCATTCGAGAGATGTATGGCCACCTTGCAACCCTCAAGGAGGAAGGCACGACTCTGCTGATCGTCGAGCAGGATATTCATCAGGCGCTTCGCTTCTCGGACCGCTACTACTGCATGCAGAAGGGGCGGGTCACGCTGTCCGGCCAATCCGCATCGGCCAGCAAGGAAGAGATCGGACGCGCGTACTTTGGAGAAAAACAATGACGGGCTGGATCGATGTGATCGTTCAGGGCATTCTTCTGGGCGGCCTCTACGCCTTGTATGCCAGCGGGCTGTCGCTCATTTTCGGTGTCATGCGGCTGGTCAACGTCGCGCACGGCGACCTGATCGTGCTGGCGGCATTCCTTGCCTTTGCCATTCGCATCCCGGGGGCGGAAACTTCATTTGCCTCGCTGCTGCTGACCGTCCCGGTCATGTTTGCGATCGGCTATGTCTTGCAGCGCGCGCTACTGAACGGCGCCATGGGCGCCAACGTGCTGCGTCCGATGCTGCTGACGTTCGGCCTGTCCATCGTCCTGCAGAATGGTCTCCTCGATATATTCTCGGCGGACTCCAGGAAGCTTCCTGGCGGCGCGATCGAGACAATGAGCCTGCCTCTAGGCGGCGGCATCGCCGTCGGTATCCTCCCGGTGATCACGCTGCTGGCGGCCATTGCCGTTCTTGGCGCGCTCCAGTTCATGCTGCGACGCACCGCCATCGGACGGGCATTCAGGGCAACCTCCGATGACGCGGAGGCGGCTGGCTGGATGGGCATCAATCACCGCAACCTGTTCGCGCTGGCGACCGGCATGTCGATGGCCGTCGTTGGCATCGCCGCGGTCTTCACGGGGACGCGGGCAAGTTTCGATCCTGCCAGCGGACCAGACCGGTTGATCTTTGCGTTTGAAGCGGTGGTCATCGGCGGGCTGGGTTCCCTGTGGGGCACCCTTGCCGGCGGCATCGCGCTCGGCGTCGCACAGAGCGTCGGCGCATCGCTTGACCCCGACTGGCAACTCCTTGCCGGCCATCTGCTGTTTCTCGTGGTGCTGCTGATCGCGCCCAACGGACTCTTTCCCCAACGAGGCAACCAATGAGCGCACACCTGACATCTCCCTTGGCGCTGCCTGCTGGCGCGCCGAGGTTTTCGCGCACCGACGGCGCCTTTGCGGCCACGGCCGTTGCGCTGGCCGCACTGGCTTTCGTTCTCGATACAGGACAGCAGTCCATGCTCGTCGAGTTCTTCTATTTCGTCGCGCTCGCGCAGCTCTGGAATATCCTGGCTGGCTACGGCGGTTTCATGTCGCTCGGACAGCAGGCCTATCTTGGCAGCGGGGGGTATGTCCTCTTTGCCCTGGCGATCTTCTTCAAGATGCCGCCGTTGGCGTCGATTGTCCTAGTCGGGTTATGCGCTGCCGGCATGGCGTGCATCGTCGCATTTGCGGTCTTTCGCCTGGCCGGACCATACCTGGCGATCGGGACCTGGGTAATCGCCGAGGTGTTCCGGTTGACATTTTCACAAGCGAGCGCGCTTGGTGCAGGGTCGGGAATCAGCATTCCCCTGGATGCGGTGCGCTCCCTTGACCTCGGCTGGATGAGCCGCGATACGTTGCTCTATCTCATCGCCCTGCTGCTTGCCGTCGCGGTGAACTATGGCGCGTACCGCATGCTCAGGTCGAAGTATGGTCTCGCGCTCTGCGCGATACGAGACAACGAGAGCGCGGCATCCACCATGGGGATTCATCAGCGGCACCTCAAGTTCGCTGTCTATATCGTGGTCAGCGCTGCCTACGGCATGCTGGGCGCGTTTATTTTCCTGACCAAACTGCGTATTTCGCCGGCCTCCGCATTCGACATCAATTGGACCGGCTACATCATCTTCATCGTGGTGATTGGCGGAATCGGCACGCTTGAGGGCCCGATCATCGGCTGCATCGTCTATTTCGTGATGCGGCAGTACCTTGCCGATACCGGCAGCACTTACCTGATTCTCCTGGGATTGATCGGCATCGTCGTGATGCGCTTCTATCCAAGGGGAATCTGGGGAGAACTCGCCGCGCGCCGTGGTATTGCATTTCTGCCCATGCGCTGGCACCTCCCGGCCGGGTACCCAAGTGCCCCGCCTGCGCGGGAGGCTGAACGGCGGGCAGCGGAAGTTGCCGGCAACCGGTGATGACCGATATGTGATGGCGCCACGTGCCATGGGGCGCGCCGCAGTTCGCGCTCGCAGCCTGGCGTACAAAAAATATAAGGAGGAGACGACGTTGAAAACAACGAATACGATGAAGGCAAGATGGCTGTTGGCGCTGCCGTGTCTTGGATTCGGTGCCGGCGCTTGCGCTCAGAGCAGCGTATCCCTGTTCGGCATGCTCGATGCCGGTGTGACGTATGTAAACAATCAATCCGGCAATCGGGGCGTATTGCTCGACACCGGTGTGTATGTGCCAAGCATATTCGGGATGCGCGGGAACGAGGACATTGGCGGAGGCAGCAAGGTATTCTTTGAACTGGCCAGCCAGTTCAGCAATGACAATGGAGCAACGATTCCGTCGAATGGCTCGCTCTTCGCCAGACAGGCACTGGTCGGTCTTGGCAATGCATCCTGGGGGAAGATTTCCCTGGGGAACCAGTACGACTTCATGACTGAATCCCTATTGTTCGCCGGTCTTGACGGTGGCCTGCTATATGGCGGCTTCTACAACTTCCGGAATGGTCCGTTCACTGGCCTCGGCATTCCGAATAATCCAACGGGAGCGACCGACTTCGATCGCGTCGGCGCCTCCACGCGGGTCGCAAATTCCGTCAAGTATGTGACACCGTCAATTGGCGGCTTCACGCTTGGCGCCCTGTATGGCTTCGGCGAGGTCGCGGGTTCGACAACCTCCGGGAGGACCGCCAGCGCAGGAGTGAATTATGAGCGCGGACCGCTGGCGCTTGGTGCTGCCGTCACGGACGCGCGCTACAGCGCGATCAACAATGGCCGGGACGGCATACGCAACATCGGCGTGGGCGTGCACTATGGATTCCCTTCGGTGCTGGCCCACCTTCTTTACACGAACACGCGCAACACACTCTCCGGTGCCATGGTCAACGTCGTGCAGGCGGGCGCAAACTGGACCCTCTCCGGCGCCCTGACACTTGGGGCCAACTACCAGTGGATGAAGGGAAATGCACAGCTCAGCCACAACAAAGCGCAACAGATCACGTCGACCTTGATGTATGCGTTGTCGAAACGCACCTCGGTCTACCTGGAAGGCGTCTACCAGCATGCTGCCGGCGACCACGGCGCGCAGGCATGGATCAATGGACTCTTCGGGCCAGACGCGGCGTCTTCCGGATCCAGTCAGGCCATCGGGCGTATCGGGATGGCCACACGGTTTTAAGGTGGCAGTCAGTTGGTGTTCAATTTTTTCTGAAGGAGATAGGGATGGAATTGTCTGAAGCGCACGCCTTGCTCGATCCGGCTCCGCTTGCCCTGGAGACCGGCTATGAACGTCTCGCAAGCGGCGTCTTGCACGTAGCCTGCCGCACGGAACTACACGGCTGTACGGGGGAAATGTTTGAATGGTGGTTCCGCTTTCGCCCAAATACGCAGCAGTACATCTGGTGGCATCCTGCCGACCATGTCTCAAGCGAGTGGGCAGAGGCTCAGGATGGCACACATATCGGGTCCATTCATCTGGTCGAGGAGCATTTCTCCGGATCGCCAGCGGAAAAGCTCGCGATTCAGTTTCGTCATCCCCATGAGTATTTCGATGCCGCGGCGTACGACGATGCCAGGGACCGGGGCGCTGTCAGCGCGGCGGTTTGCGGCCGGGTAGGCATGGGAGATGCGCCTGGCCGCACTGGCAGCGGCGAAATACTTGGCGGCCGGCTGTTGCACATGGGACGCGATACGCAATCGGGGATGACGCTGAGAAGTCATTTCTACCTTGGCGAGGATATGCCCGCGCAAGGGCATAGCGCCGAGGAGATCAAGGCGGCATTTCCCGATGTATTCGGACAGGCACTGCTCATGCACTGCTACAACGAATTCACCTTCCTTTCCCGCTTCCTGCCCTCGCTCTATATCGCAGAGCATCGGGATAGCGTCAAGGTTCGGCTACCGTGGTGAGAGGCAGGCAAACTTTTTCGGCCAAACCCCCTTGGCGGGTACTTTCGTGCGAAGCCTTGATGATATACGGCGAGTGACCGCTTCGCGCTGACAAAGTAGAGTGAACGCTGATGGCCGACATCTGCCTGACGGAGGCAGTGTTCACAACGTCGTGGTAGCTGTTCACCCCCATACCGCAACGGATGTTCATACCATTCGTGCTATGCACAAGCATCGGAGCCAACAGGCATGACGGCAGAACGGCCAACTCCCCCCACTGACATCACTCCCGAGACCTACGTCGGGCACATCCGCCGCGCGCTGCAGCCGCTGGCCGATCCGGCCGCCGCTGCCCAAATGCGCGCCTACATGCGCGATCAGTTTCCGTTTCTCGGCATTCCCACGCCGGCCCGCCGGCGAGCGCTGCGCGCCCTGCCGACGGTGCCGTGGCGCGACCGCGAATGGGTGGCCGTCGCGCAACTGCTGTGGCGCGAACCCGAGCGCGAGTACCGCTATGCAGCCGCGGATCTGCTGCGCAAATACGCTGCCCGGTTCGATGCCACGCGGATCGCGCCGATCCTCGCGCTCGCCCAGTCCGAGCCATGGTGGGACACAGTCGACAGTCTCGCCGTTACGATCGGCACCGTGATCGCGCGCGAGCGAAAAACCGATGCCGACGCGCAGGCCTGCGCTGATGCTTGGCTCGGGCATGACTCGCCGTGGGTGCGGCGCGTCGCGATGCTCCACCAACTGGGCTGGCGGCTAGAGACGGACGAGGCGCGGCTATTCCGCTACGCGCGAACGTTGGCGCCGGAGACCGAATTCTTCATCCGTAAGGCGATCGGCTGGGCCCTGCGCGACTACGCGAACTGGAATCCGGATGCAGTGTCAGCATTCCTCGCCGCCCATCGCTACAGCCTTTCCGCGTTGACGCTTCGCGAGGCTGGGAGGCACCTGCAAGCTTGACGACAGACGTCTCGCGGATGCATGGTGGCGAAAGGCGGAAGGGCTCAGTCGCCCAGCCGTACGACCGCGATCGTCGCCGGGATGTGGCCGAGCACCGGACTCAGATAGCAGCTCGTCTGCGTCGGAGCTTACGGTTCCGTTTGCACGAAGGCGCTGTACTTTGCCGTTCATTTTGGTGATTCTTCTTTGCGCCCCGTCAATGCGGCGATTGGCGGCGCGAAGCGCGAGTTCTTCGCGTGATAGGTCATCCATCGCCCTTTAGCCGGAGATTGGAGCACGGCACAACTAGACCCGGAAGAATTCGGGCGACTGCCCCGCGTTGACCGCCCGCTGCAACCAGGCTGGCATCTCGCCCTGCCCGTCCCATTTTTGCCCTTCGGCGTTGCGGTAGGTGCGCGCCGGCTCGGGAACCGGCGGCGGTGCCTTCTCGGCGAAGCAGCCGGCCGCCTGCAGGTCGGTCAAGGTCAGGCCGTGCCTGGCCATCTGCACACGGATCCACACCGTGGCTGCGGCGCGCTCAATCTCAAGAGACATAGGTATAACGTTTTGGTAGTCGGAAAGGTGCAACGATTTGGGCCGCACAATCAATCATCATTGCCGGTATCCCACACGGCCTGCATCGCTTCCATGCGCCGCGCGTCCTCGGTCGTCACGTAGCGGCTGGTCGTCGCCAGCGAGCCATGGCCGACATTCTGCTGCATCACCTCGATCGGCACGCCGGCCGCCAGCGCATGCGAAATGTGTGTATGCCGCAGCCAGTGCGTGCTGGCGGCCTCCAGCCGATCCGCGCGGCGCGGATCGGCGAGACGCAGCGTGCCGGCACAGTCATCAGGAACCTCTTGATCTGCTTGGCGAGCGTGACGGCGCTGATCTCGGCTGCGGAACCGACGGGGTTGGCGGCGGTGTGCGCACCGGCCCACGGCGCCCGCTCGCCCAGGTCGGTGGTGTGGCCGAGCAGCGTGACGCCGCCCGGGACCCGGTTGGCTCCCCGGTCGGCCGGATGACCGCGCGCCACCAGATACGCCCCCAGCCGCGCGATCGCCCCCGGCGGCACCGGCACGCGGCGCAGCTTGTTGCCCTTGCCCACCACTTCCAGACACCGGCCCTCGATCCGCTTCTTGGTGCCGGCGCGGTGGCCAGCACCGGGCAGGTTGACCCACTCCAGATGGCCGGTGGCGGCAGCGACCACTTCCGACAAGCGCAGGCGGGTGGCGTGCCGCAGCGGCAAGGCGACCTGCAGGCGCTGGTGGGCCGAGATGGGCGGCAGTGCATCGAGCTGGGCCAGCTCGAACGTCCATTGGTCCTCGGTCAGGCTGCGCCCCACGTCCAGTGCCGGCCGGGCCTTGCGCGGCACGTGGATGCCGTGCCAGGAATCGCCCATCAGGTAGTTCCGGTCGGCCAGGAAGCGGTAGAGGTTGTTGAGCACCCCGAGCGCGTAGCCCTGCGCGCGCGACAACAGCGGGCCCTCGAAGGGCCTCCAGACCTGGATCCACCGCTCGCGCGAACGCGAGGCGTACCAATCCACCGTCGGCGGTGACAGGCTCCGGCGCTGCTTCACTTTGCGGCGTTGCCGCATATATCTGACTTGATGCCGGCGATAAAGAAGTCTATTGTGGCCGTTCGGTGCACGCTCCCAGTTCCTCGCACCGATGACCCACTGCCGTCGCCACCGTCCACTGTGGAATCGAGCTCGGGGAAGCAGTCGTAGTTCGTTTTTCCAACCGCGACAAAGGAGGCCGAGATGCTAAGTCCGCATGAAATCGCCGCGCTACTGCTGCTTGGCGACACGCAGGAGATCGACGACCTCGAGCCCGAGCAATTGGACACCTTGTTGGTTCACAAGCTGGTCACGTTGGAGCATGGTCATGATACCGGCGATGCCTACCCCCGCCTGACAAGTCAGGGGCATTCCATGCTCGAAGCCGTGCGCCGCATTCGTTAAGAGTCAGTCAGCTTGTACCGAAGACCAAACGGAGCGCTCTCGGCACAGCGGCCGTAATAGCTGAAGCTAGTTGTCCATCAAGCTCCCGACCCCGAAGGATGGAATGGCGGGGGGGGGCGTGACTCCGTAACGTTCCACGGCGCGTGCCCCAAGCCATGCCCCTGTCGACCTACGCCGGAACCCGCTGCGAACCACAGTTTTGTACCGTTATGCATCAAGCGCACCGGACAATACGTGCCCTGACGGAAATGGGGTTCACACGCTATAGGAAAGCTACACAAGCAAACTCAGGCTCTATCTAACTCACGTCTGGAGAAACCACGATGGCAAAGCTAGTGGTGCTATACAAGAAGCCTGCGGACACGGCGGCGTTCGATTCCTATTACTTCTCGACCCATGTTCCGATCGCCAAGAAGATCGCCGGCCTGCGACGCTACGAGGTCAGCAGCGGCTCGGTTGCAAGCCCGGCCGGCGATTCGCCATTTCACTTGGTCGCGGTGCTGAGCTTTGATTCGCTGGCGGCGCTCCAGCAGGCAATGGCTTCGCCTGAGGGCACCGCAGCAGCAGCTGACGTGGCCAATTTTGCCCAGGCCGGCGTTGACATGCTCATATTCGACACGAAGGAAGTTTAGGCCGGCAGTTCACGGCTCATTTTTTGCGAGAAGGGGATGTGCCCGCTATCACAAGGGCCATGGCAGGCGCCCGGGAGTTGTCGCCACACCGCGAGGGACGCGCGCATGTGATAGCGGTTTGGGCGAATCTTGGGATGCCCTCAACCTCACGCCATCGAGCATGGACCCCACCTCGGCGTGCCCAATTCTCGGCGCCGTCGCAGGCCTCGAAACTAGCAGGGTCGCTTTCTTGTGCTACTCGACGCGGAAAAACTCTACCGTCTGCCCGGCATTGACCGCCCGCCGCAGCCAGTCCGGCATTTCGCCCGCCCCGTCCCAACTCAGCCCCTCTGCATTGCGGTAGCAGACCGGGCTCGGGCTCGGCGGCGGCGCAAAGCACCCGGCCGCCTCCAACTCTTCCATCGTCAGCCCATACTCGAGCATCTGCGCCCAGATCCAGCGGATCGCGTCCGCCCGCTCAATTTCCATTGCCATCGCTACCGTCATGTGGGTTGAGGGGGAGCGCCGGCGCACCCGGTTCTTCATTCGTGATCGGCCCTTGGCCACCGGCCTTCCGCCACGGGCCCGTTCCTGTTCGGTCGAGAATTGGGTACGTAGCTCCACCAGCGGACGGCCAGCTGCCTCCAGCTCCGCCCGCCAGGCCTCCAGCCGCGCCAGGGTTGCAGCATGCGCTTGCCGCTCGGCATGACGCACCTCTGATGTTCACCTTGTCGCCCCGCAGCGGTAAGCCCCCTTGGGGAGGATATTCGCAAAGGCTGGGCGCGTGCGAGGGGCGCTTGCGGGGAGGTCCCGGCCCAGCCGCATGCCGGCCACATACGCGCCGCCGTGATTCCGGAGTCAGATCGAACCAGGGCCGGCGCGCGGGACGGCCCATTAGCGCCACACAAGGAGCGTGAACTGAAGACTGCTTAGATTTGCTGCGAATTCAGGACTCCATACACCGGGCACGCGGCGCCTCGTCAGCATCTGCAGTGTCTTCGGAAACAGGCCGATTCTGCAGGCGGCTGTGCATGGCCTCGCATCGGATCAACATCATTGCTGCAGGATCCTCTTCACCGCCGGCACTACCAGCCTCAGCAGCGACCCGCAGATATACTTGCCGAGAGGCAACGGCGACGATCACAAGGATGGCGCCGACGCCGAAGGCTCGGACTGCAATTTGGAGGTATTGCCCCATGGCTAAATTGAACCGTGTAGCAGGAGGTGACGGGTAGGGAGACTATACGAGGATCTCTCGGGACGGTGCCATGCCGTTGCAGGATTGACATAATAGGTTTCGCCGCAGCCGTTTATTATGTTAAATACGATAACCACCTAAACCCCCATCCACCCCCACACCCCAGCCCCAAAACCCCCCCCTAAATACTTGCTTCCCCGTTTCGTCCAACAAGGTGACGGGCGCCATATCGGTGGCGCCGGATGATCCAGTACCGAACGGGAGCTTTCCATGAGTTTCGATCGCGACGACGCCACATTCCTGGTTCTCGTCAATCACGAAGAGCAGTATTCGATCTGGCCTGACTACAAGGCCATTCCGGGCGGATGGCGCGCGGCGGGCTTCAGCGGTGGCAAGCAGGCCTGCCTGGACTATATCGAGCGCACGTGGACCGACATGCGTCCGCTGAGCCTGCGCCGCTTCATGGAGGATCCAACGCGGACGAACGCCTGACCATGGCCGCGTTGCAGCTGTTCTGCCTGCCGCACGCGGGGGCCAGTGCCACGACGTATCTGCGCTGGCGCCGCCTGTTGCCGGCCGATATCGCGCTGGTTCCGCTGGAGCCGCCCGGCCGTGGCGCGCGTCTCGACGAGCCGCTGCTGCGGGATTTCGAGGCCCTTGCCAGCGCGATGACCGACGCCCTGTGCCGGCATCGCGCGCATGCCGGCATGCCGTATGGGCTCTTCGGCCACAGCATGGGCGGCTTGCTTGCCTGGCGCGTCTGCCATCTGCTGCGCGAGCGTGGCTATGGCTTGCCGCGTGGCCTGGTCGTTTCCGGCTGCGCCGCACCCACCCGACGGGATTCCCGGCGCCTGGCCGCCCTGCGCGGCGACGCGGCGCTGGCCGAAGACCTTCGCAAGCACGGCGGCACGCCCGAGGCCGTCTTTGCCGATCCCGAGCTGCTGCGCATGACGCTGGACGTGCTCGATGCCGACTATCGCGTCTGCGAGAGCTTCCAGCGTGCCGACGTCCCACCGCTGCCGATGCCGCTGCATGTCTTCGCGGGCCACGACGATCCGATCTTGCCCGCCGACCTCCATGCCTGGGCCATCGAATCCCAGGTCGGCCACACGCTGGACTGGTTTGCCGGCGGGCATTTCTTCCTGCACGACGATCCGGCCGCAGTGGTTCGCCGCCTCGTGACCCATCTGGAGGCGCCTCAGGCATCCACCATGCCCGCGTTTGCGTGACGCCCGCCGCGTCGCCCAAGCATCCAAGCCAACCGTCTTCCTGAAAAGTCGATCCCAAGTATGCAGTCCGCTCCAAACGTCCCGGCCACGCTGGTGGCCCACCTCGGCCAACTGGCCGTGCACCGCGCCGGCGATACGGCACTGATCACCATCGACGCCGCCGGCGATACCCGCTACGACTACGCCTCGCTCGATGCCCGCGTGCGCGCCCTCGCCTCCCATCTGGCGTCGCGCGCCGCGCCCGGCGACCGCGCGATGCTGCTGCTCGACAGCGGGATCGACTATATGACCGCGTTTTTCGCCTGCCTCTACGGGGGATTGATCGCCGTGCCCGCCTTCGAGCCCGGCGCGGTCCGCTCGGCGCAGGTCGCGCGATTGCGCGCCATGGCCTGCGATGCGGACCCCGCGCTGCTGCTGACCAGCACGGCGCAGGCCACCGCGCACCACGATGCGCTGGCCGCCATCGCACCGCGTGCCGCCGTGATCCTGGCCGATGATCCGCAGCCGCCCACGCGGGACGACTGGCATCCCTACCCTGCCGGCCCGGACACGCTGGCCTTCCTGCAATACACGTCGGGGTCCACGGCTTCGCCGAAGGGCGTCATGGTCAGCCATGGCAATGTCATTGCGAACGAGGTGGCGATCGCGACCGGCATGGGCGTGCGGCCCGGCGACACGATGGTCAGCTGGCTGCCGCTGTATCACGACATGGGCCTGATCGGCGGCCTGCTGCAGCCCATCCACAGCGGCGTGCCCGTGGCGATGATGTCGCCGCAGTTCTTCCTGGAGCGGCCGGCACGCTGGCTGCAGGCCATCAGCCGGCATCGCGGCACGCTGTCGGGCGGCCCCGATTTCGCCTATCGGCTTTGTGTCGAACGCGTGCGCGACAGCCATTTCGAAGGGCTCGACCTGTCGAGCTGGGACGTCGCATTCTCGGGCGCGGAGCCCGTGCGCGCCGACACGCTGCGTGCCTTCGTCGACCGCTTCGCACCGGCCGGCTTCCGCAAGCAGGCGCTGTATCCGTGCTACGGCCTCGCCGAGGCTACGCTGTTCGCCACTGGCGGCAAGCGTGGCACGGGCATGCTGAGCGAGCGCTTCGACCCTGCCGCCCTGGCACAGGGCCTGGGGAAGACGGCGAATGCCACCGACAGCGGCATGGAACTGGTCGCCTGCGGATTCCCCCGCGCCGACCATACCGTGCGCATTGCCGATCGGGATGGCCAGGCAGTCGCGGATGGGCACGTTGGCGAGATCGAAATCGCGGGCCCGAGCGTGGCCCACGGCTACTGGCGCAATGCCAGCGCCACGGCGGCCACGTTCACTGGCGACGCCGGTGCCGAACGCCGGCTGCGCACCGGCGATGTCGGCCTGATGCGCGACGGCCAGCTCTACATCGCGGGCCGGCGCAAGGACCTGATCATCGTACGCGGCCAGAACCTCTATCCGCAGGATATCGAGCAGGCTGTGGAAGCGAAGGTCACCGCCGCGCGCCGTGGCCGCGTGGCGGCGTTTCCCGTGCAGGGCCCCAATGGCGAGGCGATTGGCATTGCCGTCGAGATCTCGCGGCCGGACCAGAAGCGCATCGGACATGTGGCGCTGGTCCAGGCGCTCGCGGAAGCGGTCGGCAATGCCTGTGGCGAAACGCTGGCCGTGGCGCTGCTGCTGAACCCCGGTGGCCTGCCCAAGACCACCAGCGGCAAGCTCCAACGCAGCGCGTGTCGGCAGGGTTGGCTCGACGACGGCCTGGACGCCTGCGCCGTGTGGTCGCATGGCGCCTTCTCGCGCGGCGGAATCTCCGCCAACGGCCAGGCCCCGGCCGCCGGTGAGCCCCCTCGCGGCGAAGCCGAGATTGCCCTTGCCGCGTTGTGGCAAGAGCTGCTGGGCGCGGCGCCCGCCGACCGGCAGGCTCATTTCTTTGCGGCCGGCGGCAGTTCGCTGACGGCCGCGCGCCTTGTGGCACGCCTGCGTGAGCGATTCGGCGCGGCGGTGCCCATGCGTCTGCCGTTCGAGCACCCTACGCTCGCCGCCTGCGCGGCCGCGCTGGAGTCGCTCCAAGTCGGCGGCAACGATGGCGCCGACGCGCCGATTGCGCGCGCACCGCGTACCGGCGAGATGCCGCTGGCGCCCGCGCAGCAGCGCATGTGGCTGACGGACCGCATTGCCGCGCCCGCTGACCGCTGGATCTACAACATGGCCGGCGGCCTGCGCCTTTCCGGCCCGCTCGACGCGCAGGCCATGCGCGCCAGCCTGAACGCGCTCGTCGAACGCCACGAAATCCTGCGTACGTCCTATCCGGCCGACGCGAACGGTGCGCCCTCCGCGCGCATCGCGTCCGCGCTGACGATCGATCTGCCGTACCACGACCTGTCGTCGCTGGACGCATCCCAGCGCGCGGCGGCCTTGCACGAACTGGCTGAAGCCCAGGCGCGCGAACCATTCGATCTGTCCAGCGCCCCGCTGCTGCGCGCGCGGCTCGTGCGGCTGGCCGACGACGATCACGCGCTGCTGCTCACGCTGCACCATATCGTCGGCGATGGCTGGTCCATCGACATCCTGCTCGATACGCTCGCGGCCGGCTACAACGCCGCCATCGCGGGCACCGCGCTCGATCTGCCGCCGCTGCTGATCCAGTACGCGGATTACGCCGTCCATCAGCATGGCGCGGACGGCGCGCGGTCCCAGCCATCCGAGGCCTCGTTCTGGCGCGATGCGCTGCAAGGCGCGCCGCGCCTTACGACGATCCCGTCGCCAAACCGTCGCCCGCCCGTGGCTTCGACCACCGGCGCCGCATGCCACAGCGAGCTTCCCGATGCGTTGCTGGCGCGCGTCGATGCGCTGGCCCGTGCCCACGGCGCCACGCGCTACATGGTGCTGCTGGCAGCCTTCCACGCGCTGCTGCACAGGCTGGGCGGTGCCGAAGACCAGTTGGTCGGCATCGACGTGGCCGGCCGCACGCGGCGCGAGCTGGAGGAACTGATCGGCTTCTTCGTCAACGTGCTGCCGCTGCGCGCGCGGCCCCATGCCACGCTGACGTTCGCCGCCCTGCTGGCCCAGTTGCGCGATGCCACGCTGGCCGCTTTCGATCATCAGGCTCTTCCCTTCGAGCGCATTGTCGAAGTGGCCGGCGTGCCGCGCGAGCGCGCGTGGCACCCGCTGGTCCAGATGCTGTTCGTACTGCAGAACACGCCTGCCGACGCGCGCCAGTTCGCGGGCCTGCGTGCCGAACGCCTGCCGACGCCTGTCCACGCCGCCAAGTTCGACCTCGCCGTGTTCCTCGCCCCCCACGCCGATGGCCTGCGCGCCGAATGGGTCTACGCGACGGCCCTGTTCCCGCGCGCCACCGCTCACCGCATTGCCGATGCCTACGGCGCCGTGCTGGCCCAGGCCGTGTCGAACCCCGCCCTTCCGTTGTCCGGCCTCGTTGTGCCGGCCAGCCTTTGCGAACCCGCTACCGATATGCCCGCCATGACTTCCAGCCAGATTTCCAGTCCCAGCAAGCTCGACAAGCTCGCCAAGCTCAACAAACTCGGCAATGTCGCCGGGCTCCCGAAAACGGCGGCAGAAGCGGCTCCGGCCGCGCCGCTCGTGCGGACGTCGTTCCTGTCGCCGGGCCAGACCTTCCCCATCGTGATCGAACCGACCACGCTGGACCTGGACCCCGTGGCATGGGCGCTGGCCCATCGGCAGGACATCGAGGCCACGCTGTGCCGCCACGGCGGCATCCTGCTGCGCGGCTTCGGCCTGCGCACGCCGCAGGAGTTCGAACGGTTCGCGGAATCGATCGAGCCGGGGCTCTATGGGTCGTATGGCGATCTGCCGAAGAAGGAAGGCGGCCGCAACACGTATCGCTCCACGCCGTATCCGGAGCGCGAGATGATCCTGTACCACAACGAAAGCGCGCATCTGTCGCGCTGGCCGCGCAAGCAGTGGTTCTTCTGTGAGCTGCCCTCGCCCGTCGGCGGTGCCACGCCGATTGTCGACTGCCGCGAGATGTATCGCCGGCTGCCGCGCGAACTGGCCGCCCGCTTCGAAAGCAAGGGGCTGCGCTACGTGCGCACGTTCAACGACAAGCTCGATGTGAGCTGGCGCGACTTCTTCAAGACGGACTCGCGCGACGAGGTGGAGGCCCGGCTGCGCGCCTCGGGCACCGATTTCGCATGGCTGGACGCCGATACGCTGCAGACCCGCGAGCAATGTCCCGCCGTGATTGCCCACCCGGTCACCGGCGAGCGCAGCTTCTTCAATCAGGTGCAGCTGCACCACACGGCCTGCCTGGACCCCGAGGTGCGACGCGACCTGCTTGAGATCGTCGGCCCGCAGCGGATGCCACGGCAGGTGCTGTTTGGCGACGGCAGCCCGATCGGCGACGACGTGATGGCGCTGATCGGCGAACTGTATGAAGCCTGCGCCGTGCGCTTCCAGTGGCGCCAGGGCGACGTGGTCATGCTCGACAACATGCTGGCCGCCCACGCGCGCGATCCGTTCGAGGGGCCGCGCAAGATCGTCGTGGCGATGGGCGACATGTTCGAGCGCCGCGACCTGCCGGCATTGGCGGGCCGTCCCGCTACGGCGGACAGCGCTGAAGTGGCCCTCGCCACGCTGGAGGGCTGAACGATGAATGCCATCGTCCATCCGTTCGGCACCGGAAGCGATTTCCCGGGCCACGCCCAGGCCCTTGGCCGCGAACAGCGGGCATTCGAAGCACACGCGGACGTTCCGCTCACGCTGACGGCCACCCTCGACGGCACGCTCGATTCCGAGCGCCTGCAGCGGGCACTGGCGCACGTCGCCGCGCGCCATCCGGCTGCGCGCCTGGCATTCAGATGCGTCGACGGCCTGCGCGGACTGCGCCAGCATTTCGAAGGCCCGGCGCCCGTCATGACGCTGTCGGCGCCTGCAGCCCGTGGTGATGTGCCGGCCTTGCAGGCAAGCGTCCAGCGCCTTCGCGAACCGGGCGGCGCCGAACGTACGCACGTATCGCTGGCCGCCAATCCGCTCGCCATCGATGGCCCGAGCCTGGTCACGCTGATGCGCGAACTCGCGCAGGCGTACGCCGACGATGCCGTGCCGGCCGGGGAAGCCCCGCTGTCCTATGCCGATTACCTCGAGTGGACCGCCGGTCTCGCGCAGGACAACGTCGAGGCCGGGCAAGCCTACTGGCAGGCCGTGCGCGACCGTCTTGCCGGGCTCGACGCCCCGCGCCTGCCGTGGCGGCAGGCGGGCACGGCGCCCATTGGCGCGCTGCGCACGCTATCGGCACAAATGCCGGAGGCAGATGCCGCTGCGCTCGCCGGCCTGGCCAGCCAGCTCGACCTGCCGCTCGTGCATGTGCTGCAGGCGGCATGGTGGCTGCTACTCGCCCGACTCGATCCCACGGGCCGATTCTGCGCGGGCTGGTGGCAAGATAGCCGCGACGATTTCGAGGCGCTGGCCGGCGCCGTCGGCCGCTACGAGTCGGTGCTCCCCGTCACGGTAGAGCCCGACGCGGAACGCAGCGTCGCCGATTGGCTCGGCCAGTTCAGCGCCCAGCTTCAGCAGCACGCGGGCTGGCGCGAGCACGCCACGGCCGATGCCGCGTCCGGCACGCCGACGCGTATCGGCTTCGCCACCACCGGCCCTGCCCTGCTCCGCGCGCATCACGGCGATATCGCATGGCGCATCGCTGCGCCGCAGGCACCGACGCCGGGCGTCGAGCTGGCGCTGCACGTCCATGCCGGCGATGCTGGTTTGCCGGGCGAACTGGCGCTGCACTATTCGGCTGAGCACTATCGCGCCGACGCGATGGCCTGCCTGCTCGACCAGTACCTGACCCTGCTGCGGACCCTGCCGACGCAGTCGGGGACCACCGTCTCGGCGCTGCCGCTGGCCACGGCCGCGGATCAGGCTCGTATCGCGGCGATGCACGGTCCGGCGCTGCACGTCGGCACCCAGATGCTGCCGCAGCGGCTGGCACACTGGGCCGCCGAACGGCCACTGGCCGCCGCGCTATCCGCCGGTGGTCGCCAGTGGGGCTATGCGGAACTGTCCGCCGCCGTCGATGCGCTGGCGAGCCATCTGCCGTCACTGGGTTGGCGCCCGGGCCAGCCGGTGGGCCTGCTGCTGCCACGTTCCGGCGAACTCGTGATCGCGCTGCTGGCGGTGATGCGTGCCGGTGGCGCCTATCTGCCGCTGGACCCCGCATGGCCGCCGCAGCGGCGCGCGCGGATCCTGGCGGACGCCGGCGCCACGCTGGTGCTGACCGACGCCGCGCACCTCGCGGACGCAGCCGGTCCGACACCGCACGCGGATGTCGCCGCGTGGCCGGCGTCTTCGTCCGGCGTCACGTCCGGGGCGTCGCTGCCCGATATCGAAGCGGACCAGACGGCCTACGTGCTCTACACGTCGGGCTCCACGGGCACGCCAAAGGGGGTGCCGATCTCGCACGCCCAGTTGCTCAACTATGCGGCGGCCTCCGGCCAGGCGCTGCGGCTCGATCGCTGCGAGCGCTTTGCGCTGACGTCCACCGTGGCGGCCGATCTCGGCAACACCACGCTGTTCGGCGCATTGTGGCATGGCGGCTGCCTCTGTGTGGCGGACGATGCCGATATGCAGGATGCCGCCAGCTTTGCCCGCTTCCTTGCCCGCGAACAGGTGGACTGCCTGAAGATCGTCCCGTCCCATCTCGATGCGCTGCTCGACGGCGATGCGGCGCCGCTGGCGCTGCCGCCGCACGCCACGGTGGTGGTGGGCGGCGAAGCGGCCTCGCCGGCATTGCTGGCGCGCCTGCGCAAGCGTGCACCCGATGTCCGCCTCTGCAATCACTACGGCCCCACGGAGACCACCGTGGGCATCCTGGTCCACGAAGCGGGCCGTGCCGCCGACCTGCCGGAAGCGCCCCTGCCGCTGACGCGTGTCCTGGCGAACTGCGAGGCTCATGTCCGCACTGTGGCGGGGCAGCCGGCGACGGTCGGTGAAACGGGCGAACTCTATCTGGGCGGCGCCCAGCTTGGCGCCGGCTATCTCGGTGGCGTGGCCAGTGACGCCTTCGTCCCGCATCCCGAGCACGCTGGCCGGCGGCTTTACCGCAGCGGCGACCTTGCACGCTATCTGCCCGAAGGCGGTATCGAGCTGATTGGCCGCGCCGACAGCCAGATCAAGATTCGCGGATTCCGCATCGAGTGCGGCGAGATCGAACAGGCGTTGGAAGCACTGCCCGGCGTCCGTCAGGCGGTCGTGCTGCCGGTGACGGCCGACAACGGGACGACACGTCTGGCCACGTGGCTCGTGCCCGAGGCGGAAGCGGATGGCGCGCTGACAGCCGCGCGACGCAATGCACTGCGCCAGGCGCTGGCGGAGCGCCTGCCCGATCCGATGATTCCCGCGCAGTGGTTTGCCGTCGCGGCGCTGCCGCGCCTGCGCAACGGCAAGATCGATCGCCGGGCACTCGCTGCTTCGGCCCTTGCCGAGCCGGCCGGGGCGTCCGTCCCGTCCCGCGAGCCGGACAGCGCGCTGGAAGCGCTGCTGCTCGACCAACTGCGCGATCTGCTTGGCGCGCCCACGCTGGCGGTCCATGACGATCTGTTCGAGGCCGGCGGCCATTCGCTGCTGGTCATCAAGCTGGTGGCGCGGATTCGCAAGCTGCTCAAGCTGGAAATCGCGCCTGCGGTGGTGTTCGACGCCCCGAGTGCCGCCGCGTTGGCCGGCGCCCTGCGCGCCACGGCTACGGACCCCGATGGCCTGGAGACGCTCGCCGGCCTGCAACGCCAGTTGGCGGCGATGTCTCCGGAGGCCCTTGCCGCCCTGCGCGCATCGGCCGGCGCCACGGCATGACGACAGCCCCGGCGCGATGGACGCGCCGGGGCGTCGACCGATCGGGATACCGGGAAAACAGGCTACTTCTTCAGGACCGCATTCATGACGCAATCTTCCAACGCTGCTCAGCAGGCAGCGCTACTGGCACTTCTGCTGGAGCAGGACGCCGAATCCGCAACGCACGCGGCCGCCCAATTGCCTGCTGGCGTGGATGCCGACGCCATGGCGTCCACTGGGCCAGCCGATGGCGGCGACGCCCCGCTGTCGTTCTCGCAGCAGCGGCTGTGGTTCCTGCTGCAATACGAGCCGGGCAGCACTGCCTACAACCAGACGCGCGCCTATGTGCTGCGCGGGGCGCTGGACCGCGCCGCGCTGGATGCCGCGCTGCGCGCCGTGATGGCGCGGCATCCGGCGCTGCGCACGCGCTTCGTCGCCGATGCGGCCACGCCGGGCGCGCTGCCGCGACAGGTGGTGGAGCCCTCGCCGGCGTTTGCGCTGGCAGAGGCCCCGCTGGCGATGGGCGCTGACGCGCTGCACGCCCGCATCGACGCCGAAGCCGCGCGGCCGTTCGACCTGGGCCAGGCGCCGCTGCTGAGGGCGACGCTGCTGATGCGCGCCCCCGACGACCACGTGCTGCTGCTGTCGCTGCACCACATCGTCTCGGACTTCGTCTCGAATGCCGTGATTGCGCGCGATCTCGCGCAAGCCTACGGTCAGGCCTTGGCGGGCGACGCCGTGCGCCTTGCGACACCAGGTGCGACCTTTGCCGCCCATGCCAGCCGCCAGCGCGATGCCCTGGCAAGCGGCGCGCTCGATACGCAGCGCGACTGGTGGCAACGCCTGCTGGGTAGCCATGTACCCGCGCTGCAGCTCCCCACGGACCGCCCGCATGGCGCCGACGCGACGCGTATCGCCCGCCGCGTCAACGCTGCCTTGCCCGCGCGGCTCGCCCGCACATTGCGCGCGTTCTGCGTCGCGCAGCGCTGCACCCCGTTCGTGGCGCTGCTGGCGGCGTGGCAGGCGCTGCTGAGCCGCCATGCGGGGCAGGATGACTTTGCCGTGGGCGTGCCGCACACCGGCCGCGACGGCGATGGGCTCGACGATGTGGTCGGCTTCTTCGCCAATACCCACGTCTACCGCTCGCGCGTCTTGCCCGGCGTGACCGGCCGCGCGCTCTGCGAAAGCCTGCGCGCCGATGCGCTGGGCGCGCTGGGCCATGCGGCACTGCCGTTCGAAGTGCTGCTCGACCGCATGCACGTGCCGCGCGATGCGGGCCGGCCGCCGCTGTTCCAGGTGATGTTCAACCTGCGCACCGCCACGGCAGGTGCCGGACTGTCGCTGCCGGGCCTGACGGTGGAGGCTGTGGAGGCCCGCGAGACGGGCGCCAAGTTCGACCTGATTCTCGATGCGGAAACCGGCGCCGAGGATGTCACGCTCCATCTGGAGTACGACTGCGCGCTGTTCGACGCCGCCAGCGCCGAGCGCCTGCTGCGCTACTACGTGACGCAGTTGTCGGGCCTGATGCATCAACCGGACCTGCCGCTGACGGCGACGCCGCTGCTCGACGCGTACGACGGCGCGGTGCTTGCGCACCAGCTTCCCGCCGGCCGCCCGCTGCGGCGCGCCGCTGCCATCGAGCCCGCGCATCGCCAGATCCAGCGCCACGCGGCGCGTTCCGCCGATGCCATCGCCCTGCGCCATGGCGACACCACGGTCAGCTATGGAGACCTCGAACGGCGCGCCAACCGGCTCGCGCACCGGCTGATCGCGCTCGGCGTGGGGCCCGAGGTGCGCGTCGGCATCGCCATGGAACGCTCGCCCGAGATGATCGTCGGGCTGCTGGCGATCCTGAAGGCCGGCGGCGCCTATGTGCCGTTCGATCCGGCCTATCCGGCCGAGCGGCTGGCCTATCTGTTCGAGGACAGCGGCATTGCGGCGCTGCTGACGCAACCGGCGCTGCGCGACCTGCTGCCGCCGCGCGATGGCCTGCCGGTGCTGATGCTGGATGCCGACGATCTCGTGTGGCCCGACACGGCGCCCGATGTCGACGTGCGGCCGGAACATCTGGCGTACGTGATCTATACGTCGGGCTCCACGGGGCGGCCGAAAGGGGCCCAACTGCAGCACGGCAACCTGTCGCGGCTGCTGGCGTCCACGCAGCATTGGTTCGGCTTCAACGCGGACGACGTCTGGACGCTGTTCCACTCGTATGCGTTCGATTTCTCGGTGTGGGAGATCTTCGGCGCGCTGTGCCACGGCGGCCAGCTTGTGATCGTTCCCTTCCACGTGAGCCGCGCCCCGCAGGAATTCATCGCGCTGCTGCGGCGCGAGCGCGTCACGGTGCTGAACCAGACGCCATCGGCCTTCCGCGCCTTGCTGGCGCAACCCGAGCTTTACGAGGCACCGCTGGCGCTGCGCTACGTCATTTTCGGCGGCGAAGCGCTCGATCCGCAGGCGCTGCGGCCGTGGATCGACCATGCCGGTGATGCCGCGCCGCAGCTGATCAATATGTACGGCATCACCGAGACCACGGTCCACGTGACGTACCGGCCGATTAGGTGTGCCGACCTGGACCCCGCCACGCGCGCACGCAGCCCCATCGGGGAGCGCATCCCCGACCTCGGCATCCGCGTGCTCGATCCGGGTTTGCATCCGGTGGCGCCGGGTGTGGCCGGGGAACTGTTTATCGCGGGAGATGGCCTGGCCCGTGGCTACCTGAACCGCGCGGCACTCACCGCCGAGCGCTTTATTCCCGATCCGTTTGCCGACGACGGTGCGCGGCTCTACCGCACGGGTGACCTGGCGCGCTGGCTGCCTGACGGGCAACTGGAGTATCTGGGCCGGATCGACCAGCAACTGAAGATTCGCGGCTTCCGGATCGAACCGGGCGAGATCGAGGCGCGGATTCTCGCGCAGGAAGGTGTGGGCAACGCGGCCGTGCTGGCTATCGAGGGCCCTTCCGGCGCAAGGCTGGTGGCTTATGTCGTGCCGGCTGGTGGCGCGCAGGTGGATATCGCCGCCGTCCGCACCGCATTGGCCGCCGAATTGCCCGACTACATGGTGCCGGCGGCGTTCGTCGTGATCGACGCCCTGCCCCTGACCCCGAACGGCAAGCTAGACCGCCGTGCGCTGCCGGCGCCGGCCTTCGAGAGCGCCCAAACCTTCGTCGCCCCCGAGGGCGAGGTGGAAACCGCACTGGCCGGCATCTGGGCCGAAGTGCTCGGCCTGCCGCGTGTGGGCCGCTCCGACAACTTCTTCGAACTCGGCGGCGACTCGATCCTGAGCCTGCAGATCGTGGCGCGCGCACGCGCCGCCGGCTGGCTGCTGACGCCGCGCCAGCTTTTCGAGCGCCAGACACTGGCCGAACTGGCGGCGGTCGCCACGCCTGTGACGCTAGGGGCCGATGCCGGCAACGCGGTGCCCTCCGGTGCGGTCCCGCTGCTGCCGATCCAGGCTGATTTCTTCACCATGCCGATGGCCCGGCGTCACCACTGGAACCAGTCGGTGCTGCTCGATTGCCGGGATGGGTTCGATTCCGGGGCACTGGCAGCAGCGCTGGGCGATCTGGTCGTTCATCACGATGCGCTGCGGCTGCGGTTCGTCGAAGCGTCGGGCGTCTGGCAGCAGACGTACGCCGATGAAGAGACCTGCGCCGACCTGCTGTGGGTGCGGGACGCCGCAACGGAGGCCGAACGGCTGGCGCACTGCGAAGCCGCCCAGCGCAGCCTCGATCTGGCGCACGGTCCGCTGCTGCGCGCTGTCGCGCTGCGGACCGGAGACCGCTGGCAACTGCTGCTGGCGATCCACCATCTGGTGGTCGATGGCGTGTCGTGGCGGGTGCTGATCGAGGATCTGCATACGGCCTATCGGGCACGACTGCAAGGCAAGCAGATCGAACTGCTGGCGCGCACGGCGTCCTACCAACGCTGGGCCGAAGCCCTGCGCGACAGCGCCGCCCGCCGTGGCGAGGAAATCCCGCATTGGGAGGCGCTTGCTCAATTCGACGCCTCCTTGCCGGCAGACGAAGCCACCGGCTCCCTCACCATCGCCGACCGCGCCAGCGTGACGCTGACGCTGCCGGCCGACGTCACGCAATCGCTGCTCCAGCGGGCGCCCGCCGCCTATCGCACGCGGGTCAACGACCTGTTGCTGACCGCGCTCGCTCGGGCGCTGTCCGCGTGGACCGGCCGAGAAGACGTGCTGGTGGACCTCGAAAGCCACGGCCGCGTCGCGGGCGTGGATGATTCGCTCGATCTCAGCAGCACGGTCGGCTGGTTCACGACGATGTTCCCGGTGGCGCTCGACGGCAGCGGCGAGATCGGCACGGCCATCCGCACGGTCAAGGAGCAACTGCGCGCGGTGCCCGGCGAAGGCATCGGCTTCGGCCTGCTGCGCCGCTGGGGCACGCCGGCCCAGCAGTCGGCGCTGGCGGCGGTCCCTAAGCCCGAGGTGGTGTTCAACTACCTGGGCCAGTTCGATGCAAGCTTTGCCGAAGGCGCCGCATGGCGGCCGGCCGCAGAGGGGGCGCAGGCGGCGGGAGGCACCCAGGACCCCGCCGCTCCGCTGTCGCATCCGCTGTCGGTCAGCGGGCAAGTGCTTGGCGGCGAACTGCAATTGACGCTGGCGTTCAGCCAGAACCGGCATCGCACGGCCACCATCGAGCGCCTGGCCGGAGCCTTGCGGGCCGAACTGGAAGCCGTCGTACGCCACTGCACCTCCGGCGCCGTCGGCCTCACGCCTTCCGATTTTCCGCTAGCTGGCCTGACGCAGGCCCGGCTCGACGCACTATGCCTCGATGCCGCGCGCGTGCAGGACCTGTATCCGTTGTCCCCGATGCAGTCGGGCATGCTGTTCCATAGCGTCTTCGCCCCCGAAGGCAGCGCGTATAGGAACCAGTTGCGTGTCGATATCGACGGTCTCGATCCGGCCCGCTTTGTCGCGGCATGGCAGGCCGTGCTGGCGCGCCACGACAGCCTGCGCTGCGGTTTCCTGCATCGCGGCGACCAGCCGCTGCAATGGGTGGCGAAGGACGTCGCCTTGCCCGTGATCGAGGCGGACTTCACGGGGCGCGCCGCCGAGGACGTGGATCGGCTGGCGGCCGAGCAGCTTGCACAGCGCTTCGACCTGCAACAGCCGCCGCTGATGCGCGTCGCGCTGCTGCGCACGGGGCCGGATCGCCATCATCTGGTCTGGACCGTCCATCATCTGCTGCTCGACGGCTGGAGCACCGCGCATTTGCTGGGCGAGGTGCTGCGCCACTACGCGGGCGAAGCGCTGCCGGCTGCCGGACATCGCTTTGCCGACTACATCGGCTGGCTACAGTCGCGTGACCGGGATGCCAGCGAGACGTTCTGGAAGGCGCAACTGCAGTCGCTGGAAACGCCAACGCGCCTGCTGGATGCACTGCCAGCGGTCGCGTCCGGGGATGGCCATACCGAGCAGCATCATCACCTCGACGCCGACGCAACGGCCGCGCTGGCCGCGTTTACCCGCGCGCAGAAGGTGACGTTCAACACGCTGGTGCAGGCGGCATGGCTGCTGGTGCTGCAACGCTGCACCGCGCAGCCCAGCGTGGCGTTTGGCGCCACCGTGTCCGGCCGCCCCGCCGATCTGCCGGCCGCCCAGCAGATGCTGGGGCTGTTCATCAACACGCTGCCGGTGGTGGCCACGCCCTCGCCGCGCCAGAGCGTGGGCGACTGGCTGCGTGAGGTCCAGGCGCTGAACCTTGCCACGCGCGAGCACGAACACGCGCCGCTCTATGACATCCAGCGCTGGGCCGGCCACGGCGGGCAGGCGCTGTTCGATTCGATCGTGGTCTTCGAGAACTACCCGGTCGATGCCGCGCTGCGCCGCGCGCCGGGCGGGCTGGCGTTCGCGAACATCACCAACCGCGCGGAAACCAATTACGCGCTGACGCTGGTGCTGGCCCAGACCGATACGCTGCGCCTGACCTGCCGCTTTGACCGCGCCCGTCTGGCGGAAGCCCAGGCCGAAACGCTGGCGCAGGCGCTGCTGGCCACGATGCGCGCCATGGCGGCCGATGCGGCGCAGCCACTGGGGCAGATCAGCCTGATCGACGCGACGCGTCTGCGGACGTCGCCTTCCTCGGCGTTCGTCGGCAGCTATCAGCCCGTCCATCGGCGCTTCGAGGCCCATGCCCTCGATACGCCCGACGCCACGGCGCTCGTCGCCGACGGCCAGGCGCTGAGTTATGGCGAACTCAACCGGCGCGCCAACGCGCTGGCGCGGCAGTTGATCGCGCGCGGCGTGGGGCCGGATGTGCCCGTGGGCGTGCTGGCCGAGCGGTCCGTGGAAATGGTCGTCGCGCTGCTGGCGATCCTGAAGGCTGGCGGCGCCTATGTGCCATTCGATCCCGAGTATCCGACCGACCGCCTGGCCTATATGGTCGAGGACAGCCGCGTGGCGCTGTTGCTGACGCAGCGCCCCGAGGCCCTGCTGGCCGCACCGGCCTCGGTGTCCATGCTGGACCTGACGCAGCCCGCGCTCTACATCGGCGACGCCGCAGGCACGACGCCGAACCCGGAGCGGACGCCACATCCGGCGCATCTGGCCTATGTGATCTACACCTCCGGCTCGACCGGGAGGCCCAAGGGCGTGGGGATTTCCCACGGCGCACTGGCCCACTATCTCGATGGCGTGCTGGCGCAACTGGCATTGCCGCGCGGGCTGCGCATGGCGATGGTATCGACACCGGCGGCGGACCTCGGGCATACGGTACTGTTTGGCGCGCTGGCCAGCGGCGCTGCGCTGCATCTGCCCGAACGCCGTTGCGTGTTCGATGCGGCTGCTTTCGCGCGCTATATGGCCGAGCACCGCATCGACGTGCTCAAGATCGTCCCGAGCCATCTGCGCGCGCTGCTGGACGGCGCGGCGGCGGCCGGCACGGCGCCGGCAGACGTGCTGCCGGCCCACACGCTGGTGCTCGGCGGCGAAGCCACCGACTCCGCGCTGCGCGCCCGCATTCATGAAGCGCGTCCCGCCTGCCGGCTGGTCAACCACTACGGGCCCACGGAAACCACGGTCGGCGTCCTCGTGCACGTGGCCGGCACGGCGCCGCAGCCCGGAACCGGCCTGCCGCTGGGGCAGCCGCTGGCCGGCACCGTGGCCCATGTGCTGGACGGCGCGCTGGCGCCATTGCCCGACGGCGTGGCCGGCGAGCTGTATCTGGGCGGACCGGCGCTGGCACGCGGCTACCTAGGCCGCGCCGCGCTGACGGCCGACCGCTTCGTTCCGGACCCGTTCTCGGCGCATGGTGGCCGTCTCTACCGCACAGGGGATCGTGTGCGGCGCCAGGCGGACGGCGTTTTCGAATACCTCGGCCGGATCGACGATCAGGTCAAGATCCGTGGCTTCCGCGTGGAACCCGGCGAAGTGGCGGCGCAACTGGCCGCGCTGCCGGGCGTCCGGCAAGCCGCCGTGGTGGCCGACGCGACGCCAACGGGCATGCAACTGGCCGGCTATGCCGTGCCGGAGGACGGCCGGCGAACCGATCCCGCCGAACTGCGGCGCGCGCTGGCCGCCGTGCTGCCCGGCAATATGGTGCCGGCCACGATCGTTTGGCTCGACGCGCTGCCACTGACCGCCAACGGCAAGCTGGATCGCCGCGCGCTGCCAAAGGTCGACGCCCCCGTTGTCGTTGCCGCGGAACCGCCGCAGGGCGATCTCGAAACGCGGCTGGCCGCGATCTGGCAGGACCTGCTCGGCGTGCCCACGGTGGGCCGCCACGACAACTTCTTCGCCCTGGGCGGCCATTCGCTGCTGGCCGTCCAGCTTCTGTCCCGCATTCAAGGCGAACTCGGCATCGATGCGCCGCTTGCGCTGCTGTTTGGCGCCGGCACGCTGGCCGAACTGGCTGCCGCGCTGCCCGCGCAGCATCGCCATGCCGACGAAGCCGCCCTGCTGGAGCTGGAGGCGTTTGCCAATACCCTGGAGTCAGTCTGAATGATCGAAGCCAATACCGCGGCCCGGCTGGCCGCGCGCTTTGCCACGCTGGCGCCGGCCCAGCGCCGTGCGTTCCTCGACAAGATGGCCGAGCAAGGCATGGCCTTCTCGCAATTGCCGATCCCCGCGCTGCCGCGCCCGGACGCGTCGGCGGACCACGGCGCGCCGTTGTCCTACGCGCAACAGCGCCAATGGTTCCTGCATCGTTTCGAGCCCGATAGCGCCGCGTACCACATCAGCAGCAGCGTGGAACTGCGCGGGGCGCTGGACGTGGACGCACTGGCGGCGGCCTTCGCAACGCTCGCACGCCGCCACGAAGCGCTGCGGACGAGCTTTGTCGCCGACGCGGCCGGCCATGCGCGGCAGCTTGTGCGCCCGGAAGTGGTGATCGCGTTGCCGGTGACGGACCTGTCGGCGAACCCGGACGCCGCCGACGTGCACGCGGCCGCCATCGCCGAAGCGCCGTTCGATCTGGGCGTTGCGCCGCTGCTGCGCGTGCATCTGCTGAAACTTGGGCACCAATCGCATCGGCTGGTACTGGTGATGCACCATATCGTCTCCGACGGCTGGTCGATGCAATTGCTGATCGACGAACTGGGGGCGGCCTACCGCACGCGCGTTGCCGATCAGCCGCTGGCGCTGCCGGCGCCCCAGATCGGCTACACCGACTATGCGGCGTGGCAGCGCAACTGGTTGGAAGCTGGCGAGCGGGAACGGCAGCTGAACTGGTGGCGCGATGCGCTGGCCGGCGCGCCCACGGTACTCGCGCTGCCGACCGACCGCCCCCGCCCCGCCACGGCGGCCTATCTGGCGCAGCGCTGCGAGATCCACATCCCCGATGCGCTGGCGCAAGCCCTGCGCGAGCGCGCGCAGGCGCAAGGCGGCACACTGTTCATGGCGCTGCTGGCGGGCTTTCACGCGCTGCTCTACCGCTACACCGGCCGCCGCGACATCTGCGTGGGCGTGCCTGTGGCGGGCCGTAACCGCATCGAGACCGAGCGGGTGGTGGGGCTCTTCGTCAACACGCAGATCGTGCGCGGCCAGATCGATGGCCGCCGGCCGCTTTCCACGCTGCTTGGCGATATCCGCGAAGCGGTGCTGGGCGCGCAGGCGCATCAGGACCTGCCGTTCGAGCAACTGGTGGATGCGTTGCAGCCCGAGCGCAGCATGAGCTATCACCCGCTGTTTCAGGTGGTGCACAACCATCGGCGCGGTGACCGCGCGGGCCGGCTCTCGCTGCCCGGTCTGGAACTCGAAAGCGCGCCCGTGGGCGAGCGCGCGACAGCGCTGGAATTGACGCTCGATACACGCGAGGACTCCGCGGGCCAGATTCACGCGTGCTTCCACTACGCTGCCGAACTGTTCGACGTGGCGACCGCGCAGCGCCTGGCGCGCCACTATCTGCGACTGCTGCAGCAGCTTGCCGACGCACCGGACTGCGCGCTGGATGCGGTCGAATTGCTCGACGCCGCCGAGCGGGACAGCCTGCTTGCGCTGGGCCAGGGCGAAGTGCCGGCCGATGCCAGCATGCCCGTCCACGCGCAGATCGCCCGCCACGCGCTGGCGCAGCCGCAGGCTGTTGCCGTGACCTGTGGCGAGCAGACGCTGCGTTATGGCGAACTGCTGGCGCGTGCGGACCGGCTGGCCGCCGTGCTGCATGCACGCGGCATCGGCGCCGAGGATCGTGTGGGCATCGCCCTGTCCCGCTCGCCCGACATCATCGTCGCGCTGCTGGCCGTGATGCGGGCTGGCGCGGCCTATGTGCCGTTCGACCCGGCCTATCCCAAGGACCGGCTGGCCTATCTGTTCGAGGACAGCGCGATCCGGCTGCTCGTCACCGAGCCGGCCTTGCTCGATGCGCTGCCGGCGCCGGCTTCTCTGCCCGTGCTGACGCTGGACATGGTGGGCAACGGCCCGACGCTGGCTGCCGAGGCGCCGGTCCATCCGTCTCAACTTGCCTACGTGATCTACACGTCCGGTTCGACGGGACGCCCCAAAGGTGTGTGCGTGTCCCACGGCCCGCTGGCCATGCACGTGGCGGCGACCATCGACGCCTACGAGATGGGCAGCCACTCGCGCGAACTTCACTTCCTGTCGTTCGCGTTCGACGGCGCCCACGAACGCTGGCTTTGCGCCTTGGCCTGCGGCGGCTCGCTGGTACTGCGCGACGACGCGCTCTGGACGCCCGAGCAGACGGCGCAGGCGATGATCCGGCACGGCGTGACCAACGCGGGCTTCCCGCCGGCGTATCTGCGGCAACTGGCCGAATACGTCGAACAGAGCGGCGAGCGTCCGGACGTCTCGCTCTATTCCTTCGGTGGCGAAGCGATGCCGCGAGGCGCCTTTGCCCAAGCACGGCGCGCGCTGGGCGCACAGACCTATATCAACGGCTATGGCCCGACGGAGACCGTGGTCACGCCGATGGTGTGGAAGGTGCGCGGCGATGCGCCGGAAGCGGATTTCGCGGGCACCTACGCCCCGATTGGCCGCCCCGTGGGCGACCGGCGCTGCTACCTGCTCGACGCGGAGCTGAACCTCGTGCCGCCGGGCGTGGCGGGCGAGCTTCATATCGGCGGCGAAGGGTTGGCGCGTGGGTATCTGAACCGTCCGGGCATGTCGGCGGAGCGCTTTATCCCCGATCCGTTTGCCGATGACGGTGCGCGGCTCTACTGCACGGGTGATCTGGCGCGCTGGCTGCCTGACGGGCAACTGGAGTACCTGGGCCGGATCGACCAGCAACTGAAGATTCGCGGCTTCCGGATCGAACCGGGCGAGATCGAGGCGCGGATTCTGGCGCAGGCGGGTGTGGGCAATGCGGCGGTGCTGGCTGTCGAGGGCCCCTCCGGCGCAAGGCTGGTGGCCTATGTGGTGCCGGCCAGCGCTGCCCAGATCGACGTGGCCGCCGTGCGCACGGCATTGGCAGCCGAATTGCCCGACTACATGGTGCCGGCGGCGTTCGTCGTGATCGACGCCCTGCCCCTGACCCCGAACGGCAAGCTGGACCGCCGTGCGCTGCCGGCGCCGGCCTTCGAGAGCGCCCAGACCTTCGTCGCCCCCGAGGGCGAGGTGGAAACCGCACTGGCTGGTATCTGGGCCGAAGTGCTCGGCCTGCCGCGTGTGGGCGGCTCGGACAACTTCTTCGAACTCGGCGGCGACTCGATCCTGAGCCTGCAGATCGTGGCGCGCGCACGCGCGGCCGGCTGGCTGCTGACGCCGCGCCAGCTTTTCGAGCGCCAGACACTGGCCGAACTGGCCGCCATGGCGGCGCCGGTGGCACACGACGCCGACGCCGGCAACGCGGTGCCCACCGGCATCGTGCCGCTGCTGCCGATCCAGGCCGATTTCTTCGCCATGCCGATGGCCCGGCGTCACCACTGGAACCAGTCGGTGCTGCTCGATTGCCGGGATGGGTTCGATACCGGGGCGCTGGCAGCAGCGCTGGGCGATCTGGTCGTCCATCACGATGCGCTGCGGCTGCGGTTCGTCGAAGCGTCGGGTGTCTGGCAGCAGACGTACGCCGATGAAGAGACCTGCGCCGACCTGCTGTGGGTGCGGGACGCCGCAACGGAAGCCGAACGGCTGGCGCACTGCGAGGCCGCCCAACGCAGCCTCGATCTGGCACGTGGTCCGCTGCTGCGCGCTGTCGCGCTGCGGACCGGAGACCGCTGGCAACTGCTGCTGGCGATCCACCATCTGGTGGTCGATGGCGTGTCGTGGCGGGTGCTGATCGAGGATCTGCATACGGCCTATCGGGCACGGCTGCAAGGCAAGCAGATCGAACTGCCGGCGCGCACGGCGTCGTACCAGCGCTGGGCCGAAGCCCTGCGCGACAGCGCCGCCCGCCGTGGCGAGGAAATCCCGCACTGGGAGGCGCTTGCTCAATTCGACGCCTCCTTGCCGGCCGACGAAGCCACCGGCTCCCTCACCATCGCCGACCGCGCCAGCGTGACGCTGACCCTGCCGGCCGACGTCACGCAATCGCTGCTCCAGCGGGCGCCCGCCGCCTATCGCACGCGGGTCAACGACCTGTTGCTGACCGCGCTCGCTCGGGCGCTGTCCGCGTGGACCGGCCGAGAAGACGTGCTGGTGGACCTCGAAAGCCACGGCCGCGTCGCGGGCGTGGATGATTCGCTCGATCTCAGCAGCACGGTCGGCTGGTTCACGACGATGTTCCCGGTGGCGCTCGACGGCAGCGGCGAGATCGGCACGGCCATCCGCACGGTCAAGGAGCAACTGCGCGCGGTCCCGGGCGAAGGTATCGGCTTCGGCCTGCTGCGCCGCTGGGGCACGCCGGCCCAGCAGTCGGCGCTGGCGGCGGTCCCGAAGCCCGAGGTGGTGTTCAACTACCTGGGCCAGTTCGATGCAAGCTTTGCCGAAGGCGCCGCGTGGCGGCCCGCGGCCGAAGGCACGGGCGCTAACCAGGACGCCGCGACGCCGCTTTCCCATCCCTTGTCGATCAGCGGGCAGGTTTTCGACGGGCGGCTGAAGCTGTCGTTGGCCTATGCCGGCACGCGCTACCGCGCGGCAACGATCGAAGCGCTGGCGGCGGCCTTGCGCGGGGAGCTGGAGGCGGTGGTCGCGCATTGCACGTTGGGCGCCACCGGGCTCACGCCGTCGGATTTCCCGCTGGTGCGGCTGTCGCAGCCCGAACTCGACAGCCTGCTTCTCGATCCTTCCCGTGTGCAGGACCTCTACCCGTTGTCCCCGATGCAGACGGGCATGCTGTTCCACAGCGTCTTTGCCCCGGAAGGCAGCGCGTATACGAACCAGTTGCGCGTCGACGTCGACGGCATCGACCCCAGTCGCTTCGTCGCGGCGTGGCAAGCGGTGCTGGCGCGCCACGACAGCCTGCACTGCGGCTTCCTCCATCGGGAGGCGTCGCCACTCCAGTGGGTGGCCCGGGACGTGGCCCTGCCGACGATCGTGGAAGACTGGGCTGGCCGGGACGCAAGCGATATCGACGCTTTCGCGGCCAGCCAGCGTGCCCAGGGATTCGATCTCAGGCAGCCGCCGCTGATGCGTGTGGCGCTGCTGCGCACGGGGCCCGATCGCCATCATCTGGTCTGGACCGTCCACCATCTGCTGCTGGACGGCTGGAGCACCGCGCAGTTGCTGGGCGAGGTGCTGCGCCACTACGCCGGTGAAGCATTGCCCGGCGTGGCGGGCCGTTTTGCCGACTACATCGGCTGGCTGCAATCGCGCGATGCCGACGCCAGCGAATCGTTCTGGCGCGATCAGCTGAAGGCGCTCGACGAGCCGACGCGCCTGCTGGCGGCGCTGCGCGCCCCGGACGCGGCCGAAGCGGGCCGCCATGGGCAAGGCGAGCAACTCCATGCGCTCGATGCGGGCGAAACGGCGGCGCTGGCCAGCTTTGCCCGCGCGCAGAAGGTCACGCTCAATACGCTGGTGCAGGCCGCGTGGCTGCTGGTGCTGCAACGCTGCACGCGCCAGCCCGCCGTGGCGTTCGGCGCGACGGTGTCCGGCCGCCCCGCCGATCTGCCGGCCGCGCAGCAGATGCTGGGGTTGTTCATCAATACGCTGCCCGTGATTGCCACGCCGCAGCCGGAACAGGCCGTCGGCGACTGGCTGCACACGGTGCAGACGCTGAACCTGGCGTTGCGCGAACACGAGCACACGCCGCTCTACGACGTGCAGCGCTGGGCGGGCCGTGGTGGGCAGGCCCTGTTCGATTCCCTCGTCGTGTTCGAGAACTACCCGGTCGACGCCGCGCTGCGCCGCACGCCGGGCGGGCTGTCGTTTGCCAACGTCCGCAATCTGGCCGAGACGAACTACCCGCTGACGCTGCTCATTGCCCAGACCGATACGCTGCACCTGACCTGCCGCTTCGACCGCACGCTGCTGGCCGACGCGCAGGCGCGGCAATTGGTGGACACGCTGTTCGCCGTATTGCGGCAGATGGCTGCCGACGGCGCGGCACCGCTGGCAACCATCGGGCTGCTGGCACCCGCAGAGCGCACGGCGGCGCTGGCCGCCGGCACCGCACCCGTGCCATACCCGGCGGCCGAGCCCGTTCACAGGCTGTTCGAGGCCCGGGCGGCCGCGCGGCCCGATGCGGTGGCCCTCGTCTTTGGCGACGCCACGCTGACCTATGCCGAACTGAACCGGCGCGCCAACGCGCTGGCCCATCGCCTGATCGCGCGGGGCGTGGGGCCGGACGTGCCCGTGGGCGTGCTGGCCGAGCGCTCGGTGGAAATGGTGGTGGCGCTGCTGGCGATCCTGAAGGCCGGCGGCGCCTACGTGCCGTTCGATCCGGACTACCCGGCGGACCGGCTGGCCTACATGATCGACGACAGCGCGGTAGCGGTGATCCTGGTGCAACGGCCAGAGGCCATGCCGGCGTCGAGCGGCGTGGTCGCCTCCATCGATCTGACCGATCCGGCGCTGTACGCCGGCGACGATTCGGGCAACCCCGCGCCGTTGCTGTCGGCCGAGCATTTCGCCTACGTGATCTACACGTCCGGCTCGACCGGACGGCCCAAGGGCGCCGGCAACCGGCATGGCGCGCTGCATAACCGGCTGTGGTGGATGCAGGCGCAGTACCGGCTGGACGCCAGCGATACCGTGCTGCAGAAGACGCCGTTCAGCTTCGACGTGTCCGTCTGGGAGTTCTTCTGGCCCCTGATGACGGGCGCGCGGCTGGCGCTGGCCGCGCCGGGCGATCATCGCGATCCGCAGCGCATCGCGGCGTTGATTGCCCGCCACCGCATCACCACGCTGCACTTCGTGCCCGCGATGCTGCAGGCGTTTGTCGGCGACGGGACCGATGGCGCGCTGGCGGCATTGTGCAAGAGCGTGCGTCATGTGGTGTGCAGCGGCGAGGCCCTGCCTGCCGATCTGGCGCGACGCACGATGCACCTGCTGCCGTGGGCGGCCGTGCACAACCTGTACGGGCCGACCGAGGCAGCCATCGATGTCACGCACTGGACCTGCCGCGACGACGGCGGGCATTCGGTGCCGATCGGGCATCCCATCGCCAACGTCAGCGCCCATGTGCTGGACGCCGCGCTGCAGCCGGTACCCGCCGGCGTGGCTGGCGAGCTCTATCTCGGCGGTGCCTGCCTGGCGCGCGGCTATCTGGGGCGCGCGACGCTGACGGCCGAGCGCTTCGTCGCCGACCCGCACGGCACAAACGGCGAGCGCCTCTATCGCACCGGCGACCTCGCACGGCGCCATGCCGATGGGCATATCGAATATCTCGGCCGCCTGGACCATCAGGTCAAGATTCGCGGCCTGCGGATCGAACTGGGCGAGATCGAGGCGCGGCTGCTGGCGCACGACGCCGTGCGGGACGCCGTCGTCATCGCGCTGACCCAGGACGGCCCGGCCCGGCTGGTGGCGTACGTGGTGTCGGCCGACGAGGCGGGCTGCGATATCGACGGCCTGCGCCAGTGGCTTGCGCAGGCATTGCCCGACTACATGGTGCCGAGCGCCTTCGTGGTGCTGGAGCGGATGCCGGTCACGCCGAATGGCAAGCTCGATCGCCGCGCACTGCCCTCGCCCGACTTCGCAGGTACCGCCGAATACGAGGCGCCGCAGCCGGGCATCGAAACGACGCTGGCCGAGATCTGGGCCGCCGTGCTGAAGGTGGCACGCGTGGGCCGCGGCGATAACTTCTTCGAACTCGGTGGCGATTCGATCCTGAGCCTGCAGATCGTCGCGCGCCTGCGCACGCAGGGCTGGCAGCTGACGCCCAAGCAGTTGTTCGAGCGGCAGACGCTGGCGGCGGTGGCGGCCGTGGTGACGGCGCTCGATACCGCGTCCGCACCGTCGGCGCCGGTGCGCGAGCCGTCGCGTGCTGGGGATCTCGCGCCGGCACGGCTGTCGCCGGCGCAACTCGACGCGCTGGGGCTGGACGTCGACGCGGTGCAGGATGTCTATCCGCTGTCGCCGATGCAGGCAGGCATGCTGTATCACAGCGTCGCCCGCTCGGATGCCGGCGGCGGCGCCTATATCAACCAGTTGCGCGTCGACATCGACGGGTTGGACGCCGGGCGCTTTGCAGCGGCCTGGCGGGACGCGCTGCGCAGCCACGACACGCTGAGGACCGGCTTCCTCCAGCGCGGCGAGCAGCCTTTGCAGTGGGTGGCGCGCGACGTGGTGCTGCCGTACGCCGAGGAGGACTGGTCGCTGCGCGCGCCGGCATCGCTGGGCGCCGCGCTCGACGAACTGGCGGCCGCCGATCTGGCACACGGCTTCGATCTGGAACGTCCGCCGCTGATGCGCCTGACGCTGGTACGCACGGCGGCGGCGCGCCATCACCTGGTGTGGACCGTCCACCATCTGCTGGTCGACGGCTGGAGCACGTCGCAATTGCTGGGCGAGGTGCTCCAGCGCTATGCCGGCGAAGCGGTAGCGGCACCGGAAGGCCGTTTTGCGGACTACATCGACTGGCTGCAGGCGCGCGACGCGCAGGCGGCACAGGCGTTCTGGAGCGGATCGCTGGCGGGATTCGACACGCCGACGCGGCTGGCGGAGACACTGGCCGCACCGGCCTCCGGCAGCGGATATGGCCTGCTGCAGCACGCCTGCAGCGCCGCGCAGACCGAGCGGCTGGCGGCATACGCCCGCGTGCAGAAGGTCACGATGAATACCGTGGTGCAGGCGGCGTGGCTGCTGCTGTTGCAGCGCTACACGGGCCAGCGGCGCGTGGCGTTTGGCGCCACCGTGGCCGGCCGCCCTGCCGAGGTGCCCGGCGCCCAGCAGATGCTGGGACTGTTCATCAACACGCTGCCCGTGCTGGCCGAGCCGCGTGCCGCGCAGGATCTGGGCGACTGGCTGCGGGAATTGCAGGCGTTCAACCTGTCGGCGCGGGAACACGCGCACACGCCGCTGTCGGACATTCAGCGCTGGGGCGGCCAGGCCGGCCAGCGCCTGTTCGACAGCATCCTCGTGTTCGAGAACTTCCCGCTGGAAGACGCGCTGGCGTCGGCCGGGCGCAGCGGCCTGCGCTTCGAGACCCAGGGCAGTACCGGCCTGACCGAGTACGAGATGGACGTCGAAGTCAGCCTGCGCCAGACGCTGCGGCTGAGCTTCACCTATATGCGGCGCGCGTTCGACGCCGAGCAGGTGGCCGCCATCTGCGCGCAGATGATGGCGCTGCTCGGCGCGATGGGGACGTCGCCCGTGCAGACCGTGGGCTCGCTGAGCCTGCTGGGGCCGGATGAGCAGGCGGCGCTGCTTGCGCTGGGCCAGGGCGAAGTGCCGGCCGATGCCTGCATGCCGGTCCACGCGCAGATCGCCCGCCACGCGCTGGCGCAGCCGCAGGCCGTTGCCGTGACCTGTGGCGAGCAGACGCTGCGTTATGGCGAACTGCTGGCGCGTGCCGATCGTCTGGCCGCCGTGCTTCATGCACGCGGCATCGGCGCCGAGGATCGTGTGGGCATCGCCCTGTCCCGCTCGCCCGACATCATCGTCGCGCTGCTGGCCGTGATGCGGGCTGGCGCGGCCTATGTGCCGTTCGACCCGGCCTATCCCAAGGACCGGCTGGCCTATCTGTTCGAGGACAGCGCGATCCGGCTGCTCGTCACCGAGCCGGCCTTGCTCGATGCGCTGCCGGCACCGACTTCTCTGCCCGTGCTGACTCTGGACATGGTGGGCAACGGCCCGACGCTGGCTGCCGAGGCGCCGGTCCATCCGTCTCAACTTGCCTACGTGATCTACACGTCCGGTTCGACGGGACGCCCCAAAGGTGTGTGCGTGTCCCACGGCCCGCTGGCCATGCACGTGGCGGCGACCATCGACGCCTACGAAATGGGCCTGCACTCGCGCGAACTGCATTTCCTGTCGTTCGCGTTCGATGGCGCCCACGAACGCTGGCTTTGCGCCTTGGCCTGCGGCGGCTCGCTGGTACTGCGCGACGACGCGCTCTGGACGCCCGAGCAGACGGCGCAGGCGATGATCCGGCACGGCGTGACCAACGCGGGCTTCCCGCCGGCGTATCTGCGGCAACTGGCCGAATACGTCGAACAGAGCGGCGAGCGTCCGGACGTCTCGCTCTATTCCTTCGGTGGCGAAGCGATGCCGCGTGGCGCCTTTGCCCAGGCACGGCGCGCGCTGGGTGCGCGGACCTATATCAATGGCTATGGCCCGACCGAAACCGTGGTCACGCCGATGGTCTGGAAGGTGCGCGGCGATGCGCCGGAAGCGGATTTCGCGGGCACCTACGCCCCGATTGGCCGCCCCGTGGGCGACCGGCGCTGCCACCTGCTCGACGCGGAGCTGAACCTCGTGCCGCCGGGCGTGGCGGGCGAGCTTCATATCGGCGGCGAAGGGTTGGCGCGTGGGTATCTGAATCGTCCGGGCATGTCGGCGGAGCGCTTTATTCCCGATCCGTTTGCCGACGACGGTGCGCGGCTCTACCGCACGGGTGACCTGGCGCGCTGGCTGCCTGACGGGCAACTGGAGTACCTGGGCCGGATCGACCAGCAACTGAAGATTCGCGGCTTCCGGATCGAACCGGGCGAGATCGAGGCGCGGATTCTCGCGCAGGAAGGTGTGGGCAACGCGGCGGTGCTGGCTGTCGAGGGCCCTTCCGGCGCAAGGCTGGTGGCCTATGTCGTGCCGGCTGGTGGCGCGCAGGTGGATATCGCCGCCGTGCGCACCGCATTGGCCGCCGAATTGCCCGACTACATGGTGCCGGCGGCGTTCGTCGTGATCGATGCCCTGCCCCTGACCCCGAACGGCAAGCTGGACCGTCGCGCGCTGCCGGCGCCGGAGGCCGAGGGTGCCGAGCACTTCGTGGCGCCGCGCAACGAAGCCCAGCGCTGGCTGGCGCAGGTCTGGCAGGAGGTGCTTGGCGTGGAGCGCGTCGGCCTTGACGACAACTTCTTCACGCTCGGGGGCGACTCGCTGCTGAGCCTGAAGGTGATTTCGCGCGTGCGGGCCAACAAGGCGCTGGGAATCGACCTGAAGCTGCGCGACCTGATGCGGACGCCGACCATCGGCCAGTTGCTGCCCGATGCGGAAGCCGCGCCCGTGGCGGCCACGGCGCTGCGGGTGCTGGCGCAGGGCCCCGCCGGCGGCGCCCTGCCGCCCGTGGCGTGCGTCCATGCCGCGCTGGGCACGCTGTTCGACTACGACGCCATCGTGGGCCAGCTCGGCAAGGCGCGGACGGTCTATGGCTTCCAGTCGCGGGCGCTGGGCGATCCGGCGTGGCGCGACACGTCGCTGGCGTCGATCGCGGCCGACTACGTTCGCGAATGGCGTGTCGCCCAGCCACAAGGGCCCTATCTGCTGCTGGGCTGGTCGCTGGGCGCGACGCTGGCCACGGCGATGGCGCGCGAGCTTGAGGCCCAGGGGCAGTCGGTGCAATGGCTTGGCCTGATAGACCCATTCGTGCCGGAAGGCCGGGCGCCGGCTGCCGACGCCGCGCCAGGCTGGCTCGCGGCGCTGGCCGATTTCGCGGCGCGGTTGCTGCCGGGCGCCGGCGCCCTGGCGCTGCCCGCGCAGGCGGCCGCTGCGCCGGCGGCCGACCTTGTGGCCAGCCTGCTGGCGCCGCTCGTGGCCGCCTCGCCATCGCCGCAGGCCGGGCTTGGGGCCGCAGAACTGGCGCAGATGTTCGTCGCCGCGCATCGATTGGGCGCCATGGCGGCATCGCAGCAGGCGGTGCCTGTCGTAAGCGCGCCACGCGCCGTCTGGTGGCGTTCCAGCCGCGATATTGCCGCTGCGCGGCTGGCCGCATGGCAGGGAGCGCCATGGCGGGAGGCGGTGCTCGATGGGGTGGATCACCACGGAATCGTCCGCGACGCGCGGCTGCTGGCCGATCTGGCCGCCAGCCTCGACGCCGGGCTTTCGGGCGATGGACGCCCGCATTCCCCTGTCCCGACTGAGGGCATGTCCGCCACAACCCTACCGACGTAGGCCAGGAATCGTAATTTTATAAATGCAAATGCGAATAGTTTGCATTTAGAATAACTGCTCCATCAAAAAACTGCAGAATCAGGAGAAATATGAGGACGGGTAAAAGCGCCAGGCCGCGTCAGGCTTGGGCGAATCGGCAACCATTCGCGCTGACCGCGCTGGCCATGGCTGTCACGATCCAGACGGCGTACGCGCAGACGAACGACGCCACGCCTGCCTCCGCCAGCGGCGGCGAAGTCCAGTTGCCGGCCGTCAGCGTGCGCGCCGATACGGTCGCCGAAAACTACGGCCCGGTGGGCAAGAAGTCGGTATCGGCCACCAAGACGGACGTGCCCATCGAGGACACGCCGCAGTCGATCAGCGTGGTCACGTCGGACCAGATCCGTGCCCAGGGCGCCCAGCGCGTGGAAGAAGCCCTGCGCTACAGCGCCGGCGTGCGCACCGAGCCGATCGTCGATACGCGGCGCGGCACGTACTACATCCGCGGCTTCAACGCCGCCCAGAACGGCCAGTACTGGGATGGGCTGAAGATGCCCTGGTCCGGCGGCTATGCCTACTGGGACCTGGAGCCGTACAGCCTGGAGCGCGTCGACATCGTGCGCGGGCCCTCGTCGGTGCTCTACGGCCAGACCGCGCCGGGCGGCCTGATCAACCAGGTCAGCAAGCGGCCGCAGGCGGAATCGTCGAACGAGATCAACCTGAGTTTCGGCAACTACGATCGCCGCGAGATCTCGGGCGATTTCACGGGCGCGCTCGACAAGGACGGCAAGGTGCTCTACCGCCTGACCGCGCTGGCGCGCGATAGCGGGACGCAGACGAACCACGCCGGCGACGACCGCCTGTTCATTTCGCCGCAGGTCACGTGGCGCCCCACCGACGCCACCAGCTTCACGCTGTACTCGCAGATCTATCACGACAACGCCGGCAACAGCGCCGGCTTCCTGCCGGCCGTGGGTACGATCACGCCGTTGGCGAACGGGTCCAAGATCCCGACCGACTTCTTCCCGGGCGAACCGTCCTTCGAGCGCTTCAAGCGCGAGCAGTACATGGTGGGCTACGAGTTCTCGCATCGCCTGAATGACACGGTGACGCTGCGCCAGAACCTGCGCTACAGCCACATGTACACCAGCTACGAGGACATCAACGGCAATGGCGGTCTCGTATCGAATCCGGCGAATGGCCCGTACCTGCTGCGCCGCATCGGCCTGAGGTCGAACGAGTCGTACAACCTGTTCACTGTCGACAATCAGGCGCAGATCAAGGTCAAGCACGGCATCTTCGAGCACACGATCCTCACCGGGATCGACTACACGCGGTCCACGTTCGGTCGCCTGCTGGGCCAGACCGGCAGCCTGCCGACGCAGCAACCGCCTATCGACATATTCAACCCGGTGTACGGCAACTTCGTGGCGCCGGCGTACCAGAGCGACACCACCACGGTGCGCAGCCAGGTGGGCTTCTACCTGCAGGACATGCTGCGCGTGGCGGACCGCTGGGTGGTGCAACTGGCCGGCCGCTACGACAAGGCGAAGGTCGATGCCGACGCCCGCACGCTGGCCACCAACGTCGTGACGCACTCCGGCACCGACGACGGCAAGTTCACCGGCCGCGCCGGCCTGCTGTGGGAAGGCCCGTATGGCCTGTCGCCGTACTTTGCCTACTCGACCTCGTTCGAGCCGACGGCCACCACCGTGCTGTACGGCGGCGGCACGCCGAAGCCCACCACCGGCAAGCAGTACGAGGCCGGCCTGAAGTGGCAGCCGAAGGGTACGCGCAGCTTCGCGCAACTGTCGCTGTTCAACCTGACGCAGCAGAACGTGCTGACGACGTCGCCGGTGCCCACCCAGGTCTCGCAGCTCGGCGAAGTGCGCTCGCGCGGTGTGGAGCTGGAAGGCACGTGGGCCGTCACGAACAGCTTCAACATCCTGGCGTCGTACACGTACACGGATGCCGAAGTCACGCAGGCGGGCCCGAACGCGCCGAACGCAGGCAAGACGCCGCAGTACATCCCGCGGCACATGGCCTCGCTGTGGGCGGATTACCGCCTGTCGAGCGGCTTCCTGCGGGGCGTCTGGCTAGGCGGTGGCGTGCGGTACATGGGCAAGTCGTATGACCAGACGAACGTGACGACCGTGCCGGCGTACACGCTGTTCGATCTGGCCGCGAGCTACTCCTTCGCCAAGCACTACACGCTGCGTCTGAACGTCAACAACCTGTTCGACAAGACGTATGTGGCCGGGTGCGACAGCGCCACGAACTGCTACTACGGTCGCCGCCGCACCGTCATCGGTACGGCCACCTACCGCTGGTAAGCAGCAAGACGCCGCCCTTCCGTCCGGGCGGCGTTGCCTTGCAGGAGTCCAAGAACATGAAAGCCCCCACGCTGCGCTTCTGGTACGCGATCCATCGCTGGACCAGCCTGCTCTGCACATTGAATCTGCTGGCGCTGTGCGTCACCGGCCTGTTGCTGATCTTCCACGAGGACATCGACGCGCTGCTCGGCCAGGAACATCATGGCGCGGTGGCTGCCGAGCGCACCGTTGCCGTGCCGGCACAGCGGCCCGCGTTGCAGACGCTGGTCGACGCGGCCCAGGCCGCGCATCCGGGCCAGATTACCAAGTCGATTTCGTTTGCGGACGACGATGCCGACGCCGTTGGCGTGCGCGTGGGACCCGTTGGCGAGCCGCAGCTGCGCAATGGCACGACGGTCCAGTTCGACGCTGCCACGGGCGCCACGCGCAAGCCGGGGCCGCCGGGCGAAACCTTCAGCGGCTTCATCCTCAAGCTGCACCTGAACCTGTTCCTTGGCCTGCCGGGGCAGTTCTTCATCGGCTTTGTCGGCGTGTTGTTCGCGCTGAGCCTGATGAGCGGGCTCGTCGTCTACGGGCCGTTCATGCGCAAGCTGGCTTTTGGCCTGATCCGCTTCGGCAAACCGGTGCGCATCGTGCAGGCGGACCTGCACAACCTGTTCGGCATCGTCGTGATGGTGTGGGCACTGGTGGTCGGGCTGACGGGGACGTTCCTGTCGTTTTCCCCGCTGATCATCGGGGTCTGGCAGAAGACCGAGCTGCAGCACCTGATCGCGACGCTGCCGGGGCCGACGCCCGCATCGTTCGTGCCGGTGGATCGCGCGCTGGAGCAGGCGCACAAGGAGGTACCGGGGAAGGACCCGGCCTTCGTCTTCTATCCGAATACCGAGTTTTCCACCGGACGCCACTACGGCGTGGTGCTGCGCGGCCACACGGAGCTGCAGAAGCGCGTCTACGCGATCGTGCTTGTCGATGCGGGCGACGGCAGCGTGGCCGCCGTGCGCGGCATGCCGTGGTATCTGCAGGTACTGCTGCTGTCGGCGCCGTTCCACTTCGGCGACTATGCGGGCCGGCCGCTGCAGATCCTGTGGGCGCTACTGACGGTCATCACGGCGGGCGCCACGGTGACGGGTTTCATTTTCTGGCTCAAGCGACCACGGCGCAGCCGCGAGGACGCCACTGCAACGCTGCCGCCGCAACTGTCGGGAGACCAGGCATGAAGCTGATCGACGATACCTGGCCGATGCCGGTGCTGCTTGGCGTGCTGTCCTTCGCGGGTCTGGCGGCCGGCATTTTCGGCGATGGCGCGTGGGACGCCCTGTGCTGGATCGGCCTGGGTGTGCCCGTTGCCGTCACGGCGTACTGGCTATGGCGACATTGGCGCGTGCGGACGGCGTCCGCGAAGGCGTAGGCGCCGTGCGCGGGCATGTGCCGCAATGGCCCTCGCCCGGCAGGCGGTAGTTCAGGCAGCAGATGCGTCGCACGGGCGCCACGCCCGGCTGGCCCGGTTCCGCGCCAGGTCGGAATGCGCCATGGAACGGGTTGGCGAAGCCGTCGATGGACACGGGTGCGTCGATCCATGCCAGCACTTCCGCGCGCTGCGCGGGCGTCAGCACCGGATGCGCGGCCAGTTGCCGCGCGATGCCCGCGGCGGCCACGCCACCCGTACACCAGAGCAAACGCTGGGATACCCGGGCGGCTACGGAAAACGCCGCCACCACGCGCGGCAGATGGGCGTTGACCAGCGGTGACAGCAACGCGGCAAGCGTGGCGCCGGACGCCTCGCCGCCGTCCGGCAGTACCAGCATCGCCAGCCAGCCATTGGCTGCGCCACACCAGACCACCGCATCAGCGTCGAACGTCAGACCGCGCCGATGCAGCGTGGCCGCGACAAGCGCTCCTGGTAGCACCGCCATCGTGTAGTCGCGGAACCACGCCGCAGCGAGCGCCCGCAGGTCCTCGCAATCGCTCGCACGGGACGCACGCGCCAGGCATTCGGCGGCCCAGCCGGCATCCAGACTGGCACCGCGTGCCATCACCCCCGATGGTTCCGACCCCGCCGCACCGGCCAGCGCGAGTCGTTCGGCATAAGGCCGCAAGGGCCCGGCGAAGAATGGGGCGAGAAAGTCGATCATGCGGTACGTGTTGCGTCGGCTATGGCGAGATGCCGGCCTGCCTGACGGATGACGAATAGCCTGCGATGGAAATTAGGGAGGTGGCTCCATGACGATGGGCCTGCATGACGGCCCCTAATTTTCCCCGCGCGCCGCACGTCATCCAGGCAATGCCGATCCCGGATCTAGCCAGCATGTCGCTTATTGCCTCCCTGCCGCGCAAGCTGCGGCTTACCATCGTCCTGGCCGCCGCGGCCAGCCTGGCCGCTGGCCTGTGCGCCGTCAGCATGGTGGCGCTCATCAACCGCGTGCTGGCCACGCAAGGCGCGGACGCGCCGCCACTGGCACTGCCGTTCGCGGCGCTGGCGATCGCCGTGCTGGCGTGCCGCACGCTGGCGTCGACGCTGTTCGTGCGCGTCAGCCAGAGCGCGCTGGCGCGTATCCGTGCGCAGATCTGCGAGCGCTTCATTGGCGCGCCCTACCCGCATATCGAGCAGACCGGCAATGCGCGGGTGCAAGCGGCGCTGGCCGATGACAGCACGCACGTGGCCAACGGCCTGTCCGTGATTCCGGTGGTGCTGACCAACTCGATGGTTGTGCTCGGCTGCCTTGGCTATCTGGCGTGGCTGTCGCTGCCGACGTTCGCCATCGCCTGCGCGATTCTCGGTGTCGGCTCGTGGTTCTATCACTGGAACCACCGCCGCGCGCTGGTGCACCTGAAGCAGGCCGGTATCGCACAGGATGCGCTGCACGGCCATTTCAAGTCGCTGGTGTCGGGCGCGCGCGAACTCAAGCTCAATCACGACAAGCAGCGCAGTTTCATTCGCGACAGCCTGGGCGTGACGCTCGATGCCGTGCGCACCGCACGCACGCGTGGCCTGTCGATCTTCTTTGTGGCGCTGGGCTTCGGCAGCTTCCTGTTCTTCGCGGTGATCGGCGGCGTGCTCTTCGCGCCGCGCGCAACGCCGCTGGACCCGGCCGTGATGACTGGCTTCACGATCATGTTCCTGTACATCATGTCGCCGCTGGAATCGCTGCTCAATGCGCTGCCGGCGCTGAGCATGGGGCGTGTGGCATACGCGCGCATCGAGGCGCTGGGCGCCGATGCCGCGCCCGAGGCTCCGCCCCGCGACCGAGCAGTCTCCCGCTTTGCCAGCGTGTCGCTGGATGCCGCCAGCCATCGCTACTTCCACGAAGGCGAAAACAGCTTCTTTGCGCTGGGGCCGGTCGATCTTGCGCTCCATGCCGGTGAAATCGTGTTCCTGGTGGGCGGCAACGGCAGCGGCAAGACCACGCTGGCCAAGCTGATGGCTGGCTTGTATCCACCGCTGGCCGGCGAACTTCGCCATAACGGCGAGGCGGCCGACCCCGCGCATCTCGCCGACTATCGAGCGCAGTTCTCCGCCGTGTTCTCCGATTTCCACCTGTTCGACACGCTGCTTGCGCACGATCCGCAGGACGACGCGCTGGCCAATCGCCTGATCCAGCGCTTCCAGTTGGGCCACAAGGTCACCGTGCGCGACGGTCGCTTCACCACGCAGTCGCTGTCGCAAGGCCAGCGCAAACGACTGGCGCTGATCGTCGCGTGCCTGGAGCGTCGCCCGGTGATGATCCTCGACGAATGGGCCGCCGACCAGGACCCGCTCTTCAAGGACGTGTTCTATCGCGAAGTGCTGCCGGAACTGCGCGCGCAGGGCAAGGCGGTGCTCGTGATCTCGCACGATGACCGCTACTTCGACCTGGCCGACCGCGTTGTGAAGATCGAGAACGGCCAGATCGTCAGCGACACCGTGCAGGCGCATCGCGGGGCGCAGAGCGACACGGCCACGCTGGCCACGGCCACCGCTGCCTGACGCGCGGCAACGTCTACGGAGAATTCCATGCCCCTGCATCCCGACCTCGAAGCGCTGCTCGACATGGTGGAAATCGCCACCGCAACCGGAAAACGCCCGGTGATTCATCAACTGACGCCCGCGCAGGCGCGGCGCGAGTTCGATGACGCGTCCACGGCGCTCGACTTGCCGCCCGAACCCGTGGGCCGCGTCGAAGCGCTGCGTATTGCCACGCGAGACGGGTCCGACATCGACGCCCGGCTCTACGCGCCCGATCGACAAGGAGACGGGGATGCGCTGCCGGTCCTGCTGCATTTCCATAGCGGCGGTTTCACGGTCGGCAGTCTCGATTCCCATGCGTCCCTATGCACGGCGATCGCCGCAGCCACGCCTTGCGCCGTGGTGTCTGTGGCGTACCGGCTGGCGCCGGAGTGCAAGTTTCCAACTGCGGCATATGACGCCATCGATGCGCTGGCATGGCTGGGCAGGCATGCCGCATCACTGGGTCTGGACGCCTCCCGGATCGCCGTGGGCGGCGACAGCGCGGGCGGAACCCTCAGCGCCATGCTTGCCCTGGCGGCGCGCGACGAACCCGCCCTGCCCCGGCCATGCTTTCAGGTGCTTTGCTATGCGGGCCTTGGCGGCACCACCGACACCGCTTCGCATCGGCAGTACGGCGAAGGGTATCTGCTCGATACGGACACGATCGAGTGGTTCTACAGCCAGTACCTGCGCGACGAGGCGGACCGTCGCGACTGGCGCTTTGCGCCATTGCGTGCCGAGGACCATCGCGGCGTGGCGCCCGCGCTGATCGTGCTGGCCGAATGCGATCCGCTCTGCGACGAGGGCCACGCCTATGCGCGAAAGCTCGCCGATGCCGGCGTGCCGGTCGTCGTGCGTGAATACGCGGGCATGGTTCACGAGTTCCTGCGCATGGGCAATATCGTCGCCGACGCCGGCGAGGCCCGCGTGGAAATTGCCGGTGCACTGGCCCGCGCCTTCCAAACGCGCGATGCAACGGCGGTGCCGTTGGAACGCGCCGCCTGAGCGCTAAATTCTCCACGCCGCGCATCGTCTCGATAGGCATGACGGCAGACGTCATGCACCGTCCAACGAATGCCATGCCAGACACGAAGATCCATATGCCGACAACGCTTGCTCATTTTTCGCGCCACCTGTCGTTCGCGGCGCAGCCCACGTTGCGCCGCGAGAGCCGCTACGACGGTTCGCGCCTGACGGTGACGAGGGACGGCCAGCCCCTTGCCAGTTTCCAGTTCGCTGGCGACGCGCTGCGCCTGCACGACAGCCACGCCGATGACCACGAACTGGCCCATGCGACGATGGTCGCGCTGGATGCCGCTTTCGCCAACGGCGCGCCGTACGCGCTGCGCGTCGATATCGAATCGCGCGGCGCACAGAATCGTCTTCACCAGATCGGCGCGCTGCTGCGCGAGCCCGGTGACGCGCGTGGCGGTATCGCGGGTACTGCGCACGCCAGCCTGCTTTGGCAACGCCCCGAGTTGTACATGGCGGCGTCCGAAGGGCCGTTCCCGCTGCGCTATGCGATGACCGATGGCAAGCGCCATCCGCTGCGGCCGGGCAAGCCGGATGGCGTGGTCTACGCGCGCCATATCCCGTGGCTCGACAAGACGCTGATGCTGCGCGCCGCTGAACTGGAGCGGGATCTGCCGCTGCTGCATCGCTGGATGAACGATCCGGATGTCGCCTACTTCTGGAACGAGGAAGGCGACGAGGCCAAGCATCGCGCCTATCTGCAAGGGCTGATCGACGATCCGCATATGCTGCCGTTGATCGCGTCGTTCGACGACACGCCCTTCGGCTATTTCGAGGTGTACTGGGCCAAGGAAAACCGCATCGCGCCGTTCTACGATGCGCACGATCACGATCGCGGCTGGCACGTGCTGATTGGCGAACCGGCGTTCCGGGGCAAGGCGTTCCTGACGGCGTGGTTCCCGGCCATCCAGCACTACCAGTTCCTGGACGATCCGCGCACGCAGCGCATCGTCGGCGAGCCGCGCGCCGACCACGTGCGCCAGATCGCCAACCTCGACAAGGCGGGCTTTTCGAAGATCAAGGAGTTCGACTTCCCGCACAAGCGCGCGATGCTCGTGATGCTGCTGCGCGAGCGGTTCTTCGGCGAACACCTGCTCTTGCCGGACACCACGGCGCCAGCCACGCCACGCAACTGATTCCTCTGCCAACGGGGCGCGCGTGCGCCCTCTTCCCTCTTTCCCGATTGCTCAGCAAGGACCGAAACATGACGCTCCGCGACATCTCTCCCGCCGTCCACGATCTGGTCGGCATCGGCTTCGGGCCATCGAACCTGGCCCTGGCTATCGCGCTTCAGGAGCAGGCGGCTTCCGGCCGGCCGCTCGACGCGCACTTCCTGGAAAAGCAGCAGAACTACCAGTGGCACGGCAACACGCTGGTTTCGCAGAGCGAGATGCAGATCTCGTTCCTGAAAGACCTCGTGTCGATGCGCAACCCGACCAGTCCGTACAGCTTCGTGAACTACCTGCATCGCCACGGGCGACTGGTGGACTTCATCAACCTGCGCACGTTCTATCCGAGCCGCATGGAGTACAACGACTATCTGCGCTGGGCCGCGAGCCACTTCGCGGGGCAATGCAGCCTGGGCGAAGAGGTGCAGACGATCGAGCCCGAGATGGATGGTGGCAGGATCGACCGCGTGCGCGTGATCTCGCGCGATGCGCAGGGGCGCGAACGCACCCGCGTGGCACGTTCCATCGTGCTGTCGACCGGCGGCACACCGCGCATTCCGGAAGCGTTCCGCGGCATGCGCGATGACAGCCGGGTCACGCACCATAGCGGCTATCTGAACTGGATCCGCAACCAGCCCTGCGTGGGCGGCAAGCCGATGCGGATTGCCGTGATCGGCGCCGGCCAGAGCGCTGCCGAAGCGTTCATCGACCTTCACGACAACTATCCGTCGGTAAAGGTGGACTGGATGGTGCGCGGCGCGGCGCTGAAACCCGCTGACGACAGCCCGTTCGTCAACGAGATCTTCGCGCCGGCCTATACCGACGTGGTGTTCGAGCAGGCCCAGGCTGGCCGTGACCGGCTGATCGAGGCGTACCTGAACACGAACTACTCGGTGATCGACGCCGACCTGATCGAGCAGATCTACGCGATGCTGTATCGCCAGAAGGTCAGCGGCCAGTTCCGCGCGAACCTGCTGACGTGCAAGGCCGTGCGGGCCGCCCATGGCGGTGCGAATGGGATCGAGCTGACGGTCGCCACGACGGCGCCCGGCGCGGGTATCAATGCCGATTCCGAGACGCGCCGCTATGACGCCGTGGTGCTGGCCACCGGCTACGAGCGCGAAAGCCATCGTCGCCTGCTGGAGCCGCTGGCGCGCTATCTCGGAGACTTTTCGGTGGATCGCAACTATCGCGTGCAGGCGGCGCCGGAGCTGGCCGTGCCCGTGTACCTCCAGGGCTTCTGCCAGAGCAGCCATGGTCTGAGCGATACGCTGCTGTCCGTGCTGCCCGTGCGCGCCGAGGAAATCGCCGGGGCGATCCACGATGCATTGAGCGCGAATCGCGATCGTTGCTGGGCCCCGTCTACGGTTCAGAAGGGTGGCAGCCAGGCCATTGCCGCGGCATAGCCCGGAGGCGCGTCCAGCCGATAGAGCCGGGTCCGCGCCAGCGCTGCCGCATGGGCAGCGAGCTGGCCGGATTCTGGGCGGACGGTGAGCCAGCGCGCGCCGTGCGCGTCGCCCACATCGCCTTTTTTCGTATCGACGGCCACCGAAACGTGCTGCAGGTGGTCGGCAATCCCCAGCCCCAGCGCCTTCAGCAAGGCTTCCTTGGCGGTCCATAGCAGGTGAAACGCCTCGGGCCATGCCGCCGCCGGCATGGTTTCGAGCCAGTCGCGCTCCCGCGCGGTCAGGCAGTGCGCCGCCATCTCGCGCAGCGAGTCCTGCCCTAGTCCGGGGTCGATCCATTCAATATCGACCCCCACCTCCCCGCCGCCCTCCGCCAGGGCGATCCACGCGAAATCTCCCGCATGCGACACGTTGAATCCCGGGGCCGCCGAAATATCTAGCCATGGCTTGCCGTGCGGGCCGGTTTCAAAGCGCAGGGAATCGGCAGGCAGGTCAAGCCTCCGCCCCAACAGCGCGCGCAGTGCGGCGCGGGTGGCGGCGTAGCGCAGTCGGTCGGATTGCAGCCGAAGATTCGCCGCATGGGCTTGCTCTTCGGCGTTCAGGCACTCGATCAATATGCCCCTTGAGGCGCTTTTCCCGTCGAGATGCAACTGCCACAGCGCGACGCTCGGCATCGGACTGGGAAGAGATGTGAGGGGCGGCGCGCCCGGGGCGAATCGAATCTCCATTAAGACCATGACGAACGGCGAGCGTATCTATTTAGATGGGCCAGCCGATGCGTCACGTGACTGCCAAGGCGTATCAACCGCAGCCTGGACGAGTGAGCAAAGGCGAAATTTAATGGCTTTCACATCCCGAAATCGGGATAGCAATCTCATCTTTACTAACAACAGGGTTACTTTTTTATTAATTGACTATCATTCTCATTCTTATTAACGTACCTGCTCCGCACTGCACCAATTCAAGGAGCCGCCCCCGTGATTCCCTTAACCGAAATTGGCACCAGTCTGACGCCCGCCCTTGGCGCGGACACGCTGTTGGGGCTTTTCGTGGCAAATCGACGTGCGCTGGTGGGTGCCGCGGCCCGCATCGTGGGTTCTCGCGATCAGGCCGAAGACGTGGTGCAGGACGCCTTCCTGCGCTTGCGCACCATGACGGACGAGCCGTCGATCCGCAGCCGTCTCAGCTACCTGTTCCAGATCGTTAGAAACCTGGCGATCGACACGTACCGACGGCAGTCGCTGGAACAGAAATGGATGGCGCCGGAGGACGAAGGCGTCAACGCGCCCTCCCCGGCCACGCTGCCCGACATCATCGTCCGGGATCGCCAGGCGCTGTGCGCGCTGATGGGCGCGCTGGCCGAACTGCCGGAGCGCACGCAACGCGCGTTCGAGATGTGCCGCGTGCAGGGCATGGCGCAGAAGGATATTGCTTCGGAACTCGGCGTCTCGCCGACGCTCGTGAACTTCATGGTGCGCGATGCCTGCATCCATTGCCGTGCCCGATTGACCCGCCAGCAGGCCATCTGACTGGCGCACCCAAGACCGCCTCGAATCGCCGCCACGCCGGTATCACGGCCTGCCCCCCGCTGGCAAGGCTGACCGAAGCCACCGCGTTGCCAATCCACCGAGCCCCCGTGGACAATCCGGAATCGGCACTGCTATATTGCGTGAACCGATTCCGCCCCCCGATTCCATGGCACGCTCGCTTGCGCTCGTCGCGTTGGCCGCTTCGCTGTCTGGTTGTGCCGGCGCCCCGTCCATAGGCCTGTTTGGAGCCTATTTCCCGCTCTGGCTGCTGAGCGCCGTGATTGGCATCGCGGGCGCCATCGTTGCCTGGCGCATCCTCATCGCCACGGGCTGGGCGGATATTCTCGGTTTCCCGCTGCTCGTCAACACGGCAATCGGCCTGATGATCGCCGAGATCGTCTGGCTCCTCGGTACGGGGCACATCCTATGAAAATGGCCGGTGTCCGCCGCGGACCGCTGCGCGGAAAGCTGATCGTCCTCCTCATCGTCCTGCTCGCCGTCCTCCTGTCGGTCTACGCTTACGAACGCACCGTCCGCTATCCCGCTTCGGACGACGCCTCGCTCGATGCGGACCTCGCCCGCGCGATGCTGGGCACGCGGCGACGCACCATCGGCACGGAGCGTGGCACGGTGTCCGTGGCATCCGAACAGATCGCGCGCGCCGAGCAGAACTACGCACTGACCGCGCGGACGGTAGAACGGTTGCGGCCGTTGGCCGCCGATGGCTATGTGCCGAAGCAGCAGCTCGACCAGGCCGAAGTGGCCAAGCGGGACGCGGCGGTCACGCTGAAACAGGCGCAACTCCAGCGCTCCACGACGGCGCAGGCCGTGGGCAACGACGACGACGCCATCGCCACCGTCCATGTCCGCGAAGCGGCGCTGGCCATCGCCCCCGCGCGCTGGAGGACACCGTGGTCCGCGCCCCGCACGAGGGCCGGGTGACCGGCCTGAGCATGCTGTCTGGCGAAGTCGTGCTGCCCAACCAGTCGCTCTTCGTGCTCGTCCACACCGGCGAGTGGTTCGCCGTGGCGAACTTCCGCGAAACGCAGCTCGCGAATATCCATCCGGGCGACTGCGCGACCGTCTATTCGATGATCGATCACCGACAGGTCGTGCCGGGGAAGGTGGAAAGCATCGGCGTAGGCATCACCGATACCGACAAGATCAACCTGCCGCGCTCGCTGCCGTATGTCCAGGCATCCGTGAACTGGGTGCGGGTGGCGCGCCGCTTCCCGGTGCGGATCAAGCTGGAAGCTCCGCCGGAGACGCTGGCGCGCGTGGGTGCGAGCGCAATCGTCGAGGTTCGGCATAGCGCGTCCTGCCGCTGATGGATTCCGGCTCCGGCTGGGGGACCTGCGCGCCTTGCTGGCCCCCTTCCCGGGCCGCACGACCGCACCACGAGCATCGCGGTGGCCAGCACGCTCACCGCCCTGATCTGCGCGATCTACGGCACGCCCGAAGCGGCCATATCCACCTACGTCATCTTCTTTATCAACCACGCCGACCGCACCACGAGCATCGTGATGAGCGTGGCGGCGCTGTTTCTCGTCAGCCTGATCATCGGCCTGGTGATCGGGCTGGCCGATTTCACGCTCGACAGCCCGATGCTGCGCGTTGCGTGCATGGCGGTGCTGTCCGCCGGCCTGCCGTTCCTGACGTCCGCCAGCATGCTGCGACCCATTGGCGTCATTGTCGCCATGATCATCGGCTTCGGTCTCGACGAACTGGGCCTCGTGCACGCCGATGAACTGGCCACGCGCGGGCGGCTCTATGCGTGGCTGATGGTCGCGATTCCCATCGGTGCCAACGTCGTGGTCGTCTATGTAAATCAGGCTGGAGAGGTGGCTCCAACTCAATTGTCTACTCAGTGCGTAGACAATGTCCTCGCTCGGAAAAGCCTCGGCGAAGCGCAGCATATGCCGCGAACTCTTGGCGCTGAAGCCGCTACCATACTCCGCCTCCAACTGCAGCGACGGAGAAACGACGATCTGCCGAGCATGACCCCTGCGCGTATCTCAAGGACGTCCTCACGCGCTTACTGTTTCTGTCGATCTGAAGAATTGCCTGGAGGTTTGCCTGTGCAACCGACGCTCAATATCAAAAGTCGCTTCAGGACATGTTCCCCTGCGGTCCATACTTGCGCCGTTAAGATACAGGCGCATCTGCCCTGCGTCTGCGTAGCTGAACTTGCCCACCTTGAGGTCGATCACCAATAGTCTACGGTGAAAGAAGAGGAGATCGACGCGAAACCAACTGTCGTCAATTCGCAGTCGGCGCTGGCGCCCGATGAAGGCAAAGTCATCGCCCAGTTCGAGCAGGAAGTCAGCCAGATGTCGGATCAATGCCTCTTCGAGGTCAGATTCGGAATACTCGTCCTTTAGGTCGAGAAACTCCAGAACGAACGGGTCTTTGATGGCCTCCTCTGGTGTGATCGCATCACTAGGCTCGGCCAACTCACCTTTTTCCAGCATGCTAGCCTTGTTGCGCGACAAGGCAGTAGTTCGTAGAACTGGGTGCTGATTTGCCGATCAAGTTGCCGTACCGACCAGCCCCCGCGCAAGGTTTCGGTCTCATAGAAATGGCGCGCTTGCTCATTTTTTTACCGATAACGGACGCACATAGGCCGACCAAGGCAAGGGAAAGGCCTTGGCAAGGGCGGCTAGATCAATCGCATTGCGCCGCAGTGATTCCGAAAACACGGTACGCAGACAGCGTCTGCGACTTTCGAGCGCGCGGCAATTTCGCAGACGCTGTCTGCGAAATCCGCTCAGGGGGGCCACCCCTGGTAAAAGGAACGCATCTGCTCCAAGTTGCGCTCGGAAAAACCTCGCCCAAATCGGGTAGACAAGTCGGCAGACAGCCGCTTGAGCAGTGCTTGTCCATAGGCTGCTCGATCTTGCCCGCCTTGCTCGAACTCGACGATACGGCGACCGATTTCCTAGTAGGTTGCCGTCGTCAGTGCATTGATACTGCGCGCGCCGACACGACGAGCGCTCTCCAGCAAGGCGACGATGTCGCCGTGGATGCCGCTGTAGGCGGGACTGGAGGATACGAGGTCGGTCATGCCTCGACCTCGTTCAGAAGCCCCTCGATTTTGCACGGCTGGTGCATCACCTCAACCTCAACGCCTCGCGGGTCCGTGAGGAGCGCGTCGGGCTACTCACCACGGGCCACGCAGGATTCCATCCAGCGAGCCGTTATAAGGTCCGCGCCAAGATGGACGCTCATTGCACGACTCGGTTTCTCCACAAACGCACCAGTTAGCTCTAGTTCGAGTACAACGATTTGTGCACTTGGCACTGTGCGCACATTGTAACGGCGGTTAGCGCGCCGCCCCACGCGCTGGGTCGGCAGTCGCCCGGTGAGGTAGCGGCCTATCCTGTGGCGCGATGGACAAATTCCCCTCTCTCGCCCTCGAGCCGGCCAAGAGAATGTCCCGAGAATCGATCACGGCCTTACCGAACGGCCACTACTGGGCCACGCCCCACGCGCCCTTCCCGCTGGACGGTCCAAACGGCCACGAGGAGGTCTTCCCCGGCGCCCAATGCCTCAGCGACGGAAAATGGGTCACCTTCTATAAGGGCGGGGAAGAAGTATGGGCGTGCAATGCCGTGTATGCCGCCGCGCATTTCGACTTTGCACCGGGTCCAATTAACCGCTCGCCGACGGACAATTGAGAGTCTGACGATTCCCCTGGCCGTGGGGTACGTTTCGAACCCTACAAACAGTCGAGTCCATTTTTCTTTGATCGGGCATTATGTGAAATTCGACGGCTTGACCAGAGGATAGGGAGTTCCTTCAACGGCTAGGTACGAGGACAGTGGTCGGCCGTTCCCGCCCAGGAAGCGACATTGAGAGTGACGCCTGATCCGACGTTCGTAGGTCCCTTCACTGCGAAAAAGCGGCCGTCCGTACCTCGCTGAGACGAGAGTCCGCAAAGCCGATTTGCTCGATGCGGCTCCGGCAGAAGACCAGCAATGCGATAACTTTCAATTAACCCGTCATAGAGAGAAATATCCGAGCGACTCCTGGCAATGAGCTGAGCGCCGGCGACGGCGGCATAGATGGCGCGAGCACGCCGTTCGCTATCCTCGGCGCTGACCACGGCCGCGGCGGACAGCACCTTGCTCAGCCACGCAACATTCACATCAGCAAAAGTCTGGACCTCCTTCGTCACCGTTTCCGGCAGGTCATCAGATTCGGCAGCCATGAAGCTACACAGGCATATGCGATTGCCACTCTCAAGCGCCTTGCGAAACGTATCGGGATAGTGGCGCAGGCAATCGATCGGATCTGCGTATTCGGCCAAAAGCGCATCCAGAGTAGCTGCTGATTCCTCCCAATACGGCCTCGCCACCGCTGCGCCAAGATCAGCTTTGCTTGCGAAGTGGTGATAGATGCTCGCAGCCTTGATGCCGACAGCTTCAGCGAGATCGCGAAAATTCAAGCCGTTGTAGCCGTGCGCCTGCGCAATCTTTGTGGCTGCCACCAAGATTCGCTCCCTGGAGCGGCTCGTGCGCATGGTGCCGGGATCGGTCAACCATGAATGGCAGGACTATCATTTCCCGCGCCACACCCCGCAAGGCAAGCGGATCGGTGAAGGTCCCGTGATACGCACGATCCGCGAAGCCATCTCCGCGGTTTGCACAAAGCAGGGCCTGCTCATGCTGACCAAACGGGCCGCCAGCTACTACGCGACCCCTCAGATGGCCTTTGTCGAGATCGACCTGCCAGCCATGCCCTCGGCCTTGGTACGGCGTGTGGACGACCACCGGCTGATCCTGCAAGAGATGGACGCGCTGCTCCTGCCCATTGCCTGCCGGTACGGCGTCGCGCCCGCGTGAGCAAGCTTCAGGATGCGGAAAACTCCCCCCGGCGGCGGACAATTTCCGACCCCGGGCCCCCATCACTTTTGCCGTTGGATTAACGGCAATATCAAGGAAAGGCAACCGTCGAGATGAGCCTTAACGCTGCCAACCGGCAGCGGCGGCTGAACGCCGAGCGCGATCTGACGCAGCGGCTCCGCAACTGCCATCGAAAGTAGTAGCTCTGCCAGCATGACTGCGTCGGGCACATGTACTAGCCGCCTTTCGTGCTGCACCGCAAGCCAGTCCGCGAGCATCCTCCGACCGCGCTCGACACCATTGCGTTGATATTGGGTGAGTAGCGAGTCCTTTCCAGGAAACTCAGTAGTCAGTAAGCGGAACATCCTCACCGCAGAGTCCGACAACACGTGCGCACAAATGCTCTCCAGGATTTCTCGCAGCACTCGAGGTACGTCCTGCACCGAGTCAGGTTGGACGAATAGTGCCGGCGCATACAAGTCTGTCCACTCGCGCACAGCCAGTCCAATCAACTCGTCGCGATTTGCGCCGAATCGGTAGGCGGTCTTCTTCGCCACGCCTGCATGCGCTGCTATCGCTTCCATCGTCGTCGATTCGTACCCGACGTCCAACAATAGCTGCATCGCGCTTTGAACCACAAACTGCCGAATTTCCTCGTCTCGTTGCGCAGGCCGACCTCGCCCGCGTCGCGCTTCGACGGTCATCTTTACCCCTCAAAAAACGATAGACGAGAGTATGCATCATACTTGGAAACGCATAGCGTTTCCTATATACTCACCCTACCCCGTCTATGGAGTACACACATGGATTCGAAACGAAGCGCTACCCCTTGGCTCGATCATTCGGCACTTCTTGACCCGTCGCCGATGATGATTGAAACAGGTGTTCAACGTTTAGAGAGCGGTGCACTAATGGTTGCCGTGCGAACAGATTTACACGGCTGCAAAGGGCGTATGTTCGATTGGTGGTTCAAGTTCTTCGAGACGACCCAACACATTAAATGGTGGCATCCGGTTGACCACGTCGAACACCGCGGGTGGGACGACAAGTGGCGCAAGGGCGAAAACTATTACGGCGCGAGCATTCACGCGGTTGAATCGCTCGCAGAGATTCCTCCGGTGGCCGCGAAGCTAAAGTTCCATGATCCCGCAACCATCTTTAACCCAATAACGTTGAAGCAAGCACTGAGCGACGCGCGCGTATCGGCGGTGGTTGCGGCCAGAATTGGCTTTGGCGAGCACGTGCAGCTTGATGATTCGGGTGACCCGCTCAATGGTCAAATGCTTCATGTTGCTCGCGACACCGATTGGGGATGCGTATTGCGCAGTCGTTTCGTGTTGGGCCTTGACGACCAATCCACGGGCAGTGGCCCGACGGACGCCATGGGCCTTGCGCTAATGCGTCATTGCTATACGGAGTTCACGTTTCTTTCGCGCTTTCTGCCATCGCTCTATTTTGGGGAACGTGCCAACGGAGAAGTAGTACCTTTGCCGTGGTAGCCTGAAAAGGTACGCGAGATTGTCGATCTCTCTGTCTATCGCTGCACGCATGTCCTGCCCGACGCACAGCACTCGTCCGATCGAGAGCTGCGGGTTGGCACCGCGATCACCAGCATAGCTTTCACGATAGTCTCCGAGACAAGCCTCGGGTGAGATGCGTCGTATGGCGATCTTCATCCAGGTGTCGCGTTTTTCCTCGCTAGTTGGTTTCCATCGTATCGCCGTGCTCGTGTCATGAGTCTGTTCTTTCTCGGGGCAGCTCTCTCTGGCGTGGCAGGTGGCCTCCTTTCTGGCTGGATCTTGGCTCACTTCCATAAGGGCAGCGGTCTCTATGGGTGGCAGTGGCTATTTCTGCTCGAAGCGCTCCCCACATTGTGCTCGGATTCATGCCCTTTTTTTACTCGCGAACTCGCCCAACGAGGCGAAATGGCTTTCGCATAGGGAGAAGGAGATCGTAGCAGGCATATTAGCCACCGACGCCGGCGAAAGCGGACATAGCAGTCGCTGCTCGGTGGATGGACAAAAGGATATGAGGGTGTGGTTGTTGGGTATTATCGATTTCGCCATTCTCCTCTGCATCTATGCAATCAGTTTCTGGATTCCGACGCTCATTCGAAATTCTGGTTTACAGGATATCTATCCTTTTTAATAACGGAATCATCGGCGTGGTGATTCACCTTACTGGTCGTGCGGCAGTGGCAATGTGGGTGTTCGGAGCAATTCTCCTCATTGGAGCCCGCCCTCGCGTTCACCTTGTCCGCAAAGCGGGTTAATCGTTAAGCGACAAGCGGGATGACTTGGCTTCCAGCCAATCTGCGTCAACCTGTAGAGCAGGTCATACCAATACTATGACTATGGCTTCTTTAAGCCTCAACGACGACGTAGATCGTCAGCGAAATATAAATATCAACAAGGAGGAGACGACGATGAGTTATCAAAGACTGGCTGCAGCATTGTTTGCCACAGCCCCCATGCTTGCCTGGTCCCAGTCCGTCACAATATATGGCGTGATCGACACTGGTGTCGAATATGTGAATAACGTCGGTCCAGCCGGTGATAGTCTGGTGCGCATGCCTGCACTGACAGCAATGGTGCCTTCGCGGTGGGGTCTGCGAGGTTCCGAGGATTTGGGTGGCGGCCTGAAGAGCATCTTTGTCCTCGAGTCGGGTTTTGCTCCGGATTCTGGTACCGCTAATCAAGGTGGGCGGCTCTTCGGCAGGCAGGCGCTGGTGGGATTGTCCGGGCAGTGGGGACAACTATCGCTCGGAAGACAATACACGATGATGTTCTGGGCGAACCTGGATTCTGACATTCTTGGCCCCAATATCTATGGCACTGGCTCGCTGGACAACTACATTCCCAATACTCGTGCGGACAACGCATTGGCATACAAGGGAAAATTTGGGGGACTGACCGTCGGTGCAACATACAGCTTCGGCCGTGACACAGTCAATGCGGGTCCAAGCCCGGCCGGCACGAACTGCGCGGGTGAGAATGCTGCCAGCAAGTCTGCTTGCCGCGAGTGGTCGGCCCTGATTCAGTACGAGTCCAGTTGGTGGGGCGTCGCTGCCAGCTACGATTCTCTGCGCGGTGGTCCCGGGGCATTTGCCGGCCTTACTAGCAAGAATTTGACTGACGACCGCCTCCTGGTCAGCGGATATGTCCTTCTTTCGCAAGCCAAGCTCGGGGCGGGGGTGATTCGCCGCGACAATGACGGCAGCAGTACGCCACGCAGTGAACTATGGTATGGCGGTGCCGCCTACGATGTCACACCAGCACTCACGCTGGCGGGGCAGGTCTACTATCTCAAGTTCCACAACAGTGGAGGCAAAGCAATCCTGTACGCGCTGCGTGGGTCCTACGCGCTTTCCAAGCGCTCTTCTGTTTATGCCACAGTAGGCTATATCAAAAATGGAGGGGAGCTTGCCATGTCTGTCAGCACCGGTGCACCAAACTCCAGCCCTAAGCCGGGTGGGTCCCAGTTTGGCAGCACGGTCGGGATCAAACATGTCTTCTAGTGTAGATGTTTGATTGCTGAATTGCGGTGGGTGGCTTGCCTGATTGAAAGGACAGTTGCCCCTCAGCTTAAAACGCGGCTTGAAACGCCGCGTTCCGATGGATGGCGGTCCTGGCTGCTTCATGCGCGCCAACAGGGATTCTCCTGTCGCCTTTGAGCCTTCGTTGCGGCAGTCCTCGACGTAAGTTTGCTGCCCATGTGTGTCCGAGGAACGCCTTGTTTCGCCGGTACTGATAGGCAGCTTCGCCGGTTTGTCGGTCGAGAACCCCGCCGCCATATCGTGGATTGATTTTTGATGCTTCGGGTCGAACCTCCCCCAACCAATCGAAGAAGTCGGTCAAATGGGTAATGATGCGCGCCGCGTCGTGCGGCGATCGGGGCGACCAGCACAACCCGGTGGAGTCAATTCCGGTTTCGCGATTGAAGGTGCCCGTGTACAGGCGTTGCGCAAATTTCTGAAACAGACGATGGGGATCGCGTTCAGTTGGATTGGCCTGAAGGTATTCGAGGAAGAGTCGAATTGACCGCGTTACCTTCCGCATCCATTCCAAACTCCGATCATGGTTCCGATGTAGGAAGTAGTCGATCAACGGCTCGAGAATCCCTGACGCGGTAAGAAGCGCGGGGATCTCGGTGTAGACGTTGGTTTCGTCCGTAAGGACCCTTGCTTTGACGCTGATTCGCAACTGGAGGACGGAAATCGCCGGTTGAATCCGCCCACTGTAGGTGACTCATTATGCTCTTTCGTGAGGGCTGATCTCAGCCCCCGCTTTGGCGCGCTTTCCAGCAACGGCGACCGCAAGCAATTTTGCTTTCATTCTTCTGATTCCATAAGGTTGTCAATGTGCGAATCTGACGACCCGCTACGTCTTGGCAAGCGGAGCACATAGGCACTGAAGGGGCGAAAGCCGGGTATCGCCGATATGGGGTGCTGCACGGCGCGTGTTTGGCAACGAAACGACCGGCCTCGTCTGTTTCAGTCCTGGCGGATGAAGTCCACGAACGCCCGTAGCGCTGTGGGCAGGTGCCTTCGCCCCGGGTAGTAAAGAAAGAACCGGCTGGGCGGTGCGCTCCAGGCGTCCAGCACGACCACCAAACGGCCTGCGGCGCTATCCTCGCGCACCAGCGCCTCGTAGACGTAGGCGATACCGGCGCCGTCGCGGGCGGCCTGGATCATCAACGCGTCGTCGTCGAATACCAGCGGCCCGGCGACCTCGATGCGCAGCGGCTGCGCGTCGGCCAGGAATTCCCAAGCATACAGGTTGCCGCTGGGAAAGCGCCGGCCAATGCAGGCATGGCCGAGCAGTTCGCGTGGCGCCTGCGGCACGCCGCGCGCGGCCAGGTAGTCCGGCGCGGCCACGCACACAAAACGCTGCGGCGGCCCGATCGGCACCGCCACCATGTCGCCGGCTAGGCTCTCGCCGAAGCGAATTCCGGCGTCGAAACCATCGCCCACGATGTCGGCCAGGCGGTCGTCGGTCACGACTTCGACCTGGACACGCGGATGGGCCGCGACGAAACCGGCCAGCATCGGCGCCAACAGCAGCCGGGCCGCCGGACGCGGTACGTTCAGGCGCAGGGTGCCGACCGGTTCCGCCTGCAAGGCGGTCACGTCCGCCAGTGCTTCGGCCACCTCGCGCAAGGCAGGGTCGAGCCGCGCCAGCAGGCGCTGGCCGGCTTCGGTCGGCGTCACGCTGCGCGTGGTGCGGTGGAGCAGGCGCACGCCCAACTGTTCCTCCAGGCCGCGCAGGGCGTGGCTCAAGGCCGAAGCCGATACGCCGCGTTCGTCGGCGGCCTTGCGGAAGCTGCGGTGGCGGGCCACCGCAGCGAAGGCATCCAGTTCATGCAGATCGGGAGACATATTGATGAACACTATTCAGTAGTTCATCAAGCATAACCCGGCTTATCGCTTTCTATCTACCGCGCGACACTGGCAACCTCTCATTGAACGAAGGATTTAGCCATGCAACAGCAACGCCTCGGCAGCGCCGATTTCACGATTTCGCCCATCGGACTGGGCACGTGGGCCATCGCCGGGCCGGGCTGGGAGTTCGGCTGGGGCGTACAGGACGACGCAGAGAGCCTGGCCGCGCTGGAATACGCCGTTGAGCGCGGCGTGAACTGGATCGACACGGCCGCCGTCTACGGCCTGGGCCACGCCGAGGAAATCGTCGGCCAGCTCCTGCGCCGCGTGCCAGCTTCGCGCCGCCCGCTGGTGTTCACCAAGGGCAGCCTGGTCTGGGATCGTGCGACCAAACAAATCTCGCACTCGCTGGCCCCAGGCTCGCTGGTGCGCGAGATCGAGGACAGCCTGCGCCGCCTCCAGGTCGAGACCATCGACCTCTACCAGCTTCACTGGCCGGCGTTCCCGCCGGGCGGCCCAGACGGTGGCATCGAAGCCGCGCTGTCGGTGCTGTCCGAGGCGCGCGAACAGGGAAAGATCCGCGCCATCGGCGTTTCCAACTTCGACGTGGCCCAGCTCAAGCGCGCCCAGGCTGTCACCGACATTGCTTCGCTCCAGCCGCCTTATTCGGCGCTGATGCGCGAGGTCGAGACGGACATCCTGCCGTTCTGCGAGCAGGCCGGCATCGGCGTCATCGCCTATTCCACGCTTCAATCGGGCCTGCTGACCGGCGCGATGACGCGCGAGCGCATCGCGGGCTTGCCGGCCGACGATTGGCGGAAGACCCGCAGCGCGGACTTCCAGGAACCGCGGCTGACGCGCAATCTCGCACTGGTCGAAGCCTTCCGTCGGATCGGCGAATGGCACGGCTTGACGCCTGCGGCCGTGGCGATCGCCTGGGTGCTGCGACAATCGGCCGTGACCGGCGCCATCGTCGGCGCGCGCCGTCCCGCGCAGGTGGATGGATTGATCGGCGCGGCGGACTGCCGGCTAAGCGCGGAAGAACTGGCCGAGATCACGCCGCTGCTGCCCGAGGGCATGGGTACGAACGTGCCCGAAGCCGCATCCTGAGCGGGCAGTTGCTGTGCCGCGTGCAAGGCACTTGCACGCCCGCCACGTCCCCGCCTGGTCGAAGGCGGCGGAGTGGCGTTTTTGGCTTGGGCTTTGAAACCGGGCGAGGCCACCGCCGCGCCCGGATTTTTGACCACCGGCCCCAAGGCGGAACGGCTTGTGGCCGGTGGTGATCGTTATTCCTTCGTCTCGATCACCCGGTCCGATGCCAATGAGTCCGGCCGCTGCGGTTTGCGAGCCGACGCCGCCGCACGGCGCCATTGAGATCCGTTTGGGCCGAGCGGTGATTCGCATTGAAGGGGCAGTCGACCCGGCCACGTTGCGTACCGTCCTGGACCGTTTGGCACCATGATCGGGTTGCCGGCGGGAACACGCATCTGGATCGCTGCAGGCGTGACCGGCATGCGCTGCGGATTCAACGGGCTCGCAGCGAAGGTGGAGGCGACTCTGCAGGAGAGCCCGTTCTCCGGCCATGTCTTCGTCTTCCGTGGCAGGCGCGGCAACGTCATCAAGGTATTGTGGTCAACGGGCGATGGGCCTTGCTTGCTCTCGAAGCGCCTGGAGCGTGGACGTTTCGTCCGGCCGCAGGCCGACGGCGGCAAGATCCACCTGACGCAAGCGCAGTTGTCGATGCTGCTGGAGGGGATCAACTGGAAGCAGCCCGAGCGCACCTGGCCGCCACCGTCGGTGTTGTAAACCTTGCGGCATGTGCGTAAACTGCCGCGCATGCCAATCGACCCCAGCGATCTCCCCGACGACATTCAGGCCCTGAAGGCCTTGGTGTTGGCACAGCGGGAATCGATCGCACTCATGGAACGGGCCTTGGCGGTCAGCTCCATGGAGATCGAGCAGCTAAACCTGCAGATCTCAAAGCTGAGGCGGATGCAGTTTGGCCAGAAGTCCGAGAAGCTGGATCGACAGATTGAACAGCTCGAGACCCGACTGGAAGATCTGCTGGCCGAGGAAGGTGCGGCCGAAACCGAAACCGATCCGCAGGCTACCCCTCCTGTCCGGAAGAAAGCGGTATGCAAGCCGTTGCCGGAGCACTTGGAGCGGGAGGCGCGCATTCTCGAGCCCGAGACCGAAGCCTGTCCAGAATGCGGCGGTAAGCTCAAGCCGCTGGGCGAGGACATCTCGGAGCAACTCGATATCATCAGCAGCTCATTCAGGGTGATTCGGCAGGTGCGGCGCAAGAAGGCCTGCGCCTGTTGTGATTGCATCGTCCAGGCTGCAGCGCCAAGCCGGCCGATTGAGCGTGGCATTGCCACGGCGGGGCTGCACGCTCACATACTGGTTGCCAAATACGCTGATCATCAACCGCTGTACCGCCAAGCCGCTATCTATGCCCGGCAGGGAGTGGAGCTGGACCGCACGACCATGGCTCGCGGTGTCGGTGCGGTGCGCTGGTACGCCCCCTGGTCGAGGCTATGCACCAATACGTGATGATGCCCGGCAAGGTGCACACGGACGACGCGCCGCTGCCGGTACTTGCGCGAGGACCAGCGCCCGGCGACCTCGGCCGGCAGGTAGGTCATGTCCCAGCACCACAGTTGGCGTGGCCCGGTGGCCACGTGCGTGGTGGGCGGATGGCTTTGGCGCGGCGCCTGGGCGCGTCCTCGGCGCCGGGTCTGCCCATGGGCGCGCAGCACCCGGCCAAAGCGCGATTCGCTGGCCAGGTAGACACCTTCATCGGCCAGCATGGGCACAATGCGCGCCGGCGGCATGTCGGCGAAACGCGGCTCGTTGGCAACGGCCAGAATGCGTTCGCGCTCCTCGATGCTCAGCGCGTGCGCGGGCGTGGGCCGTTCGGCCCCGGGGCGGCGGTCGCCGACCACCAAGCCATCGTGTGCCTTCCAGCGTTGCAGCGTGCGCACGGTGATGCCCGCTACCTCGCAGGCCAGGCGCAGGCAAGCACCGCCTGTGTGAGCGGTTTCGATATGGCGGACCATCGTTTGGCGATCTTCCAGGCCGATCATGCGTCCTCGTCCTTGCCCTTCGGGAAGATCCCTTCGAGCTATTTTGAGAGTATCAACAAGGCGGCGGCTTCGGCCAGGGCCTTCTCCTCGCGGCGCAGCTCGCGCTCGAGTTCCTTGATGCGGCGCTGATCGGCCTTTGTCTCACGATGGGTGGCGCGCGCATCCTCGGGCTCAGTCAGCGCCTGCGTGGCGGCAGTGCGCCACTGCTCCAACTCCTGCGGATACACACCGTTCTCGCGGCACCAGGCGTTCCTGCTGACCTCGTCCATCGCAGCCGTCGCCAGCATCGCCTCAAACCTGGCCGCCGCTGTCCATGCCCGCTCGCAAGCGGGCATGGACATAGCGTCCGCACGCCAGCGCTCCAACGTGGCCAGTGCCACACCCAATTCCCTTGAAACCACTTCCAACGCCGCACTCTCCGGTGGTAACAACCGTGCTACCGCCCGGTCCTTGAATTCTTGTCCGTAACGAGCCACTTCTATCTCTTATCGCCCCCAGGGTTCAAATTCTATTGGGGCGATATCTATTCTGCCGCGGGGGGCAACCTCACTGTCTTTGCCTCGATTTCAGCGAGCTGGGTTCGTCGGCGGTCTCCAGTGCGTCGAGATAGCGCTGGATGCTCTGCTCAATCTGCTGCTGGCGCTTGTCGATCTTACCTGGCATGAAGTTGCGGTCCCGACTGTTGACTGCCTTGAACTTGCTGCTATCGATGGCCACGACTGCCTGTGAGAACAGCTTCAAGTCTCGGCACAGTGCGATGAAGCGCCGGCAGACGTTGCGGATCCCCACCCCGTTGTCATGACGGAAGTCCGCAATGGTTTTGAAATCCGGTGCAAACCGTCCGGTCAGCCACATCAATTCGACGTTGCGCTGTGACTCGCGCTCCAGGCGGCGGCTCGACTGGATACGGTTGAGGTAGCCATAGATATAAATCATCAGCAAGTCCGACGGGTGATATGCCGGCCGACCGGTGGCTGCAGGAGCGGCCCCCTTAAAACCAAGCCTATGTAGATCGAGCTCATCAACAAAGGCATCGATAACGCACACGGGATTTTTTTCACCGATATAGTCATCAAGACACTCTGGTAGCAGAGTAACCTGGTGCCGGTCTTCGCCTTCGATGAATCGCTTCATGGGCCGCGCTGACAAGTTGCTTCAGTCTAGGCGATGTACCGGCGTTTTCACACAGCCTCGGCCGGACTCGGTCGCATGCCATCCGGGCGACGGCGATCGTCGCTGACCGGTTGAATCCACAGCCCTGACCGGTCAGTCGAGCTCATGCAGAACGGGCACTCAGTTTGGCGCCAACGCGGTGGTCACTCACTCCCAATTTCTGTTTGGTCCGTAGTGATTCCGATTAGGCGTTGTCCTACTTTGCCGTCCTCGATTCTCCAACCTAGTGCGTTGAGCGTCTCACGTATTTCATCGGCTCTTGCCCAGTTCCTTTCCGCTCTGGCCCGCTCGCGCTCGCTGAGTAACACCGGGATGTTTTCCGGAATGTCGAACACAGCTGGCCTCCAGTCGCGCAACCCGAGACCCAGCACAGTATCAAAGCTGTCCACGGTTGCTCTCAAGGTCGCGGGTGGCAGGTTACTCTTGACGAGTTCCCAAAGCACGGCCAGTGCCCTGGGCAGATTCAGGTCCTCGTTCACTTCGGCGTCGAATCGCGCGGCGAAATCTGGATCGACGCGGCCTCCGTCGGGCCAGCCGGAATAGAGACGCCGCAGCCGGTTCAACGCTGTCTGTGCTGCATCGAGAGACGCCCAGCTGAAATGCAGCTGGCTCCGGTAATGGGCCGTCAGGCACAGGTAACGGTACGCGACCGGATCGATGTTCCGTCTCTGCAAGGTCTGCAAGCGAACGAAATCTCCGCTCGACTTCGACATCTTCGTGTCGGCGTCGAGCGTCAGAAAGTGTCCGTGCATCCAGAAATTTGCAAGCCGCGTGCCGTGGGCAGCCTGGGTCTGTGCAATCTCATTGCTGTGATGTACAGCGACATGATCTTCGCCGCCGCAGTGGATATCGAACCAGATGCCGAGATACTTCGCCGACATGGCCGAGCACTCGATATGCCAGCCCGGAAATCCACGCCCCCATGGGCTGTCCCATTCCATCTGTCGCGTGACATCGATCGGGCTGAACTTCCATAACGCAAAGTCCGTGATACTTCTCTTGGCGCCGACTGCGACGCGCTTGCCCGCCTGCAGGCCGGCACGGTCGAGCCGGGCCAGAAAGCCGTAGTTGTCCTGCTTGTCTGTGTCGAAATATAGGCCGTCATCGGTCCGATACACGTAGCCGGCTCGTTCCAGCTCGCCGATGAACGCGATCTGTTCAGCGATGTGATCGGTTGCACGGCACCATACCGTCGGCTCCAGTAGGTGGAGGGCGCGCCAGTCCGCGACGAAGGCCTCGGTGTAGCGCCGAGCGATAGCCCACGCCGACTCCCCGGTCCGCCTGCTGCCTTTTTCCATCTTGTCTTCGCCTTCGTCGGCATCCGAAGTCAGGTGACCGACGTCGGTGATATTGACGACGTGCCGGACCTCAAATCCGTTGCGTGTCAGTGAGCGACGTAGGATGTCCTCGAACACGTAGGTTCTCAGATTGCCGATATGCGCATGATCATAGACGGTGGGACCGCAGCAATACATGCCGACGTGACCAGCGCGGATTGGCGTGAACGGGCGCACGGTACGCGACCAAGTGTCATACAAAGCAAGCGGCATCGAGTTTCTCCATCCCGAAGGTGTCCGGCCAAAACAAAAAGGCCGCCGGTTTTGCAACGGGCGGCCAGAAGGCGATTGATTCAACGTGCAGCGGAATCGCTAGACGCAGCTTCCCCCCGGCATGTCCTGACAACATGCACGAACCAGCGAAAAGAGGAGTTTGGCGCGACTAGGCATGCGGACTATCCTAGCGTCTGTTGGCTGCGCAGGTCAATACCGTCGAATGGCCTTCGGACGACCGTTCATGGCCGCACAACGAAACCCGAGCGTCTGGCAGGCCAGCAGTTGATGGTCGGAGAGCGTTCGCCCACGCGCGTAGAGCGCCCGCAAGGACGCCAGATCCGGGAAAGACGGCATGACGTGGGAACGGATGGCCCGCATCGCCGACGCTTGGCTCCCGAAACCTCAAATCCTACATCCATGGCCCAACCAGCGCTTTGCCGTCAAGCAGCCAAGGTAGGAGCCCGGTGCCCGAATTGGGCTCGCCGGGATGTGTGGGAGGGCGTTCAGCAATGAGCATTCCTACCGCGATTGATAGAGGAATGGCCGGAACTGGAATCGGCCCTCGGGACTGTGGAGGTGAGCTTGCCAGTGTGCCTCAATACCGCGCGGGCAAAAGCCCGAGTTCTACCAATTTGATATCGGTTTCACCCGCGACCTTCACATGCTGGACGTTCTTCTCGTCCATGATGCCGGAACAGGAAACGACGATGGTTCCTTGGGATTGAGTCGCTCGTAGCTCAGCAACGTCCGGGAAGTCGGCCGTTGACAAAGGATGAGGACAGTAGCCGATCCAACCGACTGTCTGCCGGTCCTGAAAAACCCGCTGCTTGCGCAAGTATTCATTGGGGGCGGCCACGGCCCAGTAAATTTCCGGCCAGAGATCAGCAGCCGTGTTCATCAATTCGACAATGCCCTGTCGAGGATCTTGTAAACAACGAGCCAATGTCCCTGCTTCGGAAAATTCGATATACGCTGGCAACGAACCACCACTTCTTGCGTGGTAGGTGATAGAAAGTCCGCCTTTGAGCGGATTGGACACACCATTCCAAAGCACAAAACTCATGTCATTGACATCGGAATCCGAGTCTTTCCAGGACTCTATCTCACGCAGGAGGCTGCTTTGGTCCAGAAGAACATTGTGCGTCAGACCATCATCCTTCCCTTCGGCACATAAAAACCAGTTCTTGAGAATGGGGTCGATCTGGCCTATCTCTTTGAGAAAGGTAAGACTTCTGTCGATTTGTACTTGTACAGGAACCCGAGAAATTTTTTGTTTATCAAAGCTCAATTTGAAATTAAAACGTTTGAATGTATCCATGAGTACTCCACACGGCCTCAAGCCAATAAGTCTGGGTTCTGCTTGTAGTACTCGTCCAGCGCCTTTTTCCCCTAACGAAGCACTTCCTGATACTCCTCGGCGGCTGCATGCGGAGCATCTCCACTGTCCGCATGCAGCCGCCGGGCCGCACGGCACCGCAGTCGCCGCCCCGTAGGGGACCATCGACGATGATATTGTAGCCAAGCGCGAGCAATTGAGGCGCCTGCAGGCCAACGCAGGGCCTACTGCCCGCTCCCTCATGATGCAAGACTACGCCGGCCGTCTGCGGGGCCGAGTTCGCCCTTCTTCGTCTTCAAGAACCCACACTGAGGCGGCGTACTGCCAACGTGGGCAGAGGTAGCCTTGCATTCTGTGTTCCGACCGTCATCACCGGCCGATCACGCCAGTGAGGAGGCCAATCGATGAATGTCGGCAGGCGCCAGGATGGCATGGGGCGCGCCGTGTCGTACGGCATTGAGCATGGCGTCACCGATGATCTGCGTGGTCAGCACACTCCCTGGAGAAGAACGCCGAAGCATGGTCAGTATCGGCTTCAGTAAGATGTACATCCACCGATATGCGTTGGTGCGCGACTCGATGCCGTCTTCAGGGATGATTGTGGAGGGCCGGAAGATGGCCACTTGGCGAAACGGCAAGGCCCGCAACCAGCCGCGCAACGTGGCAGCCCGCCAGGATGTTGCCGCAGCCTACGCCGCTCCACCCGTATCTCGTGGCGCCACCACGCGTTGAAGTCAGACACATAGACGAAGCCTTCGTGTTCGCGGAGACGAAGCGCGGTCAGCGGCAGTTCGTTTGCCGCGGCGGAGAACTGCAAGACGCCCTCATGAGCTTCGCCGTAACGCCTGCCACGAATGCTGAACGTGTGCGGATGCTCGTCGGCCCAGCCCATAACTACCTGGATGACATTGTGCAATTGTCCGAGCGTCAAGTGCTCAGGAACGAGGACGCGTCGCCAAACCGGCGGGCTCAGGCCGCTCAGAGCAATTCGAAGTTGAAGGACGGAGATCGCCGGCCCAGGAACGGAAGCCGTGCGCGCATTTTAGGTGCCTCATTGGCCTCTCAGCAGTGGCCCGGTCTCCGGCACGCACGTGTGTGCGCCGACCGGATACATACGAAGGTGCGCGCGCATGCGAAACTGACCGGCCGTCAGATCGCCGAGAGACTTGTGGGGGAGATGACTGCCGAGTGACGCCCCTCGGGGTTCTATTGGCCGGCCAGCGCTTGGCGTTGCGGACGGAACTAGATCTTGCCTTCGAGGGACTTCCGCTCGCGCCAGATCTCCTGGACAAAGGGGTCGGTGACGCCGTAGATACCATGTCCCTTACGCATGATCAGGTTGGTCGCTAGTAGTTCATTGATGACTGGCTGAACCTCTTCCACCTTGACCTCACGTCCGACGGCTTTGGAGTAGCTTGCCGCTGCCTCTCCCGAGAACAGGCCTCGGGCGTCGCCGTCAGTCGAGGCGATCCGATCAAAGACGGCTGTCGGGACACTGCCGAGCTGCTCCAGCTTCATGATCTCGATGTCCGCGGCGGCCGACCGTAGCGTGTTGGCAATCACCGGCAAGTGCTCGTCTGGGTTGGCCCCAGCCGGTAGGTGAAAGTGTAGTTGCCGCAGAGCCTTGATCATTTCTTCAGGGCGGTTGCCGAGCGCCTGAAATGCCTTCACAGCGACGTCGAATGACGGCAGTGACGAGAATCCCTCCGCAGCTAGGCGATCAAGCAGGTACGCGACGTAATCCTGGTCCAGGACCGGATACGCAACTGACGTGGCGCCAGCGAAGGCCTGATTGCGTCGGGCCGTCAACTCGCTGACCAAGGCTCGATGCGACCCCGTCCCGACGAACAGGAAGTAGCCGGGCGTATCCGGGCGGAGGTTGATGGCTTCGCGCGCCGCTTTCACGGCAAACAACAACTGATTGCCCTCATCGGAGGTGATGGCGTGCTGCACCTCATCAACGATCAGCACTAAATCGGTCTTCGCCTGGTCGACGACTTCCTTCAGCGCCTCGGCGAGCGTTGCTCCGCAGGGCTCACCTAGGCTGTCGAGCTTAAAGCCAAACTTGAAACCGAACGCCCCAACATCCGCCCCGGTGAGGCGCCGTAGCTTTTTGGTCGCCGATGCAGGTGCGGTCTCAAGGTCCTTGAGCGCCTTCTTGACCGCCTCCAAGATCAACGCCGCTGGGCTTCGCCGAGTGTCGCTCCAGAGGTCGACGTAGATCACGATCGCCCCGCCATTCTCTAGAGCAGGGATGAGGTCGTTCTGCAGGAACGTGGTTTTTCCTGTGCGCCGCAAACCGGACAGGAAAAGCCCTGACCGCAACCCCTCATCCAAGACACTAGGATTGAGGAGCTGCCTGGCCATCTGTTCCGCAAGCTGCGGGCGCCTGTAAATGTTAGTCATGGGGCATTTATGGAAAATTATTCGTGCGGAATAATTATAGCCAATGAATAATTTTCGATAAAAACGATAGCTTAATGTGTCTAATAAGTAACTTACATGACGAAATTGTAGTCTATGCACTACTTCCATAAGACTGCGGGCCGCCAGCCTTCGCGGCCTTCCGATGGCGAACCCCACTCGATCTAGGCTGCACTATCATGTCGCCCGCTCGGCGACAGTGCTGTACTTGCAGAGGTCGACGACTTCGCCGTTGATGAGATCAAAGCGATGCGCAGCATTGGGCACTCCCATTCTGGTTCACTAGCCTCGGCGTCGAGACCTTGGAAGGCATTGCCCGCAACCTGTCCGACATCGAACAGCACACCGCCGCCTTGATGTCCCACAAGGGCGTTGGCGGCGTGCTGGAACTGGCTGTCATCCCGACCTTTGCCAACCGCTGGCTGCTGCCCCGGCTGCGAGATTTCCGCGAACGACATCCGGATGTGATTTTGAACCTGTCCGAACGCCCCCTTCCCTTCAGCTTCGACGACACCAATTTCGATGCAGCACTCAACTTTGACCATCCTTCCTGGGCAGGCGTTGTGAAGGTCGACCTCTTCGAGGAGGAACTCATCCCGATTATCAATCCGCGCTACTTCGATGCGAGCCCGGACTCCAGATCCTGCAGTGAATACCCATCTTCCAATTCGCACCGGATCAGGGATCCCTCTGCCATCGCTAGCGATTACTTTAGGGCGAAGGCATTGATATTGGTAAGCTGCGCGGATAATGTCCAGAGACGTTCAGCCTGCTCGGGGTCAACGGCATAGGGCACGACACCCGTGAAAGGTGGAAACTCCCCCTCGTTCAGCACTGCGACGTCACAATCTTCACAGTACACTCCCCCGATTCCGTTCAACTGCGCAGACGTCGCGGCCCACACCTGAGTGGCTGCCCCCTGTTGAGTCGTCTTGAACGTCGGATCAGCAGGATTCCCGTTGGGGTCGAGCCAGCCTGCAGCAATCATTTCATCTCGGGTTAGATGGCGCTGGAGCGGCGTAAAGATCTTGCCTGGATGGAGCGAGAAGGCGCGAACACCTGAATTCTGTCCCAGTCGATCCAAGTGGACGGCGAAGAGCGCATTTGCGGTCTTGGACTGGCCATAGGCTAACCATTTGTCGTAGCCATTGACAAATTGCACGTCGTCCCAACGAATACCAGACTGATGATGACCCGCGGAAGACACGGACACGACCCTGGCACCACCTTGTAGTGCTGGCCAGAGCAAGTTCACAAGTGCGTAGTGCCCAAGATGGTTCGTGGCGAACTGTGCCTCCCAGCCTGAGCCCACACGAGTTTCCGGGCAAGCCATGACGCCAGCGCTGCCGATCAGGATGTCGAGGTGCCGACCTGTTGCAAGAAAGCGCTCAGAGAAATCGCGCACGCTGGCCAGATCAGCAAGATCCAGTCGGGCCGTCGCCACATTTTCTATGCCAGCAACCTTGCTACGAGCTCTATCGAGATCGCGTGCCGCGACAATGACATGTGCGCCAGCCCCTGCTAATGCTCGTGTCGTCTCCAGTCCCAAGCCCGAATGCCCGCCGGTAACGATGGCCGTGACATTCGCAAGATCGAGCCCTTCGAGCACGTTCGCTGCTGTAGTCGCTGCGCCGAAGCCGAATTGGATGGAAGTTTGTTTATGTGCCATGCAGTTTCCTGTTAAGTTCCGGAAAGAAGCCAGAGAACGTTATAGGTGCATTGTGGAAGGTAGACTTGGGATCGTGAATGCAACAAAGTCCTATTTTCTGTCGAGAGCGTCCGGAGGCACGCATGGACCCACTTTCTGAAGTTCTTTCCCTGCTGAGCACGCAAAGCTCATTTTTTTCCGGCCTGAAGGCGGGAGATGCGTGGGCCATCGACTTTCCTGCGCCGAACGGCATCAAGTTCAATGCCGTCGTTAAGGGGAGATGCTGGCTGGCCGTTGAAGGCGAGGACCAGCCTATCCAACTGGATGCAGGCGATTGCTTCCTGCTGTCCCGCAAGCGGGCGTTCTCACTTGGCAGCGATTTCGCGTTGCCGGCCGTGAAGTCTGAGACGGTTTATTGTCATGCAGTCAACGGCATAGCGCATTGCGGCAGTGCCGATGCGTTCTTCCTGATCGGCGGCCGTTTTGCCTTTGGTGAGGAAGCGGGCCTTTTGTTCGATGCGTTGCCCCCGGTGGCGGTTATCAAGAGCGGTTCGGAGCAGGCGTCCGTGCTGAGTTGGGCGTTGGAGCGGCTGGCCATCGAACTGACCAGCCCAACTCCAGGCAGCGCTCTCGTAGTCCAACACCTCGGCCACATCATGCTCGTGCAAGTCCTACGGATTTACCTGGCAAAAGAGGGAAACAGTGCACCGAGCTGGCTTCTGGCCCTATCCGACCCTCGCATCGGGTCTGTCATCCAGGCTATCCATGCGGATCCTGCTCGGCGTTGGACGGTCGCGAACCTGGCCGAGGTCGCCAACGTCTCACGTTCGACACTTGCCCTGAAATTCAAGCTAAAGACTGGATCCGGTCCTCTCGAATATGTTTCGCGCTGGCGTATGCAGTTAGCGACCCGTGCATTGAGAAGCAACCATGAGACGATTTCCTCGATAGCGCAAAAGCTGGGATACGACTCAGACAGTGCATTCAGCAACGCATTCAAGCGCATCATGAAATGCTCACCACGTGAGTACAGGGAAAGCCGGGGCCCCGTCCTGCACCAATAGGCGAAAATTGCGCACGTAACGTTGCGGGCCATGCTTCTTACCGATTTCCAAAAACTCCCACCACCGCGCACCGTCGTGGCGAGTCCCCCCCGTCGGGCTCTCTGCGACACCAGACTTCAGCGGCACGCACATCTGGTAGCGCCCCTTCTTGTCGGCGATCGTTTATGGCGGCATAGCCGGCATTCGCCAGATGACTGCGAATGACAGGTGCGGGTCGGCAAGAGCCGACCGAGGAGCGACCGACGGAGGGCGCTTGCCGGCCAGGAGCCGTCGTTCGACTTGTGAGCGCAGTTCGGAGACAATCCGGGATGCGCCCCGTGATGGAGACCGCTCGATTCGGCGAAATGGCGGTGGCACTGAACCTAACCGGGTTCAACTTGCTCTGGGGTCAACAATGCGTTTCGACATCATCATCTTGAAACCTGCGGACCGCGATGCGAAAGACCTAAATGGCATCCGGGACGTAGCCTTTCTTGGCGACGCCCAATCAGTTCGCGGCGAGTTCGATGCCATATTCCCCGGCGTGGCAGCGGGAATCCATTTTAACGAAGAGAATTTTTCCCTTGACGTCTCACTGGACGGAGACCCAGTGACTTCGGCCCATATGGCGCTGCGCTTTGGAGCGTCCTGGTCCGAAGCGGCTCACCACCTGTTTGTTGAGCATCTTGCAAGGCTCTGCCGCAATCTTCACTGTGTTGTCTTTGCGGCGCCGGATAACTCACGGCTGGCTCCCTGACCACCAAAGCAACGCCGAGAAGCAATCATTTCGCGGAGATCTATGGCGGCTTCGGGGAAGCGCCGTTGGCCGACAAGGCATCGACCGGTTGAATCCGCAGCCATTTTCGGACGCTCGCTTATCCAGTCCGAACGTCCGCTTCGCGGCCGGCAACGGACTTCCCAGATCGTCACGCTGGTTTTCACGCCGCGCGCTTGCGTCCTCTTTCGGTCAGATCATCCAGCACTTTGAGCGTCACCGCGTGACGCTCTACTGCGACACGCTGTTCGGTCGCCACCGCCGTCCAGCAAGCGTCCTTCGACTGGTATCGATCCGCTAATGACCTCTCAGCAACAAGATCCAATTGGCATAGACGGCAGTGGGGTGAACGATGTGTGTTGCACAACGTTCACCGGATTGAAGTATCGGTGCGCCGTAGATCAGTTCAATTGCACCACGCGCGATATAGCCTGACGAACGAAGGTAAGCAGCGCCTCATCAGCCCAGGTTCCGATCATGAGATCGGGCTCATTCTCCAGCGCCTTGCGGAATTTAAGCTGTGTACCTGGGTCATCTCCTGCGTAGCTTCTGAAGAGATCGAGCCAGCGCCGCGCAAGCTCAGCACCTTGCGGCGAATCAGGCGTGATGCCTGCATCGATCGCATCTCGAACGTCGGCCATCAATTGGGGCCACTCCATCGCCCGCCTGCCGTAATTCGCGCGCATGAAGCGAATCTCGTCAGGCGACAGGTATTTTTCGTAGATCAGCATTTTTGATTCCGAGAATGCCCGAAGCACGTAGTCGCGTAGCGCCAAAGAGATCCCGATGTGGGCCTGCAGCGACGGTTCGTTGTCGTGCATATGGTTTAGCTTTGCGGCCAACCGTGGATCGCCATTTGTGTCGCGTACAAGCATCGTCATCCATCGGATCGCTAACTCGCGAGGCTTTTCGTGCTCCGGCGGTGTCCCACTTTCCATCAGCGCCCGTACCTGCTCAACAAGATCGCTCCATCCCGCCTCCGCTTCCGGGTTATTGCGGTACACAGGCAGGCGGGCAAGTTCATCTTGAGAGAAATATTTTTCGTACATGGTCATCAACTCCAACGTAGTGAGCCAATCGGCTAGCTCCGGCTCCTCTCCGTCCATCAGCGTGCCTCGCAATCGCTTCAGATGATCGCGCAGACGCGCAGCCTGCTCGATCTGCTGATCAAGTGTTGCTATTTGCCGTTCGACGATGGATGTGAGTGGGATATCCGGCTGATCCAAACAAGCGCCGATTTCGGTGAGCGAGAGACCAAAACTACGCAATGCCAGGATCAGGTGAAGCCGGGCAACGTCGTTGCGGTCATACAGGCGGTAGCCGTTATCGGCGCGCGCCGAAGGCGTGAGAAGACCGACTGCATCATAGTGGTGCAGCGTACGAACCGTGAGTCCGCTGCGTTTCGCCAGTTCTCCCACTTTCAAAAACATGCGAGCCTCCGTTAAAGTGCGCACGATGGAGGCTAAGACCTTACGCTACGTGAGGGTCAAGAGGAAAGAGCTATGCCGCTCTACGGTCGACTATGCAGCGTCTCCACCTCAACGCCCCTTACACGCGGCCTCCGGATCCGATGTTCGATAGCCAGGCCGGCTCCGCCACAGTCGTCGCGCTCGGTAGTTCAACGCTCTAATGCGGACATCGAACTCGTGCAGGTAACTGACGCTCATGGGTCCGGCAATCGTCAATGGCCAGCGTCGATTGTGGATTCAACCGGTGGATGCAACAGCTTGATGGAATCGTTCAGCCGGTGTATCGAAGTCTAGTGTCTTGCGCGGACGCTCATTTAGCCGCCTGGCGATGGCGTTGAGCTTGGCTTGGTGCCTTTCGGGAGGTACTGTCTCAGAAGGCCATTCGTGTTTTCGTTCGAGCCGCATTGCCACGGATGCTGAGGATCGCAGAAGTAGACCTTGATGTCGGTCGCGACAGTGAAGCGCTTGTGACCAGCCATCTCCGTGCCACGATCCCAAGTCAGCGATTTGCACAATTCCTGCGGCAGCTTGCCAGCCTGCTTGATCAGGGCGTTGACGACAGCCTCGGAGTCCTTGCTGGCTATCTTCACCAGCATCACGAACTGGGTCTGGCGTTCGACGAGTGTTGCAATCTGGCTGTTGGCGCTGCCGAACAGCAAATCGCCTTCCCAGTGCCCGGGTATCGCGCGATCCTCTGCCGTGGCAGGGCGTTCACTGATCGATACGGCATCCCGGATGTTCCTACGATCGTCGGTCTTCAGCGTGTGTTGGCGCGATCTACGCATGGCTCGAGAACGGCGCAGGTGTTCCAGCAACTCTCTTTTCAGCGCACCACGGGCCTGGATGTAGAGGCTCCGATAGATTGTCTCGTGCGACACCTGATAGTCCTTGTTGACCGCCTACACGTGCTTAAGCCAACCCGCAATCTGCTCTGGCGACCACTGCAATCGAAGCCACCTGAAAGCGAAGCGCCCCGTGATGACGGCGGACGTGCCGATGGGCTCGCAGGTCGCGGCGTTCCCGCTCATGGGCGCCCTTGCATGTCGCCACCGCCGGCACCCGTTGCTGCGCCCAGCCCCTCAATGCAGGACGATTTCGTGTAGCATCCCTTCTCGAAAGAGATCGGCATCTCGCTGCAGGAGAGTACTGGTATGTCGCGCAGGCAAACAGGGGATCTCGGTGTATTAGGCCGCGCTGCCGCGGCGGCCACGCGATACCGGGAATCGGTCGCGGAAAACGTGCAGCCGCCTGCCAGATCGTACGCGGCATGCCGCCAGGCATGGGACGGCCCCACGCCCGAAAGCGGCATGCCAGCGGCGGACACGATCGATGCCTTGCGCGCGCTGGCGGAATCCGGCTTGCTCCCGACCACCGGTGCGGGCTTTTTTGGCTGGGTCGTAGGTGCGTCGCATCCAGTCGGCGTCGCCGCTGACTGGCTCACCAGTGCCTGGGGCCAGAACTGCGGCAACCACCACGGCGCACCCTCCGCCGCAGCCGCGGAGGACACCTCGGCAAGATGGCTGCTCGATATCCTCCGCCTGCCAGCCGGTGCTTCCGTGGGCTTTGTCACTGGCGCGACCATGGCCAACTTTGCCTGCCTCGCTGCCGCGCGCACCCATGTCCTGCAAAAGGCCGGCTGGGATGTGGAGGCCCAGGGCCTGTTCGGCGCACCCGAGATCCACGTGCTGGTCGGCGACGAGGCCCACACATCTGTCTTTGCCGCGCTGCGCTTGCTGGGGTTCGGGCGGGATCGCGTCAAGCGCGTGCCGAGTGGGCACGACGGCGCCATGCTGCTGGCGCCCTTTCGCTCAGCGCTGGCCGCCTGCGAAGGCCCCGCCATCGTGATAGCGCAGGCTGGCCAGATCAATACCGGTGCGTTCGATCCGGTGCAGGAGATGCTGCCGGATATCCGTGCACGCGGCGCGTGGCTGCATGTGGATGGCGCCTTCGGCCTGTGGGCCAGGGCGTGCCCCGAGACAGCGCCGCTCGCCGCCGGCTACGAAGCGGCTGATTCATGGGCGACCGACGGGCACAAATGGCTGCAGGCCCCGTATGACAGCGGCTATGCCATCGTCGCCCATCCCGAAGCCCACCGGCGCGCGCTGACGGCTACCGCCAGCTACCTGCCCCATGCGGCCGAAGACGAGCGCGATCCGTCGCACTACGTGCCGGAGCTTTCCCGCCGTGCGCGCGGCTTCGCCACCTGGGCCATGCTGCGCCATTTCGGCCGCGCGGGCATCGCCGAGATGGTGTCACGCCACTGCAGGCTCGCGCGCCGCATGGCTGTGCGCCTGGACGAGCAAGCCGGCATTACTGTGCTGAACCAGGTATCGCTCAACCAGGTCATCGTCCGCTTTGGTACGGGTGAGGACGATGCCGGTGCCAACCGTTTGACCCGGGACGTGGTGGCACGCGTACAGTCCACGGGCGACTGCTATGTCAGCGGCGCCTGCTGGAAGGGCCGCGAAATCATGCGCCTGTCGGTCATCTCCTGGCCTACCGAAGAGGACGACATCGATCGCGCCGCGGACAGCATCGTCGAAGCCTGGCGGTATGTCGCCAGGCTCGAGCGAATCCAGTCCGTCTAGATCTTGGCGACAAAAGTCCTGGCGTGATACAGCGCGGTCAGGCTAAGCGCAGGTGAGCGTGCGCGGCGCGGTGCCTCACAGCAATCCGGTATCCCACATGCGCTGGCGGCCGAAGTCGCTCAGCCGGAAGCGGAATCGCATTTTTTCGGCATAGGCATCGCACCAGCGGTGCATCGAGATCGCACGAGAGGCGGCAGCGTCACGGCATGCGACCGGGGCCTGAGCGCGGCCCACCCGCACCCGGCTCGGCGCCATGACACCTTGTACGCAAAGCGGAACGCGGACCATGACACGCTGTCACTCCAGCGCCGCCGCGCCGCGTCCCCCGCGGGCCGGCGGCGTAGTGGTATGCCGCTTGCTAGATCAGGCAGACAAAGCGAACCGCAAAAGGTCTTCATCCATGCAAACGTTCGAAAAGCTCAAAAAGCTCACCCACGAAGGTCATGGCATCAACCCGCCCGGCGCGGTCCGGATTCACGCCACCGGGCGCCTGCATCTGGGCTTTCTCGACCCGGGCGCATCGCTTGGGCGGCGCTTCGGCAGTCTCGGCTTGTCGATCGGCGGCCCGTCGACCATCCTTGACCTCGGCCCGGCCGCGCAAGACCGGGTCGCCGCGGCGGACCACGCCGCGCGGCAGGAAGTCCCGCGCGTCTCGGCCTGGCTGGAACGGCTCAAGCAAGCCAGCGGCATCCAGCAACCGCTCGCGCTCTGCCTGCATGAGGTACTGCCGGCGCATGCGGGCTTCGGCTCGGGCACGCAGCTGGCACTGGCGCTGGGCCGGGCGTTTGCAAAGCTGCACGGCCTGCCATGGTCCGGCGCCGACATCGCCAGCCTGCTAGGCCGCGGAGGCCGCTCCGGCGTTGGCATCGCAGCATTCGAGCGCGGCGGGCTGCTGGTGGATAGCGGCCCGCCTGGCACGGGCAGCGTGGCGCCGCTGATGGCGCGTTTGGATTTCCCGGCCGACTGGCGTATCGTGCTGCTGCTCGACACCAGCCGCACCGGCCTGCACGGCGCGGCGGAAAAACAGGCGATGCAAGGGCTGCCGCCCTTTCCCCAGGCGCTGGCCGCCGATCTCTGCCACCGCGTGCTGATGCAGATCCTGCCCGCCGCAGCCGAGCAGGACTTCGCGCCCTTCGCCCAAGGCGTCAATCACCTGCAGCAGGTCATCGGCCGCTACTTCGCGCCGGCGCAAGGCGGCGTGTACAGCAGTGCGGCGGTCGGCCGCGTGCTGGCCCGGATCTCGCAGCAGGCGGGCGCCAACGCAGCAGCCGTCGGGCAAAGCTCATGGGGCCCGACCGGCTTCGCCATCGTATCTTCGCAAGCCACGGCCGAACAGGCAGTAGCAGACATCCGCGCGGCAGGACTGTTGGGGCCCTTCCTGCAAGCACGCATTGTCACAGGGGGCAATCGTGGAGCGCAAGTCGTGCCATCGGCGCGGCAGCGCAGTGCGGCGTGAGGCTGGTGACAGGATGCGCCAACACCGTTTGGAACGCCGACGGCTGTTACTTCCCAATGACTTGATATTGAGCACCCAGACCACGGAGCACTCCCAAATGGCACGCCCCTACATCCTCCACATGTTCACCCCAACCCGGCAAGCCAGCCCCTTCGACGTCAACATGGCCATCGACGCCGGCTACGAGCACGTCGTCCCCTACGCCGAAGTCGGCCTCGACAACATCGCGGCCCTGACCCAGGACGCCATCTTCTCCCGCGGCCCGAAAGGCGTCGCCAACACCGGTGTCTTCATCGGCGGTCGTGATGTGGTACTGGCGGCCGACATGCTCGACGCGGCGCGCAAGGCCATGGTGCCGCCTTTCGCGGTGTCCGTCTTCGCCGACCCCAGCGGTTCCTACACCACCGCCGCGGCGCTGGTGGCCGCCGTCGAGCGGCAACTGCGCAAGGTGCATCAAACCGATTTCTCCGGCCGCAGGGTGCTAGTGCTTGGCGGCGGCGGCGCCGTGGGCCGCGTGGCGGGAGCGCTGGCCTCCCAACTAGGCGCTCGGGTATGGCTGTCCAACCGCACCGACGACACTCAGGCCACCCGCATCAGCCGGGAAACCAACGAACGCTTCAGCGCCCAGACCGAAGGCATCCTGATCCGCTCGGCAGACATGCTGCGGGCCGCGCTGGCCGAAGCCGAAGTCGTCTTCGCCACCGCGAGCGCCGGCGTCCAGGTCGTCAGCGAGGCGAACCGTGCCGCCGCGGGCAAGCTGCTGGTGGCCGCCGACGTCAACGCCGTCCCGCCGGCCGGCATCGCCGGCGTGGATGCCATGGACGACGGCAAGCCCATCGCCGCTGGCCAAGCCGTGGGGGTCGGTGCGCTCGCCATCGGCAATATCAAGTACCAGGTCCAGCACCGGCTGTTCCTCGCGATGCGCGAAGCCACCAACCCAGTCTACCTGGGCTTGCCCGAAGCCATGGCGATGGCGCGCGCAGTCGGGGCCGAACTGTCCTGAGCGCAAGGCCCAGGCCCACCACCACCGAACCGAGGCACCATGCCAAGCACAACGAATCCCACCGCCGCGCTGAGCGTCAACGCGCTTAGCCAGCCGCTCGTCTCGCACCTGCTCGGCCATCGCGCCGAATGGCAGATCGCAGTCTCCGAAGGGCCACAGGGCGTGCGCCTCGTCGATGCCGGCGTCGAGACCCGAGGCAGCGTCGAGGCGGGCGTTGCCATCGCCGCGATCTGCATGGGCGGACTGGGTCAGGTGCGGTTGCGCCACGGCCGCGAAGGCTGGCCCACGCAAATCGAGGTCAGCAGCGGGCAGCCTGTGCTGGCCTGCCTGGCCAGCCAGTACGCCGGCTGGAGCCTGAGCGCCAGCAAGGAGGAAACCGGCGGCAGGAAGTTCTTCGCGCTGGGCTCCGGCCCGGCGCGCGCGCTCGCTGGCAAGGAAACGCTGTTCGAGGCGCTCGGCTACCGCGACAGCCTGCGCGACGGTGACGGCGGCGCCTGCCTGGTACTGGAAGTCGACCGCACGCCGCCGGAGGTCGTCATCCAGAAGATTCTGCGGGACTGCGGACTGCAGCCCGGGCAACTGACCGTGATCCTGACGCCGACGGCAAGCCTGGCCGGCACCACGCAGGTGGTGGGCCGCGTGCTGGAGGTCGCGCTACACAAGGCGCACGTGCTCGGCTTCCCGCTGGACCGCATCGTCGGCGGCAGCGGTGTTGCGCCACTGCCGCCACCGGGCGCCGATGCGGGCGATGCGATGGGCCGCACCAACGACGCCATCCTGTACGGCGGCAGCGTGCACCTGACGGTCGACACCGACGACGATGCCGCCCGGGCGCTTGCCCTCGCGCTCCCCTCGGCCAGGTCGCGCGACTATGGGCGCCCCTTCGGCGAAGTGTTCAGGGAATATGGCAACGACTTCTACCGCATCGACCCGGCCCTGTTCGCGCCCGCCGAGGCATGGGTCAGCAACCTCGCTTCCGGCCGGACGTGGCACGCGGGCGCGCTGAACCTGCCGCTGCTGCGCGGCCAATGGCTGCAGGAAGCCTGACATGGCCGTCTCCCCTGCGCGCGGCCCGCTACGCGTCGCCATCATGACCGACGAAACCGGCTGGCACACCGCCACGCTGAAGCGGGCGCTGCGCGAACGCGGCTGCGAAGGCCGCTGCGTGGACCTGGCCGATTGCCGGATCGACACCACGTGGGCCTGGCACGGGCTGGCGATCCCAGGCTATGGGCGCGCCCTGCCAGATGCCGTGATCGTGCGCGGCCTCGCGTCCGGCAGCTTCGAGCAGGTCACGCTGCGGCTGGGCATCCTGCACGCGCTGCGCGAACTGGGCGTGCCCGTGTACAACGACGCGCGCGCCATCGAGCGCAGCGTGGACAAGGGCATGACCAGCTTCCTGCTGCATCTGGCCGGCATTCCCACGCCCGCGACCTGGGTGAGCGAATCCGCGCCGCACGCGCAGCGCACGGTGATGCGCGAGAGCGCTGCCGGGCGCGCGCTGGTGCTCAAGCCGCTGTTCGGCTCGCAGGGCAAGGGGCTGCAGCGCATCGGCACGGTCGAGGCAGACCACGCGCCCGTGCCGATGCCTGCGCTGGCGGCATACCGGCATGTGGCCTACCTGCAGCGCTTCGTCCCCTCTGCGGCCGCGCCCGGCAGGCCTGGGTTCGACTGGCGCGTGCTGGTGGTCGGCGCACGGGCGGTGGCGGCCATGCGCCGCGTCAGCCACGGCTGGATTCACAATGTGGCGCAAGGTGCCAGCTGCGAGCACGCCGACATCACGCCGGCGCTGGCTGCACTTGCCGTGCGCGCAACCGAAGCGCTTGGCCTCGACTACGCCGGCGTGGATCTCGTTCCCGTCGGTGACGGGGAAGACACGGATCAGGCGATGGTCATCGAGGTCAATGGCGTGGCGGCCTGGCATGGGCTGCAATCCGTCACGGCGGTCGATATCGCCGGCCTGCTCGTCGATGATCTGCTGGAGCGCAAGCTGCCCTCGGCGCGCCAGGGAGCCGTGGCGTGAGAACGGCACCGGACAACAGCGTGACCGGCAATGCCGCGGCGGCATTCCTGTGGGCGTGCACGCTGGACGTGGCGGTGGCCAAACCGGGCAACGTCAGCATGGATGCCCCCGGCCACGGCATGACTGCCAGGCTCTTCCTGGACAGCGCGGCGGCGGCACTGGCACCATTGACCGATGCCGCGCTCACGGTCGGCGCGCGTATCGAGGAGGCGGTCGCGCAAACGCAGGCGGTGGCGCGGTGCAACACCAATCTTGGCATCCTGCTGCTCTGCGCGCCGCTGGCCGCCGCCGCGCAAGGCGAGCCGCCGCGCGATGCCGAAACGCTCCGCAAGCGGACCGAGGCGGTACTGGCGGGCCTGACCGTGGCCGATGCCGAGGCCGCCTATCGCGCGATCGCGCACGCCATGCCGGCCGGCCTTGGCGCGGCGCCGGAGCAGGACGTGGCCGCCAGGCCAACGGTCAACCTGCGCGCCGCCATGCACCTGGCCGCCATGCGCGATACCGTGGCGCGCCAGTATGCGAACGGCTACGCCGACGTCTTCACCCTCGGCCTGCCGGTGCTGCGCCGGCACCTGGCCGGGCACGGCCCCTGGCCCGAGCGGCTGCATCGGGCGGTGACTGCCGTCCACCTCGCCTTCCTGGCGCGCTTTCCGGACTCGCATATCGCGCGCAAGCATGGGCTGCCGGCGGCAAGGCGCGTGAGCGCTCGGGCGCGCCTGTTCCACTGGCGCTTCGAGGCTGGCCAGTCAATCGGCCCGGACGAACTGGCGCATTGGGACCGCGAGCTGAAAGCCGGTGGCTTGAACCCCGGCACCAGCGCCGACCTGACGGTGGCCAGCGCGATGATCGCGGGCTGCCTCGATTCGGCGCTATGCGTCATGCCGATCGATCCGCGCCCGGCCGCCGGGATTGTCCACACCGGGTAGCACCGGGTAGCACCGGGTAGCGCAAATCGGCGTGGCGCAGGGCTGTTCCGGCGCCACGCCGGTACAGCCCTAGACGTTGACGGCGCCCCGATCCATCCAGCCGTGCCCAGGATCGCGCGCGCGCGGTGACTCGTCCCGCCGCCGCTCTATCGCAACCCCCACCGTGTCAACGTCATCGAATTTCTTCGGCTTGACCACTACGACGCGCACCCAGTGCGCGCCAAAATCCTCCAGCAGCAATTGGGCCACGCGCTCGGCAAAGGCTTCGAGCAGTTGCAGGCGGTGCGTGGCCATCAACTCCCGCAACGCGGTGCGCACCTTGCCGTAGTCGATGGTGTCGCCGATCCGGTCGCTGCTGCAGGCGCCGCTGCGCGCCAGCCCGGCGGTCAGGTCGATACGCAGCGGCTGCGGGGTGCGCAGCTCGCTGTCGTCGATGCCGATGATGGTCTGTCCTTCGAAGCCCTCGATAAAGATCAGGTCCATCGACCCGGGCGAGGACGCCGGCGCCTCACGGGCGGCCATGGATTCCGCCATCAGGCCCGGCAGCAGGCCGAACCTCGCCACTTCAGCCTGCAACATCATGTCGTCTCGTTTCATCTGCCCTCCTTGCAACAGCGCGCGGCCGGCGACCACGCTCCCGTGCCCGTCTCGCAAGAAGCAGGCCACACGAACGCACGGGCCAGCGTCCCAGTTCCGACGCGGCCCGGCGGCCGGCCAGTGTGGCGCGCGGCCGCGGGACATAGGCAACCGAACGACACAACCTGTCCCGCCGACGGCGCAGTCGAGCCGGCGCAATCCACCGCCAAGGCCTTGCGGATCAAGGCGCCAATGCCAGGCACGACTCCTGCAATCGTTACAGCCCAGGTCGATCATCTTAGCGAGCCGCATGTTGCCCCCCCCATCAGCAGCCCTTCACCTCGACGCCGAAGGATTTACCGTCATCGGCAACGACGGCCCGGAAGCCCGTGCCCCGAGCGATGGCGCCCCGCGCTTTGCCTGGGCCATCACCGGCTCCGGGCATTTCCTCGAAGAAAGCCTGGCGCTGGCCGCGGCCCTGCCCGATGTAGACCTGTTCCTGTCGCGCGCGGCCGAGGAAGTGCTGGCGATCTACGGCATGCAGCTGAAGGACCTGAAAGCGCGCTTCCGGGTCTTCCGCGACAAGACGGCCAGCGCCGCACCGGTCGGCATGTTCTATGCGCGCCGCTACCATACCGCCATCGTCGCGCCGGCCACCAGCAATACCGTGGCCAAATGCGTCGCCGGCATCTCCGACACGCTGCCAACCAATATCCTCGCCCAGGCGGGCAAGCTCGGCATCCCCGGCATCGTGTATGCGTGCGACACGGAGCCCGTGGTGGTCACCAAGGGGCCGGACGGCTGGCTGAAGCTGCATCCCCGCAATATCGAACTGGAGAACGTGGAACGGCTGCGGCGTATCGACCATTGCGAAGTGGTGTGTTCCATTGACGCGCTGCGGCGCACGCTGGATCAACGACTGAAGGCACTGACACTGACATGGAACACATCGTCTTCCTGACCGGCCGCCTGGCGGAAAAAGGCCTGGAACGCGTGCTGCGGAGCCTGGAGCCCGCGCCGTTCTCCTGGGAGATCCGCGAAATCGGCGTGCAGGTGGCTGCACTGATGACTGCCGACCTGGTGCGCCGCCGGGTGGCCGCGCCCGTGGTGGCGGACCGCATCATCGTGCCGGGCCGCTGCCGCGGCGATCTGGATGCACTGTCGCTGCACTACGGCATGCCGGTGGAGCGCGGGCCGGAAGAGCTCAAGGACCTGCCGCAGTTCTTCAATCGAAAGGCCAAGCCGGTCGACCTGTCGCGGCACGACATCGCCATCTTCGCCGAGATCGTCGACGCGCCCCAGCTCGATATCGAAAGCGTATGCGCGCGGGCGCGCCGGCACCGGGCGGATGGCGCCGACGTCATCGACCTTGGCTGCCTGCCCGCCACGCCCTTCCCGCACCTGGAGGACACGGTGCGCGCGCTGAAGGCGGAGGGCTTCCTAGTCAGCGTGGATTCGATGAACGCCGGCGAATTGATGCGCGGCGGCAAGGCCGGCGCGGACTACCTGCTTAGCCTGACCCTGGACACCCTGTGGGTGACGGACGAAGTCGCCGCCACGCCGATCCTGGTGCCGCAGCAGCCGGGCGACGAAGCGTCGCTGTACGCGGCGATCGAAGCCATGGAACAGCGCGGCCGGGCCTATATCGCCGACGCCATTCTCGACCCGATCCCGTTCGGCCTGCTGGCCTCGCTCGGGCGCTACGAGCGGCTGCGCCAACGCTTTCCCAAGGCGCCCATCATGCTCGGCGTGGGCAACCTGACCGAGCTGACCGAGGCGGACACCGGCGGCATCAACGCCATCCTGATGGGCATCGCGGTGGAGCTGCACGCTTCGGCGATCCTGACCACCCAGGTCAGCGGCCATGCGCGCCGCGCCATTCGCGAAGCAGACGTGGCGCGCCGGATGATGTACGCCGCGCGCGAGCACAACGCCCTGCCCAAAGGCATCACCGATCAGATGATGACGCTGCATGCGCGCGAGCCCTACCCTGATACGCCGGAGGAAATCGCCGAGACCGCCAGCGCGATCCGTGACCCGAACTTCCGCGTGCAGGTCTCCGAGCAAGGGATACACGCCTACAACCGCGACGGGCACCACGTGGCCGCCGACCCCTTCACCCTGTTTCCCCGGCTGCAACTGGAGCACGACGGCAACCACGCCTTCTACCTGGGTGTGGAACTGGCGCGCGCGGAGATCGCCTGGCGCCTGGGCAAGCGCTACGTACAGGACCAGCCGCTGGACTGGGGCTGCGCGGCCGAGCGCGATGCGCAGGATCTGACCGCATGGTGCGCACCGGGCGCCACCATGCGAAAGCGGGCATGAGGGCAAGCACCATGAGCAATGACGTGATCTACGAAACCGTTGTCACCACCGTCTCGGCGGACGGAGCGGCACATATCGCGCCGATGGGCGTGCGCTACCAGGGCAGCGACATCGTGCTGATGCCGTTCAGGCCCTCCGCCACCTACGACAACATCGTCGGCACCGGCACCGCCGTGGTCAACCTGACCACGGACGTGCGCGTCTTTGCCGGCTGCCTCGCCGGCCGCCGCCAGTGGCCCACCGTGCCGACGGAGCGGATCCATGGCGTGCGGCTGGCCAGCGCGCTGAGCCACATCGAACTGCGGCTGATGCAGCAAGGCGGCGATCCCGCGCGGCCTTCGCTGCGCATGGGCCGCGTGCACGAGGCCCGTCACGGTGACTTTCCCGGATTCAACCGCGCGCAAGCGGCAGTCATCGAAGGCGCGGTGCTGGTCAGCCGGCTGCACCTGCTGCCGGCCGACAAGATCGCCCGCGAGATGGCCTACCTGCAGATCGCCATCGACAAGACCGCCGGCGCGGCGGAGCGCGAAGCATGGCAATGGCTGCAGGACCGCGTCGCGGCCTGGCATACAGGCAATACCGGCCACAGCGCCGCCCCCGAGCCCACCCTGGAGAAGACCCGATGACATCCCTGCTGACCAGCGTACGCAATGAGGTGGAGGCCCTGCAAGCCGCCACCGCGGGGGCCGACCTGATCGACCTGAAGGAGCCCAGGGCGGGGGCGCTCGGCGCGCTGCCCGCGCCAACCGTGCGCGAGGTGGTTGGCGCGGTGCGCGCACGCTGGCCCGGGCGCTTGCTGAGCGCGACGATCGGCGACCTGGCGCCGGCCGAGCATGCCGTCATGATGCTGATGGCCAACACCATTGGCGAATGCGGCGTCGACTACGTCAAGGTGGGCGTGGCGCCCGGCGAGCACGCGCGCGAAGCCTTACGGCGCCTGGCCACCCTGCCATGGCAGGTGGTGCCGGTGTTCCTGGCCGACCATGGGGTGAACCTGAAGCTGGTTGAAGAGGCCTGCGGGATGGGCTTTCCGGCGGTGATGGCCGATACGGCGGGCAAGCAGGCGGGCAGCCTGTTCGACTGCGTCGACATGGCCACGCTCGCGGCCATGACCCGCATCGCACGGGCCGGGGGCGTCAAGGTTGGCCTGGCCGGCTCACTACAGCTCGAACATCTGCCGCGGCTGCATGCGCTGGCGCCGGACTTTGCCGGCTTCCGTGGGGCGCTGTGCGACGGCGGGCGCGCTGGGCACCTCGATCCGGCCAAAGTGGCGGCGCTGCGCGCTGGTTTGCACCCGGCGGCCGCATTGGAATCGCAGCCGGCCTGAGCAGCGCACGTCTACGCGACCCCGCCTCGCGGGGCGCCGCTGAACAACGCACGCAAGCGCTGCAGATCCTCCTTTTGCAGAAGCTCGACCGGATATGCCGCGTCGCGTGTGTAATGGCAGAAGCCGCGGTCGACCACCCCGGCGTGCGCATACTGTGCCAGCGTCATCCCCGGCTTGAGCGGGCACGACTTGACCAGTACCAACCGCCGCGCGCCAAGCCGGCTGGCCAGCCACGCGGCCATGCTGTCGGAAGTCGCGTCCCAGTTCGTCAACGCGTCCGGCGCTGTGCGCAGCAGGTCCAACGGCGTCCATACCGCAACGCCGCCATCGCGCAGCACGGCACGGATCGCATTGTCGTCGGCGGCCACCGTCAGGCCGTGGCACAGGCCTTGCAACATCAAGCCGTACTGGACCATGGCCAGCACCGCCATATTGTGCGCAACCAGGTCGTCGAAAGCCCATTGCGCCTGGTATTCGCGCACCTGGTCGGCAAACACGCCGCCACCCGGCACCACCACCACGCGCCCGCCGCCGCGCGCGGCCAGTTCCCGCAGCCAGTCTCGTAACAGTGGGTCGCGGCCAAGGCTGCCGCCGATCTTTATGACGTGCACAGGGACTCCCCCTTCAGTGCGGCACACCGGCAACACGTCATTGGCATGCCTGCGTGCCGTCCATCGCGACTGCCTCGCCCCTCGCTTGCCACAGCAGTACCGCCACGGCAACGCTGGGGGCGCACACGCGCGCCCACTCCGTGTGGGCCGGCGCCACGCCTGTGAGGTTTTCAAAGGCCCGATAGGGACGGCCGAGCCGGCCAGCCAGATCGCGCGCCAGGAAATGCCCGCAGCCCGCGCCGATCAGCGGCGCGTCCGGCGGCAAGCCGGACCGGTCGATGACACGCAGCAGGTTGTCGCCCAGCGCCGCGATCTGGGCCAGCCGCCACTCGCGCGCGACCTCAAGCCATGCCGCCGGTGGCGCGTCGCGCGCATCGTGGCCGATCATCCTGGCCAGCCGCTGCCGTGTTGCCTCCGGCGTCTTGGCGCCGCCGTCCGCGGCCGGGTGGGGATCGTGCGCGTCGGGCAGCTCTCCCGTGATCCGGTACACATCGGCGGTGGTGGCGAACAGCTCGTTCATCACGTTGTAGCTGGTGCCCTTCAAGGCGACGCGGCGCGCCAGCGCGCACAGGGGCGTGCGCGCCACGCCCAGGTACACCAGTTCGCCGCAAGCAAGCCGGCCAGCATCGTCGCGTCCCTGCGCCGCCACCTCGCCATCCACGATGGGAATCAGGTCGCTGGTGGTGGTGCCGATGTCCACCAGCACGCCGTGACCGATGCGCTCAGCCGCCATGCGGGCGGTCGCCACCCAGTTGGCCGAGGCGATGTGCTGCCAGTCCGCCGCCACCTGGCGCCGCGTGCGCCAGCCCGCGGCGCCGGCGAAGAAGACGGCGCGCTCACCAAAGGCGCCCCACATGATGTCAGCCAGCGCCACCACGCCGGCCTCGCGGTGCTCGAACAGGTCGACCATTTCGCCGGTCATGGTGATTGCGTGCTCGGCGTGCCCGCAATCGGGCCAGCGCGCGCGCGCCTGCGCCAGCACGTCGTCCAGCAGATGCAAGCCCTGCCACAAGGGACAAGCCCACTGCGCGATATCGCGCACGACGCCGTCCTCCAGGCGGGTTGCCTTGATATTGGCGCCGCCCAGGTCCCACCCGTAGACAACGCGCTCAGCGGCCATGGGAGGCTCCATTGGCGACCAGGCGCTCGGCCAGGATCTGGTGTCCCGCCAGCATCTCGCAGGCCAGGTTGCGGCCCAGTTCGGCTGACAGGCCCGCATAGGCGCAGGTCACCCGAGGATTCACCTCGATCACCACGGGGCCGCGCCCGGGGTGCCAGACCAGATCGATACCGACGAACCCCCGCAAGCCCGGCATGCCCGCCGCCACGCACGCTGCCACGTCCGCCAGCCAGCGGCCCGCCGAACCCTCGCGTTCGATGGCATTGATCTGCACGCCGTCGTCGTGCACCTGCCCGCGCGCATCGACGCGAATGCGCTGCGCGTTCACGCTCAGCAGTTCGGTGCCGCCCGGGCCGCACAATAGCGACAGGCTTAGCGGCTCGCCCTCCACCCAGGGCTCCAGCACCACCGGCTCGCCCCGCGCGAGCCGCCGCAGCCAGGCTGCATGCGCCGCGTCGAAACCGTCGTAGGCGTACGTCGCCACCGATCCCGCGCCATCGTCCGGCTTGACCACCCAGCGCCCGGGCTCGGCCGCGTCCCCTTCGCTCCATGGCCGGGTCGCGGCGACGCCGAGCGCGGCAAGCCGCTGCGCGGTGGCGCGCTTGCTGGTGGCCAGCGCGATCGCGCCGGCGTCGCAGCCCAGCCAGCGCGCGTCGCCCACCATGTAGTGCAGGCTCAGCAGCACCCCCTCGGATTCCGGCGCCACGACCCAGCTCACGTCGTGGCAAGCCGCCTGGCGGCGCACAAAGTCCGCCGTGTCCTCGCCGGGCATGCGCGCGCACCAGCTCACCTTGTGCGCGCCATGGCAATCCGCTGGCAGCTCGCCGGGCAGCGCCACGCAGGTGAGCGCCACGTCGCCGATGCGCGCCAAATCTGCGATCATCGCGTCACGCATGGCCCTGCCCTGGCGCAGCAGGTGCGGCACCGCGCGGGTGTCCATGGCGCCCCCACTGACATATTCATAGACGAACATACGCGTCATCATTCCCTCTCCATGCACATCATCCCAGTCATCGATCTTCTCGACGGCCGCGTTGTCCGAGCGGTGCGCGGCCAGCGCGACCAGTACCGCCCCATCGTGTCCGGCCTGCATCCGGGCAGCGATCCGGTGGCACTGGCGCGGGCGATGCTTGCGTATTGCGCCAGCCGCACGCTGTATATCGCCGACCTCGACGCGCTCACGGGGCGCGCAGCCCAGCTTGTGGCGTTGCAGGCCCTTTGCCGGGCCTTGCCGGAAACCGAACTCTGGCTGGACGCCGGCTTCTCCAATGCCGCGCAGGCCACTGCGGCACTGGCTGCGCTGCACGGCAAGGGCGCGCGGGTGGTGCCGGTGTTCGGCAGCGAAAGCTTGTGCGAGCCGCCCGCCGCGGCAGGCAGCGCACCGCCCTTCGACACCTGGCCCGGCGCCGTGCTCTCGCTCGACCGGCGCCATGGCATGCCGCTGGGCAACGCGGCATGGTGGCAGGCCAGTGCCGCATGGCCGGCGCAACTGATCGTGATGGCGCTGGATCGCGTCGGCGCGTTCGAAGGGCCCGACCTGGCGACGCTCGCGGCTATCCGCGCGCAAGCGGGCGCCGGGCGCAGGCTGGTCGGCGCCGGCGGCATTCGCGATGGCGCCGACCTGGCCGCCGCCGCGCATGCCGGGGCCAGCGCCTGGCTGGTTGCATCGGCCATTCACGATCTCCGTATCCCGCCGGCTGGCCAGGGAGGAAAGTCCCCCTGATCCGCGCACCCGGTACCCTCAAGCAAACATACAAGCAGGCATAAACACGTTCCATGCCAGCCTGCCACGGCGCGCCGGCGCGGCTTGGCGCCGCATGCGCAACCAAGCGGGGTGACAGGTTGCCCCGCGCACGGAGCACCGGTTGTCTCGTTGCTCCGGCCCCTGGCGCATCCCTTGCGCTGCGGGTTCCCCTTCGCCAGGCGCCTTGCGCTCGCCGTGGCGGGCAGATGGCGCTCGCGCGGCGGCATGCGGCCAACCGCTGGCACAGGCTTTGCTCGACATGGGCATGGCACCCGCTCCCGAACTCCCCTCCGACACCCGCGGCCGCCCAGCCGGCCGGGTCACCTGGACCTGTCCCTTCTGCGCGCTGCTGTGCGACGGGCTCGACGTTACGCAGGAAGCCGCGGGCGGACGGACACCGGCACTGACCGGCAGCACCTGTCCGCGCGCGGCAAGCGCGCTGGCCTGGTTCGATGCGCGAGCAATGGCTACCACACCGAGCGCCGATGGCCGCCCCGTGACACTGCCCCAGGCGCTCGACGCTGCCGCGCGCCTGCTGCGCGAGAGCCGGCTCCCGCTGTTCGGCGGCCTCGCCACCGACGTGGCCGGCACGCGCGCGCTTTACGCCCTGGCCAACCACAGCGGCGCGGTGCTCGACCATGCGCATGGCGATGCCATGACGGCCAGCCTGCGCGCGCTGCAGGATCGCGGCGCGTTCACCACCACGCTGGCCGAGGTACGCAACCATGCCGACCTGATCCTGTGCATCGGCACCCAGCCCTCGCAGAAACACCCCGAGTTCTTCCGGCGCTGCGGCTTGGCGGACAGCGAGCAGCCGTGCACGCGCGAGCTGGTCTTCCTGGGCACGCCGGCCGACCCGGCGGCGGCACAACTCCCAAACGCACGCTGCAGCGAGGTTGCGCTGCCCGAGGGCGAGGACCTGTACCAGGCACTCGCCCTGCTGAACGCCCTGTGCCGCCCGCGCGCACTGGCCGACGGCAACATCGCTCCGGCAGCGCTGCGCGATCTCTCGGCCCGCTTGCTGGCGGCGCGTTACGCGGTCATTGTGTGTACGCCGTCCACCCTCTGTGCGCAGGCGGGCGGCAAGCATGCCGCGCTGCTGATCGAGGGCATCCACCACCTGGTCAAGACGCTCAACCGCACCACGCGCGCCGGCGCCGTGTCGCTCGGCGGCGACGACGGCGGCAATACCGTCAACCAGGCCATTACCTGGCTGTCCGGCTTACCCCTGCGCACGCATGTGCACGCTGGCGGACTCGATCACGATCCGCACCGGCACGGGACCGAGCGCCTGCTGCGCGGCGGCGCTGTCGATGCCCTGCTGTGGGTCGCCAGTTTCACACCGGACCTGCCTGCGCCCGCAACCCCCGTGCCCACCGTGGTGCTCGGGCATCCGGCGCTGGCCGCGTCGATGGCCGGGCGTCCCGGCGTCTTCATTCCGGTATCGACGCCGGGCATCGGCTCGGCCGGGCACCTGTTCCGCACCGATGGCGGCATCGTGCTGCCACTCACCCCGCTGCGCGACGACGGCCTGCCTACGGTCGCGGCGGTGGCGGCGCAATTGCTGGCACGGCTGCGGCAAGCGAGCGCGCCCACGGAGTCCGCATCATGAGCACCCTGCGCCTGCACGGCGGCCGCGTGTACGACCCCGCACGGGGCATCGACGGCCAGCTTGCCGACCTCTATATCCGCGACGGCCGCATCGTCGCGCAACCACCCGGCACGCGCGCGGAGGCGGAACTCGATATCGGCGGCATGGTGGTGATGGCAGGCGGCATCGACATGCATTCGCATATCGGCGGCGGCAAGGTCAACCTGGCCCGCATGCTGCTGCCCGAGGACCACCGCGACAACCTGCCCGCCGCCGGGCCGCTGGAGCTGGCCTCCTGCGGCACCTGCACGCCCGGCACGCTGGCAACCGGCTACCGCTATGCGCAGATGGGCTACACCGCCGCGTTCGAGCCTGCCATGATGGCGTCCAACGCGCGCCAGACGCATTTCGAGATGGGCGACACGCCAGTCATCGACCATGGCGCCTACGTCATGCTCGGCAACGACGACCTGTTCCTGCGCATGCTCGCCGAGGGCGCCGACTTCCAGCGCATCCGCGACTATGTCGGCTGGACCATCAACGCCAGCAAGGCCCTGGGGGTCAAGGTGGTCAACCCGGGCGGCATCTCGGCCTTCAAGTTCAACCAGCGCCAGCTCGACGTCGACGACCAGCACGTCCATTACCGCATCACCCCGCGCGACGTGCTGCGCACGCTGAGCCAGGCGCTGACCGAACTCAAGGTGCCCCACCCCTTGCATATCCACGCCAGCAACCTCGGGGTGCCGGGCAATATCGAGTCGACCCTGGCCACCATCGACGCGCTCGAAGGCCTGCCGGGCCACCTGACCCATATCCAGTTCCACAGCTACGGCGTGGACGGGCCGCGCAAGTTCTCCTCGGCCGCGCTGCGCATCACCGAGGCGGTCAACGCCCGCCCCAATATCTCGATCGACGTGGGCCAGATCATCTTCGGCCAGACCGTGACCGCATCGGGCGACACCATGATGCAGGTGAGGAACGCCGACCTGGCGCACCCGCGCAAATGGATCGGCGCCGATATCGAATGCGACGCCGGCTGCGGCGTGGTGCCGTTCCGCTACCGCGAGCAGAGCTACGTCAATGCGCTGCAATGGGCCATCGGCCTGGAAGTGTTCCTGACCGTCAAGAACCCCTGGCAGGTGACGCTGACCACCGACCATCCCAACGGTGGCCCGTTCACCAGCTACCCGCACCTGATCCGCCTGCTGATGGACAAGTCCTTCCGCGACGAGCAGCTCGCCAGGCTGCACCCGGAGGTAGCCGCCAACTGCGCGCTGCCCGATATCAAGCGGGAACTGACGCTGTACGAGATTGCCGTGCTGACCCGGGCCGGCCCGGCGCGCCTGCTCGGCCTGCGCGAGCGCGGCCACCTGGGTGCGGGGGCGGCGGCCGACATCGCGGTGTACCGCGAGGATGCCAACCGCGAAACCATGTTCACCGCGCCGGAGTATGTGTTCAAGGACGGCGCCCTGGTGGCGCGCGCGGGGCGCATCATCGCCACGCCTGCCGGCGGCACGCACTATGTGGAGCCCGAGTACGACAAAGGCATCGAAAAGACCCTGCGCAAGTACAGCGACAGCCATCTCGCGCTCGATTTCGACAACGCCGCCATCGGCCACGACGAACTGTGCGCCTGCTGCAATGGCGGCCGGCTGCTGCCAGCGCAGTGCGAGCCGCTGCGCTGGCAGGACACCGTATGAACGGGCTCTCGACACTGCCGCGCGCCTGGGGACATCCCGCATGCTGATCAACGGAATCACCATCGACGACACCTTCGCGGAAGCCTTCCCGATGAAGGCCACCCGCCTGCTGGTCACGGCGCACAGCCTGACCTGGGCCCGGCATGCCGCAGCCGCGCTCACGGGCTTCGCGACTTCGGTGATCGCCTGCGGCTGCGAAGCCGGCATCGAGCGCGAGATCCAGCCAGCCGACTCCCCTGACGGGCGCCCCGGCGTAGCCGTGCTGCTGTTCTCGATGTCGGGCAAGGAGCTGGCCAAGCAGGTCGAGCGCCGCGTTGGCCAGTGCGTGCTGACCTGTCCCACCACGGCGGTGTACGCGGGGCTGACTGAGGGCGAGGCCATCCCGCTGGGCAAGAACCTGCGTTTTTTCGGCGACGGCTGGCAGATCGCCAAGATGATCGACGGCGTGCGCTACTGGCGCGTGCCGGTGATGGACGGCGAGTTCGTCTGTCAGGAAACCACCGCGGTGGTCAAGGCGGTGGGTGGCGGCAACCTGCTGATGCTGGCCCGCGACACCGACAGCGCGCTGGCCGCGGCCGAGGCCGCGGTGGCGGCGATGCGGCAGGTGCCCAATATCATCATGCCTTTTCCTGGCGGCGTGGTCCGCTCCGGCTCGAAGGTCGGCGCCAGGTACGCCGGCATGCATGCTTCCACCAATGACGCCTTCTGCCCCAGCCTGGCCGGGCTGGTGGCCGGCAGCCAGCTTGGACCCACCGTGCGCTGCGTGCTGGAGATCGTGATCGACGGCCTGACGCAAGGCGACGTGGCCGCCGCCATGCGGGCCGGGATCGCGGCGCTCGCCGGGCGCGGCGCCGCCGCAGGGCTGGTGCGCATTTCCGCCGGCAACTACGGCGGCAAGCTCGGCCCCTTCCACTTCCACCTGCACCGGCTCGCCAGCCCGGGAGAATGCGCATGAGCGGCCTGACCCTGCGCCTGGCCAACGCCCCCGCGCTGCGGATCGACCTGCGCCAGCTGACGCCCGCCGCCTTGGCCGGCATGGCGCCGGACGCGGTAGCGCGCCTGTCCTTGTGGCATGGCAATGAGCGCATCGCCCTGGGCGAACTGTTTACCGTACGGGCGCAGGCCGCCGATGGCGAGCCCACCCTCACCTTCGAAGGCGACCTGGGACGCTTTGACCGGATCGGCTGGCAAATGGCCGGCGGCACGATGCGGGTCGACGGCAACGCAGGCGACTATCTCGGCTGCGGCATGCAAGGCGGCACGCTGCGCGTGGACGGCAACGCAGGCGACTTCACGGCGGCGGCAATGGCCGGCGGCCACATCGCGGTCGGCGGCCATACCGGGGACTTCGCCGCCGCGGCGCTGCCTGGCGACATGGACGGCATGCGCGGCGGCACGCTCGCCGTCGGCGGCAACGCCGGCGACCGTTTTGGCGACCGCATGCGGCGCGGCACCGCACTTGTGGCGGGCTGCGCCGGGGATTTCACGGGCTCGCGCATGGTCGCCGGCACCATCGCGATCGCGGGCGCCGCCGGTGCCCACCTGGCTTACGGCATGCGCCGCGGCACCATCGTGCTGCTCAGCGCCAGGTCGCAGCCGTGCGCCACCTTCGTGCACACCGACGGCAATTTCGACGTGTTCTGGACGCTGCTGGCACGCAGCCTGGCGCGCGCCGGCGGCCCCTTCACGGCCTTGCCCGCGCTGCGGCCGCGCCGCCTGGTGGGCGACCTCGCGGTGGACGGCATGGGCGAGTTGCTGATTGCTGATTGCTGATTGCTGATTGCTGATTGCTGATTGCTGATGTTTGACTTAGACCGGGCAAGCGGTTCGCCCCGGCCAGGAAGAGGGCTGCGCCATGACAAACTCCCATGCTAGGCTGCAAGCGGGCGGCGACGACTGCTACGCGTTGCTCGACGATGCCACCGCCACGCCAGGCCAGCCCACCAGCCGCCTGTACACTGGCTTCCTGCGCGAGATCCGCTGCACGGATCCGGCGGGGCTCGGGCAGGCGTGGCAGCAAGCCGATGCAGCCATGCGCGGCGGGGCCCACGCGGTGCTGCTAGGCGATTACGAGTGGGGCCTGGCGCTCCAGGGGCTAGGCCATCTCGCAGTGCCGGGCTCCCGCGAGCCCGCCCTGCGCATTCTCCTCTTCCGCGAACTGGCGCGGCTCTCGCGCGAGCAGGTGGATGCGTGGCTCGCCGCGATGGACGGCGTCACGCCCTCGCCTGCGAGTGTCGGCACATTCCGGCCGAGCGTGGACCGTCCAACCTTCCACGCCGCGATCGCCCGTATCCACGAAGCGCTGCGTGCCGGTGAGACCTACCAGGTCAATTACACCTACCGGATCGATTTCGAAGCCTCGGGCTCCCCGCCTGGCCTGTACCGCCGCTTGCGCGCGCGCCAGCCGGTGCCATACGGAGCGCTGATCGCCTTGCCTCACGACGCGCAGCAGCCCTTCATCCTGTCCTGCTCGCCCGAGCTGTTCCTGCGCCATGAAGACGGCAAGCTCACTGCGCGCCCCATGAAAGGCACCGCCCGGCGCGGCGCGAGCCCGGCCGAAGACCGCGCGATTGCCCGCGCGCTGGCGGCCGACGACAAGAACCGCGCCGAGAACCTGATGATCGTCGACCTGTTGCGCAACGATCTGGGCCGCGTGGCGCAAATCGGCTCGGTCAAGGTGCCGGCGCTGTTCTCGATCGAGCCCTACGCCAGCGTGTTCCAGATGACCTCCACCGTCGAGGCGACCCTGCCCGAAGCCGTATCGATGCCGGCCCTGCTGCGCGCCATCTTTCCCTGCGGTTCCATCACCGGCGCGCCCAGGCATCACACCATGGAGCTGATCGCCGCGCTGGAAACCAGCCCCCGGGGACTGTACACCGGCGCCATCGGCTGGGTCGAAGCACCCGCGCCGGGGTCGGCGCGGGTCTGCGGCAGCTTCTGCTTGTCGGTGGCCATCCGCACGCTGGTGCTCGGCCCCGCCCGTGGCGGCGTGCGGGGCGGCCGCATGGGCGTCGGCGCCGGGATCGTGCTCGATAGCGAGGCCGAATCGGAGTTCGAGGAATGCGCGCTGAAAGCCGCCTTCCTGACCGGGCTGGTGCCCGCCTCCGGGCCAACGCCTTATCATGTGCGGGATCTGCCCGTTCCCAACCTTGCCGCTATCCGTATCGCGCATGCAACTCGTACTGTTTGACCTCGACCACACCCTGATCCCCTTCGACAGTGGCTCCACCTGGCTGCGCTACCTGATGCAGCTCGGCGTGCTCGATGAAGCCGAATTCGCCCCGCAGAACCAGCGCTTCGCCCAGGACTATGTCGATGGCAGGCTGGACATCCACGCCTTCCAGCGCTTCTGCATGTCCTTCCTGGCCCGCTACGACCGCAGCGATCTCGACGCCTGGCGCAGCGCCTTCATCGCCAGCATCGCTGACCGAATCCCCGCGCCGTCGCGCGAGCTGGTGGCCCAGCACCGCGCCGCTGGCGACCTGTGCTGCATCGTGACCGCCACCAACGACTTCGTCGCACGCGGCTTTGCCGACAGCTTCGGCGTGGCGCACCTCGTTGCCTCGCAAGCCGCCACCGTTGGTGCCGGCCCGCTGGCCCCCTTCAGCGGCGAGATGGTCGGCGTGCCAAGCTTCGGCGCGGGCAAGGTCGAGCGGGTGGCGCAATGGCTGGCCGCAATCGGGCGGCGCTGGGACGAATTCGAGCGCTCGCTGTTCTATTCCGATTCGGCCAACGACCTGCCGCTGCTGGAGCACGTCAGCCATCCGATCGTGGTGGCGCCGGATCCGCGCCTGCGCGCCATCGCGCTGGACCGGGGCTGGCCGGTTGTCGAGCAGGCGGGGCCGCTTGTCGTGACCTAGATGCGATATGGGCTAAACGCCGCTCCACCAGAGCAAAGCCATGCGCGCAAGCCAAGGCACTGCGCCAAGACGGCTTGCCTGCTGATTTCCCGGACCGCCGGCGGATCAGCCGGCACCTTGCTCCGCCGCCGCCCGAATCGCTGCCGCCAGCGCCCGCGCCATGGCCCCACTAGCAAGATGGCCGCCCTCCACCCACTGCATCCGGGCATGCGGCATGGCCTGCAAAAGCCGCCTGGCATTGCGAGGGCTGCAGATCCGGTCCGCCTTTCCGTGCAAGAGCGTGACTGGGAGGCCGCATCGGCCAATGGCAGCGGCGGCCGCAAGCAACACCGCCTTGCCAAGCCCCGCGCGCCGCTGCAGGTAATGCGCCTGGACCCGGTATTTACGCCGGAAAGCCTCGCGCTCCGGCAGCAACGGCGAGCGCTGATGCGAAGCGCGCAGCCCGAGCAGCCGGCGCTCGACCCGCTGCCAGTCCTGCGCAACCTGTTCCTGCTTGGCGCGCGAGCCCATCAGCATCGCGCGTGTCACGCTGCCGTGCTGGGCGCGGGCGCCAGGCAAGCGCTCGCCATCCGGCACCACCCGGCGCAGCATGGATAGGCCGCGCGCGCGCGGCGCAAACAGCGCAAGTATGTCGTCCCAACCGACCAAGAAACTGCCACGCAGTACCAGCCGCGATACCGCCTGCGGGAAACGCGCGGCATAGGCCAGCGCCAGCGCGGCCCCCCACGAGCCGCCGACCACATTCCATTGCGCGATGCCCAGCCGCGCCCGCAATGCTTCCAGGTCGGCCAGCAACGCCGTCACCGTGTTGCGCCGCAATGTGCCGGCTGGCCGCGACCGCCCCGCGCCGCGCTGGTCCGGCAGGACCACCCGGTCGCGGCCGAGATCGAACCATGCCAGCATGGCCGGACTGCAGCCGCTGCCCGGCCCGCCGTGCAGCACCAACCAGGGCTCCCCGCAGGCCGGCCCCGCCAGGCGAACGTGCAGGCTGTGCGCATCCGGACGGCAAAAATGGAAGGAGCGCGCCGCCGGCTGGCCTTCTGGCAGACTAGGCATGATTCCCACCTCGTGTTGGTGCCGCTTTGCGCCCTCGTTTCGCGCCAGCGGCGCGAACCTCTTTGGCAGCCGTCGTTGTCATTCGGAGGAGGATATCAGGGCGAAACCTCCTGCTTGCCTTGCCCGAAGAGGCGGCGCAGAGGCAGGCGCCCGCGCGCTGGCAGAAAATGCCAGGTCAGCAACAACAGGGCAAGCACGGCCGGCAGCCAGCGCAGATCGGTCCTGACCGGCTGCCGATGCGCCAGGCGCCCGTCGAGCAGCGCGCTGGTCAATGCCCCGGGCTCGGCGACGCGGCGGTAGCCAAGGCCCGTCTGCCTGGCCAGCGCTTGCAGATGCGCTTCATGCAAGGCGGAAAGATGTTCCTGGCTTTGCGCCGGCGCCACGCCACCGGATACTGCGCCGAGCTGCACGACCTCGTCGGCGCGCCAGTAGCCGATGCGGTTGCCATCCGGGTCGGACTTGGGAATGGGCATCGGCGTGTCGCCCCCTACCCCGAACAGCCAGCCGGCGGTCTCGCCTGGCGTGACATTCAGCATGGAGTGCTCCGACGGCCGGAGCGGCGGCGACTCGTGGCCATCGGTGATGAAGACGACGCGGGTGCCGTCACCCATGCTCTTGCCCGTGCGCAGCGTCCAGTAAAGCCCCTTCGTGATGCTGCTCGCATTGACCCAGGCCATGCGGCTGTCGATGCGATCCAGCGACGACAGCAAGGCATCGTAGTTGGCGCAGACCTCAAGCGGCGTCAGCAGGGGGAGCGCGCGATAGTCGGCAAACACGGCCCAGCCCACTTCAGAGCCGCAGGGCAAGTGCTTGAGCGCCTCGCGCATGGCGCCGCGCGCGTACGCCAGGCGGCTCACGGGCGCCGCGGGGCTTCCCATGTCCTCGACATTCATGCTTTGCGTTACGTCGAAAGTGACCATATAGCGGAAGGTGCCGCGCGGCAGGGTCAGCGGTGGCATCCAGACGGCGGCCACCAGCAGCAGCAACGTCACCATCAGCAGCCCGTTTTCCCGCGCGAAGAAGCGGCCAGCCAGCGTGCGCAGCGTCAAGGCAGGTCTCCCGGGGGCAGGCCCGGCACCTTGATGCGCAACAGCTCCTTGGGCATGTCGTCGGTCTCGGCGCCGAACACATCCTGCGCCTCGGGGGCCAGCCAGAGCGCGCGCTCGAGGTTGTAGCGGGCATCCCAGTCGCCGGGATCGGCGCGCAGCAGATCGCGGTAGCGCGCTTTGGCAAGCTCCACCAGCGCCTGCGCCTGGAAGGCATCGTTCGCGGCGGTCTCACGCGCATTGCGCAGGAACATATTGCCCAGGTTGAACAGCGCCGTCTGCCCGAGCGCATCGGTGCGGCCGCGCTGGATCAGGCTGTTGTAAACCGCCAAGGCCGCGTCATGCTGGCCGGCCTCGGCCAGCGCGCTGGCCTGCGCCAGCCTGGCCTCGGGCACCTCGGCGGCGGCGCTGGCGTTCGCCTTTGCCGATGCCACGGCCTGGTTGATCCGGGCCGCCTTGCGCAGTTGCACGGCCTGGGCGGCCGCGAGCGCGCCGAAGGCAACCGCCGCCACGGCAAACGCCAGATGGATGGTGCGTCGCCTCATGTCCAGCTCCGCAATTGAAGGCATCGGTATCCAAGCAGCAGCGCACAGCAAACCAGCGCCGCGCCGAAGACGTAGGCGCTGCCATCCTTGCGCGGCACGCGCTCCGTGAACGACAGCGGCAGGTTCTGCTGGCGGCCGACTTCAGCAATGGCGGCGGCCATGGCACTGGCGTCCTCCGCCTCGTACGCGCGATATGGCGTAGCCAGGCTCTGGAAAAAACGGTGCAGTGCGATCTCCTGTGCCGGGCTGTCGTCCGGGACATCGGCGTGCAGGCTTGGACTGATGCCGGTGCGCAGGTAGATCCAGTACAACGCAATGCGGTTGCGGGCCAGGCCGGCCTCGATACGCTTGCGCGTGCCGGCATCGAGCTGCGCGCCGCCGTCCGACACCATCAGGATGATGCGGCTGCCGGAGTAAGGGCGCGCGTCGAACTCGGCGATCGCTGCCAGCACCGCCCTGCCGATATCGGTGTTCATCAGCCCCCGGCCGATGCGGGTGGCCGCGATGCCGGCCTGGATCGCCTGCTTGCGCTCGGTGAACGGCAGCACACGCAAGGGGCTGGTGCTGAACATCATGAAGGCATAGCGGTCATTGGGCCGCTGCGCGACGAAGCGCGTGAGCAGCTCGCGCGCGACATCGCCCTTGGTGTCTCCCTGCGTGCGCAGCGCGGCCTGCTCGCCCTTGGCCACGATGACGGAATTCATGCTGCCGCTGCGGTCCAGCAGGATCAGGATCTCCGCGCCATGCCCGGTCCGCGCCACCTGCGTTTCCGAGCGGCCCGGGCTGGCCAGGCCGACGATGATGCCTGCCATGGCGATCACGGCAAGGCCCCGCTCCAGCGCACCGGCGACGCGGCCGATGCGATCCGGCGGCAGCCACGCCACGCAGGGAAAAGACAGCGTGTCGCCGCGCCGGCGCAGCAGCGGCAACAGGGCCAGCGGCAGCAGCGCCAATACCCACGGATGGACGAAGTCAAAGGGAATCGTCATGGCCGGGCACGCTTCTCGGCAAGATAGAGGTCGCGGCAGAGCGCGCGCAACGGAAATGGCTCGCCATCGGGCTCGCCCGAGAAGAACCGCTGATCCGAGTGGGCAAGGAAATGCTGGAGCCGCGTGCGCAGGGGCTGCAGATGCGGTGCCCGCGCCAGCAGCCCGGGGAGCGCTGCCGCACGCAGGGCCGTTCCGGCCGTCTCGTTCAGGGCCTGGTGCAGGCATAGCCAGGCCTCGGCCTGGCTGGGGTCGAGACTGCGCATCCTGCGCCATGCCCGCGCCAAAGGCAGTTGCCTGGATTCGCGCCGGTTGCGCCAGGCCCACCAGCCCAGCCAGGCGGCCAGGGTGGCCGCCAACGCAGCGAGCGACAGCCGCATCCGCCGCGCAATCGGCTCGGTTGGCAACGCAGGCGCGGCCCGGTCGGGACGCATTTCGAGCAGGCCGCCTTTGCCGAGCACGGCCTGCGGCGTCAGCGGGCCGACGCTGATCAGGTGCGCGCTGGTCTTCAGCGCCGGACCCGTGCTCATGGGCAGCGACAAGGCAGGCAGCGCGATCGCGGTCAGCGTTTGCGGCGCATTGACGATCTGGTAGCTCACGCGCAGCCAGCGGCGGCCGTCAGGATCGGTCTCCCACTGGATCGGACGCCGTTCCAGCCATCCACCGATGCGCTCCGCGCGTGGCAGCGCGGCTGGTTCGATGGTGCGGCCGTCGGCGGGCAGCAGGATGCGCTGCGTGACTACGTCGCCAAGCACGTAGCCAAAGGCGCGTGGCTGCTGCACGACCACGGTGGCCGCTTTTCCCTGCGCCCGGGCGGCGGGAAGGACCAGCACGGCGGCAATCGTTGCCGCGCAAGCCGCGCCGGCAAGCCTGGGAGGGAGGTGCCGGCGATGCGTCATGCCACGGCCTCGAGAAAATAACGGGACAGGGCCTCGGCCTCGAATGCCCCGTGCAGATGGATGGGCCGCAGCCCTCGCGCAAGGAACAGGGCGTCAAGCCGGGCGCGCCGCCGAGCCACCGTGTCGCGCCACTGGGCGCGCAGCGCCTTGCCTACCCACAGCGTGCGCCGGCGGCCGGTCTCGGCATCGCGCACGGCCAGCAGCGCGTTGCCCGGCGGCGCTTCGGTCTCGGCAGGGTCCCAGGTAATCATCGGCACCACGTAAGCCTGCGCCAGCATATCGAGAATACCGTCCAGCGCTTCGAGCGCCCAGTGAAAGTCCGAAACAAGGAAAACCAGTCCCTGTCGATCGGCCAGCCGGCACGCCGCTTGCGCTAGCCCTTCGGCACCACCCGCGCGGGCCGATGCGCCTGCGCTTGCGGACGCCCGCAGCAGCGCTGACATGGCATAGCCGGCACCGCGGTTGTGCCGCGCCGGCAAGAACAGGTCGGCGCGCTCCACCGCGTCGAATGCCAGCATGCCCACCGGGTCACCGGCGCGAAAGGCGCTATGCCCCAACCCTTCGAGGAAATCCGCCACGACGTGCAGCTTGCTGGCATGTGCCCCGAATCGCATCGAGGCCGACACGTCGACCACGGCATGCACCGGCACGCTGACACGCTGCCGGTGCGCGCGCACCAGCCATTCCTGCCGCAGGTTGCGCAGACTGGCGCGCAGGTCGATCCGCCGCGGGTCCGGATTGTCGAGCAGGCGCATGTGCGCGGCAAATTCCTGCCCGTGGCCGAGGCTGGTTCCCAGGTGGGAACCCGGCCGGAATCCACCCGCGCGGGCGGGCAGCCGATAGTAGAATTCGCGCAGGCTGGTCATGGCCACGTTCGCGTCGTTCGCATCATGGTGCGGCAATGGTGCCCATGATCTGCCGCACCAGCGCGTCAGACAGTTCCGCCCGGCGCAGTTCGTACACCGGCGTGAAGAACACGCGGTGGCCGAGCGCCGAAGGCAACACGGCATGGATGTCTTCGGGCACGAGGTGCGTGCGGCCCGCCATCCATGCCACCACGCGCGCGGCCCGCATCAGGGCGCTCATGCCGCGCGGGCTGGCGCCCGCAAGAATCAGGCGCTCCATGTCGACGCCGTCCAGGCGTATGCCGAAACGCTGCGGCGTCTCGCTGGCCTCCCACAGTTGCAGCACATAGCGCTCGATGGTCTCGCTGGCTTGTATGCCACGCTGGATGATCGCGGCAATCTCGTTGAGTTGCGCCCAAGGCAGCACATCCGGCGCGACCTGCTCCAGCAAGGACTCGGTATCGTGGTAGACCGGTTCGAAGACCAGCGCGCGGCGCACGGCGGGATCGGCGGGCGTGGCAATGTTCAGCTCGAACATGAAGCGGTCGCGGGCGGCCGAGGCCAGCTCGAAGGTCTCCTCCTTCTCGACCTTGTTGCGGTCGGCGAACACCGTCATATGGGGGAAGCGGTACTCGCGGTTGAAGGCCGACACCGACCGCTCCGCCATCGCCCGCAGCAGCAGCGACTGGACCTGCGGCCGGGCGCGGTTGATCTCATTGAAGAAGAACGTGGTAAGCCTTTCGCCGTGGCGCAGGAGCGGGCCGGGGTCGATGCGCGGCTTGCTCTGCGCGTCCACGTAACTGTGATACACCAGGTCGCCAGGCATCAGGTCAACGGTCCCTTCCACGCGCTCGAATTCGCCGCCGATGGCGCGGGCAAAGGCACGCAGCACCGTGGTTTTGCCCACGCCGACGTCGCCCTCCAGCAGCACGTGGCCGCGCGCGAACAGCGCAACGTTGATCAGGCGGATGACCTGTGGCTGGCCGCGCACCGCCTTGGCCACCTCGCGCTCCACGCGCCGGGCGCTGTCCCGCCAGTCCTGGAGCTTCTCGTCTGCTGTCATTGGGTCCTCTGGATGCAACGCGGCCTGGAACGACGCCGGCTGGTCAGCGGACTTCAGCACAAGCCATGCCAGGAGCGTGGCGGAACTTGGGTGCCGGTTGACGCGACGCGATTGAACGGAAGAAATGCGGTACGCAGGGGGCCAAACGAGTTGGAACAGGTGGAGCACTTTGTTGCAGCGTGCAGCAAGTTGTGTCGGAGCGGGTTGTCGGCTTTTACGGGAGGACATCGGTGCATGACCAGGCTGGTCTCGCCGCATCGAAGACGTCAACCGCCTTGTCTACTCAGTCATATACCGTCATATACGGCCATATACGGGCCATATACGGTCAGCGATGAGCGGATCGAACTTGTCGCGTGCCGCTTCCACTACTGAACCCAAGACGCTAGAGCAAGCCGTGTTGCCGCGCGTAGCGATGCATCTCCAGCGTATTGCCAAGCCCCATCTTCTTGCGCAGCATGGTCTGATAATTGGCCACGGTCTTGATGCTAAGGAATAGCTGGCCGGCAATCTCATCCACCTGCTTCCCCTTTGCCAGCAACCGGAACACATCGAACTCCCGCGGCGACAAGCCAAGGTGAGGCACCTCTTCCTGTTGCCCGCCGATGTGCCCCAGGGCCTGCCTGACATCGTCCGACAGGGGCCGCTCCCCTCGCATGACCCGCCGCACGGCATCGACCAGGTCCTCGGGCGGGCTGCTCTTGGTCAGGTAGCCGCGCGCACCGGCCTTCAGCGCCTGCGCCACCAGCGCGGGGCTGTCGTGCATGCTGAACACCAGCACGCGCAAGCCGGGCAGGCGGCTGCCCAGCCTTTGCAGGGTTTCCAGCCCGCCACGGCCCGGCATCGACAGGTCGAGGATCAGCACCTCGGCTTCGTGCTGCGTCAGCCAGCCGTAGGCGACGTCGGTGTCGCCGAACTCTGCCACGACTTCGATGCCGGCTTCCAGTTCCAGCAAACGCCGATAGCCGGTGCGCACCACGGCGTGGTCGTCCGCGAGCGCTACCCGGATGGATGCCATCACCATGTCGCCATGCCTTCAGGCCTCCTGCGCCCAGTCGTCGTGATTCGCCAGTTCCGCCGGCCCGCCTGCGCCAGCCAGGCAGAAGCGCGCCGCAAGCCGCAGGCCGGGCCGATCGGCGCCGGGTGCCGACTCGCTGATCTCGATCTCCGCGCCATGCGCCCATACGCGCTCGCGCAGGCCGTCAAGTCCGTGGCCCTGGCGCGCCGATGGCGAGGCGGCAGCCATGCCGACGCCGTCGTCTTCCACCGACCAATCCACCGTGCCCGCGCCGTCGGCCCGCAACGACACCGTTGCCTGGCTCGCCCACGCGTGGCGCACGACGTTGGTCAGCGCCTCCTGCGTCATCCGATAGAGCGACAGGGCTAGTTCGTCCGGCAAGCCGGCGCCACCCAGGTCCAGCCGCAACGCAAAGGCAGTGTGCCCGCCCGCCTGCCCACGCCAGCCCTCCACCAGCTCGCCCAGCATGCGCGCCAGCGGCACCGGTCCGCCGCCCGGCTGCAAGCCGTGCGGGCGCAGCCCGCGCAGCAGGTCGCGCACGTCCAGGTGGATGCGCTCGCAGTGCTTGGCCAGATCCTGCGCCACCGCGTTCAAGGCCGAGTCGGCGCGCGTCTTGCGCGCCATGTAGGCCGTGTCGGCACGCATCGCGGTCAGCACCTGCCCGAACTCGTCGTGCAATTCCCGGGCCAGCCGCGCGCGTTCCTGCTCCTGCAGGGTCAACACACGCAGGCTGAGCGCACGGCGCGTCGCCTGCGTGTGCGCAAGCGCGCCGGCCAGGTGGTTCAGCGCCCGTGCTATCGCATCCAGCTCGCGCGTCGGCATGGCGGGCAGGCGGTGCGCGTAGTCGCTGCGCTCATAACGCGAGATCGCATGGAGGATGTCGCGCAGCGGCGCCAGCGCGCGCCGCACCACCCAGCAGATGCCGCCCAGCATCATGGCGCTGAACAGGCATAGCAGCGCCAGCACACCGACGATGTCGCCGAAGGCTTCGCGCTGCTCGCTGAGCGGGTTCCATACAAGGCTGGCCTGCCAGTCGCTGCCATCGCCGCGCGCGATGCGCCAGGTCTGGGCCGGTGCGGCGGCGCCTTGCCAGCGGGCCTGGACCCAGCGCAAGGCCTGGAACGGCGCCGGCACGGCCTCGTCCTGCGCCGGGGCCACCAGCACGCGGCCTTCGCCATCCTTGAGCAGCAGTTGCAGGTGACGCAGCTCCCCCGAGGCGTTGATGCGCTGCAGGGCATCCAGGCGTGCGCCGGCGCCGCCCTGCCCGCCACCCTGCAGCGCCGCCAGGTGCGCCACCAGCTCGGCGGTGCGCAGCGCACCGATGCCCTCGTGCCGCACATTGCGCTGCGCTTGCCAGAGTGCCGCCAGCAGGGCACAGCACAAGCCGAGTAGGGTCACCCACGCGGCGCGGCGCATCAGCAGGCTTGACATCTCCATGGCTCCCGTCTCCTTGCATTCCCTGTCTTGCCCATGCCTCGCTCTCAATCAAATCGGGATTTTTTCCCGGCTATGGAGGTATGGGACCTGCTTGAGCAGGAGCGGATGCCCAGATAACAATATGAGGAGACCCACCATGCCCCTTGCCCCAAGACCACCACGCCGCCCACGCCACCCGCGAAAGAATCCGGGCTTGCGCCGCACCACGCTGGCACGCGCGGTCGTCCGGCTATGCTTCCCGCTTGCGGCCGGTGCGGCATCAGCCCAGGCGGACCATGCCGCTTCAGCGAATTTCGTGCCTGCTGCGCCGGCGGTGGCGGCGGTGGCGGCGAGCACCGCGCCGCGCGATGCAATGCCGTTTCCGGTACAAACTGTCACCTCGGGGCCCACCAGCAATGCAGGCAATACCGGCAATACCGGCACGATCGGGGATGGCGCCATGCTGCCCGAAGTCCAGATCGTGGCCGCCGCGCCGCTGCCCGGCATCGGCGTGGACCGCGACCTGGTGCCGTACACCGTGCAGACGGCTAGCGGCGACGACCTGAACGGCAAACGTACCGGCACCCTCGCCGAATATCTGGCACGCTACTTCACCGGCGTCAACGTCAACGACATCCAGGGCAGCCCCTTCCAGTCCGACCTCACCTACCGCGGCTTTCGCGCCTCGCCCATCCCCGGCGCGTCCCAAGGCCTGTCAATCTACCTGGACGGGATCCGCGTCAACGAACCTTTTGGCGACGTGGTCAGCTGGGACATGATCCCCGAGGCCGCGCTCGAGAGCGTCTCGCTGGTCTCCAGCGCCAACCCAGCCTACGGCCTGAACACGCTTGGCGGCGCGCTCGCCATGACCACCCGCTCCGGTCTGAGTTCGCCCGGTTTCACGGCCGACCTGTCCTACGGCAGCGGCAACCGCAAGCGCGCCGACCTGTCGGGCGGCATCCGCAGCGACAGTGGCTGGCACGCCTTTGCCGCCGGCACCCTGTTCCAGGAACAGGGCTGGCGCGATCATTCCGAGGGCCGGCTCGGCAACCTGTTCGTCAAGGCCGGGCATGCCAGCGACACCACCAGCTGGGACGTGTCCCTGCTGCACGGGCGCAGCACCCTGATCGGCAACGGCCTGGTGCCGAGCTACCGCGCGAGCGGCAGTGTCCTGCTGCCCGGCCTGTACGAAAACAACCGCGCCGCCGCATACACCTACCCGGACAAGACCCGCAACCAAGTCACCCAGGTAGCCCTCAACGGCCGCCACTGGATCGACGACAAGACCAGCGCCGCCATGCTCGCCTACGTGCGCACCAGCCGCCGTGACACCACCAACGGCGACATCAACCCCGATTACGACGCTTACACGGAAGACTGCGAAGACGGCTTCAACGCCGACGGCAGCCCGCGCAAGTCCCGCTGCGGCTTCACCCGGGCCGAAGGCGCCGCGCTGGACCCGGCCGTGCTCAACACCACGCATATGTGGCAGCAATCCATCGGCGTGGCGCTCAGCGCCGCCAAGGAAACCGAGCACCACCTGCTCAACGCCGGGCTGACCTTCGACCGCAGCCGCCTGACCTACTCACAGTACGAGCAGCTCGCCACCTTCACCGACGACCGCGGCGTGATCGCAGACCCGAATGCACCGAACAAACTGTTCTCCGGCGTCAGTGGCACCTCGCGCGCGATTGGCCTGTACCTGTCCGATACCTGGTCCCTCACGCCCAGCACCTTCCTCACCGCCTCGGCCAGGTGGAACCACGTCACCGTGAGCAATACGCTGCGCAACAGCGACGGCAGCGAGCAGCCGCAGGAGAGCTTCACCTACCGCCGGCTCAACCCCGCGCTTGGCCTGACGCAAAAGCTGGGCGGCGGGGTCTCGGTGTTCGGCGGCTACGCCCAGAACAACCGGGTGCCCACGGTGCTGGAGCTGGGTTGCGCCGATCCGGCCCAGCCCTGCCGCCTGCCCGCCGGCCTGCAGGCCGACCCTTACCTCAAGCAGGTGGTGTCGCATTCCTACGAGGCGGGTGCGCGCTGGCGCCCGTCGAAGGACACCGAGATGTCCGGCACGTTCTACCGCATCGACAACCACGACGACATCCTGTTCCTGCGCGCCCCCAACACGCAGCAAGGCTACTTCGCCAACTTCGACCGGACCCGCAACCAGGGCTTCGACCTCTCCGCGCGGCAGCGCCTGGGCGACTTCACGCTGCGCCTGGGCTACAGCTATCTGCAGGCCACCTACCAGGCCAACGGGCAGCTCGCGGTGGGAGAGCGCACCATCGACGTCAAGCCGGGCATGCGCCGGGCCGGCGTGCCGCGGCACACCATCAAGCTGGGCGTGGACTGGCAGGCGCTGGCCGGCCTGACCCTGGGCGCCGACCTGGTTGGCGTGTCCAGCAGCCCCACAAACGGCAATGAAGACGGCCTGCGCGCCGACCCGCAGCCCGGCAAGGCGCCCAAGTACGCGGACTGGAGCACGCCCGGGTACGCGACGGTGAACCTGCGGGCGTCCTACCGCGTGAACAAGCATTTCGAGATCTACGCGCGCGTGGCCAACCTGTTGGACCGCCGTTACGAGACCTACGGCCAGATCTCCAACGACCTGTTTCCCAACGGCAACCTGCTGCGCCCGCACGTGACGCCGGAGGACAACGCCAGCGCGCTGTTCGTCGCGCCCGGCGCACCGCGCAGCGCCTGGGTCGGATTTGTGTACCGGATGTAGGCAGGCAGCCTGTTGCACATCTGGCCCGCGCTGTGGCAATGGCGTGACACTTTGCCCGCTCCCGCGAGCACTTACCGAGAGCCTCAGGCGGAGCGTTATGCGATGCTGCGAAGCAGCATGATGCCCACCTGGCCTGCTAGACGGAGCCAGGCAAGAGGCTGCACGGCAATTGGCTTCGCCCAACGGTCGGCGGCGGCGGCCGGGCATGCTTGTTGCGACACCGATGCCGACGGCAAGCAAGCTTCGCCGTTACCTTTGCATGGACTATGTTGTACTTGCCTACCCCATCCTGGAAGGAGCCGCCAATGACCTGGACCACGCCCGCATACATCGATATGCGGTTCGGATTCGAGATCACCATGTACATTGCCAACCGCTGACTGGGCGGACGGCTGGAATCCGGGAAAGCCCGCCGGCCGGCGGGCTTTTTCCTTGGCCCTGACTGGACAAACACCAGGCCATGACGACACTTCGGGTACTGGGATCGGCTGCCGGCGGCGGCTTTCCCCAATGGAACTGCAACTGCTTCAACTGCGACGGCCTGCGTCGCGGCACTATTGCCGCCACCGCACGTACGCAATCCTCGATCGCGCTATCCGAGGACGGCGTGCAATGGTTGCTGGTCAACGCCTCGCCCGACATCCTTGCGCAGATCCGCGCTACCCCGGCGCTACAGCCGGCCCGCGCGGCGCGCGACACCGGGATCGCCGCCGTCTTGCTGATGGACGCGCAGATCGACCATGTCACTGGCCTGCTGATGCTGCGCGAGCACCGTAGCGCGCTGCCGGTCTACGCCACGGCCCCGGTGCTGAAGGACCTGAGCGAAGGCTTTCCGTTGTCCCGCATCCTGTCCCATTACTGCACCCTGGAAACCCATCCGCTGCCCCTGGACGCAAGCCCCTTCACCGTGCCGCCGCTCGCGGGGCTCACCTTGCACGCCATCGCGCTGGACAGCAAGCCGCCGCCCTACTCCCCCAACCGCGCCGCGCCGCAGCATGGCGACAATATCGGCCTGCGTATCGTCTGCACCGGCGGCAAGCGCGTGTTCTACGCGCCCGGGCTAGGCAGCATCGAGCCGCATGTGCGCGCGGAGCTGGCCCAGGCCGACGTCATCCTGGTCGATGGCACCTTCTGGACCGACGATGAAATGCGGCGGCTCGGCCTGTCGTCCAAGCTGGCCCGCGATATGGGCCACCTGGCGCAGTCCGGCCCGCACGGCATGATTGCCGCGCTGGACGAAGCGCCAGCGGCACGCAAGATCCTGATTCATATCAACAACACCAACCCGATCCTGGTGGAAGACTCGCAGCCGCGCCGCGAACTGGCCGCGCACGGGATCGAGGTGGCCTATGACGGCATGGAGATCGCCCTGTGATGCCCGTACCACACCCCCAACCCGTCCCGCCAGCGATTCCCGACGCCGAGCGCTCGGCCTTCGAAGCGCGGCTACGCGCTCTGGAATCGCGCTACCACATCCATCACCCCTTCAACCGGCGCATGGCAAGTGGGCAATGCTCACGCGAACAGATCCAGGGCTGGGTAGCCAACCGCTTCTACTACCAGATCAATATCCCGCTCAAGGATGCCGCCATCCTCTCGAATTGCCCCGAGCGCGAAACGCGGCGCGAGTGGGTGATCCGCATTCTCGACCACGACGGCACCGCCACCGAGCCCGGCGGCATCGAAGCCTGGAGCCGCCTCGGCGAAGCCGTGGGGCTGACGCGCGAGGCACTGTGGTCCCAGCAGATGGTGCTGCCCGGGGTGCGCTTCGCGGTGGACGCTTACGTCAACTTCGCGCGGCGTGCGCCGTGGCAGGAAGCGGTGTTCTCGTCGCTCACCGAGATGTTCGCCCCCGCCATCCACAAGGAACGGCTGGCCGGCTGGCCGGAGCATTACCCGTGGATCGACGCGGAGGGACTCAGCTATTTCCGTTCGCGCATCCCGCTGGCGCAGCGCGATGTCGACCATGGCCTGCGCGTCACGCTAGACTATTTCCGCACGCCGGCCGAACAGCAGCGCGCCACGGAAATCCTGCAGTTCAAGCTCGACATCCTGTGGTCGATGCTGGACGCCATCGAAAAGGCGTATCCCGTATGAACGCCCCTGCCAAGCCCGACACCGTCGCCACGCCGCGGCTGGACCCGCTCTACCGCCTGCAGTGGGAAGAGGCCCAGAAAGCCTGGGTGCTGCTCTATCCTGAAGGCATGGTCAAGCTGAACGACAGCGCGGCCGCCATCCTGCAGCGCTGCGACGGCGCCCATACGCTCGACATGCTGATCGACGAACTCCAGACGTCCTTCGGCGTGCAGGGCATTGCCACCGAGGTACACACCTTTGTCAAACATGCCTGCGAACGCGGCTGGCTCGCCTGAGCCGGCCCGGCCTGCCGCCACGGTGGGTCCGCCTCTGTGGTTGCTGGCGGAGCTGACCTACCGCTGCCCGCTGCACTGCGCCTTTTGCTACAACCCGGTCGACTACGTGCGCCATGGCCAGGAACTGGACACGGCGCAGTGGCACCGGGTACTGGAGGAAGCGCGCGCGCTCGGCGCCGCCCAGCTTGGTTTTTCCGGCGGCGAGCCGCTGGTGCGCGACGACCTCGAAGACCTGGTGGGCCATGCCCGGCAACTGGGCTTCTACACCAACCTGATCACCTCCGGCGTGGGCCTGACCGACGCGCGCCTGCGCGCGCTGCGCGTGGCCGGGCTCGACCATGTCCAGCTCTCGTTCCAGGACTCCACGCGGGAGATGAACGACTTCCTGTCGAGCACCCGCACCTTCGACCTGAAGCAACGGGTGGCGAAGCTGATCAAGGCGCACGGCTACCCGATGGTGCTCAACTGCGTGCTGCACCGGCACAACCTGGCCCATGTCGGCACCATCATCGAGATGGCGCTGGAGATGGGCGCCGAATACCTGGAGCTGGCCAATACGCAGTTCTACGGCTGGGCCTGGGAGAACAGGCTGGCGCTGATGCCGACCGAGGAGCAGCTGCGCGAGGCCGAGTCGGTGGTGGAGTCCTACCGGGCCAGGATCGGCAAGCGCTGCCGCATCCTGTTCGTGGTGCCGGACTATTTCGAGCAGCGGCCCAAGAAATGCATGAATGGCTGGGGCTCGGTGTTTCTCGGGATTGCACCTGACGGCGCCGCCCTGCCCTGCCACGCCGCGCGCATGCTGCCCGGCCTCGTCCTGCCGAACGTGCGCACGCAATCGCTGCGCGATATCTGGTACCACAGCGATGCCTTCCAGCGCTTTCGCGGCACGGCATGGATGCCCGAGCCGTGCCGCTCATGTGACGAAAAGGAGATCGATCTCGGCGGCTGCCGTTGCCAGGCCTGGCTGCTGACCGGCGATGCCAACCGAACAGATCCCGTTTGCGACAAGTCGCCGGATCATGCCACCGTGCGCAACGTAGTCATGCATGGGCGCCTCGCCGCCCAAAGCGGGCCGCCAGCAGCGCCGCACGAAGTGCCGCTGGTCTTTCGCGCCGACGCGGCATCGCGCCGCTTCAGCGGGCCGGACCGCTAGCGCGCGCGGCCCGCGCCACGCCGCGCTGCGGATCGTAGCCCAGCAGCGCGAGCGTGAAGAACACTGCCGCGCCGCCCGCCACCACCGCCAGGCTGGTCCACTGCGCCTGGCCGTACAGCGCGAAGCGGATGGCCTCGACCGCGTGCGTGAACGGATTGAAGCGCGCCAGCTGGTACACGATAGTGGCGCCGGATTCCTCCAGCTTCCAGAGCGGGTATAGTGCCGAGCTGATAAAGAACATCGGGAAGATCACGAAATTCATGGTGCCGGCAAAGTTCTCCAGCTGGCGCACATGCACCGACAGCAGCAGGCCGATCGCGCCCAGCATCAGCGCTGCCAGCGCCATCACCGCGAACGCCCCCGGCAGATCCTGCCACGCGAACGTCACGCCGAAGCATATCGCCACCAGCAGGAAAGCCGCCATCTGCAGCAAGGACAGCAGCGTGCCGCCCAACAGCTTGCAGGCCAGCAGCCAGCCGCGCGGCAACGGCGCCGTAAGCAGCAGCCGCATCACGCCCATCTCGCGGTCGTACACCATCGCCAGCGAGGACTGCATGCCGTTGAACAGCGAGATCATGGCGATCAACCCGGGCGCCATGTAGACCTTGTATTCGATATAGGTATCGTAAGGCGGGATGATGGCTACCCCGAAGACGTTCTGGAAGCCGGCGGCAAACACCAGGAACCACAGCAAGGGCCGCACCAGCGACGAGAACAGCCGGCCCGGCTGGCGGAAGAACTTGCAAATTTCCCGGCCGGCCACCGCTCGCAGCGCGCGCATTCCATGCATGACGGGATGGGTCATCGTGTCTCCCTGCGCACGCTCAGCGTGTCATGCGGCACGCTGAGTCGGGGGCATCCGCGCCGAGCGTGTCGAGATTGTTCTTAGGATGCAGGAAGCCCTCCACCGGCGCCGTGGCAATCACGCCGTCGGGGTGGGACAGAAACAGCGGCTGGCGTAACTGGCCATCCCAAGGGCGGAAGCCCAGGCGCGGCCCCTTGAAGCCGTCGACCACCACCTCGCCGGAGACCAGCGCCTCACGCTGTCTGGCGAAGCCGGCTTTCGGAAAGCGCGCCACCGATGCCGCCACCGCCTTCACGGCAGCCCATGCGGCCCAGTCGAAGCTGGTCATGGGCCGGCCGGCTGCCTTGCTGAAACGCCGGTTGAGCTGCGGCCCACCGTTGCGCTCCCAGGCCCAGTGCCAGGCTTGTGCGGTCAGGCCATTGGCGCCGGCCACCGGGCGCGGCAGCTGGGTGGCATAAGGCAGCGAGCGCGCAAACTCGCCATCGCTGTCCGCAACCACGACGGCATCGTAGTCAACCCCGGTGGTCAACAGGTTCACGTTGGACAGATCGCGCTCGCGCGGATCGTTCGACAGCTTGAAGGGACGTTGCGCAGCCCAGCCAATCCCGAAGCGCTTGGCCGATTGCAGGAAAGCGCTCTGCTGCTCCCGGTCGGCCGGCAGCGGCCCGTACAGCAGCAGAGCCTTGCGCCATTTGCGCGCGGCCAGGTATTGCATCAGTGCGTCCGTGCGCATGCGCAGACTTGGCAAGGTATGCAGCAGGTTGGGCGCGCAGCCGGTGCCGCGCAAGCTGTCGTCGGCGGCGGATATGTTGAACAGCAGCGCGTCCCCCGGTTTGACCGCCTTTGCGGCCACGGCGACGGCAGGCGCCGGCAGGTCCAGCACGACATACCTCACATTCCGGCGGACCAGCCCACTCACGGCAGCGGCGACTTCGGTTTCGCCGCGGACTTCAACCGGTTCCAGCACCAGTGTCGCGCCAACCGCATCGAGCGCGAAGCGCGACTCGGCGACGGCCACCTTGGCACCATCCAGCGAACGCCCTTCGGGATGCCCCGGATAGCGCTTCTCCAGTTGCCGGCTGTCGTAGCGCGGATCGTCGGCAAGCGACACCACGGCGATGCGCACTTCCTGCGCGGCCGCGGCCCACGACAATAACAGGGATGCCAGCGGCAACACCCGCCGGCGCCAGGATAGGGACGCGTTTACCCGCATGACGTCTGCCGCCTTCAATCGTCGATCACCACGGAATGCGGCACCCGCCCGACCTGGATGGCGGTGACCGCCCTGTTGCGAGCCGTGTCGACCACGCTGACATCGTCAGACAAGCCGTTGGTGACATAGAGCAGGCTGTTGTCGCGGTTCAGCCCCAGCCCCCAGGCACGCTTGCCGACCAGGATGTAGTCCGTCACGTGCTTGCCGGCGGCATCCACCACCGCCACGTGGTTGGCGCGGCCAAGCCCTACATAGGCGCGCTTGCCGTCGCTGGACAGGGTCATGCCGACCGGGGTGATGTCGTCGGCGCGAAAGCCCTTGGGCTCGAACTGGATGGTATGCGCCACCGTCAGGTCGTCGGTGCGGATCACGCTGACGCTGGCGCCGAGTTCGTTGCTTACCCACAATTCCTTGCCATCCGGTGTCAGGATGAAGCGGCGGGGCCGGTTTCCGACCTGGATGTTCTTGACCACCTTGCGCGCCGCGACATCGATGACATGGACCATGTTCGCCACTTCGGAGGCGACATAGACGCGCTTGCCGTCCGCACTGGCCTTGACGCCTTCCGGCTCTTCGCCGACCCTGACCTCGAACAGCTTCTTGCCGGACGCCACGTCGAAGGCCGACAGCAAGGCGTCTTCCTCGTTTGACACATAGAGGGACTTGCCGTCGGGGCTAAGGTCGAACATTTCCGGATCCTCGCCCACGCGCAGCGCGCCGACCGTCTTGCGGCTGGCCACGTCGATCACGTCGATACGGTGGTCGTCGCTGCAGGCGACGTACAGGCGGGTACGATCCGGCGAGAACTGCAGGTGGCGCGGCCGCTTGCACTGTGCCAGGGTGCCAGTCACCTGGCGAGTGTCCGCCCGGATCACGGTAAGGCTGCCGTCCTTCTCGTTCGAGACGAAGAGTTGGCCGGTGCCCGCGCTCCAGCACGGCCCTGGCGCCAGGCAAAGCCCGGCCAGCAACATCGCCCGCAAGCGGGCTGGCACCGCATGGCGGTTCGTCATTTCCGCGCCTCCTGTTCAGGTGTCCCGGTGAGGGACAGGAATGCCGATTCCAGGCTGCCGCCGCCTGCCGCGCGCAGCAGATCCGCCGGTGTGCCGTCGAAGCGCACTAGTCCACGATGCAGCACCACGACGCGGTCGCTCGCCTCGACTTCCTGCACCAGATGCGTCGCCCATAGCACGCCCACCCGGCTTTGCGTCGCCAGACGCCGCGCCTCGGTGACGATCTGCATGCGCGAGGCCGGGTCGAGGCCCACCGTGGCTTCGTCCATCAGCAGCAGGCCGGGCTGGTGGAGCAGCGCGCGCACCAACTCCACCTTGCGCCGGTTGCCCCCCGACAGCTCACGCACCAGGGTACCGCGCCGCGCCGCCAGGCCCAGGTGGTCGAGCAGCGGCGCCATCCGGGCGGCCGATTCCCGGCGCGGCAGGCCGTGCAGATCGGCATGGAACCGCAGGTTGGCCTCGACCGACAGATCGAGATCGATGGCCGGTTGCTGGAACACGATGCCGATGTGGGCCAGTGCATGGACCGGCGCCTCACGCATATCGGCGCCCATCACTTCCACTTGGCCCGCGTCCTGGACGAAAAGCCCCGCGAGGATCTGGAACAGCGTGGTCTTGCCCGCGCCGTTGGGACCCAGCAAGGCGACAAACTCGCCGCGCCGCACCCGCAGCGACACGCCGTCGAGGGCTGCCCGAGCGCCAAACCGCTTGCGCACGCCTTCGCAGGCCAGCGCGTCGGCAAATAATGCCGCTTCCGGGGCACGCGTCATGACGAGGTCTCCTGCTTGATCCCGAGGCCAAGGCGTTCGGCAAATTCACGCTCCTTGACCCAGGCATGCTCCAGGTAGGCCTGGTACCGCGCCGTGTTCAGGTAGGTAAGCTCCTGGTCGTATTTGGCAAGCTCGACGATATGACGGGGCTGGAACATCGCGTGATGAAACGCATCGTGCAGGCGTGTGACGATGCGCGGGTCGGTCCCATGCGGCACGCCGATGCCATACGGCGAGTTGTAAACGGCATCCGGATAGCCGAGCTCCTTCACGGTCGGGACGTCGGGCCAGTGCGCCGAACGCGCCTCGCTGAACACCGCCAGCAAGCGCAGTTGCCCAGACGCCACGAAGGGCGCGAAGCCGGTGGAATTGACGCCGGCCATCAGCGAATGGTTGGCCACCGCCAGCATCTGGTCGGCGGTGCCGCGATACGGCACATGCACATAGGAGATGCCGTTACGCGAGAGGACGTCTTCCATGCCGAGGTGCGCCGTGGTACCTATCCCCGTGGAACCCACCGTCAGTTCGCCCGGATGTGCGCGGCCCCACTCAAGCAGGTCGCCCAGGCTGCGCAGTGGGCTGTCGGCCGGGACCAGGATGCCGAAGGTGACGCCCGAGATCATCAGCACCGGCTGGATATCGCGCAATGGCTGCCAACTGGTCTTCTGCTGGTGCGGCAGGCGGTAAAGCGTCAACGGCAACTGGCCGATAACGTAGCCGTTCGGCTTTGCCGCAGCCAGCGCGGGGCCCACCAAGGTGCCGCCCACGCCGGGCTTGTTCTCGACCACGATCGGCTGGCCAAGCGCCGGGCTGGCCAGTTCGGCGAGGATCCGCATCGTGATGTCGGTCGCGCCGCCTGCCGGCCAGGGGACGATCAGCGTGATCGGCCGTGACGGATACCTGTCGGCCATGCTGCCCGTGCTGGCCGGGACCCGGCCCGCCATGCCGGCAAGCAGCGGCGCGGCAAGCGCACCCAGTCCGGCGCGCAGGAACCTGCGACGCTCGCTTGCGTGCTTCCCATGCATTCGATTCACCCGATTCATCATGGCTTGGCGCCGCGAAAGCGCAAAGTCTCGGTTTGCGCCGGACGCGCGAAGTCCTGCGCCTGGTTCTGCGCCTGGTTCTGCGCCTGGTCCGGCGTCACTCCCGGCACCTCGCTCTTGAGCAGCAGGACCTGGCCGGGCACGCGGTCGGACAGCACGAAGGTGTAGCGCTTGCCGACCAGGTTTTCGAAGCGGGCGTGGTTGGGATCGTCCAGGTAGGGCTGGATCACGATCTGCCGCGCCGGCACCGGCTTGCCATCCAGCTCGGCCGTCACCGGGGTGATGGCCGGGCCCTGCGCCAGCGCGAGCCGGATCCGCTTCTGGAAATAGCGCGGCTGGCCGCCGGTCAACTGGCGCATTTCGGCGATGTCCTTCTCCAGGAAATAGAGGATGACCGGATTGCCCCGCAGCGGCGCTTCGACCGCGAACGGCATGGTGCCGGCCGCATCGCTGACGACCGCGCTCACGCCCTTGCCGCCGCGCGACAACCTGACGTGCACCTCCTCGCTGCCTGCCGGCGCCAGGCTGCCGCCCTTGTCGAAGCGGTAGACGAGATCGGCCGGCACCCGTACCGTCTTCAGGTGGTCGGCCATGAACAGCAACCGCTCCGCCGGCTTGATGGGATCGTCGGCGGCGCCGGCAGGCGCCGCCACGGCACCCGTGATGGCGCACAGCAGCGCAGCGACGACACGCTGCCTAACGCCGGTTGGGGGACGGGCCCGCGACCGGATTGCCTTTGTCGTCCACCAGGGGAATCCGGTAGCTGGCGAGAATCGCATTGATCTTTTCCTGGTTGCCGGCAATCCAGCGATCCACTTCATCTTTCCACGCCTTCTCGCCAAAGCGCACGCCCATGGCGATCTCGTAATCGAACTTGAGTTGCGGGTCGGGCCGGAACGGCACCATCACCCATTCGCCGGCGCCGGCATGCTGGCGGGCCAGGTAGCCGGCGATGGGTCCCCACAGGATAGCGATGTCGATCTTGTCGGCCAGCAGATCGCGCTCGACCACGCCACCCGGCACCTCGTCGGGATCACCACTCTGCTGCTGGTAGACCACGGCCTGCTCGAACAGCTTGTTGCGCAGCAGCCAGTCCACCGACGGCGCGCGCGAGAAGATGCCGAAGCGCAGCTTGCCCAGCGTTTCAGGCGACAGCTTCAACAGGTCCTCCGGCGTGGCTACCTCGCGCAGCGCATCGCGCTGGCGGAACACCAGCGCATAGGTCGAATGCATATACGGCCGCGTGGTGGCCGTCAGCTCATAGTCCTTGGGCACGCCAACGATCAAGTCACATTTCCAGTTGCCGGTATCGGGATCCTTCGCCCGCAGCGTATTGCGCACGAAGCCCATGCGCTGCGGGAAGAAGGTGTAGGCCACCTCCCGGCCGAGATCGTGGGCCATGGCCTGTGCGATCTTGTTCTCGTAGCCTTCGCCGCGCTGGTTCGACGACGGCAGGCTGTTCGGGTCGGCACAGACCCGCAACAGCCTGTCCGCCGGCGGTGCCTGCGCCGCGCCTGGTGGCGCCGCCAACGCTCCAGCCAGCACCGTTGCCATCAGCGTCAGTCCCCGATTGCGCATCCGTCGACTCCTGTTTGCCGTTATCCGGCGCGCCGGCCCGGTCATCATTTGTCAGCCGGATAGACATGGCCAGGCTTGATCTTGCCATCGGAGCGGCCCTTGAGATAGGCATACAGGTTCTGCCAGTTCTTCTGCATCATCTCGGAGCCCCCGAAATTCGGCATGCCCTTGTCGATCCGGCCTTCCATCATCAGCGTGTGGAAATCGTCCATCGACAACTTCTTCAGCGACTCCACCAGCGAGGGACCGACCATGCCCTCTTGCTGCGCGCCGTGGCAACGCTCGCACGCCATGGCGCGCCAGGTCTTCCAGCCCTGCAGGGTATTGGTGTCCACCTTGTTGCCTTCACTTACCTTATAGGGCGCCGCGGATTGCGCCGCGTCGCTCTTGCTTTGCGCGTCGCACACGGTACAGGCCAGCAGGGCAAAAATCACCATTGAGGAACGGAACATCTCTTCAACTCCTTGTAGGGGCGCTTGGCAGGCGGCCGCGCCGGGCCGCCGCTTCGCTTATTGCAGACTGCGTATCGTGGGGGTGAGGAAGACCGGCATCAGGTGGTAGGCAGCGCGAAGACAAACAGCGTGCCGCCGAGATCGGTGTACTTCGCCAGATCCTTGTAGCCGCCTACCGCGCCCAGACCTTCGTTCGCCTTCTCCAGCCCTGCCGCCATGCCAATACCGGCCCATCCGCCGATGCCCGAATAGACGCCGACATATTGCTTGCCCTCGAACTGATACGTGAAGACGTTGCCGATGATGCCGGAGGGGGTCTTGAACTTCCACAGCTCCTTCCCGTCCTTGATATTGACGGCCTTCACATAGCCCTCAAGCGTGCCGTAGAAGGCAATATCGCCCGCCGTCGCCAGCGCGCCCGACCAGACCGAGAAGCGCTCCGGCTTGGACCACAGGATCTTGCCGGCGGCGGCATCCCAGGCAATGAAATTGCCCATGCCGCCATGGCTCTTCGGCGTCGCGTACATCGACAGGGTCGCCCCTACATAGGGCTGGCCCGCGGTGTACTCGACCTGGAAGGGTTCATAGTCCATGCAGACGTGGTTGGTCGGCACCAGGAAAATGCCCGACTTGCGATCGTAGCTCATCGGCTGCTGGTCCTTGGTGCCGAGCGCCGACGGGCAGATGCCCTTGACGTCGACATCCGGGCCCGTGGTGGCGGGCGAGTACTTGGCGTTGACGATGGGGCGCCCGCTCTTCATGTCGATCTTGGATGCCCAGTTGATGGTCGGGTCGTATTTCTCCGCCACCAGCAATTCGCCGGTCTCGCGGTTGAGCGTGTAGCCGAAACCGTTGCGGTCCAGGTGCACCAGCGTGGGTACCTTCTTGCCCTTGATGTCCAGGTCGGCCAGCACGTTCTCGTTGACGCCGTCGTAGTCCCACTCGTCGTGCGGCGTCATCTGGTAGACCCACTTGGCCTTGCCGGTATCCAGGTCCCGCGCGAACAGCGTCATCGACCACTTGTTGTCGCCCGGACGCTGCGCCGGATTCCACGTGCCCGGGTTGCCGCTGCCGTAGTAGACCAGGTTCAGCTTGGGATCGTAGGCATACCAGCCCCAGGTGGTGCCGCCGCCCAGCTTCCACTGGTCGCCCTTCCAGGTCTTGACCGAGGAGTCCTTGCCGACCGGCGCCATCTTGCCGTCGGTCCAGGTCATGGTGGTTGCCGGATCGAACAGCAGCTCGTTGTCGGGGCCTGTGCTAAAAGCGGTCCAGATCTTCTTGCCCGTCTTCAGGTCATAGGCGAGCAGGCGGCCGCGCACGCCGAATTCGCCGCCGGAGATGCCGGTGATGACTTTGTCCTTGAAGACGTGCGGGGCGTTGGTATTGGTCTCACCGACCTTGGGATCGCCGTTCTTGACGGTCCACATGACCTTGCCGGTCTTCGCATCGAGCGCCACCAGGGTGGTGTCGGCCTGCTGCAGCAGGATCTTGCCATCGCCGTAGGCCAGGCCGCGGTTGACGGTGTCGCAGCACATCACCGGCACCACGTTGTTTTCCTGCTTGGGCTCGTACTTCCACTTGAAGGACTGGTCCTTCAGGTTGATCGCGATCACCTTGTTCGGAAACGGCGAGTGGATGAACATCGTATCGCCGATCACCAGCGGCGAGCCTTCGTGGCCTCGCAGCACGCCGGTGGACACCGTCCACGCAACCTGCAGGTTTTTCACGTTGCCGGCGTTGACCTGCTTGAGCTCGCTGTAGCGATGGTTGGCATAGTCGCCAGCCTGTGCTGCCCAATTGGCCGGATTGGCCACCAGCTTGTCCAGCTCGGCATCCGCGCGTGCGGTAAATGACGCGGTGGCTGTGGCAAGCATCGCCATCCCCACCATCATGGTCCGGAATTTCATGTCTCCTCCGTCTTTCTTTACGTGACAAAGTCTGGATCCCGCTTCCTGCGCGCCGCCTCCGGCTCCTCAACTAAAACTGATTGCGCGGGTTGCGAACCTGGCAGCCGTCGGAAAGGTGCCGCGCAGGCTTCTGCACGATCCATGCCCGAGCCGCGCAGTCGCCGCTTGCAAGGCGAGTGTGCGGTTGGTCTTGAGCGCTTCGTGCCCGGCGGGCATTCACGCTGCGTCGCCCGGCCGGCACGAAGCGCTCCCATTCGTTCCAGGCAGGGGCGCGAGGCCGGGACAATATGTGTCAGAACTGGACCAGAAAGACGGCGTAGCGGGTTCGCGCGGCACCGTGGCGGGATGGCGCGCGACTTGCATCGTTATTGGGACAAGATTGCACAAGACGTTCCAAAGAAAGCGCACACTACGAGGAGACCCCGCATGCAGCCCTCCATCTTCGGCCTCCGGCAGCTTGCCTGCGTGCTGGCGGCATTGTCCATGGTTCCCGCCGGCGCGCAAACCGCTCAAGACCTGCCTGCCAACAACTACCCCACTACCGCCCGCGTCGAATATGTGGGCGAGTGCATGGCAAGGAACGGCGGTGCCTACGTGTACCTGCACAAGTGTTCGTGCGCGATCGACCGGATCGCGGCGCAACTGCCATATGACGAGTATGTCGAATCGTCTACCTTCGCCAGGTACGCCACGCTCGGCGGCGAAGGCGGCGCGATATTCCGCGATCCGGAATACGGCAAGCACGCCGCCAAGCGCTATCGCGGCATCCAGGACGATGCGCTGCGCGCCTGCGGTGTTTCGCTGGCGACGCGGGCCGCGCGCTGAATTCGGCGCCGCCGGGAAACCTGAGGGTTTCCGCCCCGTTGATGCGATCGGAAGTCCGGCCTATAGTGTCACCTCTTCACACAAGATCGGCTTCCATCCGCATAACCACAGGCGCCGGTTTCTTTATTGCATCGCAGCGATTGCACTGCGGCGATTGCATAGCAACAGTTCGCGCCACGCCAGATTGCACCGCACAAAAGAGCCCGCAGGCTAAAAGGAGAAGCTCGGTGACAACACTTCAGTCCGCCAGTCACCACGTCGCGCAGATTCTCAATGTCGTCAACGGACAGTTATGCGGCACGCAGAACAGCTCGGTGGTGACACGCTCCTGGGCGCGCTGCCTGCGGGACTTCCAGCTGGACCCTGCGCAGCAGCGCATGCCTCCGATCCTGACCCAGCCGGAGTTCAACGAGCGGCGCGACCGCATGAGCGACCTGATCGCCTGCGCCAAGCTGGAGATGACCACGCTCTACCAGCAGCTCGCCGATCCCGAGCTGGCCGTGGTGCTGACCGATATGGATGGCGTCATCGTGCATATGGTGTCGTCAGTCGGTTTCTCGCAGGACGTGGAACCCCTGGGTTTCCGCACCGGCGCGGTCTGGAGCGAGCGCGAGGCCGGCACTAACGGCATGGGCACCTGCCTGATCGAAGCCGAGCCTGTTGCGGTGCGTCAGAATGAACACTATTTCGCGCAGTACACCTCGCTGACGTGCTCGGCCTCGCCGATCTTCAACGATCGCGGCGAACTGACCGCCGTGCTCGACGTCACCAGCCGCTCGCCGCTGCTGCAGCAGCATTCGCTGGTGCTGGTCGGCATGTCCCGCCAGATGATTGAAAACCGCTTGATGGACGAGCGGTTCAAGCACGCGCACCAGATCCATTTCCACAGCCGCCCCGAACTCGTCAACACGCTGCACGAAGGCAAGCTCGCGATCGACGACAGCGGCAGGGTGCTGGCAGCCAATCGCAGCGCGCTGTTCCAGCTGGATTTTCGCTCGCTGTCTGCCCTGCTCGGCAAACAGATCGACGAATTGTTCAAGACCTCGCTCGACGAAATCCTGGCGCGGTGCGCGCGCAACTCCTTCCATCCGGTGCCGGTCTATCGCGCGAGCGCATCGAACCGCTTCTTCATGGTGGCCCAGCAGCCGAACCTCGGCACCAGCGGCGGCACCATTGGCGGCGCGAGAGCGGCCAGCACCCAAGCCGCGCCGCGAGCGGCCAGCGCGGAACCCCTGACAGCTGCCCCGCGCGCCCCGGCCACGGTGGCACCGTCCACCAGACTGGCCTTTGGCGACCCGCAGATGGAAGCGCAGGTCCGGCTGGCGCAGCGCGTGATCACCCGGCGCATCCCCATCCTGCTGCACGGCGAGACCGGCAGCGGCAAGGAGGTCTTCGCCAATGCCCTGCACCAGATGAGCCCGGCGCGCGAGCGCGCCTTTGTCGCCATCAACTGTGCCTCGCTGCCGGAGAACCTGATCGAAAGCGAATTGTTCGGCTACCGCGCCGGCGCGTTTACCGGTGCCCAGCGCGAAGGCCGGCGCGGCAAGATCATCCAGGCCAACGGCGGCACGCTGTTCCTGGACGAGATCGGCGACATGCCCATGACGTTGCAGTCCCGCCTGCTGCGCGTCCTGGAAGAACGCCAGGTCTCGCCGCTCGGCTCGGAGGCGGTGGTCAAGGTCGACTTCCAGCTGGTCAGCGCCAGCCACCGCAACCTGGCCGAACTGGTGCAGAGCGGCCAGTTCCGCGAAGACTTGTTCTACCGGCTCAACGGCATCGAGTTGCGCTTGCCGCCGCTGCGCGAGCGCACCGACCGGCTCACGCTGATGCAGCACATACTCGCCGAGGAGGCGGAGCCGGACCAGGCACCGACGCTGGCGCCGGACGCCGTGCAGGCGCTGCTGCGCTACCCCTGGCCCGGCAATCTCCGGCAGTTGCGCCATGTGCTGCGCACCGCCCTGGCACTGTGCGACGGCGACACCATCGCTTGCCAGCACCTGCCGGCGGAAATCGTGCAAGGCGCAGGAGAAGCCGGCGCGCCCCGCGAGCCGGCCATGGCGGCGCAGCCCAATATGCCAGACGATGAAGCCAAGGCGCTGGCGCAGTTCAATGCCATCCAGCTGAACGAACGCGACACCATCCTTGGCCTGCTCCACAAGCACCGCTGGAATGTCAGCACCGTAGCCCGCTCGCTCTCCATCAGCCGGAACACGCTGTACCGCAAGATACATCGGCTGCATATCAACCTGGCGCAGGCCGAGACGTCCGAGCAGTCGTAGCGGCGCCGCCCTGCGTGTCACACCGAGGGGGCTGGCAGCCCCTCGTGCCCCTTCCCCCCTTACCTATCTTGCTGATCACGCCCTTGTCCAATGGCGCCGCCGGACGCGGGACAGCCTGTGCGAACAGCGGAACAGTGGCCGTGACAGTGCAAGGCCCTGACGCTTGCAACAGGCCCGATTCTCCCCCGATCCCACGCGCGTGGCTCGCTTGGTATGCCGATTGCTTTTTGTAGCGAATGCGAGCGCCACATCAACGCTGGCATCGACGCCGGCATCGCAGCCGATATGCCGGAGCCCGCGCGCGAAATGCCCGCCGAACCACCCTGACCCACCATGCCCTCCCAGACCCTCATCGTCGCCGCCCTGTCATCGCGGATGATGGCCGAGTCCGCAGCGCAAGCCGGCTTGCGCGTGGCCGCGCTGGACCTGTTCGGCGATGCCGACACGCGGCATGTCGCGCAGCGCTGGGAGCCGATCGGCGCCACCGGGTCGATGGCGCTCGACGGCGAGCACGTGCTCGCCGCGCTGCGCCGCTTGCGCGACACCGTGCATCCGTTTGGCTGGGTTGCCGGTAGCGGCTTCGAACAACGCCCCGATCTGCTCGACGCCGGCCACGCGCTGGTGCCGCTGCTCGGCAACAGCGCCGCCACCGTGCGCGGCGTCAAGCAGCCCGGCGCCTTCTTCCGGCTGCTGGCCGCGCTCGGCATTCCGCATCCGGAAACCACCATCGCGATGCCGCGCGAGCCGGCAGGCTGGCTGTGCAAAGCTGTCGGCGGCACCGGCGGCTCGCATATCCGCCAGCTGGCCAGCGCAGATGCCGTCGCTGCCGACGCTGCCGACGCCACTCGGTACTTCCAGCGGCAACGCCCCGGGCTGCCGATGTCCGCGCTATTTGTTGCTCATCGCCGCGGCGTCCAGCTGGTCGGCATCAGCCTGCAGCGCATCGGCTCGCACCACGACTGCCCCTATCTGTTCCACGGCGCTGCAGGCCCAGCGATGCTGCCGGCAAGCACCACCGCGCGCCTCGTCGAGATCATCCAATGCATCGCGCGCGAAACCAGCCTGGTCGGCCTGAACAGCATCGACTTCCTGTTCGAGGCGCCGGACATCATGGTGCTTGAAGTCAACCCGCGGCCGCCGGCCAGCATGGCGCTCTATACCGACGCCTATCCGCTTGGCCTGATGCACGCGCACCTGCAGGCCTGCCGCGGCGAAACGCCCGAGCCACCGGCGGCGCGGCAGACCGTCGTGCGCGGCTTCCAGCATGTCTTTGCGCAAGACCCCGCGCAGATCAACGCCGCGCTCACTGTCGCGCTGATGCGCACTGGCTGGTGCCACGACATTCCCGTTCCCGGCAGCTATGTGGCTGCCGGCCACCCCTTCTGCTCGGTCTCCGCCGCCGGCCTGACGGAGGCCGCGACCGAAATCGAACTGCGCCGGCGCAGCGCGCAGATCCAGTCCTTGCTGAAGGCGCGCCACGATGAACGCCATCGCACCAGCGGCGTCCCCGCAGCGCTCAACGGCGGCCCTCACAGCCTGCACCAGCACGCTTAGCCAGCCCTCGCCGGCCTCCCAACCCGATCGGATCACCGAGTGCTGCCGCACGCAAGCCCGCGCGCCTGCCAGGTGCGCAAGCATGCTCAGTCTCCACCCGCTTGCGCGCCTCTCGCCGTTCGCACAGAGTGTCACCCTTCAGGCACGCGTCTGGCACAGACGCCTGAGCGACGGTCATCCATCTGCGCCGCTCTCGCCGCCGCCGGCGCAATGATCGCAGCCCCTATCGCCCTCGGGCCCTGTCCTGCCGACCCGCCTTTCACGCCGTGCCCAGGCTTGGCATGGAACGTGTTAGGTAAAGCCCGGGGGGACACATTGCGCCTTCTTTTCTTTTCCTGAACATCCTTTATCCGGGAGACTCGCAAATGGCAAAAATCGATCGTGTTCGTGTTGGCGAATCGCTGGTCGGCGACGGCAACGAGGTCGCGCATATCGACCTGATCCTTGGGCCGCGCGGCTCGGCTGCCGAGACCGCCTTCTGCAACGCGCTGACCAACAACAAGGACGGCTTCACCTCGTTGCTCGCCGTGGTGGCGCCGAACCTGCAGGCCAAGCCCAATACCGTGCTGTTCAACAAGGTCACCATCAAAGGCGCCAAGCAGGCCGTGCAGATGTTCGGCCCGGCCCAGCGCGGCGTTGCCATGGCGGTGGCGGATAGCGTGGAAGACGGCACCATTCCCGCCGCCGAAGCCGACGACCTGTTTATCAGCGTGGGCGTGTTCATCCACTGGCAGGCGGAGGACGACACCAAGATCCAGGACTACAACTACCAGGCCACGCGCGAAGCGATCCAGCGCGCCGTGGGGGGCTGGCCGAGCGCCGCCGAAGTGGTAGCCAAGAAGCAGAGTTCGGCGCATCCTTTCGCGGCGCATAGCTAATCGGAGGACATGCGCAGGCCGACCGCGGCTGGCTTGCGCATCACGCATCGCACACCGTAGCCAGTAGCAGTCAGCCGGCAGCCGGATGCAGCAGCAGTTCGCGCATGCGCGCCAGCTCGCTCTTGTGCAGAAATTCGATAGGATATGGCGCGCCACGCGTGAAATGCGCGAAGCGCCGGTCCACCAGCCCTTGCGCGGCATATTGCTCCACCGGCTGGCCGGCATCGGCCGGCGCGGATTTGACCAGCAGCAGCATCTCGGCGTTGAGGCGGTTCGACAGCCACGCGGCCATGCTGTCCGAACCGACGCCTGGGTGCGTCATCTCGTCGGCCTGCTCGCGCAACAGCGAAAACGGTGCCCACACGGCCACGCCGGCGTTGCGCAGCACGCCCTGGATGTCTTTCTCGTGCACCGCCAGCGACATGCCCGGGCACATGCCCTGCATCATCAGCCCGTACTGGGCCATGGCCAGCACCGCCATATTGTGCGCCACCACATGGTCGAACGCCCACTGCGCCCGGTACTCGCGCACCTGCCCCGCGAAGCCGCCGCCTCCGGGCACCACCACGATGCGGCCGCCGCCGAGCTCACTCAGCTCCTGCAGCCACTCGCGCAACAACGGGTCGCGGCCAAGGCTGCCGCCGAGTTTTACTACCCACATAGCCGCCACTCCAAGGCTGATGAATCCGCCTTGGCACATTCACGTTCCGTGCCAGCGCGGCGCGGCCCAAGGCGGGGTGCCGGCACTTCCGCCATGGTGACAGTCTGCGACAGGCATGGCGCACAAGCTGTCCCGCGCGGAACATCGATCCGTGCAACACGACAGAGCGCCAGACCCGCGCCCGCGCTCCATTGTGCGGGGATGGTCTGGCGCTTTGCCGGGCACGCGGGACGGCTCGCCTCGCCTAGCGGTAGCGCGGCACCAGCTTTTCCAGCGGCACCGGTTTGATCTTCGATGCCTGTCCGGCGCAGCCGAACGCCTCGAAGCGCAACCGCACCACGCTCTTGGCGCCCTTCTTGGCAGCCAGCAATGCCCTGCGCGGATCGAACTCGCTGCGGTCATCGGCGAGGGACTTGCGGATGGCGCCGGTCATTGCCAGGCGGATATCGGTATCGATATTCACCTTGCGCACGCCGGTCTTGATACCGCGCAGGATTTCCTCGACCGGCACGCCATAGGTCTCCTTGATCTCGCCACCGTACTGGCGAATGATCTCCAGCCACTCCTGCGGCACCGAACTGGAACCATGCATGACCAGGTGGGTGTCGGGAATCTTCTGATGGATCTCGCGGATGCGGTCCATCGCCAGGATGTCGCCGGTCGGCTTGCGCGAAAATTTGTAGGCGCCGTGGCTGGTGCCAATGGCGATGGCCAGCGCATCCACGCCGGTGCGGGCGACGAAGTCGCGCGCCTGGTCCGGGTCTGTCAGCATCATGTCGTGCGACAGGATGCCAGCGGCACCAACGCCATCCTCCTCGCCGGCTTGCCCGGTTTCGAGCGAGCCCAGGCAACCCAGTTCGCCCTCGACCGAGACTCCTACCGCGTGCGCCATCTCGCAGACGCGGCGGGTCACGTCGACGTTGTAAGCGTAGTCCGACGGCGTCTTCATGTCTTCGCGCAGCGAACCGTCCATCATCACGCTGGTAAAGCCGGAGCGGATCGAGGCCTGGCACACCGCCGGGCTGGCGCCGTGATCCTGGTGCAGCACGATGGGAATATCCGGATGCGTCTCCGCCGCGGCCAGCACCATATGGCGCAGGTAGGCCTCTCCGGCATATTTGCGCGCGCCGGCCGAGGCCTGCAGGATGACCGGGCTGCCGCTCTCCTCGGCGGCTTCCATGATGGCGTGGATCTGTTCGAGGTTATTGACGTTGAAAGCCGGCACGCCGTAGCCGAACTCTCCCGCGTGGTCCAGCAACTGGCGCAGGGATACGAGTGACATGATGGAACTCCGTGGGTTGACGCTGATTCGGTGAATTCGGGATGACATGAGCGCCCGTCAGGCGGCAGCCCGCTGCTCCAGCACCTCGAAGGCCAGCAGTGTCTTGCCCTCCAGGAATTCGAGAAGGCGCCGCCACCTGTCGAGATATAGCCGACCTGCTCCGCGATACCGTACTTGACGCTGGCGCTGAACGCCTTGGCACACACCACGTCCGCGGGGATCGTCACCGCGGGGTCCTGGCGGATAGGGTTGGCGTGTCGCTATCTGGCTTCTGCGTGGCTTGATCTATCGTTGGTCTACTTCGCTCTGCCTGCCCGACTCAGGCCAGCATCCGGCACGCAGGCGCAAGCAGCGCCGGCAGGTCTTCCAGCGAATCGATCACCGCATCGCCACCCAGCGCGGCAACGCCGCCGGGGCCGGCATAGCCGTACCGCACCAGGAAAACCGGCATGCCCGCCGCGCGCGCCGCGGCCACGTCAACCGCCGAATCGCCGACCAGCACGCTGCGCCTCTCATCCGCCTGCAGCAGCCGGCAAGCATGGTGCAGCGGCTCGGGGTCCGGCTTCATTCGCGCGATCGAGTCGCCGCCGACCAGAACCTCCAGGTACCTGGCCAGCCCGGTCACGGCCAGCAGTGGCGCTGCCAGCGCTCTGGGCTTGTTGGTCACGCACGCGAGCCGGTAGCCCTGTTGCTGCAAGGCCTCCAGCCCGGCCTGCACGCCGGGGAAAACGCGGCCAAGGTGCCCGTTGACTTCCACATAGTGGCGGTGGAACACCGCCTCGGCGGAATCAGCGCCATCCCGATCGCCGCTTGCCGCGGTCTCCAACACGCGCCGCACCAGGTTGGGCACACCCCTGCCAATAAAGCCGCTGATGGTGTCAAAGGGCAATGGCGCGCGGCCCAGTTCGTCCAGCATGCGGTTGGCAGCCTCCACAATGTCGTGCGCCGTATCAACCAGGGTGCCGTCGAGGTCGACCAGCACCGCGGTGTAAGGCATGTCCGCTGCGATGCGCATCACGGCCTCCCCAGCAGAGAACGCGCGGTATCCGCGACCCGCGCCGGTGTCAGGCCGAAGTGCGGGTACAGCGCTTCGGCTGGTGCCGAGGCACCGAAGGTATCGATTCCCACCGTGGCGCCCTGCTCGCCCACTACCGCGCGCCAGAACCAGGTGACGCCGGCCTCCACGCTGATGCGTGGCACACCGGGCGGCAGTACCGCTTCCCGGTAGGCCGCATCCTGCGCCTGGAAGCGCTCCACGCAGGGCATCGACACCACGCGCGTGTGGATCCCTTCCTCGGCCAGGTGGGCAGCGGCACGCACCGCGATCTCCACTTCCGAACCGGTGGCGATCAGCACCGCCTGAGGCGCCTCCGCGTCTTGCAGCACATAGCCGCCGCGCCGGATGCCGGCAAGTTGCCCGCCATCGCGCGCGAACGGCGTCAGCGCCTGGCGCGACAGCAGCAGGCAGCTCGGCCCGTCGCGGCGCTGCACCGCGTCCAGCCAGGCCAGCGCGGTTTCCACACCGTCGCAAGGGCGCCAGACCTGGTTGTTCGGGATCAGCCGCAAGCTCGCCGCGTGCTCGACCGGCTGGTGGGTGGGACCGTCCTCGCCCAGACCGATCGAGTCATGGGTGAGCACATGGATCACGCGTTGCCGCATTAGCGCGGCCATGCGGATGGCGTTTCGGGAATAGTCGGAAAACACCATGAACGTGCCACCGTACGGAATCAGCCCGCCGTGCAAGGCCATGCCGTTCATGACCGCTGCCATGCCGAACTCGCGCACGCCGTAGCTGACGTAGTTGCCTTGCCCGGCGTGGTTGACCCACACCGAGGCCTTCACGTCGGTCAGGTTGGAGCCAGTCAGGTCGGCCGAGCCGCCCAGCAGTTCGGGCAAGGCGGCGCTCAGCGCTTCCAGCGTGAGCTGCGATGCCTTGCGCGTGGCGATCTTGCCGTGCAGGGCCGATGGCGTCTCCAGCAAGCCCATCAACCCGGCCTCGAATCCTTCCGGCAACCTGCCCCGGTCGCGGCGCAGGAACTCCGCGGCCAGTTCCGGATACGCCGTGCTGTACCAGGCGAAACGTGCGTTCCATCCTGCCTCGCGCTCGGCGCCCAGCGCACGCGCGTCCCAGGCGGCAGCCACGTCGGGTGGCACCGTGAAGGGCTCGGCCTCCCAGGCGAGCGTTTCGCGCATGGCGGCGATCTCCTGCGCGCCCAGCGGGGCGCCATGCACGTCGTGCCCACCGGCCTTGGCCGGCGCGCCCTTGCCGATCACCGTCTTGCAGCAGATCAGCGTAGGACGCTCGCCCTGCGCCTTGGCCTGGCGGATGGCCCCATCGATGGCGCGGGCATCATGGCCATCGACGTTCGGGATCACATGCCAGCCGTAGGCTTCGAAGCGCCGCGGCGTGTCGTCGGCAAACCAGCCTGACACCTCGCCGTCGATGGAGATGCCGTTGTCATCGTATAGGCAGATCAGCTTGCCGAGCCGCAGCGTCCCCGCCAAAGAACAGGCTTCGTGGCTGATGCCCTCCATCAGGCAGCCATCACCGAGGAACACATAGGTGTGGTGATCCACGATGGCATGGCCCGGCCGATTGAAGTGCGCGGCCAGCAGCCTCTCCGACAGCGCCATGCCAACCGCGTTGGCCAGACCCTGCCCGAGCGGGCCGGTGGTGGTCTCGATGCCCGGCGTGTGGCCGACTTCCGGATGCCCCGGCGTGGCCGAATGCAACTGGCGAAACTGGCGCAGCTGCGCCATCGGCAGCGCGTAGCCGCTCAGGTGGAGCAACCCGTACAGCAGCATGGAGGCATGGCCGTTGGAGAGCACGAAGCGGTCGCGGTCGGGCCATGCCGGGTTGGCGGGGTTATGGCGCAGGTGATGCCGCCACAGCACTTCGGCCATCTCGGCCATGCCCATGGGCGCTCCCGGATGGCCAGACCTGGCCTGCTCCACCGCGTCGGCCGCGAGAAAGCGTAGCGCGTGGGCGCAGCGCGCCGCCGGATCGATACGTTCTGGTGCGTTCATGGCTTGACTCCTTACTCGTCGGCGCGCTTGCGGCGCTCCATCATGCGCAGCACAAAGGGGGTGAAGATCAGCTGCATGGCGAGTTCCATCTTGCCGCCGGGAACCACGATGGTATTGGCGCGCGACATGAAGGAGTCGTGCACCATGCTCAGCAGGTACTGGAAGTCGATGCCCTTGGGGTTGGCGAAACGGATCACCACCATGCTTTCGTCCGGCGCCGGAATCTCGCGGGCGATAAACGGGTTGGAGGTATCCACGCACGGCACGCGCTGGAAATTCACGTGGGTACGCGAGAATTGCGGGCAGATGTAATTCACGTAGTCCGGCATGCGCCGCAGGATGGTGTCGGTCACCGCCTCGCTCGAGTAGCCACGCTGCTTCTGGTCGCGCCACAGCTTCTGGATCCATTCCAGGTTGATCACCGGCACCACGCCGATCAGCAGGTCGGGATAGCGGGCCACATTGACCTCGTCGGTCACCACGCCGCCGTGCAGGCCCTCGTAGAACAGCAGCTCGGCGTCATCCGGCAGCGGCTCCCAGGCGGTAAAGGTGCCCGGTTCCTGCTGGCAGGCGGCAGCCTCCTCGGCGTTGTGCAGGTAGCGGCGCCGCATGCCGGTGCCGGACTCCGCATAGGTGCGGAACAGGTTTTCCAGCTCACCAAAGAGGTTGGTGCCGGGGCCGAAGTGGCTGAAGTTCATATTGCCGCTCTGCTCCGCTTCGGTCATCCGGACCTTCATCTCGGCGCGGTTGTAGCGGTGGAAGCTGTCGCCCTCGATCACCACGGATTTCACGCCTTCGCGGCGAAAGATGTTCTCGAAGGTGCGGGTGACGGAGGTGGTGCCGGCGCCGGAGGAACCGGTAATGGCGATGATGGGATAGCGTTCGGACATGAGCATGCACCTCAGGCGGGGACGCGGAACAGGCTGCGTTCGTTGAACAGGGGATTAGGAAGCTCGGCGCCGGGCGGATCGCTGTGATAGCGCTCGATCCGCTCCACCTCGTTGCGCGAGCCGAAAACCACGCCGATGCGCTGGTGCAGCGCGCCCGGCTGGACCGACATCAACGGCTGCCGACCGGTGCTGGCGCGCCCGCCCGCCTGCTCCATCAGGAACGCGATGGGGTTGGCCTCGTACAGCAGGCGCAGGCGACCGGCCTTGGCCGGGTCCTTGCTGTCGCGTGGATACATGAAGACGCCACCACGCATCAGGATGCGGTGCGCCTCGGCCACCATCGAGGCAATCCAGCGCATGTTGAAATCCTTGCCGCGCGGCCCGGTCCTGCCCGCCACGCACTCGGCGATGTACTGCCGCACCGGCGCCTCCCAGAAGCGGCTGTTGGAGGTATTGATGGCGAACTCGTGCGTGTCCGGCGGCACCATCAGGTTGGCGTGGGTGAGGAAGAACTCGCCCAGGTTGGGATCCAGCGTGAAGCCGTTGACGCCATTGCCCACGGTGAGCACCAGCATGGTGGTCGGACCATAGATGGCGTAGCCGGCCGCGACCTGGGCCGTGCCGGGTTGCAGGAAATGCTGCTCGGCCACCGCATCCACGCCCTCCGGCGCGCGCAGCACGGAGAAGATGCTGCCCACCGAGACGTTGACATCGATATTGGATGAGCCGTCGAGCGGATCGAACACCAGCAGGTACTTGCCGCGCGGATACTGCGACGGGATCTGGTAAGGCGTCTCCATTTCCTCCGACGCCATGCCGGCCAGGTAGCCCCCCCACTCGTTGACGCGCAGGAAGGCAGCATTGCTCAGCACATCGAGCTTTTGCTGCGTCTCGCCCTGTACGTTGACGGCGCCATCGGCGGTGCCATGCAGGCCGCCCAGCGCGCCAAGCGCGACGGCGCGCGCGATCTCCTTGCAGGCCATGGCGACGTTGAGTATCAGGCCATTGAAGCCGCCGCTGGCCTGCGGGTAGCGGCGGCGCTCCTCAATCAGGAACTGCGTCAAGGTCATTCGGTGTGGCTGGTTTTGCTGTGGCATGGCAGGTCTCCTCTTTTTATCTGTCTTTGCATTGCGTGCCGGGGGCCGCGCTAAGCCAGCGCGGCTTCACGCAAATGCCGAAGAATGGCGCGATAGCCGCCGTCCGGATCCGGCGCGCCGAATACCGCGCTGCCGGCGACGAAGGTATCCGCGCCCGCACGGGCGATGTCGGCAATGTTGTCGCGCTTCACGCCGCCGTCGACCTCCAGCCAGACGGGCCGGCCGCCGGCCTTGACGTGCCGGTCGATGCGGGCGCGCGCCTCGCGCAGCTTGCCGAGCGTGCCTGGAATGAACTGCTGTCCGCCGAAGCCCGGATTCACGCTCATCAGCAACACCATGTCGAGCTGGTCCAGCGTGTGGGCCAGGTAGTCCAGCGGCGTGGCCGGATTGAACACCAGGCCGGCCTTGCAGCCGTGCTCGCGAATCAGCCCGATCGTGCGGTCGACATGACGGCTCGCTTCCGGATGAAAGGTGATGATCGAGGCGCCAGCCTTGGCGAACATCGGGATCAGCGCATCGACCGGCTCCACCATCAGGTGCACGTCGATGGGGATGGAGACATGCGGGCGGATCGCCTCGCACACCAGGGGGCCGATGGTCAGGTTGGGCACATAGTGGTTGTCCATCACGTCGAAGTGCACCAGGTCGGCACCCGCTGCCTCGATCGCGCGCACTTCCTCGCCCAGTCGCGCGAAATCGGCGGACAGGATGGAGGGCGCAAGGCGAATCGTCCGGCTCTTTCCGCCTTCATCGCCTTCATGGTCATGGGTACGCATATCAGGCAGCCTCGAACAAGGTGCCGCGATGCCAGCGGCGCAGCGCAGCCAGATCGGCCCAGCGGTGGTCAGCGCCCGGCAGGGGCTGTGGCATCGGCTCGCCGGGATCACCAAGATGCGGCAGCACCAGCAGCGCGCCATCGAAGCGCTCCTGCGCGGTATAGGCGGTTGGCGTGATCACAGTGGGAATGCCGGCCGCCAGCGCGGCGCGCAAGCCGTTCTCGGAATCCTCCAGCGCCAGGCAGTCGGCCGCTTCCAGGGCGAGCCGCGCCAGCACCGCCAGGTAGACATCCGGCGCGGGCTTTTTTACCGCGGTGGTGCCGGCGTCGCAGATGGCGGCAAAGTGCTGGCGCCAGCCCGCGCCCAGCGGCGCGCGCAGCAGCGCGTCGAGGTTGGCCGGCGTGGTGGTGGTGGCGATCGCGATGGGCGTGCCGGACTGGCCGGCCTCCTCGATCAACCGCGCAATGCCGGGGCGCAGCGGCAGCGCGCCGCCGCCGACGCGCTCGGCATAGTGGCGGGTCTTGATGGCGTGCACCGCCGCGATGGTTTCAGCCACCTTGCTGCCGCGGGCTTCCTCCGGATCCACCATGCGCCAGTAATGCAGCAGCCGCTCCTTGCCGCCGGCCACCTTGAGCAGGCGCGTGTAGAGCGCCGCATCCCAGCACCAGTCGAGGCCGACCTCGGCAAACGCCGCATTGAAGGCATGGAGATGGGCGGACTCGGTATCGGCCAGGGTGCCGTCGACATCGAAGATCAGGGCTTGCATGGCTCACTCCTTGTCGGGTGCCGGCGCGAACACGCGGCTGGCGAGCAGATCGGGGGCGGTAATGGTGGTCAGCGCCAGGTCGTCGGCGACCGCGCCGGGGTCGCGCAGCAGGCGCGAAGCGTGGCGCAGCCGCGCGCGGTCGAGCGCGTTGCGCACGCTGCGGGCATTGGCAAAGTGCGGCTGCGCCATGCGGCGCACCAGGTAGTCGGCAAAGACGGCACGGCTCTGCGCGTCAAAGCGGTACTGCATCGCATCCAGCATCAGGTCCGCGATCTGGCCCAGTTCGTCGACCTGGTAGTCGGGAAAATCGATGTGATGGGCAATGCGCGAGGACATGCCCGGATTGGATTCGAAGAACCGGTCCATGCGGTCCTTGTAGCCGGCCAGGATCACCACCAGGTCGTCCCGGTTGTTCTCCATCACCTGCAGCAGGATCTCGATGGCTTCCTGGCCGTAGTCGCGCTCGTTCTCGGGCCGGTAGAGGTAGTAGGCCTCGTCGATAAACAGCACGCCGCCCATCGCCTTCTTCAGGATTTCCTTGGTCTTGGGCGCGGTGTGGCCAATGTACTGGCCGACCAGGTCATCGCGCGTGACCGCCACCAGGTGTCCCCGGCGCACATAGCCGAGCTGATGGAGTATCTGCGCCATGCGCATGGCCACGGTGGTCTTGCCGGTGCCGGGATTGCCGGTGAAGCACATGTGCAGGCTGGGCGCGCCGGCGCTGAACCCGCGCGCCGCCCGCAGCTTGTCAACCAGCAGCAGCGCCGCGATATCGCGGATACGCGATTTCACCGGCGCCAGCCCGATCAGCTGGCGGTCAAGCTGGTCCAGCAAGCCGGCGATGCCCGAGCTGGCAAGCAGGTCCGCCAGCGTGCCGGGCGGCTGCAGGTGCGAGGGGGATTCTGGCGCGGACATGGCGTCCTCCCTGAATGTCGGCGAAAGGTCGGCTGGCTTAATAACGGCTGCCTTCGGGGCGAGCCTGCACGGCGTAGCTCTCGATCGAATAGCGCACCGTGCGGCCCGGCTCTTCCTGACGCACCAGGCGGAAGCCCGGCTCGTCCGCGGGACGGTTGACGATGAACGACATCACCACCGACTCCACCGTATGGGTCGCGTCGAAGGCCATCACGCGGATATAGTGGTTGGGGAACGTCTTGCGCGCGTTGTTGACCTCCAGCAGGATGCCGGCGGCATCGCGCAGGTCGAACATCGGCAGGCCGAACATCTCCCAGTACGTGTTGCGCGGATGCGGGTCGTCGGTGTATTCGATGCCGACGGCCCAGCCTTTGCCCAGGCAGTACTCGACCTGGCTGGTGATCTGTGCGTCGGTGAGCTCAGGCAGGAAGGAGAAAGTGCCTTGCGTAATGCGCATGATGTCCTCGTCTCTGGTTCGTTGGTATCGGATGGTCTCGATCAGGGCGCGCGGCGCGCTCAGGCCACCGATGCGGTGGGCACGAAATCCGAGGTGTCGGTCGGCGTGTAGTTGAAGCTGATATCGCCCCAGGTATCGAGCGCGGCCCGCAGCGGCGAGCACCACCTGGCGGCATCGCGCAGGATGTCCGGTCCCTCGTTGGCAATATCGCGCCCTTCGTTGCGTGCCAGCACCATCGCTTCCAGCGCCACGCGATTGGCCGTAGCGCCGGCCTGGATGCCTTGCGGGTGGCCGATGGTGCCGCCACCGAACTGCAGCACGACGTCATCGCCGAACAGGTCGAGCAATTGGTGCATCTGGCCTGCGTGGATGCCGCCCGAGGCCACCGGCATCACCTTGCGCAACGAGGCCCAGTCCTGGTCGAAGAACAGCCCGCGCGTCAGGTCGGTCTTCGTATAAGCGTCGCGGCAGACGTTGTAATAGCCCTGCACGGTGAGTGGATCGCCTTCGAGCTTGCCCACCGCCGTGCCCGTATGCATATGATCGACCCCGGCCAGGCGCAGCCATTTGGCGATCACCCGGAACGACACGCCGTGATTTTTCTGGCGTGTGTAGGTGCCATGGCCAGCGCGGTGCAAGTGCAGCACCATGTCGTTCTGGCGGCACCAGTTGCTCATCGACTGAATGCAGGTCCAGCCCACGATCAGGTCGATCATGACGATCACCGAGCCGAGCGATTTGGCGAACTCGGCGCGCCGGTACATCTCCTCCATGGTGCCGGCGGTCACGTTGAGGTAGCTGCCCTTGACCTCGCCGGTCGCCGCGGATGCCTTGTTGACCGCATCCATCACGAACAGGAAGCGGTCACGCCAGTGCATGAAGGGTTGCGAATTGATGTTCTCGTCGTCCTTCATGAAATCCAGCCCGCCCTTCAGGCCTTCATAGACCACGCGGCCGTAGTTGCGCCCCGACAGCCCCAGCTTGGGCTTGGTGGTGGCGCCCAGCAGCGGGCGGCCGAACTTGTCAAGGCGCTCGCGCTCGACAATGATGCCGGTGGGCGGGCCGGCGAAGGTCTTCACATAGGCCACTGGGAAACGCATGTCTTCCAGGCGGGCCGCCTTGATCGGCTTGAAGCTGAACACGTTGCCGATGATGGAGGCGGTCAGGTTGGCGATCGAGCCTTCCTCGAACAGCGACAGGTCGTACGCCACGTAGCAGAAAAACTGCTCGGGATTGTTCGGCACCGGATCCACGCGATAGGCCTTGGCCCGGTACATATCGCAGGCGGTCAGGCGGTCGGTCCACACCACCGTCCAGGTAGCGGTGGACGATTCGCCAGCTACCGCGGCGGCAGCCTCGACCGGATCCACGCCCGCCTGCGGCGTGATGCGGAACAGTGCGAGCAGATCGGTGTCCTTGGGCTCGTAGCCTTCATCCCAATAGCCCATCTCCTTGTACTTCATCACGCCGGCGTCGTAGCGCTTGCGCGGCTTGGCGGTGGCTTGGATCGTCTCAGGTGCGTTCATGGTGTTTCCTTCCCGTGGGTTGGCGACTTGGCTGCCTGACTGCATTGCGGCGTCGTGAGGGAAAAGATACCCAGCTATCCCCATAAGGTAAATTCAGATATTCTTAGCCAGCATATAAGGGATCCCTTAAGGTAGTGCGCTCCAGCCATGTCCTTCCTCCGTTCCCTCACCCTTCGCCAGTTGCAGATCTTCGTCACCGTTGCCCGGCACGCCAGCTTCGTGCGGGCGGCCGAGGAACTGCACCTGACCCAGCCGGCGGTCTCAATGCAGGTCAAGCAGCTCGAGTCCGTGGTCGGGCTGCCGCTGTTCGAGCGCGTCAGCCGCCAGCTCACCCTGACCGAGGCCGGCGACCGCCTCCTGCATCACGCCTCGCGCATCCTAGGTGAGGTGAAAGACGCCGAGGACGGGCTGCAGGCCGTCAAGGGCATTGACCAGGGCTCGATCTCGATCGGGCTGATCAGCACCGCCAAGTATTTCGCGCCAAAGCTGCTCGCTGCCTACTCGGCGCGCTACCCGAACGTGGACGTTCGCTTCGCCGAAGGCAACCGCGAGACGCTGCTGCGCCTGCTGCAGGACAACGAAATCGACCTCGCGCTGATGGGCCGGCCACCGCGCGAGCTGGTTGCCGTCTCGGAGCCCATCGCCACGCACCCGCACGTGATAGTGGCCTCGCCACGGCATCCACTGCTCGAGGCAGAGGGCTTCGATCTGCAAGAACTGCGCCACGAAACCTTCCTGCTGCGCGAGCCCGGCTCCGGCACCCGCACGGTGGCCGAGGAAATGTTCAGGCACCACTTGTTCGCGCCGGCCAAAGTGGTCACTCTGGGCAGCAATGAAACAATCAAGCAGGCCGTGATGGCCGGCATGGGCATCAGTCTGTTGTCACTGCACACTCTGTCACTGGAATTGCGCACCAGGGAGATTGCTCTGCTGGATGTGTCCGGCACGCCGATCGAACGCGTCTGGCATATCGTGCACATGGCGAGCAAGCGGCTGATGCCTGCGAGCGAAGGTTGCCGTGCGTTCCTGCTAGAACATACGGCGGCGTACCTGGGGCGGGAATACGCCGGGCTGTTGCCTGGGCGGCGCACGGCCTAGCGGTTGGAGGGGTGCCTGGGTGCGTAGGGCGTCGTCCAGGGTTGGCTGATGCGCGGCAAGCGCACATCAGCCGTGCCGGCGTTGGCGCGCAACATCAACTCACCGATGATGCCACCGTCCACCAGCAGTTCGGTGCCGGTGACATAGGCGCCGCTTCCGACGCGAGAGCGGTGCACACGTGGGCCACGTGCATGCGCGGCCCATGGAACCTGCGCGGCGCGTACTGCTGCGCCACAATCCGTGTGAAATGGGTCACCACCGGCTTGGCAGATCCGTAGAACTGGCCCTTTAGCCGCACACCCCGCCTATCGCGTCATGCGCGGCGCGAAGGTAGCTTCCAAGATGCTCGACACGTTGCGTATCGTCAAGCATCCCTGCGCCGAATCGCGGGTCGTTCAGTGCGAAACCAGTCTCGGTGATGTAGATTTCCTGGGCGGCCTGTCCTGCCAGCGGACAGGACACGTATCGCCGTCTTACGTCAACAGACGAGGGACGGCCATCGCCTCTCGACGGCAGCGCGGGGCCGGCGGGCCAGCTCCCAACGCCGCCGGATTACTGGCTCAGCCGCGTTACCTTCAACTGCGGGTCCGCCGCGATGGCCTGCTCGCTGAACGGCAGCCGCACCCGCCGCTTGGCGGAGTACTCCGCAATCTGGTCAAAGGCGTGCGGCGACTGCTGATCTATGGCGTAGGCCTTGGGGATCTGACCGTCCAGATTGCCCAATCCTTACGGATTTGGCTGTGCCGACTGCCGCGGCCAAACAGCGCTCACGGGCTCCACATAGGACGCCTCGGTTTGGGGTCAACGCGCCCGCCTCGTCACGCGATCACGCCGCCACGGCGACTCGTTCGCGCGCTGAGATGAGCGCGCACCAGATTTCTTGCCTCATTCTTACCCAACCGAGGTCAGCGTTCTTCAATGGTTATCCCTTCTCGGGTTCGCTCAAACGCGGGGCAAGAATTTCGCCAATGAGTCGAAGTAAAAAACTCCGCTGAAAAGCGCTTGACCTTACCACGCTGTCAAGCCCCATGTTAGTCGGACAGAGTAACCAACCAGGAGATCAAGATGCTTCGTTTCTACATTCCAAACATGACCTGCGGCGGCTGCGCCAAATCTGTCACCAAGGCGCTGCTGAGCGTCGATCCGCAAGCCCGCGTCGAAACCGACCCGCCCGCGCGTGAAGTTCGGGTCGATAGCGCCTTGGACGAGAGCGCTTTCCTCGCGGTGCTTAGCGAGGCCGGGTACCCGGACAAGCAGTGACCCGAAGCGATGACGATTGACGTTGACAGCCTTGGCCAGGGTACGAAACGCGCTTCTTTAGGGCCTCCAGAACTGCCAACGCCCCGGTACTGTCGGCGATGTCCGCCGGCGTCAAGTTCACCATCAGCAACCGGCCATTCGTATCCACGGCAATATGTCATCCAGGCTGAGGTTGGCGATTGACTCGTCATCGCCCCGTCTCCCATTCGTCGATTGGGAGACGGGCGACACCCACCGACAATGGACGCGTCACCGGAAATCAGGAAAGCCGCCCGAATGAACTGCACCCCAAGAGCTGGACACCCGTTCAACCTTTGGGGTGCAGTTCACGAAGGTGGCATTCTTCGTTGTCACAACATCAAGCCGCCCCGTCGATCCGCAGCGACAAGCCCGTAGGCGTGTAGATGGCCGTGGTCTTGTAGCCTGGCACCGAGATGGTGGTGAACTGCCCCTTCAGGCTGCTACTGGAGAGCAGGCTGATGGTGTCCCCCACCGACGGACGGAAGCCGCTGCGGAAGTTCACCGTCAACGCGCCGCCCACGACGGTGGCGATGCCGCTGACCGCGAGACGGCCGGCGCCCCCGCTGCCCACGTCCAGTTGCAACGTGGTGTTGGCCAGCTGCGTGTAGGCGCCGGCGATCACCAACTGTGCGTCGGCGCTGGAAGCCAGCGTGCCGCCGCCGAGGTAGACGTCGCCCTTGCCGAAGGCCGTGGCCGAGAGGGCCTGCAACGTGCCGGCCGCGACCTGCGTGCCGCCGGTGTAGCTGTTCTGGCCGCCCAGGCGCAGCGTGCCGCTGCCCTGCTTGTTCAGTTTGCCGGCACCGCCGATGTCGTTGCGCCAGGTATCGAGCGCATTGAATCCACCCAGAGAGGCATCCATGTTGACCACCACGTCGCCGTTGAAGGCGCCGTAGCCGTCTGCCGCGGCGAACAAGTTGATGCGTCCCCAGCCCTCGGCGTCGTCCATCACCGGATAGCCCGATGGCATCGCAGTGGTCTTCAATACCACGCGGCGCTGGTTGGCATCCAGGTAAGGCAGGCGCGTTTCCAGCAGCACCTCGGCGCTCTTGGGGACCACCGCCGGTTTGGTGGTATCGGCAATCTGCGCGAAGCCAAAAGTCATCCGGCGGTTGTAGTTGGCCTTGTTGGTGGCGTAGTCCGCAAAGCGATCGGTGGCCGTGGTGCCGGAATGCGCGAAGTCGTTGAAGGCCAGCTTGGTATCAGCCTTGGCCGCGGCCATCAGCGTGCTGTGGGCCTGGTCATAAGCGGCGGCCTTGCGCGCGGCGTTGGCGCCAGTGGCGATGCTGGCAGCGGCGGTGGCCTGGCCGAGCATGCGGCCACTGACCACGTCCAAGGGCGAGTGCATGCCAGCGACAATGCGGTTCTCGCCCAGCTCCAGACCGCGTGTGACCATTTCCTGGAAGCGCTCCGGTACGGCATAGGCCATGGCGATGGCGTCGCGCACGGCTTCGGCGGTGTGGCCGCTGGTGAAGCCGCCATCGGTGGCGGGCGTGGCGCTTTTGGCAGGCACCAGCGCGGGGATGACGTTGACACTGCTGCTCCAGCGCCACGGTCGCGCGTATTTGTAGAAGCGCTTGGCCGGCTCAGTGGAGCCGTTCTCGCCGATGTTGCTCACAAAGTCCACCACGGTGCCAAAACTGGTGTTGGTGCTACCTCCCACGCCGACGTTGTTGCCGCCGTCGTTGTACAACACGGTGGTGGCATCGCCAGCGATGCTGGTGATGGTGGTGGTTTGTTGCGCAGCGGCTTGCCAGGTGGCAGTCAGCGGGCCCAGGCCGTCACTGACGCTGTAACCCTTGTTGCGGCGGTCGTCCAGGTAGGCAGCCAGTTCCTGCGCGGCAGTGCGCTGCGCGGTCACATTGGCTACGTACTGGATGTTGGCGCCGAGCACGCTTGCGTTCAGGATGGTGCCGTCGGAACTGTCTCCAGGAATGCCGGTCCAGCTGGATGCCACCACGGCGGGGAAGCTGCCGTTCGCGGTCGCGGTGACGCCGGCATCAACGATCAGCGTGGTGGGCTTCCACAGGTCAAGGAAGCCGCTTAACACGCGCACCCCGGCGTTGGTTTCCTTGGTGGCGTAGCGCGCGTCGCCGCGTTGGTTGGTATACGCGTAGTCCACGAAGGGCAGTACGGCGGCTTGGTCGGCCACCGGTGCGGAGTCGGCAAAGCCCAGGTCCTTGGGTGCGGCGGGGATCGACAGCGGCTGCGTGAGCGCGGATGTGGTGGTGGCATCGTCGCCACCGCCGCAGGCGGTCAGCAACATGGCGCCGATCAACGCGGCGGTCAGGACACGGAGGGAACTTGGAGGAAACATGAGATGCGGGCGCTCGGGCCCGGGACATTGGGATCGGCGGATGCTACAGAGTCATTGTGAATTCGTTATGACTCTTAATGCACTTTTATGGTGCATCGCGCAATCGGGATCACTTCGTCTCAGCTCCGTCGACCGAGGTCACCTCCATTGCCCCCTGCGAGCCAAATTCTGTTGGATCTTTGATGGCATTGACTGTCAGCCATGCCTGGTCGGCCGCCAGAAAGTCCTCCAAGCGCGACGGCTCCTCTTGAAGGATTGACTGACGGGTTTTGATTTTGGCGGTTAATTGCGATAATTGTCTACTGCTGACAGGGAATGGCTAAGCCCACATTCTCCACACACCTAACATTGCAGCGAAGGTCCCATTTCGCGATTGCCGCTTGCTAGTTGCCGTGCCGGGACGGCAATTAGTCCCATTCCAAATCCCTCGGCCGCCCTACTTCGTACGCCTTAGACTCGCGCGCTGCATGAGATGCGGCTTGCTCAAGAAGAGGCACGTGGTCCTTCGGGACGACCAGCATTGTCAAACCCAAACCAGCTAGAGCGCGGAGGACATAGTCAAGATGAACGCCCTTTCCGTTCTCTAGCTTCGACAGCATTCCCACAGACACCCCGCACGTCCGCGCGGCCTGATCGATTGGTAGGCCTTGGGCAGCGCGAGTCGCGCGCACCCTATCCCCAAGATGGGAGCAAATCTTGATCGTGGCGCGGGATGGCAACGTTGGATCTGGCAATGGTCGCGGCATGGGCAATACAAAGTCATGAGAGCCGCTGGGAGTAGCGGCCACATCGTTATTTCACGAAGATGAAAGTATATCGGAAACCGGCTTGCTTCTTACCATGTTCAAGGACCACGGCATCAGCGTGGTAGCGACATTACCGCAGCGCACCGGATAGAAGCCTTCCGCAAGATAGAAGCGATAGGTCCAATCGCAGACGGGATCTCGCCGTCCACGTGGACGATGTCGATCGCGGCGTCCGGTAGCAGCGGCCAGTCGCGTGATCGCTTACACCCGATGGCCACCCCTTCAGGTCTCGGTCGGCAAGGCCGGCGCACACAAGGCGCCGATTGGCCAGCAGGCGCCCCATCACTTGGAGGCCGCCGAAATTGTGGCGGTCGAAAGCGACGAACAGGATGGCGGGACAATCGGGATTCATCGAGGCGTAACCGGTGGTCGGCACGCCTTCTTGATAGGTCTCCCGCAGGGCCAGGCCTATCGGAACAGATAGAGCGAAAACTGCCCGCCGTTCATCGGGAAAGCTGCGCCAGCCATTTCATCCAGCGCTTCGCTTGCACCCAACCCACCCATCGATATGCCGCCGGCACAGTCCACGCTCCTCCCGGCGTCAGTGCAGGCAGTGAAAAGCACCAGGGCTGCGAGCCCGGCGCAAACCAGCTTGCTCATGAACTTCTCCTCGCGATTCCGGCAGGCAAGGGGCGTGGGAGTCGCCGGGAATCAGAGCGGCGACTCCCACGATGATTTCAGCAGTCGCAACCGTCGGCGCCCCTCAGGCGGGCCTGATGTTCTGATTCACGCGGAACAGGTTTGCAGGGTCGTACTTGCGCTTGATCTCCGCCAGTCGCGCATAGTTGTCGCGATAGGCAGCTTTCACGTTGTCGTTGCCTTCGTCCATCATCATGTTGATGTAGCCGCCGCCAGCCGAGTGCGGATGCAGCGCCAGCCAGTAGTCCTTGGCCCACTGCACGATGCGGTCGTTGTTGGCCGGGTCGGGATCGACGCCGACAATCACGCTGGCGAAGCTCGCATCGCGATAGCTGAACGCGGTGTCATTGGGGCCCGCGCGATGCGCCGCGCCGTTGATGGGATACAGGTGCATGGTCGAGTGCATGGACGGTAACTGGTGCCCATACTTGATGTGCAGGTCGATGGCCTTGTCGCTTAGGTCGCTCACGAAGTCGGCTTTCCAGTACCACTGCAGGCCAGGCGGATACAGCGCGTCGAACAGGCTCTGCAAGGCCGGCCAAGGAACGGAGCCGACAAAGTCCACCGCTGGCGGCATGGCGTCGCGAATCGGCTTGAAGCGCGCCTCGGCCTGATCGAGTGGGCCGGTGTAGCACCACACCACGGCGCACATCTTCTGCAGGTGGACAGACTCGGGGAACGGCGGCCCGGGCGGCACCGTCACAAAGCCGAACCAGCCATTGATGTCTTGCGGCGCAGTCAGGATGAAATCGCGCCACCACGTCATCAACTCGCGCGCCTGGTCCATCGGCCACAGCATCGGGCCGCCGTAGACCGTGCCGACAGGATGGGCCTTGAACTCGAATGAGGTGACCACGCCGAAGTTGCCGCCACCGCCGCGCAGCGCCCAGAACAGGTCCGCGTTCTCGTCGCTGCTGGCATTGACCAGTCGCCCGTCGGCCAGAACGACCTCGGCGCTGAGCAGGTTATCGATCGTCAGGCCGTAGGCGCGGCTAAGGTAGCCAATGCCCCCGCCAAGCGTCAGCCCACCCACGCCCGTGGTCGAGATGAAACCGCTCGGCGTCGCCAGTCCATAGGCGCTGGCGGCGTGGTCCACATCGCCCCAGGTGCACCCGCCACCAGCCCGGATGGTGCTGCGCTTCGGATCGACAAACACGCCTTTCATCGGCGACAGGTCGACCACCAGTCCGCCGTCACATGTGCCGAGCCCCGCGCCATTGTGCGCACCGCCACGTACGGCCAGCAGCATACCGCTGTCTCGCGCGGCGTTCACCCCCGCAATGACGTCGGCGACATCCGTGCACCGCGCGATCAATGCCGGGCGCTTGTCAATCATGCCGTTGTACACCGCGCGTGCCTGGTCATAGGCAGCATCGCCAGGCTGAATCAATTGCCCCCGAAAATGCGGCTTCAGCGCGGTGGCGACGCTTTCACTCAGAGCACCTTCCATGGTTGCCTCCTGTCCGGTTGGTATGCAGGAGTTCTATCAACCTCGGCGTTTGAAAGGCGTTAGGCGCGCCGTTATATGCGCCAATCTCCGACGCGGCTGGCCCGGCGCGGCCAAACCATGACTAACGCGCCAGTAATGCGCGCGCCCGGACGACGTCGGGCTGGTCGAAGCCCTCGGCGAATCGGGCGAGCGGCGGCTCGACCACCCGGCGCGCGCCGATGCCCTCCCGTGGCTCGCGCAACGCCGCCAGCGACAGCGCAGCGCGCAGCTCGAGAGGGCGAGCCCGTTGGGCGGCAGCGATCTCGATCGCCTTGATCAGCGACGATTCGGCTTCGGCCAGGTTGGCGCTGCGTTGCAGCAGAAGCTCGCCGCGCAGGCGATAGAGCTCCGCGTCCAGCCAGTGCTCGCCAGTGTGCTCCGCATGGAGGAGCGCCTGATCCAGCGCCGCAAGCGCGGCTTCGGTCTCGCCCACGTCACCCAGGCATTCCGCCAGCATGCCGAGATACAGCGGCAGCCGCAGGCGCGCGCCGGTGCCATGAAAGCCCTCGATCGCCGCTCGCATTGCCGCCACGGCGCCGGCGCCGGGCGACTGCTTTGCATTGGCCCAGGCGAGCAGCACGTCAGCCCAGGCAAGGTAGTAGCCGACGTGGTACTGATCGGCGATCGAACGTGCCTGTCGGGCGTAGTGAAGCGTCAGGCCGTGCTGCCGGCGCAGGGCATGCTGCGTTGCAAGATAAGACAGCGCCAGCGCCTGGGAGAACGGGTGTGCCAGCCGGTTTGCCACCTCCAGCGCTTCGCGTCCACGCCGGAGGGCCTGATCGGCGAGCCCCATGAACCAGAATGCATGGGCCGACCACGCCGAGGCCAGCACGCCGAAGTTTCCGCCCATCAACGACACATGCTCGGCGTGCTGGGTTTCGTCATAAGCGCCGATCGCGTGTTGATACGCTGGCTCCGCCGCCGCCCAGTCACCCTGCTGGACCAGGATCCCCATGATGTTGGTCCATGCCATCGACGCGTAGGTACCCGACCCGGACGTGCCTAATCCCGCGATGAGTTCCTCGCTCAGGCTCCGCGCCTGGGCAAACTCCGCACGGACGACGAGAAAGAAGGCAAGGCTGACCTGGGCGCGCGCCTGCTGACCGAAGTCGCCCGTCTGTCTGCTGAGCTCCACGGCGCGCCGCAGTGGCGTGTCGAGCTCCGGTGCCGCCCACCCACGGGAAATGCGAATCGGCGGCGCAAGGTCGAGTTGCAATGCCAGCGACTGCCGGGCGCGCTCTTGCGGATCGACGATCTGATCGGCTTGCGCCAGCCCGCGCCGCAACAGGGCGATGGCATCGTCATAGGCGTACACACTCTGCGCAACGCCGGCCGCGCGCTGATAGAACGCGGCTGAATCGGTTGGCAGGCCCGCCTGTTCGTAGTGCGCGGCAATCTGCGCGCTGGCAGCCTCGAGATCATTGTCTGGCGCCTGTTCAAGTGCGCGTGCCACGCGTTCATGCAGGCGGCGGCGTTGCAGCGGACTGACCTCGGCGTACGCCACGTCCCGGATCTTGTCGTGGCTGAAGTCAAAGGCAATGCCCCCGCCGTCTGGCTGGCGCACGATGCCTCGTTGCCAGAGTTCGTCCAGCGCATTCGTGAGGGCGTCCTCGCGCACGTCGCTCGCCTGGGCCAGCACAGCGGCGGTGAATGCTCGCCCGATGATCGCCGCGACGCCGACGATATTGCGCGCGGCAGGCGACAGTTGCGCAAGACGGCTCGAGATCACCGTGTACACCTTGGGTGGCAACGTCGGGACCGTGCCGAGCGGCGTGCCGCCGCCCGTCGCAGTGTCGGACCGGGCGCGCATCATCTCGACCGTGAACAGGGGATTGCCTTCGCTTTCCTCGAATAGCCGGGTTGCCTCCGCATCGGCCAGCGGCCGATTGATGATCTGCGCCGCGATCTTCGCAGTTTCGGCGGCATCCAGCGCGCCCAGCAACATCTCGGTGAGCTGGTCGTCGCGTCGCAAGGCGTCAAGCAGCCGGCTCACGGCGTGCAAGGGCGTGATGTCTTCATGCCGCGCCGTGGCGACCACGAGGAGCTTCGCGCTCACGTCGAAGCGCATCAGGAAGCGTAGCCATTCCAGCGTCTCCGCGTCGCACCATTGCAAATCGTCGAGCAACAGCAGCAGCGGCCCCTCTCTCGCCAGCACGGCGCGCGCCAGCGCTTCGAAGAACCGCTGGCGCTGCCAGTATTCGGTGAGTGGCGAAGGTGGAGGCAGGCCGGGTTGTTGCGTCAGCAGCTCTGGCAACAGGCGCGCGACTTCGGTCAGCCACAGTCTGTCGAGTCCGCCCATCGCTTCGTGCAAGGCCGCGCTGCGCAGCCAACCGGTGACCGGCGCAAACGCGACCTTCCCCTCGGCCGCGTACGCCCGCGAGTGCGTCGTGGTGAAGCCTTGCCCGGAAAGGTGCACGAGCAATTCCTCCGCCAGGCGCGACTTGCCGATGCCCGCCTCGCCCGAGATCAGGACGAACTGCTTGTCGCCAAGCTGACTACGCTGCCACACTTCGAGAAGCCGCCGCCATTCGTCGTGGCGTCCGATCATTGGCAGCATGGGGTCCCGTGGGCGTCGACGCTGTGTTGGCGCAGCCTGGGCAGCAAGGCGCGCATAGGCCTCGCGCAAGGCTTCACTGGGCACGATGCCCAGCTCGCGCGTGAACGTTTCAACGCAGTTGCGATAGGTGCGCAGCGCGGATGCATGATCGTGATTCAGGGCATGCAGGCGCATCAACGCCATATAGGTGGGCTCGCGCAATGGGTCGAGCCGCTGCAACTGCTGCGAGTGTTTCAACGCCTTTGCGTAGTCGCGTCTGTCCTCGCTCAACTGGCTGAGCCGCACGAGCGCCGCGACGCACGCTTCGCGCAACTGATCTCGCTGCAGGGCGATCCATTCATCGTAACAACTGGCTAGCAGGTCGCCCCGATACAGCCCCACTGCATGCGTCAGGAGCCCTTCCTCGGTGGCCGCGTCGTTGTTGCTTGCGGCCCGCGCCGCGGCGGCCAGGGCCGACTGAAACTGCGCGATATCGAGATCGAACGCGGAATCGGGCAACCATCGCACCATTTGCGCGTCGGCGTGGACGAAACTGGCTGCGTGCGGCCATGACTTGCGTAGATGAAACAGGAGCTGACGCAATGCGTTGCGTGCCTGCGCTTGCGTGGAATCGGGCCAGAACAGGAAGGCGAGTTGCTGGCGCGACTGCGGCACGTCCCGATGCAAAATCAGATAGGCAAGCAGCGCCTGCAAGCGGGGAGAATTCGCGTCAGGCATCGGCGCGTCGGCGCCGTCGAGATGGAACTCGCCGAACAGGCGGACAGAGTAGCGAGCGTCAGGCGCCATGCGGGTCACCGGCGATCTAGGCGACTTCGGCGGGGTCGTGAAGGCCGGCCCACTCGTCCTGGTACGCTGGGCTGCCGATGGCGGTGCGGACGCACTCGACAAACGTGCCTAATCGCGCAGGCACGCATCGGACTTCAGCGTGGACGATGTCGATGGACTCCGGATCTGGAGGCGGTGCGCCATTCCGGCTAGGCGCCAGCCGTCGTGTCGTGCGTCTCAGCAGGGTCTCTCCCAAAGAATTCTTTTCCAGATCGGCCAAGCGCTCGCTGACGACGGATTTGGACAGATGGACGCGGCGCGCGGCCCCGCTGATCGCGCCAGCTTCCACTACGGCGACGAAGCCGGCCACGCCTTCGAGCTTGCGCATTGTTCGGATCATCCGGATGCCAGTTCTGCGTTCTTCAGTCTAGTGCGAACTACGCTCGCCGCCGAGGCTTGTCGCATCGGGACGAAAGCGGAACCGCCCGATGGCTTCGCGGCTTAACAAGTGCGCCAAACGCCTCAATCTCCGCGCGGCATGTGCGCTGCGTCATGGGATCGGCCTCGACGTTTTCGTCGAGATGCCACGCCAGCGCGATATGCGGTCTCAGCAAGAGATGGATGAAGCGCTGAGACCTCAGCAATCGAATCTATTGGCCACCTCGGAACACGCCGCATCGAGCCACTTTGAGATCGTCTTGGCGCTTGTCCTGCGTGACAAAAAAAGCTAGATGAATGTACTGCGGCACCATTCCCCCGCCGGACAAATCCGAGCCTCTATCAACAGTCAGATGGGTTCCTAAGGCTCGACAGCGGCCCAGTTCAAACGTGGCCAGCGACTGTACCCGGCCAGTGGACTAAACCGCATGGCGGGGTTGCCGCTCACTCTCTCGAGCGTTGCATCTCAACAATTCGCTTCCGTATCAGCTCTGCCTGCCTCTCCATCTCCTTGATGATCGAAGTCAGGCGGGAATCTGGCAGACGGTCCGTGATGGTGGCAAGCGCCATCCCTGCTACAACTGTGCCTGCTGCATCGTAGACGGGCACAGCCACCGCACGCGACCCTGGGACTACGCCAACCGGTGCGTAGGCATAGCCTCGCCGGCGGACCTCGTGCGCACGCGACACCAGTTCTTTTGTATCGATCCGTAGCGATGCGAGACGCTGTGCATTGCGCCGGACTATCCGCTCGAGCTCATCGTCCGGCAAAGCGGCGAGCAGCACCAATCCACTCACGCCGACGCCTAGCGGCCGGCGCGCACCGACGTCAATAGACAGCACCTTGACGGGGTAGCTGCCTGGCCAGCGTCCGATGCAAACCGAGTCGTCTCCGTTGGCAACGGTCAGGAATGTCGTATCACCCAATGTCTCGCTCAAGTATTGCATGTAAGGTTCGGCAACGGCGCGAAGCGGAAAGCGCGCCGCCCGTGCGAGACCCAGCAGCGTCACTTCGTTGCCGATCAGGTACCGGCGGGTGCCAGCATCTTGCTCGACCGCACCTTCCTCGACCAGAACGCGGAGGATGCGATGTACGGTCGGGCGGCTCAACCCCGTGCTCCTCACCACGTCGACCAGTCTTACCCCGCGCTCTTGCCCCGTCGCGACGATCCGCAGGACGGCCAGCGCGCGGCGGATGCTCTGGGCGCCGTCCGCACCCTTGCGGCCTTGGTCCGCCAGGGCGGCAGCGTCCTCGGACATCGGGGCCGGCGTCCCCCCGCTGGTATAGTTCGCGGCCTTTTTCACGCGCCTGGCTTCAGCACGGATTTTGCCGTCTGCGCCACCCCGCGCAGCGTGAAGATCTCGCCCAGACTGGCGTAATTGGGCCCGCCAATGCGGCAGACGGGATTGAGTTCCCGTGTGTCCACCTTGCCGTCGCGATACAAGCCGTCGCGAAGATGGTAGGTCAGCACCTCCCCAACGATGAATTCCGCGCCGGTGTCTCCGAACGCGATCACGCGTTCCAGCTTGCATTCCATACTGACCGGGACATCTGCCAGCCGCGGCGTGCGAATCTTGGTTGATGGCAGCGTCGCCAGGCCGAGTTCCTCCACTTCGCTCACTTGCGGCGGGTGCTCGATGCTGCTGAGGTGGATGGCTTCCAGATGCGAGGCATCGCCAATATTGATCACGAACTCGCCGAGTTCATGGATGTTGCTGCCCGTGTCCTTCCGCACGCCGGCCTTGCGCCCGATGTTCACGCCAATCAGCGCAGGCTTGTTCGACACGAAGGTAAAGCAGGAAAACGGCGCGAGATTCACCACCCCTTCGGGCGAGAGCGTCGTGATCCAAGCGATTGGGCGAGGCACCACTACGCCGCTAAGGAGGCGATATGTGGCTTCAGGCGAAAGGCTGTCAGCGAAGATCTGCATGGCATGAGAAGGAATGAGTTGCGATGAAGAAAATTGTGCACGGGTCCGAGACTACCGGCCGCCTGCCTTTTGCCGATGAGTCCACATTATGGAACATAACGCGCATATTGCGTTGCAACATATGGACGCCGGTTTGTAGAGTGACTGTGTCGCCCGCCGGATGCTTTCGCTGCCAGCGCATGAGACGACGCAAGGAGACTTTCGCTATGAAATGGAACTGTACTTTGGGTGCCAGCAGCGCTGTACTTGCAGCGGCCCTAATGTCTATGACATCCCCGGTATTGGCGCAGACGTGGCCCGATAAGCCGGTGCGCCTGGTGGTGCCCTACCCACCGGGCGGCAACGTCGACTCCGCTGCGCGCATCATCGGCGAGCAATTGCAAACGATATTCAAACAGCCCTTTCTGGTCGATAACAAGCCGGGCGCCGGCGGGATGATTGGTGCAGAGGCGGTGGCAAGGGCGAAGTCTGACGGGTACACGCTATTCATGGGCGCCAATGGGCCCATCCTGTTCTCGCCGATCATCTTCAAGAAGGACAGCTACAACTGGAGAAAGGACTTCGAGCCAATCAGTTCGGTGTCATTCACGCCGATCGTGCTGCAGGTCAATGCCTCCACGCAATTCAAGACGGTGGCCGATCTCATCGAGTCAGCGAAAAAGCCTGGCAACACGCTCACCATGGCTTCGCCCGGCCCCGGTACGCAGAACCACTTAGTGAGTGAGTATCTGCAGATCAAGACAGGCGCGCACTGGGTCACTGTTCACTACAAAGGTAACGCCCCTGCCACCACCGACTTGCTCGGCGGTCAGGTTCAGTTCAACTTCGATCAACTGTCTGTTGCGTTGCCCTTCATTCAGCAAGGCCGCACGCGTGCCCTGGCAGTCGGTTCGGCCAAACGCCTGCCACAATTGCCCAATGTGCCCACATTGCAGGAGTCCGGCTTCCCGGACCTCACCGCCGAAACCTTCACCGGCGTTCTCGCGCCTGCGGGCACGCCGAAGGAGATTGTGCGGCGTCTTTCCGAGGCACTGCAGAGAGTTCTTGCCGACAAGTCTGTACAGGCGAAATTTCAGACCCTTGGCGCTGAAGCGCGGGGCAGTACGCCTGAGCAATTCACTCAATTCCTGACCAAGGAGGACAACCGATGGACACCGCTGATCAAGCAGGCCAACATCACGGCCGAGTGAGCGTGGCCGCAGCGCGCGAGCGGAGTGCTCCGCCCAGTCGCACTAGCGTCTACGTCGAAGGTTTCAGCCACAAGAACCCCATTCCGGCGGGCTGTCGCATCGGCCCTCTGCTAATGAGCGGCAGCATCCAGGGCAACGATCCTGCAACCGGGAAGCCAGCGTCCACGATTGAAGCACAGTGCATCTACATGCTGGCCAATGTGAAACGCATTGTTGAGGCCGCCGGTGGAACGACGGACGACATCGTCAAGATCACGGTCTGGATGAAGGATCGTAGCCAGCGGCCCGCCCTCAACACGCCGTGGCTCGACATGTTCCCTGATCCCGGATCGCGACCAGCGCGCCATACCATGCAGGCAGACCTCGACATGGGCAAGCTGGTGGAGTGCGACTTCACCGCCTATATCGCGTGAGCCGCCAGCCGTTCGCGGCGCCAAGCCTTTCGCCTTCCTACTTCCACTAGCCAAGGAATCCCGGTCGTTCCGGGTCAGCCACCATGCCAGAATACTTGCCGTTCGACCCTAATCCGCGCGCCCCGGTACCGCTGCCGCCAACGTTCAGTTGTGACAGTCAGTTCCACGTGTTTGGACCGCGCGACCGGTTTCCGGTGCGGCCCGGCGCAGCCTATGAGATGCCAACCGCTACCTGGGAAGTGGCGCAACGCCTGCATCGCACACTTGGGATCACCCGCGGCGTGATCGTGCAGGCCACCACCTATGGCGCCGATCACGCCGTAGTCCTGGATGCGCTCGCGCATCTCAACGCTGGCGACGGACCGCGCAACTATCTCGCCTGTGCCAATGCCGCTGTGCTTACCGAGTGCGATGATGCCTACCTCGCCAAGCTGCACGAGGCAGGTGTGCGCGGCGCGCGATTCACGCGCGCCGGCCTTGGCATCAGTCTCACTCAGGCCGAGCAGGACCGGGCGTTTGCGCGGATCAAAGAGTTGGGCTGGTATGTCAAGTTGCAGCCTGAGCCCAGTGGCATCGCCGCGCAGCTCAGTGCGTTCGAGAAGCTTGACGCGCCGATCCTGCTGGACCACATGGGCCGCGCTGATCCAAGCAAAGGCGATGCCGATCCCAGCCTCGCAAAGATGCTGGAGCTGCTCAAGCGCGGAAACTATTGGGTCATGCTGTCCCTGAGCGAAAAGATCTCTTTGGCCGGTGCGCCGTGGGACGATGTGGTGCCGCTTGCGCGGCGCCTGATTGATGCTGCGCCGGACCGTTGCGTCTGGGGCAGCGACTGGCCCCATCCGGTCTCGGTCAAGCAACCACCGAACGAGGGTGCGTTGCTCGAGCTACTTTATCGATTTGCGCCCGACCCGTCCGTACTGAAAAAAATCCTGGTCGACAACCCGGCGAACTTCTTCGGATTCAACGCATGAAACTCGTAACCTATCGCTCCGGCGAAACCGTCTCTTGGGGCGTGGCCATCGGCAACGACGTCCCCTCGGGCATCGTCGATCTCGGTCGGCGCCTGCCTGACATCGCCTCTGTGAAAGCCTTGCTGGAGGGCGGCGAATCCGCGCTGGCCCGTGCCCGCGCGGCCCTGACTGGTGCAGAGGCGGACCATTCGCTGTCCACCGCGCAGCTTCTCCCTCCGATTGCCGTGCCAGAGAAGATCTTCTGTATCGGCGTGAACTATGCGCATCGCAATGCGGAATACAAGGACAACAGCCAACTGCCAAAGTACCCGAGCGTGTTCATGCGTACGCCCGCCTCCCTTGTCGGCCATGGTCAGGCATTGTTGCGTCCGCCCGAGTCGCTACAGCTCGACTATGAAGGTGAGATTGGCATAGTTATCGGCCGCCAGGGTCGCCGCATTGCGAGGGAGCAGGCCGCCGTCCATATCGCAGGGCTGACCTGCATCAACGAAGGCACCATTCGCGACTGGCTTCATCACGGAAAATTCAACGTCACGCAGGGGAAGAATTTCGACGCCTCCGGGGCAATCGGCCCTTGGCTGGTCACATCAGACGAGTTCGAGAGCTACAACGATGTTCGAGTCACGACGCGTGTCAACGGCGAGGTTCGCCAGGACGACAGTACGGCGAATCTGATGTTTCCATTCGACTACCTGGTGTCATATCTGTCGCAGTTCGCCACGCTCAATCCCGGCGACGTGATCGCCACCGGTACGCCAATTGGTGCAGGTATCCGCTTCGACCCTCCGCGCTTCCTGACGCCAGGTGATGTCGTGGAGGTCGAGGTACAGGGTGTGGGCATCCTGTCAAATACCGTTCGCGCGGAGGAAGCCTAAGCATGACCCCGGATCAATTGAAGGAAGCCGCGCTGCGCCTGGAGCAGGCCGAGAGGACACGCACTCCGTGTCGGCAGTTCTCGCTTGACTATCCGGAAATGCGGATTGACGATGCCTATGCGATCCAGCACGCCTGGATTGCGCTCAAGCAGGAGAATGGCCGTACCATCAAGGGCCACAAGATAGGCCTGACTTCCAAGGCCATGCAGCGGGCAGTGAATATCGGCGAGCCAGATTTCGGCGTGCTCCTTGACGATATGTTCTATCGCGATGGCACAACCATTCCAACCGATCGCTTCATGCAACTCCGAATCGAGGCGGAGCTGGCCTTCGTTCTCGACAAGCCACTATCCGGCCCAGAGTGCACGTTGTTCGACGTCCTGGACGCCACGGGCTATATCACGCCGGCGCTGGAGGTCCTGGATGCACGAATCCAGCGGATCGACCCGGATAGCGGACGCACACGCACCGTGCTCGACACGATATCGGACAACGCCGCCAATGCTGCGCTAGTACTAGGAGGGCGGCCTTTCCGTCCCAGATTAGTGGATACCGACCTTCGCCGCATCGGGGCCATCGTCAGCAAGAATGGCGAGGTCGAGGAGACCGGCCTGGCGGCCGGCGTACTTAACCATCCCGCCTATGGCGTGGTATGGCTTGCCAATCGGCTGCATCGGTACGGTGTCACCCTGCAGGCAGGAGAGGTCATTCTGGCCGGTTCGTTCATTCGCCCGTTGGACGTGGCGAAAGGCGACACCGTGATTGCAGACTATGGCGACTTCGGGACCGTCTCCTGCCATTTCGGTTGACCCCCGGACGTCGGGAGAATAGAAACAAGGAGCAAAGACATGGCTGTCGCTGTCAATCGTTTCAAGCGAGGCTTGCTCGAGAGCCGGCCGCAGATCGGTATCTGGTCCGCGCTAGCCAGCCACTACACCGCGGAAATCATGGCAGGCGCCGGCTTCGATTGGATCATGCTCGACACCGAACATGCGCCTAACGAAGTCTCCATGGTTCTCCAGCAGCTTCAAGCAGTTGCCGCCGACCCGGATCGCATGACATCGGCGGTGGTCCGGCCCGCGTGGAATGACAAGGTCCTTATCAAGCGATTCCTGGATATCGGCGCCCAGACGCTGCTGCTGCCCTATGTCCAGACCGAAGCCGAGGCCATCGCCGCGGTAGCCGCACTGCGATACCCGCCTTTCGGCGTTCGCGGCGTGGGCGGCGCTACGGTACGCGCGACACGCTTCGGCCGCACCACAGACTATATGCAGCGGTGCAATGACGAGTTGTGTCTGCTCGTGCAGGTCGAAACCGGCGAAAGCCCTGGAGAACCTGGAAGCGATTGCCAGCATCGAAGGCGTGGATGGCGTATTCATCGGGCCGGCCGACCTGGCCGCCAGCCTGGGCTACCCTGGCAATCCGACGCACCCCGCCGTGCGCGCCGCAATCGATAGCGCAATCCGGCGCATCAAGGCCTGTGGCAAGGCGCCAGGGATTCTGATGGTAGACGAGAACCGCGCGCACGAGTGCTTGGCGCTCGGCGCAATGTTTGTCGCCGTAGCCGTGGATATGATGATTCTCTCGCGTGGCGCCGATGCAGTAGCCGCACGCTTCAAGAGCAGCCTCAACGGAGTGGTGAACTGATGTCTCTTCTCGCGCTTAGGTTGGGGGGGCAACCCCCAACCGGCTGACGAGCGCGAAACACGTCTGCCAGAAGTTGGGGTGTTGGGCCGATGCAGCAAATAAGCGTCCTGCCTCGGCCTGCCGAACGGCCGGTATGCGGCAACGAGCGGTCATCCGAGCCCAGGGCAGCGACCGTTTCTCCCTCGGCCAAAGCCGTCGGCGGGTAGTTGGCCTTCTGAGCTCATCAAGAGTGTCCGCTTTGAAGAACGCCGAACTGCCGCTCTCGACCCAACTCGGTCACTAGATTTTCCGCCATCTCAACGACTGCTTTCACGGTCGAACGGTCCTTTCGTGGCGGGGACGCTTTGGGGCGCCGGGACAGGGATCGTGGAAGCGTTGCCCCGCCAGAGCGTCGGCACGCCCAATGCGCTCGAAGGTGCGCCGCTCCTGGTGTGCTCGCCCTCGGCCGAGTACATCACGGGGTCGACGCTCACTGTCGACGATGGCCAGGCGTTTGGGGGTGACCTGACCGATATGTGACATTGTGCTGAGTGGCGACCCATCTGAGTAGCCGGCCCTCTTCAAGACTCTGTCATCTATCCGCCTGCTCTGCACTCGCATCCCGGGTCCGCCACCGCGAAACACTGCACCCGAACTGGCCGGCGAACCACTGCGAGAACGCGCTCAGCGAGCCAAAGCCAAGCAGAACGGCCACTTCTGACAGGGGACGTTCGCGATTCTCGATATATCGCCCGGCGAGATCCTTCCGGATCGCGTTCAGCAGCCCGGAGTAGCTATCGCCCTGGCTCGCGAGGCGGCGCTGCACCGTCCTCGCATCCACGCCGAGGTGCTCCGCCACCCGGCCGATCGTGCATGCGCCCGACGGCAACAAGGCGATGACCAGCCGTCGCACCTTGTCCGCCATGCTGTCCTCGGACCGGGCCAGCATCGCGTCGAGATACTGCCGCACCTGACGGGCGATGGCCGGATCGTAGGAGGGCAGCGGGGCGTCGAGGTCGGACGCGTTGCAGATGATGCCGTCGAACTCCTGGTTAAACAGCACCGGCATCTTGAAGACGCGCAGGTGCGTCGCGGTACTGGCTGGTGCGGAATGGGTGAAACAGATGTTGCGAGGCTTCCACCTGGGACCGAGGAACAGCGTGAGCACGCGATACAGGACACCGACCACCAACTCCGAGGACTGTCTCAGCGAGCCGGGGAGCCCGGCCAGTGCTTCCTGCCGGATGGTCACCAGGCCGTCCGCCCCGTCGATACGCATGGCAAGGGCCTCGTTCTGCAGGCGCAGGTACCGGACCATGGATTCCAGCGCACGTCGCAGCGTCGGCTCCTCCCGCATGACGAACGCCAAGGGGCCGAGATTGGCGAGTTCCCGCGTCTCGGCCATGCGCAGGCCGAAATCCTCCACGCCTGCCGCCTGCGCTGACACGTCGAGCAAGCGAGACACGGCCGCCGCGGAAATCCGGATATCGGGATCGACCAACGCAGTCAGGCTGATGCGGGCGGCCCGCAGGAACGCGAACGGCTCTAGGCCCAGCGAGCGGGCTACATCGACGTAATTGGTGAGGCTGGCGCTTCGTAGCTGGTAGGGCATGGCGTTTTCCCTGAGTGTCGTAAATTATAAAATTTATGTCGTAGTTAATCAAATCGACGCTGACCGATGGCCGATACTCTTCAACGTGGGCGCCACCGTGCGCCATGCGCCTGAAGTCAACCTAATCCGTGGAGGGAAACGAACATGAGCAGCCTGAGCCGCCCTAGTGCCACACCCCTGTGTGATCAATTGCGGGCAACCGGGAACTGGAATTCCGCCTGGGACGCCATCGCCGAGCTGGATCCGGCATGGATCGAGAAATTCATGGCGATGGGCATGCACCCGGTCCTCTCCGGCGTGCTCGATGCCAAGGTCTACGAATTCATCGCCATCGCGGTCGATGCATCGTGCACCCATATGTACGCACCGGGCACGCGCCGCCACATTCGCAAGGCGCTCGAACTGGGCGCCACGAAGGAAGAGATCGCCGCGGTGCTGCAGGCCGTCAGCGTGCTCGGCATCCACACCAGCAGTCTGGGCGCGCCAATCCTGCTGGAAGAACTCGCGGCACTTCAACAGCAACAGGCGTCGGCTGAGCGCGCGGCCGCCTGACCAAGATTCGCGTCACACACCTTCAATCAAGAGAGACAGAGATGCATTTTCTAGACGATTCCCTCCTGCCCGAGAACCAGGAAAAGCTGGTCATCCAGGTCGCCCCCTACGGGCCGCAATGGGTGCCCGGCGATTCGGACGACATTCCGGTGACCATGGAAGAGCAGGTCCAGAAGGCGGTCGATTGCTACAACGCGGGCGCCACCGTGCTCCATGTCCATGTGCGCGAGGCCGACGGCAAGGGCAGCAAGCGCCTGTCCATGTTTAACGAGATGCTGGCCCGCCTGCGCGAAGCCGTGCCCAAGATGGTGCTGCAAGTGGGTGGCTCCATCTCCTTCGCGCCCGAAGCCGAAGGCGCCGCCGCCAAGTGGCTCAGCGACGACACGCGCCACATGCTGGCCGAGCTGACCCCGCGCCCCGACCAGGTAACGGTGGCCATCAACACCAGCCAGATGAACGTCATGGAGCTGATGACGCAGGCCGACTACAAGGGCACCTCGTTCGAAGACCCGGTGTTGCAGGCCACCTACCGCGACATGATCGTGCCCTCCAATCCCTCGTGGCATGAGGAGCACATCCGTCGCTTGGTGGCCAGCGGCATCCAGCCGCACTTCATGCTCACCGGCACGACGGGGCTGGACACGGTGGATCGCTTGATCCGGCGCGGCGTCTATTGCGGGCCGCTGGTCCTGAACTACGTGGCCATCGGTGGCGGGGCCGCGGGCCTGCATCCGGGCGACATGCTGGAGTTCGTGCGCCGTACGCCTGACGGCGCCGTGCTAACCCTCGAGACGCTCAACCGCAACGTGGTCCCCATGACCACCATGGCGATCGCGCTGGGGCTGCATGTGCGCGTGGGCATCGAAGACACGTTGTTCGGCCCGGACGGCCAGCGCGCCACCTCGGTGCAGCAGATCGAGAAGATGGTGCGCATCGCGCGCGAACTCAATCGCGAGGTGGCCACTGGCGAGGACGCGCACCGCATCTACCAGACCGGCACCTACTGGAACAGCGCCGACGAAACCCTGGCCCGCCTGGGCATGGTGCCCAACCGCCAGCCCACGCAACGCGGCGTGCCGCTGCGTCCGGCCGCCTGAGCTTGCCCCCCTCTCCTTCTTGGAGAGGGGCATGGATGATATTCAAAACATAACTAACAAATAGGGATCCGTGCCAGATAGAGGCCAAACGCACGCATAACAGGAGACAAAGATGTTCTGGAAGAAGAGCCCCTCTGCCGTACTGGCCAGCTTGCTGGTCATCCACGTGCTGGCCATGGTTGACCGCAACATGCTGCTGGGCTTTTCGCCCCAGATCATCGCGGACCTGCACCTCAGCAACGCGCAATACGGCTTCCTCGTCGGGGCAGTGTGGGTGCTGAGCTATGCATGCTCGGTCGTGTTCCTCGGTTCCATGGCCGACCGCTTCAGTCGCACGCGCATCCTGGCCAGTGGCGTCTTTGTCTGGAGCCTGTGCACCTGGGCTTCAGGCCATGCCCAGAGCTTCGAGCAAATGGCGCTGGCGCGCTTCTTCGTCGCCATTGGCGAGGCCGCGCTCGTGCCGGCCACGGTGTCACTGCTGGCTGAGCTGTTCGTGCAGGAGCGGCGCGGCACGGCCATGGGCATCTTCTTCATGGGCATTCCGCTGGGCATCGGCGTCAGCTTTCTGCTGGCCGGCACCTTTGGCTCGGTGCATGGCTGGCGCACCACCTTTTACGCCCTGGGTGGCGTGGGCATCGCCATCGCCGTGCTGCTGGCTGGCCTCAAGGACGACAGGGGCCAACTGCCGGTGCACGAGCGTGGTGCCCCCTTCATGCAGCAGGTGCGCGACACGTTGGGCCTGCTGCGCCGTAGCCCTGCGCTTTCGCTGATGATCGCCGGCTTTGCCCTCTTTCACTTCTTCTTCGTCGGCCTGACGTTCACGCAGCTATGGCTGGTGAACGAGCGCGGCATGGACGCCGCCGCGATCGCCTCGCGCATCGGCATGCTGCAACTGGTGTTTGGCGCGACGGGCTCACTGGCTGGCGGTGTGCTGGGGGACCGCATGGCGCAGCGGCTGCCTGGCAAGCACGCCGCCGTGGTTGTGCTGTTCATTGCCGTGTGCGCGGGGCCCATGATTGCTTACCGCTTTGCCGAGCCGGGTTCGTGGGTGTTCTACACCGGCATGTGCGCAGGCTTCTTCCTGCCGCTGGCCCTCTACGGGGCGGGCAACGGCGGCATCGTGAACCTGACACCGCCGCAGATGCGTTCCACGGTCAGCGCCGTCACCATGCTGAGCGTCAACGTCTTTGCCCTGTCCATCGGCAACGTCGTGGCGGGGCGCGCCGTGGATGTGATGAAGGCCCAGGGGGTTGCCAATCCGCTCTCGCACGTGGTGCTGGCATCGGACATCCTGGGCATTGCAGCGATCATTTTGTTTGCGCTGGCAGCGGTGGTCATCGCCCGGCAGCAGCGCGGCGCGGCGAGTGGCGTACCTGCCTGCGCCTAGGTTTCCCCCCCACTACAGAACGGACTGAATTCATGAAAAAACTGCAAGACAAAGTGGCCCTCGTCACGGGGGCCGGACAGGGCCTGGGCAGGACCATCGCGCAGGCTATGGCCCGCGAGGGCGCCCGTCTGGTCATCAGCGACATCAACATGGAAACGCTCGCGCACACCCGCGCAGCGATCGAAGCCGAAGGCGTGCCCTGCCTGGCGCTGCGCTGCGACGTGTCGGATGTGGCTGCCGTCGACGCCATGTTCGCGCAGGCCGCCGACCGCTCTGGCGCGGTGGACATTCTGGTCAACAACGCCGGTATCGTCCCCGTGTCCCAGAAGGACACCGAGCGCCGCAACAAGCTCTACGCCTACCTCACCACACCCATGCCGCGCCAGTCGCTGGGCATCGTGTCGTCGCTGACCGACGACGACTGGCTCAAGTGGTGGGACGTGAACATGCACGGCGTGTTCTATTGCACCCGCGCCGCACTGCGCCAGATGGAGCCGCGCCGCAGCGGCAAGATCATCAACATTGCTTCGATTGCCGGAATGAGTGCGCTCAGCACGCACAGCCCGGGTTATTCGGCCACCAAGGCTGGTGTCATCAGCCTGACCAAGACCACCGCCATGGACGTGGCGGGCGCCAACATCTACGTCAACGCCATCGCCTGCGGCGGGGTGATGACGCCGCCGTTCCAGGCCTATCTCGCAAGCGCCAGCGAAGCCGAGCAAAGAAACCTGTTCCAGGTGATGCCGCTCGGGCGGCTCGGTGAGCCGTCGGAATACGCCTCACTGGCGGTGTACTTGGCCTCGGACGAGCATTACCTCGTAGGCCAGGTCATCAGTCCCAACGGCGGCGCTGTAATTTGAAAGCGAGTGGTACATGGCCCTTCTGTCCCTGCAATCCCATGAAGTCCCACAAACAGGCCAGCGCGCCTTGCTGCGCCGGAATGGGTTGGAAATCGCCCTGTTCAACATCGAGGGACACATCCATGCGATCGGCGATTCATGTCCACACGCCGGTGCGGCGCTGTGCACTGGACGGCTGGAGGACCACATCATCCAGTGCCCGGCACACGGCCTGCGCTTTGACGTGCGAACCGGCGCCATGCCGGGCAATGCTGCGGTGCGCGTGAGGACCTATCCGGTGCTGGAGCGCGAGGGCTGCTACGTGCTCGATCTGCCGAACGCGGCGTGCTGAGCCTGGTTGCGAACGAATCGAAGTTATCCAAAGGAAGCCATGAACGGCCAAATGATGCAGCCGCCGCTGTTGATCTCCTCGCTGCTGACCCATGCGGAGCGCCACCACGGCGACCAGCAGATCGTCTCCCGCCGGGTGGAGGGGGACATCCATCGCTATTGGCAGCAGTTCGACCCCACAGCTTTGGGCCGCGCGGGCGAACCCTACCGCCAGTTGCGCCTGGTTGAAGTACATGTCATCACCGATGCGCAGTATCGCCACGACGTCCCGGACCTGCAGGAACGGGTTAAGCCTCTTTGCGTCCTCGGGCGCAATGAGTGCGACGTCCAGGCCGTGACGCTTGCCACGGACGAGGTCTTCCTCCAGGACTTCACCGTCCTTCGGCCGACGCGCCACCTTGAGGCTACCTGAGTGCACCCAGTCGAGCGGCTGGCCGGTGTCTTCGGTGAAGTTACGGATTTTGGCCGCTGCCTGCCGAATCAGGCCGATCATCAGATCGCTCTTTCGCAGCGTGCTCGCCATGCCTGCCGCGCGCGGCGAAGTCTGCGAGCCAATATCGTGACGATCCAGTAGCGCGATGCGCCCTGCTCCGCGTTTGGCGAGATAGTAGGCCGTGGCCGCCCCCAACCCTCCGGACCCGACCACGATGACGTCCGCGGTATCATCCATCACACCTCCCGCACGATGCGTCGCACAATTCGGGCGACCATGGTCTGCCCCGCAGGCGTCGAAGCCATACTCATGTCAGTGTAGGCGGAGAATGTCCGCGGGGAAAAACCGGCCAGCGGCCGAAGCCGTCTGTAACACCACATTCCCCAGTCGCTCGTTGGTCGGCTCTTCCCGACCGACCCACTGCCGTCATTGAGCCCTACGGAAACCGGACGTTGGAAGTAGTTGTTAGCCGGGCGCTCGGTCGAACGCCAGGTTACGTCAACTTGGTACCTAGCTTTCCCGACCGGTCACTTGGCTTGCAGGTACGGATCCAGATCGCGAAGCGGGTCCGTTCCGCTGGAGTCGGCCATCCCGAGGGGGGGCGGCGGCAAGCACCCGGCCTGTGTGCGCCAAATTCATTTGGCTCGCTTTAGCACGACCTCTCCCGAGCCGCCTCCGGAGGCTGCAGGAGTGGTCCACCTGAGCTCATCTCCCGAGAGGACAAACGGCCTGCGTTGCTCAACCCCATTCCAGTTCGGGAATGTGCTCGTCTCTATGCGAAAGGTGATAGTTTTGTCTGCTTCGTTTACTACGTATGTGCCAAAGTGCGCGATCGAACCTTGCACCACGGCGCGATATTCCTCCGCACTGCCCTCCATTCGATCCTTGGATACGTACTTAGGCAAGTCGCCGCGCGAGTTCACCAGCGCGTAGTGGCCATGACCGTCAAAGATCACAAGACCGTGGGGATTAGGTCCGTACATTGGCGTGCGGCTGCCATCCGGGCGGACGGTGTCGACCGAGACATACGTCCATGCGCCGGTTAGTTGCTGGTCCAGTGGCACTTGACCCAACGCAACGCCCGATTGCAGCGTGAGTCCCGGAAGCACTAATCGCAGAACGGTGGTGACGATGTGGAAGTGTTTCATGAAACTCCTCCTATTGAGGGTTGGCGAAGCGGCCACTAACGACAAATAGAGAATGTACGCAAGGGAAGATGGAGGGTCAATTGCTCCCTGCTCGAACGACCAGCACGGGTGCAAGCGCGCCCGCGTGACGACCGCAGCCACTCGATAAGTACCAAGCAATGGCCGCTATTGGGCGCAATGGGCTACGACCGTAGCTGGCCGAGAGCTGCAGTTGGCTCATGGAGCTGAAAAGCAGTCATTCGATTGCGAGCTGAACCGAGGCGCGGCCGTCCGCAAAGGCCGATAAGCCGCCGTTGGCCGCCACGGTAGCGGACGGCTCTTCCCGCCCCACAACGGCCCGTCGGAACTTCCAGAAACGGGTACTCGTGCTCGAATGTACTAACAGCCATGAATGCTCGAAAAGGACTTCAGCCCGATCCGGACCATGAAAGACTTTCGCATCGCTCAAACCGTTGCTTAGTAAGGCATTGCCCCTCGTTTAGCGGCTATGCGGTCGCCCGTTGACGGGGTCGGCTGTCGGTTGCACCACGTGTTGATCGCGTCCTCGATTGCCTTGATGGAGACGTTTGCCGCGCCTGTCTGGCATGTTGCGGTCGTGGGCCCCTCACTGGTGAGCGCCCCGAGATCAGCGCCCATGGACTGCTAGCGACGGGGCGGCATAAGCGCCGTGCCGTTTCGGACTAGAATCCTCTGAGGAGGTGTCAGTCATGTCAGCTATCAAACGCATCGATCCGGGCCATTCCGCCTATCAGGCCGCGCTGCACAGGACGACCCGCTACCCTGCGGAGCACGTCACGTTGACGGCTGGCTCCAGGAAGAGGCTGCGCCCCTGTGTGCCGCATCGAAAGGTCGGGCGCGGCAAGGTCGGCATCGGCGGCACGTAGGCACCTGCAACCCTTGTAAGGCGTCGGGCTTTAGAAGGTGGCTTGACGTGAATTGGCTGTCCGGCGCAAGGGCGGATGAAACGCGGTCGTTCCTCCAGCTCTACCCTGCCGACTTGATGTCCGCCGAAGCGGATCCGCTAGGCGGCGAGCTCAACTGCTCTTGTTTCAAGCAAATCGATTAGTATGCGCTCAACACGACTTCCACCGACGCCAACGCGTTGATCTGCAGATATCAGTTTCAATGTATCGGCTGCCTCAGCGTACTGCCCTCTAGCAAACTGACTGACAGCGTCAACCAGCCTGAGCGAGAGCCGCGTCTGGTCGCTGGGTTCCTTGGCCGTGATAACCGCCTTGCTTTGCTCAAGCGCAGCAATATCGCCCGCCGATGCCTGAATTCCAGCAAGATGCAGCGCTATAAACGGATGCGACAGCATAGAGTTGAAGCGCTCGGACAGGGCGGAAACCGCGGCTGAAATCGGACGCGTAGCTCCTGTGCGCAGGTATTCACGCAACAAAAAACCGCCGCAATCGGCCAGAGTCAACACCGGACCACAGCGAGTGGTCTCTGGCGCACAGTAACGCTCATAGCGCTGCCATGCCTGCTCGGTTAACCCCAACTGCCACTCTGCCAGTGCCAGGTGCCACTGCACATGACCATACATAGCGCCGCCCTCCGCTGACGAGCGGTGCTCATTTAGCCAGATACCCAGCAATTCCAATGACTCTCCAGGTTCACCCTGGTCGTGTAGCACATGCGCATAGCTATGGATAACGTAGAGAGCCTGTGGGCGCTGCTGCAGTGCGCGTTCGACAAGTGCACGACCACGGTTCTGATCACCGGCCTCACTGGCTGCGAACCCCAGGCGTGCGAGCCAAGCCCAATCATCACGCAAACTGGGATCGACCGATTCCACGATATTGAGAACGCGCTCAAGCTTGCGCGCACCGCCATAGAAGATCAGATAACCGCAAAGTTGCGAGATGACTAGCAGGTCACTGGGATTGGCAGCGATGTAGGCCTCAGTAGCTGCAAGGTTGGTGTAAGGGTCTTCAAGCAGGCCAAAGAGCGCGGAGATATGCGCACGCTCCCAGGGCAGCGCAGCTCGTGCTGCCAGTAGCGCACGCTCTTTGAAGAGATCGGCGTCCGCAGCCTTCGAATCTTTAGCAAGCATATGGCGCGCAGCCAGGGCCAGGGCGAGATTGCCGTCCAGCGCCAAAGCCTGATCGAGGGCTTCCGCGGCGCCCGCCTCAGAACCGAGGATGCGATCAACAGCGAGCTGATACCGTTCTACAGCTTCTGGACGGTCAGTAGTAAGAGTTCTACCGGTACGCGCATCAATCATATTGGCTCCTTGAGTTGCAAATTGCTGATGCGAAACGCTCCGATGCGCTTTTAGCGTAGTCCAACCCAAGGCGTTGGGATGTCTGACAGCAGCGAACCTGTTGCGCCGGCGAGAGCACCCAGTTGCACACCGGCGCGCTGGGGGATGAGGTGCCCGACCAAGCTTGCCGCGGATTTGGACCGGCCCCATTTGGGGTATGGAACGTCTAGCAAGCTGCCGGCGTGCTACATGATTCTTCTGACACCGGCTAACAGGTTGCTCTATCAGGCCCCTATCTATCGCCTAGAATCCATCAAGTGCAGCGGTAAAGTGGCCAATTCCCACCGCTGGATTAAAAAACGGTGGGCCGGCGCCCGGGCATGGCAAACCAGTGATTTAAAGTGACGCATAGGTAACCCGGCCCAATGGGGCTTGGGGGAGACCTGAACAGCGTGGCTGTTGGCACCGCGTACTGTCATGGAACTCATTGTTGCGAATAGCCTCGGGAAGGTCTATGGGACGCGAGCCAGTCCAGTGTTCGCATTGCAGGATATTTGCTTTACGATCGAAAAGGGGCAATTCGTTGCCATCGTCGGCCCCTCCGGTTGCGGGAAATCCACGCTTCTCAAAATCTTGTCCGGGCTAATTTCGCCCTCACAGGGCCAGGCGCGACTCTGCGACACTCCGATTGTCGGGCCGCGCCGGGACATTGGTGTCGTCTTTCAATCACCAGTTTTGTTTCCCTGGCGTACGGTTCTCGACAACATCATGCTTCCTGTGGACGTGCAGCGCCTGGGCCGTGACAAGATCAAGCCGCGCGCGATGGAGTTGCTCTCCCAAGTAGGCCTCCAAGGCTTCGAAGAACGCTATCCGCGGGAACTATCTGGCGGCATGCAGCAGCGCGCGGCCATCGTACGAGCGCTCATCCATGACCCCGCTATCCTGTTTATGGATGAGCCATTCGGCGCGCTGGATGCGATGACGCGAGAGCAGATGAACCTGCAGTTGCAGCGCATCTGGCTCGAGCGGAAAGAGACCGTACTTTTTATCACGCACTCCATCCCCGAGGCCATCTTCCTTGCAGACCGCGTGCTGGTAATGACGCCGCGCCCTGGCCATATCGTCGATGACGTTGTCGTGGAACTCGCCCGGCCGCGCAGCCTTGATGTCATGACTACGCCTGATTTTGGCCGACATGTGAAACGAATTCGAGACCATTTCAAAACCAACGGTGGCTTGACAGGATGAGGCACCCGCCCAAATCACTACTGCGCTTGCTCCTTGTCCTCGCTGTGCTCGCGGCCTGGGAGGGTGCTGTTCGCCTCTCCCAGATGCCAGCCTATATTCTGCCTGCGCCGTCCAAGGTTTTCCTTGCGCTGTACCATGGCATTGCATCGATGCTCTACATTCGCCACCTGTGGATCACCCTCATCGAGGCGATCCTCGGCTTCGTGGCTGGGTCCATCGTGGCGCTAGTTCTTGGCACGCTCATTGCCCTGAGCCAGCGCGGCGAGTACTTTCTCTACCCTTTCATTGTCATGTTCCAGGCAATGCCAAAGGTGGCATTGGCTCCGCTCATCATTATCTGGTTTGGCCTGGGACTCAGCTCGAAGGTCGCCCAAGCCGCCCTGACTGCCTTCTTTCCGCTCATGGTCAACACCATTGTTGGCCTCCGGTCTGCCGACGAAGATCGTGTTTCCCTCATGCGCTCGCTCGACGCCTCGGAAATGCAGATCTTCCGGATGCTGCGCATCCCTAGCGCAATGCCATTCATTTTCGCGGGCTTCGAGATTGCTATGATGCTGTCGCTCATCGGCGCAATTGTTGCGGAGTTCGTCGGTGCGCAGAAAGGGCTCGGTGTCCTCATCATGAGTATGACATTCACGATGGACGTAGCCGGGCAGTTTTCGGTTCTCATCCTTCTGTCCCTGTTGGGGTTGCTACTCCATACCATCATTGTCGTCATCCGGAAGCGGCTGCTTTTCTGGGACACGTCACAGAAGACGGTGCCCGATGTACCGACCCATGGAGAACTTCGATGAAGCGCCGTTACTTGTTTACTGCAATCTTGTATATGTTAAGCCTTGTCGGATTTGACGCCGCTGCTCAGACCGTCGTGCGAGTAGGCTGGTGCGCGCGCACGCTCAGCACCGCCGCGGCTCCCTTCGCCGTTGCCATGAAGATGGGGTGGTACGCGCGTGACGGAATTAAGGTCGAGTTGATGCCGCTCGCGGGTTCGACCGACTGCGTCAAGCTTGTCGCGACTAAGGAACTTCCTTACTCAAATCCTTCAGTCGAGCCGCTCGCCATCATCCGCCAGCAAGGAGTGAAGGCGAAGATCTTCTACACGGCATACCAGGGAAACATCTACGGTCTTGCCGTGCCTCACGGTAGCGCAATCACGAAAATCACTGACTTGAAGGACAAGACCATCGGCGTAACCTCGATGGGCTCGGCCGGCGTCATCATCGCGCGGGCGCTGGCTGCCAACGCCGGGCTAGATCCAGATCGCGACATCCGCCTCGTCGTCGCCGGCGAAGGGGCGCAAACGGCAGCACTTCTTCGGACAGGTCAGGTTGACGCCTTAAGCCAGTTCGACACCCAGTATGCGATGGTCGAGAATGCCGGAGTCAAGCTTCGGCTTCTTTCCGCCAAGGAAATCGAACGGTTTCCATCAAATGGATTCCTTGCTCTCGAAGAGACCTTACGCACCAACCATAAGCAGGCAGTGGCGCTCGCTCAAGGCTACGCCAAGGGTACCGTATTCACCATTGCAAATCCGGAGGCGGCGATCCGCATTCTATGGGAGATTTTTCCCGAGACCAAGCCCACCGGTATCGACGAATCGACAGCGATTCGTGAAGGGGTGAAGACGCTTGAAGCGCGTATCCCGAACTGGGACCTCAAGAAATCCGGCGTCTCGAAATGGGGTGAGAGTTCCGAGATGAGCTACTCGGCATATACCGACTTCATGCAGAAATGGGGCGTGACCAAGGAGAAGGTCCCGGTGAACGAGCTCATCACGAATGAACTCATCGATGAGATCAACAACTTCAGTTGGGATGAGGTCATTGCCAAAGCGAGGGCCTATAAGGCACAGTGAGCCCGATGACGACGCCGTTCGGCCCTCGACCTAAGGGAAAGGCTGATTTAATCAGCGTGGCAGTCATCGCCGAGTGGTTTGGAAACGTATGCGGGGAGCAATCCGCCCTGAGCGCGCAAAGCGCGCCGGGAAGTGCATGAGACTGATGGCTACGCCGCCATAAGTCGCGCTGATACAACTGCGCCGAGCAAGGGAGCGGTCGGCGAGTGATGGCGCACAGCCGCTCCCCGTAGTAAGGTTGGAGCGTAAATAAATGACTCGCCTTCCTCTCTTTGCCCTTCTCCTTCTGTCGACGCTGGTGACAGGCTGCGCTTCCACCGCCGACCACCCGGGTCAGTTCCTTGGGGGGTATGCACGTGCGCTTGCATGGGCACCCGATGGCAAGGCCATCGTAGTGGTTCGCGATCAGGAAATCGTGATCGAGGATGCGAAGACGCTGGAACCGATCACGAAGCATAAGAGCGGCGAACCCTGGAGTCTTCACACGAGTGCCGCGTCGGTCGCCTTCTCGCCGGAAGGAAAAGTGTTTGCAACTGCCGGTTTCGAAAACGGTGTATTGATCTGGGACGCCTCGACATGGCAAAGCATTGCACGACTCAAGGACTCGGATGGTTCCATGACGCTTGCCTTTTCCCCGGATGGAAAGAGCTTGGTGACAGCCGGCCCGGAAACCTCCGTCAAGCTGTGGGACGTGGCTACGGGATCGCTGCAAGCGATGTTCACCGACGCGCATTCTGGAACGATGTCGGTGGCCATTTCCGCTGACGGCAAATTATTAGCGGCTGGAGACATCAATCGAAAAGTCACGATCTGGGAATTGCCAAGCCGGAAGATCGCTGCAGTCATCAAAGATTTCTCGGGGCCGGTCTTGTCGATCGCCTTTTCTCCTGATGGCACGCGACTCGCTGCTGGGGCTGGCGGTTATGAGGTTCGCTTGCTGACAACCGACGATTTTGCCGTACAGAAGTTGGTCGTTGATCCCCAAAAGCCTACGGCGGGCAGGAAATCGGCGGAGGCACTGGTCTCTATTGTCTCGGTAATCGGAATGGCGCGCGCGATCCAATTGACGGGCGCGCCGAGCGGAGTCCCCGTGACGGGTTTCGCGCAGGCGGCATGGCCGGCTTTCAACTGCCCGCTTGCATTCTCGCCAGATGGGAAATTGCTCGCCATGATCCGCTTCTCTCACGAGTTTTCAGCGAGCTATCACCTAGAGATCTACGACACCGAGAGCGGAAGCCTCATCAGCCGGTATAGCGGAGCACTCTCATCGATTACGTTCAGCCCCGACAATCAGCGACTGGCAACGAGTGGAATTATCCGGGTCATTTTGCTTGATCCCCGGACAGGAAAGGAAATCTCCTTGACACGCTGAGCGCCCCATCGACAACTCCTCATGGTGGATTTAGGTCGAGAACTCAGCCTAAGTAGACAACCTGGCTAGCCAGCGACTCCTGTGGATAGAAAGTACCCATTCGTTAGAAAGTGCCCATTCGTGGAACTGGGAAGCGGACATTCCACCGCTCACCTTTGGAACCTGGTGAACGGTCGCTTCGGCCGGTTGATTCCGCAGCCGGGATGCGACATCCGCCTGCTTCCGGTTGGCCGTTCAGGTCCGGTTCTGTCGGCCGCCACTCGCCGGACGACCGAATTTGGCCGCCCGCCCTCATCCGCATAGCCGATTTTCTTGGCGACGGCCGGCAAGGATACTGTTTGTACAATGCTAGGCGAAGCGGGGACGACGGATGAGTGGACTGAAAGCGATTCGCGAGGCCCAGCGTGAGTGGGCTGCGGCAAATGGTGTCGAGCTTGACGATGGCTACACTGACTACGTGCGCAGCCTCGAGTTGAACCTGTGGAGGCCCCTGTCAGCTCCCGCGCTGGCCGCCTTCCGGGCAGGAGGTGGCGGGGAGTTGTCAGATCGCAGGAGTCGAAGCGGAAAACTGATCCCAGCCAAGATTCGGGCTTTGCGCTCATCAGCAGCGCTTGCGGTTAATTTGTTCGACAATTGGCCTGAAGGCGACCTCGTTGATCTCGGGCACGCGATGGGCCTCCGGGGGGAGCCAGGCTCGATCGCCTTCGAAGCCCAAATGCCGACTGGACTGGAACGCTGCGCCAATTTGGATGTGCTCTTCTCCATGCCAGGTGACCAGGTAGTCGGTGTGGAGAGCAAGTTCACCGAATGGCTTAGCCCCAAAGACGTTGGTCCGGGAGACGCATTCCGCCCCGCTTACTTCGAGGGGGGGCGCCGCCGCTGGGAAGAGGTTGGGCTGCTCCGCGCCCAGGCGCTGGCCGCAGACATGCACGAGGGGCGGATCGCCTTCAGACGTTGCGGAGCGGCTCAGCTACTCAAGCACGCCCTCGCTCTAGCCAGGAATCATGGCGATCGTTGGCACCTGCGCTACATCTACTACGACTGGCCCAATGCCGAGGGACAGGAACACCGCGATGAAGTCTTTCGATTCGCCGATCGAGTTGGGGAAGAGCTATGTTTCGAGGCGCTCAGTTACCAGACCGTCTTCGAACGGTTGCGCGCCGCGGGAAAGGGCGAAGACGGACGCCTAACCTATCTGGGTGAGCGCTATTTCCCCATGCGCAGTTAAGGAATCCGAAGCCCCGAGCCTGTGCGCCGCACCTCCTTGGCGCTCCTGTGCTGGGCTGGCCCAGCACAGCCCGGTGGTGCTCTCTAACGAGAATTACGTCCTCGCCCCCATCAGAACGGGAAATGACGAGACTGCCCCGGCGCAAAGCGCGAATTCGCTGGACGGCTCCTCGCGAGTTGCTCACTGTCTTTTGCCGACCCGGAGCGGCCTCCCGAATTTTCCAATTCAAAGGCTGTAGGGCGTACAGCCAAAGTGTTCGGGAAGTGCTAAGTTCTAGGAGCGCTTGGAACGGATATCCGCGCTATCAGGTGCCGTCATTGACGACGCAGCAGTGTCGCAGTGTCATTGTGGGGTAGCCTTGACGCATGCAATCTCGCCAACAGATATGTCGATGACCTCGAGGTGTGCAGCGCTCGTGATGTCGGTCCGTGCCACGCCGTCCTGTGTCTGCGTTAGCTGAAAGATTCGGGTAGAGCAGAATTCGGGTCGGACGGTGTACGCAATCTCGTACTGTTCGCCCGCTTTGGGAATCAGGACCGGCGCAGGGCACTTTCCCGGCTGCCTGTCGCGGATTTGCTGGCTGATCACAGGATTAAGAATGAACAGTATCTCAGCGAAGCTCGCTTTCGCGTTATGAATTATCTGTCGTGCGGCCACTGGCTTGCCAGCCGGAATTACGAATTCAAGGGAGCCTTCCTCCCCTGGCGGGAGGGGATCGAACATGCCCACACGTTTCTCGTAAAGATCGTCCCGGCCGCCTGCGACCCAAGCGAAGAGACCTGCTTGTTGACATTTTTCGACGTCCACCGACGCCACTAAAAGGTTGGAGACCACGGGGGGCTCCATCTTGATGCGGAGCTTCGCCGTATCGGGGCCTGTTGCATCCTGGTACAAGCCCGACGCACATCCGGTCGTCGCAAGAGCCAAGGCTAGTGCACCCGCTTTTTTTATCTCCGATGCAGCGGTCCAATTATGTTTCATTCGTTGTCTGTCTGGAAAATTTGGAGTCCTTACCGTCCTATCCCCAGATGGGAACGGGGTCAACTTGTACTTTGGGATAGCGCTCTGCCAGGCGCCGTGCCACCGGGGAACTCGACCAAGTGGAAAGCTGCTCCGTCATTCGAGGACCATTCGACTAGCTCGCGACTATGAGTCGTTTGCCCGGCGCATTGGCCCGCCTGCATTTTGTCGTCTTCGCCATACTCATGCTCGTTCATTTCACCCCGGCAGCACGAGTGCATAGCACGCTATAGAATTCACCGCGCCGCAAGCCGGCGAGCCAATGATCCCATCATGGGCTTGCTGTCGCGCCAGCGTGGACAGTCTGACCACCGCCAAAGGCGAATGATGCTCGACGCGCATGCGCGAGCGGTAATCCAGGAGACAAGCGCTGCGTCCTCTTGACATATGCTATTGGCGAGTTGCCGCTACTGAACAAGGTCCCCTTCGGCACGGCTACTGGGCCCAAGTGCAAGATGGCAGCGGCGCCGCTAGCGGAGCTCCATGGCAGGGGCAAAGTCAACCAGTGCGCTGCTGCTCATGCCCAGTTGCGAGCCCACATTACGCCAGGCGCTCACCGCCGCTTCCACCTGGGCCCAGATCGTGGCGGCGTCCTGCCGGGTGAGCCGGAAATACTGGGCGCCGTCCATGAGGATCAGCTTGCTGTCGATGAGGCCGGAGTCCTCAGTGAGCCACGTCTTGCTCTCGCGACGGTCGCCCGGCATTGGGTTAAGGTCGAACGCCGGCGCCAAACGCCAACCCTTGCCGCGTGCGTCGTAGAGCAGCCCGGTATTGCGCAGGTGGTCGTCCGTGTTGCAGATGAGAAAGTTGAAGACCAGCCGGCGCCACAACTCTTGGATATCGGCGATCGCCCTCGAGCCCTCTTTCAGAAGTACGTCCACCAGTTCGGTGTAGGCGTGCTCTTCCTCGCGGCCGTCGACCAGCAGCATGGTGGCTGCGGACATGTAAGGGATGCGCGCCCCATCGGTGGTGCGGTCAAAGCGCCGGATCACCGCCACTGCCGTGTCATTGATCATCGCTACCCGGGCGTCGGCAACGCGAATGCCCGCCTTGGCGGCGAGGTGCATGGCCAGCACTTCCCCGCGGACCACGTCGCGCTTGTCCGCCTGGCTGGGAAACTTACCCAAGGCCAGCCAACCGTCAGTATCCAGCACGGTCGACTTGGGACGTGCGCCGCCCAGCGACGTGCCGCGCCCAATTAGATACCGGAGATCCTCGGCGCTCTCTGTGCCATCCTCCAGAGCCTGTGCCGCGTGCAACACCTTGCTGAGTTCCACCAAGGGCGGAACGCGCCGATGGACGCCAGCGGTACGCAGATAGATCCGTTGCTCGGGATCGAAGAGGCGTAGCGCGCCGATGCGCGCCTCATCGTCGACCCACGTCAGATAATCAACTGGATCCAGGGGGGGCACATCCCTCTTGTTCTCGCGCATCTTAGCGTGCGCGCGGCGGATCACGCGCTCTCCCCAGGAGTCCGGGCCGGTGTCCTCCAGCGAACGGAAATACACCCCCACCGGGTGCTGCACGGTGAGCACCGACTGCAGATCCGGGGAAACGGCAAAGTAGCGATCGCTTTGGAGCCATTGCTCGTCGTAGCGAAACGCGCTGCGCTTACCGCTGCTGAAGAGCAGGCGGCCCACTACCTGACCGCCGGCACCGAGATGAACTTCCAGCTCCTGCCGTTTTGCTTGTTTGCCTGCCATCAGAAGCCCTCAAAGTCGTCCGAGTCGGTTGGCCGGTCACGGTTCGGAGTGCGGTCATCCCGCTTCGTTTCGGAAGCCTCGGGGACGGGCAAGCCCTCGCCGGCCCGCTTGCGGTAGGCGGCAGTACTCACCGCAACACTCGGTTTTCGACGCCCGTGAACGCGCTTCGGTAGTTGCTCTCGCGCCAGTTCCAGGCCCAGCGCATCCTGTTCCGGTGCTAGCACCTTAAGCACCGCGTCTAAGCGCCCCAGAATGTACAGCGCGCGCAGAAAGGTGTGTAGCGCTGTGCCCGGATGACCGTCCTCCATGCGCCCGATGGTGTTCACCGACGTCCCGATGCGCTCCGCCAGATCCTCCTGCGTCATGTGGCGCGTGCGACGCGCCGCCGAAAGATCCTGTCCTAGCGTCCGTAAAGCCCGCTCGACTGGCCGCGGCATGGCCACCTGTGCACCAGATCGCTTCGTCAAGATCGCAGTCATCCGTAATCTCCCAAATATGAGATCTTACATGAGCTAAGTCACCAGATATGGATGATTGTGGATCATTTCGCAAGAAAACAGAATTACCAATCAAATTTGGTATCTTAATCTTTATAAGACACCAAATTTGCTATGTTATATCTCATGTCAATCGTGTCCCCGACCACACCAATGATCGAGCGGATGTGGTTAGCGCTGCACCCTGACACGCCGACACTCTCCCCACGAGGTCGTTGCCCCAAACCCCAACGCATCTACGACTCGGGCTCACGCATGGCGACTATCGCCATTGGGTAAAGCCAGGCGCCTGCGGTGTCTGGGCGACATCGGGAATTTCGCGAGGCCACGTGCAAGCCCCTTGCCCCTGGAGAGCAACCGGAGGCCCTTCGCCGCACGCTCGATCGTCCAGCACCGGGCCATGTTCGAGCTCATCTGCTGGCAATCGGCTTGACCGTTCCCCGGTACTTCGGGCCTCTCCTCCACCTCACCGCGCCCGGCCTGTCCCTCGCGGGCGTCCGGTTGGCCATCCCTGGCCACGCCGTGGGGCTTCCCGTGTTGCGTGCGCTTTCCTTGTGTGCATGTTGTCGCCACTACCCCGGCGCAGCGACTGGCGGTACTGCCTCGCTCATCCATCCAGTCGTATCAGCCTTCCCCGAAATGGCTGCCGGGTCGGCCTGCGCATCGTCCTTTTCGAGATTTGCTCGGCGTTCACGCGCGTTACGGCCTGCACACTTGCGCTGTCACCAATTCGTGACACGCTTACCTGAAGGATTCAGCCACTTCGTTACCTCCATAGCTGCTCCGGTTGCTTCCGGCTGGAGCGGTTGCCGGGTGGGGCTTTCACCCACTGGAAAAGCGCCGCCTTTGCACGGCGCACACCAGTTGCGGACGGTCGCTTGCTGCTAGCTAGCGGTCGCTGCCTGGATGCCGGCTTTGTCACTCGGCCGGCGTCATTCGCAGTTGACCGAGGAGCTCTGTCAATTCTTACGACAGCTGGACGTCTTTGAACTCGCAGAGAAGTGTATCGCCGCGTGGGGCCGTTTCGTGGCGAGCAATGCATGACTACGTTCGTAGCGTTCTGAAAAAACTGCGAAGTCGTGTCTTGCGCATGTCGATTCCCCCCACGATCATTCGTCGTAGTCACTGGAGGCGCCTTTGCCTCCAAACACTATCGTCTTCAAAGGAGAAACCCGAATGCGTGTCATGGTCATCATCAAGGCAACCACCGAATCCGAAGCGGGGCAAATGCCAAGCATGGAACTCATCGCGGCGATGGGCAAATATAACGAAGAACTGGTGAAGGCTGGGATCATGCAAGGCGGCGACGGGCTGAAGCCGAGTTCGGCAGGTGCACGCGTGAGGTTTTCAGGGAAGGACCGAACCGTCGTTGACGGCCCATTTGCTGAATCCAAGGAACTGATCGCCGGTTACTGGCTCTGGCAAGTTCAATCGATGGACGAAGCAATTGAATGGGTAAAACGCTGCCCGAATCCGATGGTGAGTGATTCAGAGATCGAGATTCGGCCTTTCTTTGAGCCTGCGGATTTTGGCGAGGCCTTTACGCCTGAGCTTCAAGACGAGGAAAAGCGTCTACGGCAGCAGATTGACGGGCAGATGCGCTAACGATGTTCACGGATTGGTCTGCGGGGTACGCGACGGCAGCCAAGCCCGGCTGTCTGAGACTTGATGCAGGCTTCCTGATACCGTGCAGGGCGCCTGATGAAGGATAGTGGTTGACCACCCGACTGAGCGTCCGCTATCGGCCGATTCGATTGTCCTTTGTGAGAGCGCCTGCAGAGCAGTAGTCAGTGCCTGCGCTAACGTGCTGTCGTCGTGTCCGATCTCTGTAGCTCGCGCCTGCAGCGGCTCGCACCCGGACTCGGGGTCTCACGAATTCCTATTCCCTGCACTTTGACCTGTATGCAGAGGTGGACTACAATTCTGTAACTACAGAGATGTAGTTATAGAATTGTAGTCCTGGCATCACAATAGGGACCTGTCCAATCAGGCGAAACACGGGGTGAGCTTCGAAACTGCGAAGCTCGTGTTCGAGGATCCCTACCATCTCAGCCGTCAGGATCGGATCGAGACCGGGGAGAGGCGCTGGCAGACGCTCGGCATGGTTGAGGGTGTGGTGGTGGTGCTGGTCGCCCACACTTGGCCACAAGACGATAGCGGGGAGGAACACATCCGCATCATTTCGGCGCGACGCGCCACCAAGTTGGAAAGGACAATCTATGAGCAAGGTACCTGAGAAAGTTCGCAAGGAGCTCGCCGCTCTGGCGGCAAAGCCAGAGACCGAGATCGACCTCTCCGACATGCCAGAGACCACCTCTGCGCATTGGGTCGACGCGGAGCGGGGCAAGTTCTATCGCCCGATCAAGCAGCAGCTCACGGTTCGGCTCGACGCCGACGTTCTGGCCTGGCTGAAGGAGCAGGGCGAGGGCTACCAGACCCGCATGAATGCCATCCTGCGGGCCGAGATGCTGAAGAGCAGCCGGCGATGATGGCCCTGACGAAGGCTCAGGTCGATGTCGCCGTCCGCGGCGACACGATCCTGAAGCAGATCCTGCTGGCGCGGCCCGACCTGGACCGCGAGCTGCTCCTGATGCAGGCCCGTGTGGCCGCCGGCGTCTCCCCGACCCAAACGCTGCTCGACGTTTTGGAGGAGTATCGGCAGCTGGTCATCCGAGCGGAACCGCTCCCCTGGGAGTAAGTCTCCCCTGCAGCAGCAAAAAGGCCACGCTTTGCCTGGTCAGTAGCCCTTACAAGCTCCGCCCTTCTGGGCGGGGTAGTTGACAGATTGCGCTACGAGTGAATAACCGTATCCGTCGCCCCGCTGATCGTGGCGCGAATCGCCACCCGGCCAACAATGGCGCCCCTCTTCCAGGCCTCCTCGGTGTCGTCGCGGATCCCAGCCGCCGCCATGGCAGCCGCCGTTACGATAGATAGCCGAATCTCGCATTGTGTGTATCCCGCCAACCGGGTTAGCTGGCTGTTCGAGACGTGGGATCTCGAGGAAATGATTCAGTCCTTTACGAAGGATTCAAAGGTCGCACATTTCAACGACGAATCGTCGACTGACGCCGCAAGACATCTCCGCCGCTGCGATACGACCTTTCCTGCCTGGCGCTTGAGAATACGAGCGCGTGGCTGCTACGGCACATTTTCCCGGCCCGAGTGAGGGCTTGTCATCGCTCGCAGGGCGCAACGAGCTATCCTGAAGGTCAAGGGGAGACTGGCTCATGGCAATCCGTCTTTACGGAGCACAAACAGGCAACAGCCGGAGGGCAGCCATTGCCCTGGAAGAGGCTGGCATTTCGTATTCCGCCACCCGCTTGGATCTGAAAGCCGGAGAGCACAAGACTGCTGCGTTTCGGGCGCTTAACCCACGTGGCCTCGTCCCGGTCATGGTCGAAGAATGCGACGCAGGAGCCGACCTCATCCTTACCCAATCGAACGCGATCATGTTCTATGCGGCGAGTCGATCCCGGGAAAGGCTAACGCCCGATCCGGGCCAACAGGGAGCCTTGTTCTTCGACCGCCTGTTCTATTTCATCACGGAAGTGATTGCTCCAAACGGCAGCGCTTTCACGCTGACGCAACAACACGACGAACGGGGCGCTCAATTTCTTGCAGGTCGCTCCATCGAGGCGCTCGTTCTGGCTGAACGCTTCTTGATCGACACCCCGTACATCGCCGGCGACAGATTCACCCTCGCAGACATCGCCGCCTATACAAGCGCCTTTGCCGTGAGGCAGAACCTCGATTGGTCCGACCTGCCTCTGCTTCGCGCCTGGTATGCCAGGATTGGTGCGCGGCCAGGTGTCGTCCGCGGGATGGCAGCTTTTTAGGGAGAGGCCCTCATCCAGGCTCGGTGAGGGGCGACACGTGCACAAGGCTGCACAGGAGCCGCCCGTAGAAAAAAACTTGTAGATAGGAGCATATGCTCCTATACTGAAAAATAAGAGCATATGCTCTTTATTTCACAGAGGACTACAGCCATGAACGAATCATCCATTCTCGTCAGCGGCGCAACCGGCCGTACCGGCGGTGCAGCCATCGACGAACTGCTGCAGATGGGCAAGCGCGTCCGCGCTTATGTGCGCTCGGACGACGAGCGGGCGGCGGCTCTGCGCGCACGCGGTGTCGACATCGCCGTCGGGGATTTCACCGACATCGACGCTATCCGTGCAGCGATGGAAGGTGTCAGCTCCGCCTACTTCCTGCACCCGATCGCACCGGGGATTCTCGGGGCCGCAGCCTATTTCGCACAGGCCGCGAAAGAGGCCGGCGTCGGCGCTATCGTCAACATGTCGCAGATTTCGGCGCGACGGGAGTCGACCAGCCATGCGGCGCAGGATCACTGGGTTTCCGAGCGTGTTTTCGACTGGTCTGATGTGCCGACGACGCACTTGCGCCCCACCTTCTTCGCGGATTGGCTCGTCTACCCGCATTTCGCGAAAGAAATCTGGGCCAAGAAGAAGATCGAGTTCCCTTTCGAGAACGGACGCCACGCGCCGATCAGCACGGACGACCAGGGCAGGGTCATTGCTCACCTGCTGGCGAAGCCGGCAGGCCATGGGAGCAAGACGTACACGCTTCATGGCCCGGTGGAGTTGAACCATACGGAGATCGCAGCGATTATGAGTGAGGTGCTCGGCGCCAAAATCGAATATGCTCCGACTTCGATCGAGGAGTTCAAACAGAAGATGGAGCAGGTGTACAAGTTCCCTCCGTTCCTTGTGCAGCACCTCGTCGAAGTCGCCCAGCATTATCGAGAGGGCGTATTCCAGGGTACCAACAATGTCGTCGAGCAGATCACGGGTACACCCGCGCTATCGGTGTCGGCCTTCATCGAGAAGTACCGAAGCGCTTTCGCTTGAAACGCGCACGAAGATCCGGGTAATTTTCCAACGTTGAGGAGAAGTGAGATGCGGGCGAAAAGCCAACCCATCGGGGTTGATCAATGCAACTGCTTTACGGTGAGGAAGGCCGCCCGCCAGATCTCGCGTCTTTACGACGCGTACCTGCAGCCGTCCGGCCTTCGTATCACGCAATTTCTGACCCTGGCAACGTTGAACGAGCGGAAAACCGCCTCGGTCAATGCCCTGGCTGAGCGTCTCGACATCGAGCGCACAGCCATGGGAAAGATGATCGGTTTTTTGGAGCGCGACGGCTTCGTCAGGGTGCGGCCGTCTCCTGAGGACGGTCGTATTCGTATCGTCGAACTCACTCCAGATGGCATGGAGCTCTTCGAGCGAGCGGCTCCGCTCTGGCATGAAGCGCAGCATCATTTCAGCGTCATGAATGGAGCGGTAAATGTGGACGTATTGCGTCGCAGTCTTTCGGAGATGAAAGTCAGCATTGAGTCTGCATCTTCCCCGGAATAGTCGCCTTTCTGGTTGGGACCGCCGTTTACGCGTTTGAACGGCGCATGTCCATCTACCTGACCCGTACTGGCGTTAGGAAACCGAGCCTTTTGGGGCCTCCAACCAATCTGTTGCACCAACCACTGGGGTTCAAAAATGAAGATCAAGGATTCAGTTGTGTTCCTGCCAGGAGCGAGTCGCGGACTTGGCCTGGCGTTTTCCCGTGAGGCGCGCTAGCTCGCGGTGCCGCGAAGGTCTATGCAGGCGTGCGCAATCCGGAAGGCTTCAGCGAGCCCGGCATCGTCCCGATCAAGCTCGACGTCACCGATCCAGAGTCCGTCATCGCGGCTGCCAGGATCGCATCCGATGTGACGCTGCTGGTCAACAACGCGGGAATAGCAGAGATAAGCGAATCTCCGTTTTCGGAAAACGCGGAGGATCAGGCGAGGCGCATCTTCGAGACGAACTACTATGGCCTAATGCGAACGACGCGCGCGTTCCAGGCGTCCCTCCCGAGCAATGGCACAGGCGGCATCATTAACGTGCTGTCCGACGTCACGTGGAGAACCGTGCCGATACTTACACCGTATTCGGCATCGAAGGCAGCGGCATGGAGTTATACCAACAACATCCGGGCACACCTCAAAGAGAGAAGCATCCATGTGGTCGGCTTGCATGTTGGCTTCGTGGATACCGATCTCACAAGGGGTTTCGATGTGCCGAAGGCGGACCCGGTGGACGTGGTCCGCCAATCCTACGACGCCCTTGACGCGGGCGAAAGTGAAGTCCTGGCGGATACGGGTACTCGCGCGTTGAAGCAAACGCTCTCGTCCAAAGTTCCAGCGTACATTGATCCCGAGGTTCTCGAGACGAACGCATGAACTGAATCTCGCTCTCGACTTAGACGCGCGACGGTCAAAGGCAGCTTTCTATCCCTCATCACACCTCCAACCGATCTGATCGCGCGGGTTACCGTTGAGCAAGCACTGCCTCGATGGGGTGTTCGCCTTTGCCTTCAAATACACCCATCTCGCGGATCACCACGGAATCGGTGACCTGCCAGGAAAAGCAACGCGCCCCGCTGTCACCGCTCAATGATTCATCGGCAAGGCCATCGCCCCGCGCTTATGCGCGAAGCTGGCGGCCGCGAACGCCAGACCGTCCCGGTCCAGCGACGCCAGCGCCATCGCGTCCTGCTCGGCACAGCCGGCGCGCAGCGCCGTTCCATGCGGGTCGCCCAGGAATGCGCCACGCGCGGCGGCGTCGGCGTACACGTTGGCCAGCAGGCGCTCGACGCGGCGCCCGCGCTCCAGGTCCGCGCCATGTAGGGCCACTTGCCCCGGCAGCGCATTGCTCCCCTGCGGCACACGGCGCCGCGCACGCCCGGCCGCCAGCGCGGCGCGTGCCAGATCGAGTTGCCGCAGCAATTCAGCAATAGGTGGATAAGCGCCATCGCGCTCGACCACCACCGTCAGCGCGTGTGGCACGCGAGCCGCGAGTTCGGCCAGCAAGCCAAAGACCGCCTCCGGCGGATCGTGCAGATGATCGTCCAGCAAGCGCCGGCCAGACGCCGCCGGATTGCCGATCCAGCGCCCGCCAGCCAGGTGCACGCAGCGCACCCGGGCCAGCGGCAGCGTGCGCAGCTGGGCAAGCGGGTCCTGCCCGAAGTTGAGCGCGTTGGCGTGGAGGTTGTGCAAATCCAGCAATAGCGTGGCGTCCGCCGCTTCGGCAATCGCGCCGAGCCAGCCGCTTTCGTCCAGCGTGGAGACCGGCGGATCGATCAGCGTGGCGATGTTCTCGAGCATGGGCATGCTGCCCACCACGCGGCGCGCTTCCCGCAGATTGCGCAAAGTACCTTCAACCGTGGCGGCAGTGCGAGGCGGCGCCGCGAGGTGGCCGATCTCGATACCCCCCGCGCGCACGAATGCCAGGTGCTCCGACCACCCCAGCGGCCGCACCTTGTCCACCAGCCGCGCCATGGCCTGCAACCGTACCGGCTGCACTGGCCACGCCGAGGCAAGGCCCATGCCCACCCCGTGAAGCAGCACCGGCACCTGGCGCGCCAGAGTGGCAAGCGCACGCCATTGTGCGCGCGGACGGTCGAACCAGCCATCCGCGATCACCTCCAGCACGTCGATGCGGTCAAGATGGTGCTGGATGCCAGCCACCAGTTCCGGTCGCCAGCCCAGCCCGACGCGGTCCGCCGGCATGGCGCCGTCAGTCGCCACCGCCGCCTCCGCAGCCCCCGCAGCCGCTACCCCCGCCGCTATCACCACTGTCACTGCTGCTACTGCAAGAGCTGCCGCAGCCACCGCTGTTGTCCGGTTGATTCTCGTCCTTGACAGACAGCGGCCCGAGGGGAAACAACGTGTGCACGTATGGGAAAACGGCCAGCGGCAGCGCCTCGAGGCCAAACACCGCCGCCAGCCAGGTGGCATCGGGGTCCTGGCCGCCAGGCCTGAGCCTACGCGAACGCAGGCTGCCGAACAGCACACGCTGGTCCGCCAGGAAGCGCTCGCCGGCCGGTGTGAGACGTTGCGGATCTGGCATCAGATACACCCAGAAGACGCCTGCGAGAATGATCAGCAGCCACACGTTATAGTGACCATGCAACAGCGCGTGGACCACCTTGAAGCCTGCCACGCCCAGCAGCAAAGCCAGTGCGCACCAGTAGGCCGCGGGCTTGCTGTCGTCATCCGGTGTCAGCAGTCCGGCCTTGCGCAGCGCCGACTGGTAATCCGCCGTGGCCGGGCGCGGCCACGGCTTGTTCTCAAGCAGCTGCCGCGTCGGCTGCGGGATTCGGCAGGTTGTCAGCGCCGCGCGCTCGAGTGGACGCCGGGCGAGTTCGACGGCACCTTTCGTGCAGAGCTTGATGCCGGAGATCTCCAGCAAGCCGCGATCGATCAGGGAAAACAACACGGCCCGTTTCGCCTCCCCCTCGCCGCCGCGCAGGTAAGCCACGCAATATGGATCCGAGGTCAGCGGCCCGAGTGGGGCCGTCGCCGGGTAACGCCAGGGCGCACGCAGCCAGCGGCGCAAGCCAAACGCCACCATCAGGCCAAAGACCACATAGAATGCAAGAAACGCTTGGCCGGGCCAGCCAAATGGATTCAGCGGATTGGCCAGCGTCATGCACCGAGCTCCGCGCGCATGCGCCCGGCCATGTCGATGACGGTGAGCAAGAGGACTTCTCCTTCTCCCGGCGCCAGGGCCCCGCCTTCCCGCAAGCCAGAGAAGCGCGTCAGCGCGGCGCTGGCGGCAGCATTGCTCCAGCCATCCACGACCCGTTGCAGGGCTGCCTTAGGCGACGCCACCGTTTCACCCTGCAGGGACAGCAAGGCAGCGGCGCTGGCGCGCAGCGGGCCCGTGGCGTCCGCCAGCAAGGCCGGGAGTTGTTCCTCGCGCGCAGCGCGAGTGGCATAGGCATTGCGCCACCGCAGGATCATGTTCAGAAGCAACTGCTTCAGGTGGCCGGCGATCACGTCCGGGCCGATCGCGACACCTGCGAAAGGATCGTCGCCGTACGCCACCCGATGGCGACGCAGCACGTCGAAGAATTTGACGGGGAAGGCCTGCGCCGCCGCCTCGATCTCATCCTCCAGCAGGAACATCGCATCCAGCCGAACCGCTGCATGCAGCGCGCGCAGGGTATCGCGCAACGCATCGATCCGCACGGGCTCGAATCGGTGCAGCACCACCAGCACGTTGATATCGGACCGCGCGCGCACCGCGTCTTCGGCGGCGGAGCCATATAGCACGATGGCACGCAGGCTGTCGCCCAGGGCGGTCCGCGCCGCCCCGACAAAGCTTTCCATGGCCATATTGGTACGCTGCTGGCTGAGTGTGTCGATCACGATGACCCCGTCTTTATCGGTATTGTTCTGCGCTGTGAATAATACGTGAAAGTGTCAAAAAAGGTAGATACGGCAAATCGATCACAAGGCTTTCGACAATAAAAAAACGCCCCACCGGAACCGCTTGGGAGATCTGCATGGCTGTCAAGCGCGACTGCCATAGTAACGACGCGCCGATCCTAGCGGTATGGCACGTTCGCCGCCAGACACTGCCGGTCGCTAGCGACCTCGTTTTCTCACTGAGGGCCAGCGGCGGGCCGATCACTGATATAAGCCTTAGCAAGATTGTGCGAGCGGCGCTCTTGGCCAACGATTTCGAAGACGAAGACATGAGCCCGCGGGTGCTGCGCAACACGTACTGCCGGCGTCAGCTACTTGCCGGCCGCACTGCTTGGGCTGGCCGGCACGCGCACCTGCGATCGAATCGGAGCTACCATCGGTGCGCAGTTGTAATTGTTGGTTTCACCCAGTCGCACACACCGCATGAAATTTGCTATTCTTTCGAACGCCTCCACGGCGACATTTCAACGAGTAACTAGACCACAGAAGAATCCATGGCAACCAAAGCGAAAGCTGTCGTAAAGACCCCGGCCAAGCCGGCAGCCAAGAAGGCAGCGGCACCCGCCACGAAGGCGGCCGCACCGGTAAAGAAAGCCGCAGCGGCCGCACCGGTGGCGAAACCGCTGAAGGAAACCTTCACCAAGGCGAGCTTGCTGGCCCACCTGGTCGCCCAGACCGAGTTGGACGCTAAGACCGTCAAGACCGTGCTGGCCCACCTGGAAAACACCGTCCTGAGCGCGGTGCACAAGAAGGGCGCGGGCGAGTTTACGCTCCCCGGCCTGCTCAAGGTCACCGCCCTGCAAGTGGCGGCAACCAAGAAGCGCTTCGGCAAGAACCCGTTCACCGGCGAAGATCAGTGGTTCGCAGCAAAGCCCGCCACCGTCAAGGTGAAGGTCCGCCCGCTGAAGAAACTGAAGGACGCCGCGCTGTAAGGCGTACTGACCCGCTGAACGAATGGAGCCCGCGAGGCTCCATTTTTATGTATGCCCGGCTGGCAAAAGAATAGGCCCCTACATGGCAGCGCGAAGGACGGGCGCAGGGTGGATTCAACACAAGCAGGCGGCTGAGATCGGCCGCTTGTTGCCGTTCGCGCATCGCAGAGATGCCGTACTATCCGATACGATTCAGGGTCAAATACTGTCAGCGACACCACGACCATCGCTTGAGCATGCGACACGTCTCTTCATACGGCTCGGTACTTGCATCAAACTCGTCGCTCAAATATACCTCAAGGTGCTCTCAGGTGCGCTGATCGCGCGGGTGTTCGATGGGGGGCGCGCGACGATATCCTCGACAATGTCATGCCGTACTGACAAGGGCGGCCATTTCGCGGCATGGGAGCAGCCCAGCCCCTTTTCACTGCATCTGCGCTGCCTTGCGTTCCGTCAGGAGTTTCTGAATCTCAGCCTCCGTTTCCTTATACCGTCCCTCGCCGTAGTGCTGATAGACGATGCGGCCGTTGGCATCGATCAGGTACGTAGCGGGCCAGTACTGGTTGCGGAACGCTGACCATGTTGCATACATGTTGTCCTGCGCCACGGGATATCGGATGTCGAACCGCTTGAGTGCTGCCTGCACGTTGTCCGTCGATTTCTCGAACGGAAACTCCGGTGTGTGCACGCCCACCACTACCAGCCCCTGGTCCTTGTACTTTTCGTGCCACTGCTTGACGTACGGCAGCGTGTTCACGCAGTTGATGCACGAGTACGTCCAAAAATCCACCAGCACTACCTTGCCGCGCAGTTGCTGCATCGTCAGCGGTTCCGAATTGAACCAGTGGTCGATGTTCGCGAACTCCGGGGCCTTGCCCTGATCCCCCACCTCGGAGCCCCCTGCAATGACGCTGGTGCCGAAGGTATAGATCGCAGCAATGCCTGCTGCGGCCAGGATGGCACGAATAACGTTACGCATGATTCAGGCCTCAGAGTTTGAATGACTTGCCCCCTCGTTCGCACGGCGCGAGAGGGGGCAAGGATCAGACCAGCACGGTTTCGACATGGACGTTGCCATGCAGCGCCTTCGAGTACGGGCACGTACGGTGCGCGGTGTCTACCAGCGCCTGAGCCACCTCTCGCTCGATACCGGGGATCTGCACGCGCAGGCGTGCCTGCAGGAAATACTCGGTGCCCGCAGTGCCCAGGTCCACTTCCGTATCCACAGACAAGTCTTCCGGCAGTTTGATCTTCTGCTTGCCTGCGGCCAGGCCCATGGCACCGATGAAGCATGCCGACCAGCCGGCGGCCAGCAGTTGTTCCGGGTTGGTGCCCTGCCCCTTGCTGCCTGGAGACGACAGTTCGATATCGAGCCTGCCGTCATTGCTGCGAGCGGTGCCATCGCGGCCGCCGGACGTGATGTGGACCTTGCCGGTGTACAGGACTTTCTCGATGCGGATCATGATGCGCTCCTTCTATAGTTCAATGGGTGTTCAATAGCGGATTGACAAGGGTTGTGCGATGGGCGGCGGTCAGGCATAGGCGCCATCGAGGTACGGATCGACCTTGCGGGCCGGGTCGGCCGACACACCGGTGCGGTCCATGCCAGCGATGGTGTGGGCACCGTCGTAGTACTGGCTGCGCTGGTCCTGCACGGAACGCGCACCATCCGTGTACGGGTCGCGGGCGTCTCTCGACGAACGGGCACCTTCACTGAATACATCGCGGGCATCCTGGACGGAGCGGGCGCCACTCGAGTACGGGTCACGGGCATCGCGGACGGAAGCCTGCGCGCCGGCAGCAGCGGCAACCAGGGCGACGGCGAGGACGAGGCGCTTGGCGTAGTTCTTGGACATGATCAGTTTCCTTTGCATTGATTGGTTTGCGATATGCGGCTTACGTTGCCAGGTATGGTGAAGCAGCGTTTTCGCTTCGTCGGTTATGCGTTGCGCTGCCACGGAACGTATTTAAGACCGTGTGCGTATCGCGCCCGTAGCGAAATACGGGTCTTAGTGTCAGCTAGCGTATTGGTACCGCCGGCTGATACAAACGCGTACAAAAAGGAAAGGAAACAGCGGGGAAGCGCCCCGGAATAGCATGGGAGAGGCGAGGCGAAAGCGGCACACGGGATGCCTTGCGCGTCGACGATGAGGTGATGCTTGCTGCCGAGCTTGCGCCGGTCCGTTGGGTTCCGGCCGGTTTTTTGCTCGCGGGCCCCGCGCCGACACCCGTCGGGATATCAGTCGCTACAAGCCTACTGCCCGAACCTGGGGCCCGCAGCTCATCAATGCGCGTAACTCACAACGCTACCCATCGAACGTCATTTTCGTGCACCGCGGTCGGCGTCGCCCGCCGTCGCCCGTGCGGCACGCTATGCCGGCAGACATCCGGCACGGGTTGCCCGGTGTGCCATCGCGCATCGCCAATACCATCGTCCAGTGGCGCCCCCCGGCCTGCGGCCTAACATGGGTCATCCGCGCTCGCGAATGCGGGTGCCAGCCTCTCTACGGCAGGCGCGCTGCAAATGTGGGTCCCATCTTTCACTGGACTGGCCAACGCGGGCGGTTGCATCGCCCCGTGCCTTGCCAAGGGCCTGCAAATCCAGTCAGCCCCCCGCCATTCTATTTTGGCAGGCCTGCAGAGCGGAGCAGGAAGGTCTCATCGCGCGTGCATAACAGATGCCGGATAACGACGCCCCCCAGGCATTTCCTCCTCAGCTTGCTGGCGGGGATGCATGCAAACCCAATACCAACGTACAAGTGCTTTTTCGCCTGACTGGCGCTTAAATCCCGATACGAGCATCGCTTCCCTTCGCGGCAACCGCCATACGGCCTGATTGGCTTTACCGCCTTGAGCGAGCACAGGGAAGAGTTCAATCGATCCGTGCGCCCGTCAGTTGCTCGCTGAGTTGCCAAAGGCGACCGGCCGCGACAGGATCTGTCGCCCGCGGGCGTACGCCATGCAACTCCGTTGAGTCGTCGGAGGGCAACGCGCGGGCGATATCGCAGTCGGCACAGTAAGTGCCGCCCATGCCCTCGAGCCGGGGGCTCGTCGCGCACCATACCGTCGTCGCAGCGCCTTGTTGCGGCGTCTTCTTATTGTTCCGCGGATCGATGATTGGCTTGCCCGCCTTGTCGATGATCTCGCTTGCATCGATCTGCGCCTGCGACATGTGCCGGACAAGGCCAGTCACGATACCTCCCGGATGCACCGAGAACGCACGGACGCCCTGACGTTGACCGATCGAATCCAGCGCGACGGCGAACAGGGCATTCGCGGTTTTCGACTGGCCGTAGGCAACCCATGGGTCGTATGTGCGAGCCTCGAAATTGGGATCGTGAAAATCGATACCCGCGCGCCGATGCCCATAAGAGCTGAGTGCAACAACGCGAGCGCCGTTTGCGCGGCACAAAGCGGGCCAGAGGCGGCAGGTGAGTTGAAAGTGGCCGAGATGGTTGGCAGCGAACTGGGATTCGTAACCGCGCGCATCCCGCGAGAGCGGCGCAGCCATGACGCCCGCATTGTTGACAAGGATATGGAGCGCGTCAGTTGCCGCGAGGACCCGTTCCGCGAACCGGTCGATCGACGCCGGATCGAGCAGGTCCATCTCGGACAGAATCACACCGGGAATGTCGCGAAGCGCTTCCCTGGCCTTGGTCATGTCGCGAGCGGGCACGAGAACTGTTGCGCCCGCGGAGCGGAAAGCCCGGACGGTTTCCACGCCAATCCCGGAATAGCCGCCTGTCACGACAACCTGCCTGCCGGTGAGATCGATGCCAGTGATGACTTCGGCAGCAGTGGAGGCCGGGCCGAAGCCGGAGCCGATGGGCGCTTGCAAGGTGGACATGGTGTCTCTCCATTCGTTCGATGGGGGCACTCTACCCGGCACCGCTCGTACTTTGAATACTTGATAGGCCGCTCTTTATGCGCGATAGTTCGAAAATGGCCACCGACCTTCTCTCTGACGTGCTCAATCTCGTGCGTGCCCGGTGCAGCATCTCCGGGCGGCTCGTCGCTGGGGGAAGCTGGGGGCGCCGCTTTGCGAATCTCGATGCAGTGAAATTCTGCGCGGCTGTCGAGGGCGATTGCTGGTACTTCATGGAGGGGATGGCAACCCCTTTGCGGTTTGAGCGCGGGGATGTTCTGGTCACGAACGGCTCCCGTTCGCTGGTGCTGGCCAGCGCACCGGATCTCATTGCAGACGCGGTTGCGACATCACTCAGCCAGGACGAGAACGGCAACTATCGTCTTGGGCTGGGCGAGGCATTCGTGATGCTTGGCGGCATGGTGCAGATCGACCAACGGCATCAGCCTTTGCTCCTCGGCGGCCTGCCCCCGCTCATTCATGTCAGTGGCGCTCAGTACGAAGCGGCAAACCTCGCCTGGCTGCTCGAACAGATCGTCCGTGAAATGCGCCCTCCGTCTCGTCCCGGATGGCCCATTGTGCTCGCGGAACTGGCTCAGCTTCTTTTTGTGCAGACACTCAGGGCTTATGCCATGCAGTCCCCGAACAGCGGCGGTGGTTGGCTCAGGGCCTTGGGCGACAGGCGGCTGGCTCCCGCCCTGGCCGCCATGCATGAGAACGCCAAACGCGCCTGGAGCCTGGAAGGTCTCGCGCAGGTAGCCGGCATGTCACGCACCTCGTTCGTTGTTCATTTTCGCCAAGTGATGGGCATGCCCCCTCTCACGTACCTGACCAACTGGCGCATGCAGCTCGCCGAGCGGGACCTGCGCGGCGGCGCATCGGTCGCGGAAGTCGCGGAAGCTATCGGGTACACGTCTGAAAGCGCGTTCAGCCATGCGTTCAAGCGTCTGACTGGGACAGCTCCCGGACAATATCGCAAGGCGACCGACGAAGAGCGGACAGCACGCGAACTGCACGCATCAGCCAGCGAAGCAACGACCACGTTCTAGGTGTGGCTTTCAACGCTTCGGCTATGCCTGAAACGGATCGAACGCCGTTCGATACGCAAACAGGCCGGGAGCCCCGCCTGTCATGACGAACAGCAGCCGCGCGCCCGGCTCGAACCGGCCGGCCCGCACATCGGACAGCAGCCCGGCGAACGCCTTGCCCGTATAAACGGGATCGAGCAGCAAGCCTTCGGTGGTCGCCATCAGCTTCAGCGTGGCAATCATTTCATCGGTCGGAATCCCGTACCCGTCGCCCAGATGGCCGCCTTCGACGTTAGCCTCCACCTGCGTCGGATCCACAGGCTGTCCGAGCATGCCTAGCGCCTCGGTCACCAGCTCGACGGTCCTCTGGCGCGTTGCCGTCTGGTCAACGAGTACGTTGTATGAGCGGACCAGCCCGGCGCCCCTTCCCAGCACGTGGAAGCCGGCACTCAGGCCGGCGTGCGTGCCGGAACTACCGTTCGGCACGACGATATGATCGAAGCGGATGCCCAGCGCCTGCTCCTGACGAGCGATCTCGAGCGCGCCTTTCGCGTATCCAAGGGCGCCCAGCGGCGTCGATCCGCCGGTCGGAATGACGAACGGCTTACGCCCCTGCGCACGCAGTTCCGCGGCGCGCTCAGTCGCACGTTCCAGCGCACTGGATCCGGCCGGCACCACCTGGACCGCCGCACCGAACAACGCATCGAGCAGGACATTGCCGTTGCGCCGATAGTCGATATCGTGTCGCGGCACCAGATCGCCGAGGAACAGTTCGCAATCCAGGCCCAGGCGCGCGCAGGCTGCCGCGGCGAGACGCGCGTGATTGGACTGCAAGCCTCCGACCGTCAGGATCGTGTCGGCGCCGTTTTCCAGCGCCGCGCCCAGCAGGAACTCGAGCTTGCGCAGCTTGTTGCCGCCACCGCCGACTTCGCCCAGGTCGTCCCGCTTGACATGGAGTTCGACACCCAGCCCGACGGCGCCAATCGCCTGTTCCAGACGGTGCAGCCGCTGAATCGGGGTCGGATGTCCGTTCAGCGCCACGGAACGGAACGCATGCAATGCGGTGGTCAGCACTTCGATTTCACTCATATCAGGTTCCCCATCGATGTCGATGGTAATCATAGAACGGATCTCGCAACGCAACACGCCATGCCGCTGTGCGCCGAGAGGCACGGCGCTCGCCGACTGCCATGCCCGCATCGCGCTGATCGTGCGATCGTGCGATCGTGCGAAAGATGATGCCCCCCGGAAACGCGCGAAAGACCCCGCAATAGGTGGCCGCGATGATCTGGTCCCGCATTGAGGTACGAGACGAAGCTGGAAAGGAGGCGCCCGCGACAAGCCGCCGCAGCCGGTGCCCTGGACGCTCTGTGTATCGCACTGTATCTGGCGGCGGTACATCCACTGTCCGGTACATATCCGCCCGATCACGACACATCCGGGCGACATCGGCGGCGTCTGATGCAAGGCAAGCCCAGCCTTTCCGAGAGGACCCCGATCATGACCCTGTTGCTACTTGCCTATTTTGGAGGCGTGCTCACCATCCTGAGCCCGTGCATCCTGCCGGTCCTGCCCTTTGTCCTCAGCCGTACCGGCCAGCCGTTCATGCGCGGCAGGCTGCCGCTGCTGGCGGGGATGGCGCTGACCTTCACCTCGGTTGCCGCCCTGGCGTCGGCAGGCGGCGCATGGGCGGTGCGCGCCAACGAATACGGGCGCATTGCGGCGCTGGTGCTGCTGGCAGCTTTCGGGCTATCGCTGCTCGTGCCGCAGCTGGCGCAAATCCTCACGCGGCCCGTCGTGACACTTGGTGACCGGCTGGCCGCAGCGGCCTCGCCCGCGCAGGCTTCTCCATGGGGATCACTGATGCTTGGCGTTGCCACGGGCATGCTGTGGGCCCCTTGCGCCGGCCCAATCCTCGGGCTGGTTCTGACCGGCGCGGCGCTCCAGGGCGGCGGCATGTCCGCGGTGCCGCTGCTGACCGCCTACGCCGCTGGTGCGGCGACTTCGCTGGCCGCCGCGCTCGGCATCGGCGGGCGCGCGCTTGCCTTGATGAAGCGGACCATGGGCACAGGCGCATGGCTGCGCCGCGGTCTCGGAGTGGCGACTCTGGGTGCGGTGGCGGCTATTGGCGTCGGCGCAGATACCGGCCTGCTGGCAGGCTTGTCCTCCAGCGGAACCGCTCGCATCGAACAGGCGCTGGTCAACGCGCTGCACAAGCAGCCGCCCCCGCCGCAGGCGACGACCGCCGCTCGCGGCAATAGCGGCATGCTGTTGACCGCCAGTAGCCTGCCCGCCGGCTTCCCACGCCAGCTGCCGCTAGAAGGTCGCCTGCCCTCGCTCGATGGCGCGGTGCAATGGATCAATTCGCCGCCCCTGTCGGCCGACAAGCTGCAAGGCAAGGTCACGCTGGTCTACTTCTGGACCTACTCTTGCATCAATTGCATCCGCACCCTCCCCTACCTTCGCGCCTGGGCGGACAAGTACAAGGATCAGGGACTGACCGTCGTTGGCGTGCATACCCCTGAGTTTGCCTTTGAGAAGAAGCCGGACAACGTCCACCGAGCGATCGCGGATTTCCGCATCGGCTTTCCCGTGGCGGTCGACAGCGACTACCGCATCTGGCGCGCATTCGGGAACAGCTACTGGCCGGCTGCCTATTTTGTCGACGCCCGCGGCAACATCCGCCATCATCAGTTCGGCGAAGGCGACTATGCCAACTCAGAGCACGTCATCCAGGCGCTGCTGGCGGAGGCCGGCAATCCGCCGGTCGCGCGCGGCGTGGTCGCGCCCGATGCGAGCGGCGTGCAGGCGGCGCCGGACCTGGGCAACATTCGCTCGGCCGAGACCTATGTCGGTTACAGGCAGGCGGAAGATTTCGCCTCGCCCGGTGGTATGCGTCCAGACGCACCGCGTGAGTACAGCGTTGGCGGGCTTCGCCTCAACCAGTGGGGCCTGTCGGGCCAATGGATCGTCGGTGCCGAGCGGGCAACGCTCAATCGCGGGGACGGCAGCATTGCCTATCGCTTTCATGCGCGCGACCTGCATCTGGTGCTGGGACCGGCCGCCGATGGCCGGGCGGTGCGCTTCGTCGTCACCGTTGATGGCAAACGCCCGGGCGCCAGTCATGGCGCCGACACCGATACCGGCGGCAATGGCGCCGTCACCCAGACGCGGCTCTACCAGCTGGTACGCCAGGCTGGGGAGGTCGGCGAGCACACGTTCGAGATCCGCTTTCTGGATCCCGGTGTCCAGGCGTATGCGTTCACCTTCGGCTAGCGGGCAAATCCGGTATGCCAGCCGCTGTGCGGTGACGTCGGACACGTCACCGCACGACCCGTCGGTCACTCGGACCAGCTCGGAGGAAACGTACCGCCCCTATGGGGTGCTGGACCGCCGCCTAGCAGATGTGGAGTTCGTCGCCGGCGAACTGTCCGTCGCCGATTTCGCAATACTCGGCTGGGCATGGCGGCATGAGCGCCATCAGGTTGCCCTCAGTCAATTCCCGAACGTCAGGCGCTGGTACGAGACATTATGGGCGCGTCCTGGCGTGCAGCGCGGTTTCACGGTCAAGCTGGACGATACGGAATAGCGAGACGCTACACGGCCACATCGCCAAATGTTTCGGTGAACAGCCGCATCCGTGGTGAGAGCCGGTTGGGCGGGCTTGCTCGGTCTACATTGATCACGACATCGGATTGCCAGCGTTCGAACAGGGGCAGACCTGGCAGTGGCGGAGCCGCTGGAAGGTCGTTTTCCTGGAACAACGCGCTCACGGCCTCGAAGTGTGGTCTGAGCCGCCAGTGCAACCGAGCGCGCCGCTGCTGTTTGACTTGTGGGCCGATCCCTTTGAGCGAGCCCAGATCGATGGCTGGGGCTACGCCCAGTGGAAATCCGAGCGAGCGTACGTACTGGTGCCAGCGCAAGCCTTTATTGGCCAGTGGCTGGAAACGCTTAAGGAATTCCCGCCGCGCCAGAAGCCCGGCAGCTTCACCATCGGCGACGCGATGGTGAAGCTGACCACGAACACGACGGGTAGATAGGCGCAAATCCGACGATGATGTTCGTGACAGACCGAGCAAGAATATAGCGGTCGATTCTGAGGTGATGCCCGGCTTTCTACGCGAAAGGCCATTTCCCAATGGGGGCTAAAACCGCAGGCCTGCCGTGTAGGCGGGAAGGATCGCGGCCAGGACATAACTGTCGCCCACAGTGTCGTAAATCCTTTAGGCATCTGGCACTCGCGTCTCAAATCGATGGCTGCCCCGAAGCGCCGATCGCCTTGGTGGGTGAGAAGGTCTTCTACGGTACGTGACGGCGCGAGCGCCGACGTCAAGGCGATGGCGCTATCCCATGTCGCCAGACTGACGGCGAAGATTGCGGAACTGCAAGCGATGGCGCAAACGCTCGAGCGCCTGGCCAATCACTGCCACGGCAATGACCACCCGGATTGCCCAATCCTTGCGGATTTAGCTGAGCCGACTGCCGCAGCCGAACAGCGTTCACAGGCTCCACATAGGACGCCTCGGTTTGGGGACGACACACCCGCCTCGCCACGCCATCGCGCCGCCGCGGTGACTCATTCGTGAGCTTAGGTGAACGCGCACCAGCCTTCTCAGCCTCGTTCTTACCCAACCGAAATCGGCGTTCTTCCCCTTCCCGCTGGTTCAGCCGGGCATTTCCCCACTCCCCCCCATCGCCGGGTCGCTCACCGTATGCTTGCCCGTCTCCACCCGCCCCGCAAAGCGCCGGTAGAACGCCGGGTCGCTGTCGCAGGTCACGGCAAAGTCATACCACTGGCCGCTTGCCGCCAGGGACCAATGGCGGGAGTCGGTGCCCTTGCCGGCGACCGAGACGGGCCACGGGCCGTCCTTGCGGTAGGCCAGCGGCGTGATGGTGAAGTTGCAGGCTTTGTCGCCGGTGTTCATCAGCTCGGCATAGACATCGCCATTGGTGATGTCGTAGCACACGCGGATCTCGGGCGCTGTCCCGGTATCGGCGATCCGGCTGGTGTCACCCTTGATGTGCCGGTGGTAGCCGTTCGGGCCGATGACCCAGAGGTCATACATGCCGAGGTTGTCCTGGAACGCGTTCCAGGTGTCGCTCAGCAGCTTGCCGGCTTCGACGACGTAGCGCCGTGGCAGGCGGCTGAGCTTGTAGCGGTCGTAGACGTGGAACACCGCAGCCTGCGTGCCTGTGTTGGAGAACAGGAGCTCCACTACGCCGGAGGCGTTGCAGCGCGCGCTGGTGTGCAGCTCATAGGGCAGCGCGCGAGAGGGCCGCGTGCCGCTGGCCTGGATCGGCAGCTGCATATCAAGCGGCAACGGCACGGCGGGCAGCGCTTGTTGCGCGCTACGCAACTGATCCGCCGCTGCGCGCGTGCTGCGGCCGCTAAGCGTGGGCAGTGCTTCGTCGTTCGGTGTCTTGAAATTGAACGCGCTGGTCAGGTCGCCGCAGACGGCGCGGCGGAACGGGCTGATGTTGGGCTCCGCGACGCCAAAGCGCGCCTCCAGGAAACGCAGCACCGATGTGTGATCGAACACTTGCGAGTTCACCCACCCACCGCGGCTCCACGGCGAAATCGCGAACAGCGGCACGCGCGGGCCCGGGCCGTAGACGCGGCCGTCCGGTGCCGGCTGGCTGCCGCTGCCCGCCGGCGCCGGATGGCTGAAGTACTCGGCGCTCATGTCGGCATCGCTGAGCGTCGACTTCCCTGCCAGCGACAGGTCGGCGTTGCGTGACGGCGCCGACGGCGAGGGCATATGGTCGAAGTAGCCGTCGTTCTCATCGAAGTTGACCAGCAGTACGGTCTTGCTCCACACCTCGGGCACGGCAGTGAGTGCATCCAGGACTTCCTGCAGGAACCACGCGCCCTGCACAGGGCTGGACGGCCCCGGGTGCTCGCAATAGATCGAGGGCGCATTCATCCAGCTCACCTGCGGCAGTTTGCCCTCGCGGATGTCTCGTTTGAACGCATCCAGGTAGTTCTCGGGGCCGATGCCCGGCAGCGTATTGGCGATGCCCTTGTAGAGCGGATTGGCGGCATTGTCCGTGGCAGCATCGTAGGCGTGGTACGGCAGGGCCTGGCCCGTATTGGCATAGGGTACGCCGGGTGCGCCGCCGCTGGATACCGGGAAGCCGGACGCAATGTTGGCGAGGCGGAACGGACGGAACGCGCCCAGCATGTTGTCACCCCATTCGTCCGGCATGTTCTGGTACGAGATCCAGTTGATGCCTGCTTCTTCCAGGCGTTCCGCATAGGTTTTCCAGGTGTAGCCCCTGTTGGCCGTGGCAGGCAAGCCGTCGATCCAGTCCCACTCGTTATTGACAAAGGCAACGCCAGCGGCGGCGCCGTTGGTTCCGGTCAGATGGAAGGAGCGGTTGGCATCCGTGCCGGTATGCATCGAGCAGTGATACGCATCGCAGAGCGTGAACGCATTGGCCAGCGCGAACTGGAACGGTATCTCCTTCTCCTTGAAGTACCCCATGGAAGTATCCGTCTTATGGGTTGGCCAGTTTGCCATGCGCCCGTTGTCCCAGGCCTTCTGGCTGTCTGCCCAGGCATGTGGCGTACCGGCCGCGCGCTGCGCGTTGTTGGCGCTGCCGTCCAGGTGATACGGCGTGAGCACTGCGCCATTGGTGCGCTGCTGCTGCCATACCTTGCGACCGTTGGGCAGCGGGATGGTGAACCGGTCGCCGAAGCCGCGAACGCCCTTGAGTGTGCCGAAGTAGTGGTCGAACGAGCGGTTCTCCTGCATCAGGATGACCACATGCTCGACGTCCTTGATGGTCCCGGTCGCGTTGTTGGCGGGTATCGCCAATGCCTTGCGGATGCTGGGCGGAAAGGCGGCCAGTGTGGCGGCGGCAAAGCCCGTGCCGGTGACTGCCCGTAGAAAGTTGCGGCGTGAATTCATCTTCTGGATCTGGTGCTCGTTGGACTCGTGATCGTTCATCAAGGCGCGCAGCGCATTTCGCGGGCGGCCGGCTGCTCCGGGGTGCCGGGCGCTGGCGGGTTCGCGTTGGACGTATCGTTGTTATCACCGCCGCATGCGGCGAGCGTCGCGGCAACGATCAAGGCGGCAAGCATTCTTGCAAGGCGCTTGGGAGACATGGGGGGTTCTTTTGAATGTGAAAGAAATAAGACTGCTTATTTGCAAATAGAGACAATTGGAAAGCGGCGAGTGTAAGACCGCGCTGTGACACGGGCATGACCCGGCGCAAGGGAGGGAGGCATTGTCAACTTGGCCAGAGTGAGACATGACGGTAGCGCGGCGTCGGCGAACAGGTCGCGGCGGATGCCGCCGCCCGCCGCCGTGTAGGCGTCCAGCCCGACGAAATGCACCAGCGGGTGCGTGGCGTCGATTTCGCGTTCGGTCAGCCGCTCGCGCGGCGCCGATGCGCCGCGCTGCCACTCCGGCGCGCCGTGGAACGCAGCTTCCTGGGCGGCATGGTCGTCGGTGATGGTCAGGGCCATCAACTGTTCCAGCGTGACGCCACCAGCCCGATAGTCGGCCATCAGGCGCGGCGAGACGTTGGCGAGCTTCAAGCGACGCTGCACCACCAGCGGCGACACGCCGAAGTCGGCGGCAACGTCCTCGATGGGACGCCCTTCCTTGACCAGTGCGGCGAACGCCTCGAACTGATCGGCGGGGTGCATCTGCTCACGCAGCAGGTTTTCAGCGAGGCTCACGGTGCGCGCCGAAGCATCCGGCACCAGCAGGCACGGCACTTCATGGTCGGCAGCGATGCGCTTCTTCTTCGTCAACAGTTTCAACGCGGTAAGGCGACGATCACCGGCCACCACTTCGTAATGCTCGCCATCGGTGGCGAGGATGACGACAAGGTTTTGCAGTAGGCCGACGCGGGAAATGCTCGCGGCCAGTTCCGCGATGGACATGCGCAGGGTCGTGCGCGCATTGCGCTTGGAGCGGCGCGGCAGCAACTGCGACAACGGAACCAGGATCAGGTTCTTGGTCGGGTCGGCCACTTCCAACGCGGCGGCGGTTTCGACGGCGCGGACTTCAGTTTGGGTAACGGCGTTCATGATGGTAGCTCCATTCATGAGGGGAACAACAGCAGGAGGAATGGAGGGGCCGATTGAAAGCCCCTTAGCATGGGGTTCAGGCTTTCAACTGACGCAGGCCATCGGCCAGCAGCCACAGGGCGCGATTCAGGCGGATGCCGTTGTCGATGCCCTGTACGGGGCGGGTGGCCTGGCGGCGACCGTTCGCGGCGCGGGCGGTCAGGCCGCCTTTGATAAGGTTTTCCTGCGTGCGGTTGAACACGCTCCACAGGTCGCGGCGGTTGTCGTCCGTGCGGCGCGGCATCAGCAATTGCGATTCCGTGACGGGCGCGGGCTTATCCTCGTCGTACTTCAGCGCCAGCGCAGCGCGGGCGAACACTTCGGCCTCGCCGCTGTCCAGCGTAACGGCCTGCATGGCATCGCGGGATTCCTGCGCCCGGTCGAAGCCGTGCAGCACCTCGTAAGCGCCTTCGATCACCTGCGCGGCCACGTCGCCCTTGTGGGGCACGCGCACGTCCGCCACGGTGTCGCCGCAGACAAGGCCGTTCTGGCAAACGAACCGGAACATGCCGGCGAGCATCTGATAGCTGTTCGTGCCGTCATGCGAGTTCAGCAGGATGATTTCGTTGGCTTCCCTGCCGTTGATCTGGCTCGCGTGGCGCAGCCGGATCATGTGCTTGGTGTAGTCGCGGCGGTCGTCGGCCCGCACGCGGGTCTGGCACACCATGAAAGGCTCGAAGCCTTCGCCGCGCAGTTCCTGCAAAACGGTTGCGGTGGGGATGTAGCTGTACCGTTCCGAGCGGCTTTCGTGCGGGGCTTCCGCGAAGATGGACGGGGCTACGCTGCGGATTTGGTCGTCGGACAAGGGATATTCCGAGCGCAGCACCGGCGAACGGGAAGCAAAGCGGGATGCGAGTTGCATGGTCATTCTCCTGACAAGGGTTGGCTGTCGAAAACCACCACCGGATTCCTAGATTCGGAGCCCGCCTTTCGGCTTTCCGGTGGGGTCGGCGCGGAGACCTGGGCCGGCCTCGTTGCCACCGTCTTTCCTGAGTTCATCGCCCGCGACGGTCAGGAGCGCGCGGACGGGCGCCGTCAAGGAAACAAGCGCGGGGTTGGTGCGGCCCGCAGGCGCAGCCGAGGACACGGCCCGGCGCGCCTTGACGGCGCACGGCCGCGGGCTACAGTCGCGGACAAGGTGATGAGCGAAGGAAGACGGCTGGACGGGCAACCGGCCGCAGTTGGCGCAGACCCCACGCAAGCGAAGCGCGCAGGCCCGAATCGAGGAGCCGGGCCGTAGGCGTCAGTGATGGAAGCCCGGATGGGGCGAGACTCGCGCAGCGAGGCTCGATGTGCAGCACGACAGCGCGACCGGCCATCTTTCGTGGCCGGGGACGCCCGATCAACGGCATTGCGCTACCATGTCGGCATGGAAGGGAAGATCAAAATCGGGGCCGACAATCCCTTAGAGCACATGCTCCAACGATCCGACGCACTCCACGAGCGACTGAACGTGCTGCTCGACGACGCCGAGTTCGACGGCTCGCCCCGAGGCGAAGCGGCACTGGGCATGTGCCTAGTCGCGATGGAGCACGCCACTGCGCTACGTGCCTTGACGGCCCTGGGCTTGCCCACCTCGGCCGTCAGCTTGATGCGACTGCAGTTCGAGGCCCTGACCCGGGCGATGTGGCTGCTCTATGCAGCCAGCGACATGGCGATTGGCATGGTAGTGGTCAATCAGGATCAATCTCAGTCAGTAGCAAAGGAAAGGTACCGATATCTATATAGGCAGATTTGCTAGAGCGTGTTATGCACTTTTCGTCACGGCTCATGTCATAGGGAGATGACGAAACGCAGACCCTACCCAACGGACGTGTCGGACGAGGAATGGAGCTTTGTAGCACCGTATTTAACGTTGATGGATGAGGGGGCTCCCCAGCGCAGGCATGAGTTGCGCGAATTGTTCAATGCGCTGCGCTGGATAGCACGTGCGGGAGCATCCTGGCGACTGCTACCGACTAATTTCCCGCCGTGGGAGGCGGTCTATCAGCAAACGCAGCGCTGGTTGCGCGCGGGGTGTTTTGAAGCAATGGTTTGCGACTTGCGTTCGATACTGCGTGTCGCACAGGGTCGTCGTGGCCAGCCCAGCGCCGTGATTCTCGACGGTCGGACGTTGCAGTCGACATGTGAAAGTGGGCCAAGGGCTGGATACGATGGATACAAGCGCAAGCGGCGAAGCAAAGTTCATATGGCCGTCGACACGCTCGGCTACTTGCTCGCGGTACATATAACGCCGGCCAACGAACAAGAGCGGGCTCAAGTCCAAGAACTGGCGCAACAGGTACAGCGTGCAAGCGGCCAGACTGTGACGGTTGCCTTTGCAGACCAAGGCTACACCGGTGATGAGCCGGCAGAGGCGGCACGCAATGAAGGCATAGAGTTGCAGGTGATTCGACTGCCCGAAGCCAAGAAAGGCTTCGTCCTGCTGCCCAGACGATGGGTTGTGGAACGCAGCTTCGGCTGGGCCAATCGCTTTCGCCGGCTCGCACGAGACTATGAACGCTTGCCTGAAACCCTGGCTGGTTTGCATTTCATCGTCTTCGCCATGCTCATGCTTGTTCATGCAGTCCCCATTCTGCAAAGTGCATAACACGCTCTAACCGAGCTGTACCTCGGCGCATACGGCGGAAGTGTCAAGCCCGCTAACGGGGGGCACTTTTTTTCGCCGACGCGACAGCCAGAGCAGTCTGGAGCGCAGCTGGATGGAGGTGACGCGCCATCGCAGCGGCCACGGCTTGCCGCCAGCGCCACTTCACGGCGGGGATCGCCCCATCGTACTGCCGGTCACCCCCACGAGAGCGCGACTTGCTGCGCGGCGGCACCGCATCTGGCGCTCAGGGATGGCAATAGACGCCTCCCCGAAATTGTCCTTGACGACCGCCCAGCTCCCTTGGATTGATCACTTCCAGACCGCACCCGGCCGCCCTGCTACTCGGGAACGACCCCAGCAGCCTTGGCAACCTGCCCCCACCTTGCCCTGTCAGCAGCGACGACGCGCTCAAAATCGCCGGGCTCAATACCGCTAGGCAATGCCCCCAAAGACTCGATATGGGCACCAAATTCCTTGCTGCGGATGACAGCGATCAGCTCGGATGAAATGCGCTTGCGCAGCTGATCCGGGAGTGCCGGCGGCGCAAAGAGGCCGAACCATCCAATAGCTTCAAAGCCCGGAAAGCCCTGCTCCGCAACGGTCGGGACGTCCGGTAGAACCGGAATCCGTTTGCTGGACGTTACAGCGATGGCTTTCAATTCCCCTTTCTTGATGTACGGAAGCGAGGTCAATACGACGTCTAGCATAAAATCAACATGGCCTGCCATGGTATCTATTAAAGCCGGACCGGAGCCTTTGTACGGGGCATGCACTACCTGTAGTCCGAGGCGGGAGATCAGTCCTTCGGTCGCTAGGTGATTCGACGAGCCCTTCCCGCTAGAACCATATGACAGCTTGCCCGGTTTACTCGTCGCTAGAGCTGTGAACTGCTGAAGGTTAGTTGCCGGGATGGACTTATTCAGAACGACAACATTCGGTACGCTCGCTATCATCGTCAAAGCCGTGAAATCTTTCACTGGATCATACGGTAGCTTGGCGTAAAGGAACGGCGCAACCGACTGTGTACTAACAGTCCCCAGGAAAAGGGTGTATCCATCGCTGGGTTGGTTGCGCGCGAATGTTGCCGCAATCGTTCCTCCAGCCTCGCACATAGAGAACAGAAGTGGAATGGCGACAAGGAACGATGCCAAATCAACAACCCGGATTCTCTCCGGTGTGAACCAGTGCTCCTCGTGCAGGAGGTTGAGCGTTCCGAGAGTTCTTCCCTGAATCCGTACCGGCATGTTCAACACACTAGCGCATCCTATCGACGCAATCTGTCCTGCGTCGCAATATGCACGGCGTACTTCATCGGCACTGTTCGCAACAAAGTAATGGTTGGACTCAATAACTTTTTGCGAAGCCGGCGCAAGTGCAAGGTCTTTCCTGCCGCCCACTGGGTACGCTCCGATATTACTGCTGTAGAGACGCTCAAGACTGCCATCGGTAGCGTGAAAGCGAAGGACGCTCAATAGCTTGTGTCCGACCATCGTCTGGAGGGCCGAATCAATGATCTGGAAGGAGGCCTCATTGCTAGGGCTCTCGCGAAGAGCCTCGAGGATCCCAAGCGGAATGGCTTGCTTCAATGCCATTAGGACGCTCCCACTCAAGAGTTCTGGATACCACGCCGCACAATGAACTGGCCCCACACCTTCGAGTCGCTCAAGGCACGCTGCTTAATACTATCCGCCGAACCGCTCAAAGGCTCCAGGTACAGTGATGCCAACTTGGTCTTGGTTTGAGGGTCGTTCAGGAACGCCTGTACAGAGGCATTCAAGCGAGCAATAATTTTCGGATCCATGGCCGCAGGGCCCACTAAGGCATACCAGCCCGGCATCACGGGAACGTCAAGCCCGGCCTCCTTGAGTGTCGGCACGTTGGGGAGCTGTTGGGCCCGCTTCTGACCGACAATAGCAACGGGAACGACACTGCCACCAGAAATCTGCGGAAGCGCCGCCCCCAGAACGCTGACCATCGCATCCACTTCCCCACCGATAACGCCAGTCAACGCAGGTCCCGAGCCTTTGTAGGCGACATGCGTAAGCTTCACGCCAGCTTTGTCGGCCAGCATCTCCATTGCAAGGTGCGTGGAGTTGCCTACACCCGCGCTGCCGTAAGACAGACCGCCCGACTTCGTCTTCGCCTTGTCGATAAAACTTGCCAGAGAGGTGATGCCACTCCCCTTGCTTGCAACCAGTACGAATGGCGTATCTACGACCGGCGAGATATAGGTGAAATCCTTCTGCGCGTCGTACGGCAGGGAAGCGTAAAGGTGTTGATTGAAGCTGACCTGTGAAACACCTGCCAGCATAACGGTGTATCCATCCGCAGGTTGCTTCGCGACAAACGAGGATGCGATGATGCCATTGGCGCCAGGCCGATTATCTACGACCACGGATTGTCCGAGGTCCTTTCCAAGCTTTTCGCCCAACAAGCGCGCCACGACATCGGCGCCGGAACCGGCAGATTGGGGCACGACCAAGCGAATTGGATGACTTGGGTATGGGGCCTGCGCGGCGGCCGGCAGGGTCATCAGAGCGAGTGCGCTTACAAATGCGCTGGATAAGAGTCTGCGGAACATTGTTACGTCTCCGGGATACAAGATGGTTCGAGCAAGTACTCGCTGCCGTTCTTTTGGCAGTCGGTATCACCGCACGAGGGCGATGGAGCCCTGGCGCTTACGAACGATGGTAAGGAGACCCTTCGACGTCGGCAAATACGGAATATCGAAGTCATCATAGGCTGGACCTATGATTAGGTTAGGGTATGCCCTGATATGGGTCCCGCTGCCCAACATGAGGGAACATGGCGGCCTTTCATCACTCCCGTCCGCACTGTATCGGGCGCTATCAGCACGGTGTTAGAAATCATCATAGGTTGGAACGATATCCGCATTGCTATTTCGTCTTTCCAGCACAGAGAGCCATACACATACCATATGGAACAGTTCCCCTCCATCCGAGCGACTCACCTATGTCCGATATTGATACCCGCGGTAACGCGTGGAAAGTGCCAGCCTCAGCCTATCTGGAAACTCGCCCTTCCGACTATGGCGTTCCCGAACACCCCGCATCCTGCCATGTCACTATGCGCGACGGATGCCGGCTCGCCGTCGACGTCTACTTGCCTCACCCTAGTGAGACTGCAGCCGCCCCATTGTCGTTTCCGACGATTGCGATCTTCACGCCATACAATCGCCGCTTCCACCTGAGCGCTCCCGGTGCCGAACCTAGCCCGAATGCCGCAAAGTACCGGGATGCTTTTGTACCCAGAGGATATGCTGTCGTCGTTGTCGACGTACGAGGGACAGGCGCTAGCTTTGGCACGCGGGATGCCCTTCGCTCGCCGACCGAGAGAGACGACTACTTTGAAGTCGCAGAGTGGATTGTCAGCCAGCCCTGGTCAAACGGATGTATTGGCTCGACAGGTATCTCCTACCTTGGCGCCGCGGCTTGCTTCCTTGCTAGCACCGGCCATCCTGCTGTCAAGGCCATCGCGCCCCTCTTCTCGGTGTCTGACATCTACAGTGAGCAGTTATATCCGGGCGGGATGTTGTCCAAAGTCTGGGTTGAGGCCTACGACGACCTCATGGTCGCCCTAGACCAGGACCAGCGTGAAATGGTCGCAAGGTTTCCATACTTCAATGACCCACGCTTTGATGGGCCGGAACGTGTCGATGCCGACACTGATGGCAGCCTGGTGCGTGCTGCTGTTGCCGAGCATAGGAACAACTTCGCCCTAGCCGACCTCGCCCCGGAGTTCGCATTCCGCGATGGCGCTGCATTACACGACCCGACGCTCGACTCGGGAAGTTGCAGTCCTTACCGCTATCTAGATGGCATTTCCGCTGACGTCGCTGTCTATTCGATTTCCGGTTGGTACGATGGTGGCGGCTATGCGAATGGTGCCATCACTCGCTTTCTGTCCCTACCGAACAACAACAGCCGATTGCTACTCGGCCCGTGGGACCACGGCGCCCGAACCAATGTTTCCCCATGGCGCAACCACGCCACATCTGATTTCCCGCTACTCGGAGAGGTGCTGCGCTTCTTTGACCACCACCTACTCGGCTCATCGACAGGGATAGAGGAAGAAGCCCGCATCCACTACTACAGTATTCACGACGAGAAATGGCGCAACGCATCGTCATGGCCACCGGCTCCGCTTTCCCGGCGTCTCTACCTGGATAGCGTCAGTGCCCTTTCGAACACAAGCCCATCCACCGAAACGCAAGTGGAAACGCAGGTGAGCTTTGATTGGTCCACCGGGTGCAACACACGCTACGAACGGCTTGGTGCTGCGAACATCGAGGATTATTACCTCGACTGGGACGAACGCATCGCATTACTGCCCGGCTTCGACACGCCGCCGCTCCCCGCACAGCTCGCAATTGCCGGCCACGTAACCGTCGACCTCGGCGTTGCTTCATCGCAACCTGATGCAGCTGTGTTTGTGTACTTGTCGGAGGTAGAGGCTTCCGGTCGAGTTCGCTACATCACCGAGGGCATGTTGCGCGCCCTGCATCGCCAGACTACGCAGTGTCCGCCCGAGTACCGCACCACCTGGCCGTATCGCAGCTTCAGTGCTGCCGATGCCAGCCGGCTCACACCAGGGAAGGTTGAAAGGCTTCACTTCGCGCTACTGCCGGTCGCATGGACACTCGCGGCCGGTAGCCGCCTACGCATCTCAATTGCCGGGGCCGACCGAGGTCACTTTCCCCAGGTGCCGCATGGCAGGCCGCCACGTTTGTCACTGAGCATCGGTGGAGCGAACGCCTCATATATAGACATCCCTGTTCGCGAGGCCGATTAACAAAGTACCGTCGGGAGGGGCGGGAGCATTGCGGCATTACAGTGCTAAAGTTCAATTAGCACTGCGGATGAACAAGGTCCGCCAAAGTAGGCACCCTATCGCACCCGCCTCACTCCCCCCGAACTATGGACTTAAGACAGCTACACTATTTCACCCGCATCGTGGAGTTGGAGAGCATTACCGCTGCGGCGGCTGCACTCCATATCGCGCAGCCCTCCTTGAGCCAGCACGTGGCAAACCTCGAAGCAGAGCTCAAGGCGAAGCTTCTGGTCCGGGGGCCGTTTGGTGCGCGGCCGACAGACATGGGGCATATCCTCTATCGCCATGCAAAAATGGTCCTTCGCCAAATGGACGAGGCTAAGGCGGCGGTGATGCATGGTCGCGATGTGCCGTCCGGGCACGTCACTGTGGGACTTCCGACAAGTACGTCTCGCGTGCTTTCCCTCCCCCTTCTGAAGGTCATTGCCGCGCAATACCCAGAGGTTACTTTAGAAATTATCGAGGGTTCGAGTGCCGACTTGGCCGAGTTCGTTGCAATGCAACGACTGGACATTGCGGTGGCTATGGACGTGCAGCCCCGTCCGAACATGCAATCAATTCCTCTCCTCGAAGAGGAATTGATGCTTGTTGGAAGACCAATTCCTGACCGATGCGACAGGATCACGCTCGCCCATGTCGCGGCACTCCCGCTACTCCTTCCGAGCTTTCCAAATTCTGTTCGGGTGATTTCGGACCGTGCCTTTGCTGAAGGCGGCTTCCACCTTAAGCTGGTCGCTGAAACCAGCGCAGTTTCGGTACTGCTGTCTGCGGTTCGCGCGGGCATGGGTTGGACCATCCTTCCGTGGTCCGCGTTAGCCGATAACGCACATTCAGGGATCGTCAGCCTTCGTATATCCGACGCCAAACTTACGCGACGGGTTAGCCTATGTACATCTTCTTCGGCGCGACTCAGTCTCTCCTGCAGGTCGGTAGAAGAAGCGCTCTTGACGTTGGTGAAGACACTCGTAGCGGAAGAAAAATGGTTGGAGGTTGAGCTAATGACGCCTGCCGCTTAGGACGTGTTTAGTACACCCGCAACAATCGCAATTTTGCAATTATGGAAGGTTGAACACACGGCTGTCGGGGATTGCATCTATATCCAGGCCACCTGGAGTGCAATCTTCGCGCTGCAATTCGCCAAGGCAATGGGCATGACGGTAATCGTCACCTCGTCCTCCGACGACAAGCTCCAACGCGCGCGTCACTTTGGCGCCGACTAACTGATCAACTACTGGCGCGAGCCAGAATGGGCTAAGCCGGAACTGGAAATCACCGGCCGCCGTGGGGCCGATCAGGTCATCGAAGTCGGCGGCCCCGCACGCCGGGACAGACGATCCAGGGCGCGCGCGTGGCCGGCCACATCGCACTTATCGGGATACTCACCGGAGCAGCCGGACCAGCGCCGACTGCCGCCCTGATGGCCCGCCAGCTGCGCCAGCAAGGTCTGATCGTGGGCGGTCGCCAACATAATAAGGATCTGGTGCGCGCCCCGATGTCATGCACGGCGGGCGGGCAGCCGAAGGACCGTGTCCTCAAAGGAGGGATCAAGTCAGGTGGGACCATCTTGCGTGTTGTATTTTCAAGACATGCCGCCAAACCGGAGGAAGGGGGAAAAAGACGCACACAAGGCGCTGAACGGACTCGCCCGTTGTACTCCTGCTGTGGCGCAAGCGGCGAGCAGGTTCCAGTCAATCTACTGCGTCTTCTGCTGGACCTGCAGAGCTGGCGTTGCAGAGTTTCCATTTACCGTCCAACTAGACTGCCCGTTGTACGATATCCGCTATGTTCAGAGACTATCTCCGCCGCTGGGCCTTGACTCCGGATGGCAGCCCTATCCTAACCAACAGCAGTCACCTCGTGCCCCTAAGGCGTCGAGGTGCGCGCGCAATGCTCAAAGTCGCTGTGTCCAGCGATGAAAGGCGTGGCAACGCTGTCATGACGTGGTGGGATGGCAATGGCGCAGCACTCGTATTGGAGCATGGTGATGATGCCGTTCTCCTGGAACGAGCGCGTGTGCCCCCCTCACTTGCCGGTCTCGCCGGCAGCGGGCACGACGAGGAGGCAATCGCATAGCTCGCAATTTAGTCGCCAGATTGCAGACGCCGCGCGCTGCCGTGCGGCCAGATCTGGTTCCGCTGACGCTATGGTTCGCGTCCTTGATGTCTGCATCGGTGGCCCGCGGCGGGATCCTTCGCTTGTCTGCGTTGGCAGCAAGCGATTTGCTATCCACCCCGCAGAATGACGTGGTCCTGCATGGCGACGTGCACCACGGCAACATTCTCCATTTTGACGGGCGCCGCTGGCTTGCCATCGACCCCAAGCGGCAATTGGATGAGCGTGAGTTCGACTACGCGAATCTCTTCTGCAATCCCAGTCACAAGATCGCCGCGAACCCGGCACGCTTTGCGAGGCGAGTCGCTGTCGTGGTGGACTCGATCTCATGCGGGATGGCGCTGCCAACTGACATGTAGGTGAACAGCGGAATGGAACACAAACTGTGCCCGTTGGCAGATCTGGGGGGTATTGTGAGGAGGCTTATGCCGGAGGCAACTGGATGTTCCAGGGCAGCAGAGCCTCGTAGTCATCCGCCGTTTGCGCCATGGGCAAGGCCTTGAATAGCCCGACGAGATATCGATAGGGTTCGATACCGTTGGCCTTTACTGTCTCAACCAAAGAATAGGGGTTCGCGCTGGCGTCCGCTCCGCCAACGGTGTCCGCGAACATCGGTCCCTTGCGGCTATGGAAGAGCTTCCACAACAGGCACGCCTGGTCGTTCGCCGGCGGCGAGTTTGCCGGCCAGCATGCCGCAGTCGTGACGAGCCCGGTGCATTCCGGCAAGCTCCATGAACATCATCCATGGGCCTACCTCAACAACGTATCGCCCCCCCTTCCTACACGCATGAACAGCCGTACCGACGAGCTGCTTCCTTACCACTGGCATCCCGCGCGCTGAGCGCGATCGCTTCATTCACAAACGCCCGTCCGCTGACAAGGTGGGACGACGGGACGCTGACGATTGTTCGCCCAAGAAATGCTGAGCCCCTCATGCCGCGCTCCGCTACGAGATAGCGACCACTGTACGATTGACGTGCCGGCTGCGCCAACATCCGGCGGCGACCACTATGACCGCTAGTATCCCAGTGGCCGCGACTTCGTAACGGTGTTCCGGCCTCAACAACATGAGTACCAGAACTGCACAGATGAAGACGATTACCACCCAGCTTAGCCAAGGAAATCCCCACATCTGAAAATCGGGATGCGCGCCGAGTCGCGACGACTGATATCGCATGCGTAGCTGCGAAACTGCGACGACCAAGTAGACCAGCAGCGCAATAGTGCCGGATGTGGCCATCAGTGTTGCAAACACGTGCTCCGGAACTACGTAGTTCGCAACCACCGCAAGGAAGCCGACCGCTGTTGACCCTAGCACGGCGTAGACCGGCGTACCACGAGCATTTGTTCGTGCAGCTGCGGAGGGCGCATCCCCTCGACTCGCGAGCGAAAACAGCATTCGCGATGCGGTATAGAGCGCGGAGTTCAAGCAACTCGCGACAGAAACAAGAACAACCGCATCGACGATGAGCTTCGCATACGGGATCCCAATCAGTTCAAGCGTTCGCTGGTATGACCCGTGTGTGGGGAGTAGCGGGTCTTGCCATGGTACAAGTGAAACGACAATAAAGATCGATCCGAGATAGAAGATACAAATTCGCCAGATTACCGAGTTCGTGGCCTTGATGATCTGGCGCTTGGCATCTGGTGACTCCGCCGCAGCGATCGTGACTACCTCCGTACCCACAAAGCTAAACATCGTCGTGAGCATTGCAGCGAAGACCGCGCCCAGTCCGTGAGGCATGAACCCGCCTTGACTGGTCAACTGCGAAATGCCGGATACCTCGCTGCCATGTATCAAGCCGAGCACTGCGGCGCCACCCACAGCCAAAAATGCAACAATTGCGACTACTTTTAGTAGCGAGAGCCAGAACTCAAACTCACCGTAGTTACGGACGCTAGCCAAGTTGGCGCAGGTCAACAGAAAGGTAACCGCGAGAGCATAGACCCACATGGCGACGCTTGGGAACCACGAGTGTAGGATCGTGGCAGCGGCATTCGCCTCGAGGGGAATAACCAATACCCAGAACCACCAATACAACCAGCCAATACTGAACCCCGCCCACCTGCCTATTGCCCGATCCGCATAGGTAGAGAATGATCCCGTGTCTGGGGACGCGGCGGCCATTTCCCCAAGCATGCGCATAACCAGCAGCACTAGTAGACCGGCGAACATATAGGCAAGCAGCGCCGCTGGGCCAGCTTCAGCGATTGCGTGGCCTGAGCCAACAAAGAGTCCTGCTCCGATCACTCCGCCAATTGATAGCATTGTGATGTGTCTCTGCTTTAGTCCGTGCGCAAGCGAATGCCTTGAATTGTTCATCTAGTCTCCTTTGAACGGTGCTTATTATTGTGGCCATCACTGGCCCTAGTGACTTCGAGGGCAGAAGGCATACGACTCAACCGATGTGAGCAATCGATGGACAGAGCCCCCGGAGCGATGAAGAGGCTGGCAAAAAGCAGCGCAGCTTTGAGTAGATCGACAAGATGCCTACGTTCACGGATCGGCAGATTCTCCATACTTCCGTGTGCCGTCTAGGCATGCAGCGAAACTGCATCGACTCAATCCGAGTAGAGCCAGAGAAGTAAATTTATTCCGCACATGCTACAAACGAAGGCCCGCTTTGGCTTCGGTTTTAGAGTAGGAATGACGGGATACGCAGTGCTATGAATAGGTGGTGTCCGTCAGAATGAGAGGCGTGATCAGAGATACGATCAATCCTAGAGAGAGCGCGTCGGCACATCATCATCGGGCTCGGAACGAGCCTACACCATGTAGCGCTTTACGGTCTCTCTTGTCCGTAACGAGCTTGTCTTCTGCGCAAACCGTTCGGTGTGAATCCCCCCGCAGCACGCCGCACATCTCGCGTCATCAAATCCAATCAATTTTTCAGATGGCTGCATGACGCGGCGAGCAACGTCAACCTTTTCAGCTTAGTTGGATATGCCGCCAGCTCACGCACGGGTGACCTGGTGGGGGTGAGGCTCAGCGGGCCCGAGGTCGGTATGCGCAAGCAACGCTGACTGCATCGGATCGGAAAAGGTGCAGGGCATGGCAGGGATAGGCGACCCCCAACTCAAAGAATCTGGCGGCCGAACAAGCAACGGTGTAACCGGCCGCCAGTCCACCAATGTTCGCGCTTGGTCGGGGATTGCCCGTGGTGCGCGTGCTTACCAGGCTTGCGGTGAAGCTGCCACCAAGGCGTCAAAGCGGCTCACGCCGTGCGACGCCTTCGTGGCAGTGAGGCGATGATAGACATCGCAGCTCTCAGCCGCATCGGTGTATCCGTAGTAGACGGCGGTCCCATTGTGCTACGTTTGGCAGGAGTTTCGCCGATGCTAGTTCTACTAGCGCGTGCAGCTACCCGACGCAAATGCGCGTCTTGGCCGTGGCCGGTAGTTTGGCCGGATATTCGGCGACATCCTGTGAGATCTCGGTCCCGCCTGCACCTGCGCCATCGCGTGGCGCCATCAGCGAATGCCAACCCGAGCCGGGGTCTTCCCTCGCCGGTCGAGTCGGTACCACGGCCAGCGCGACGGCCTTGGGTAGTGCTATCGCAGCGCATGCGATGCAGTTTGATCCCCGGCCATCGACGGCACGAGGCAAGATAGTATGGTCCGTAGGATGGAAGGCTCCGCAATTCATATTGTCCGTTGGAAGTGCTTGGTGCGCGCCGCATCTATGCTCTTTCCATCGACAACGTGGAGGCCTGCTATGAATCGACGACAATTTTCCACCGGGAGCGGATTGGCACTGCTTGCATTTGGTGCGCTAGCGCAAGAGAAGACTGGGATCCGGCCAGAGCAGGCCGACGTGGCCGGCGTCGACAGCACGCTGGCGGGCCAGGCTACGGCGGCCGTGCGAGGTGGTGAGTCGGTGCAAGACGCCTTTGCACGCTTTGCCGCAGTCGCCGCAAAGGCGATGCCTTTTCTCCACATGACTGCCCTGGTCGCAAAGGCACCTGCGGTGGGCGGCGCAGACGGGCCAGGTGACGTGCGCCGACTTTATTCCAGCGTTCCTTCGGCCTATCCTGTGGGTGGCTGGAAGCATCTCGGGGGTAGCGAATGGGCGGAGCATGTCCTGCAGCAGCAGCGCGTACTGGTTGCCGCCGGCGATGTCGCCCTGGCTCGCTACTTTCCTGATCACGCACTGCTGCGCTCGCTTGGCACGCGCACGCTGGTCAACGTGCCAGTGGTGGTTTGCCGTCGAACCGTAGGGGCATTTGCCTTCCTATGCCAGCACGAAGGTGTGGCTCCCGATGCACTTGCGCAGGTCGTGTCACTGGCACCTAGTGCTGCTGCGGTGTTCGTACTGGGCGCAGGGGAGCAGGCGTGAACGGGGAGGCCGCTGCTCTGCTTCAGGGCGTGCCGGAGGCCGCCACGACCATAGCTGGGACACAGAAGTCGACTGCCGAGCTGAATGACGCCGACGTTTCTGGCACTCCCAGGGTCGGAGCGTGGCTACCCATGGCCTTGGCGGTCTGCGCGCTTTTGATCTGGAGCACGCTCGCCGTGTCGGTGGTCAGCTTGTCCGGTCTGTCGCCGCTGTTGACCACGGGCGTGGCCTTGGCTGGGGGTGGCATCATCGGTCTGCCATGGGTTGCCTGGAGACGGCTGGAGCCGGGCGCCGTGCTAGTGGGCAGTCTGGCCATGTTGGGCTATCACGCGCTCTACTTCTTGAGCCTGAAGACCGCCGATCCCGTCGCGGCCAACTTGCTGCACTATCTGTGGCCGCTGTTCATCATTTTACTGACACCGCTCATGCTGCAAGGCTACAAGCTCACCCGCAGCCATGTTGGTGCCGGCGTGCTCGGCTTCGCCGGTGCGGCCGCCTGCCTTGGAGCGGTACCGGTGTTCGGTGCCGGCGCAGGGGTCGGTTTTGCGCTTGCACTCGTGTCGGCGCTGATCTGGGCTTATTACTCGGTCTGGTCGCGGCGCTTCGCTGAAGTACCCACGGCCACCGTCTCTCTCTACTGCCTGCTTGCCGGCTTGGCTTCGCTTGCGGCCTATGCGGTGCTTGGCCAGCTTCCTGCGTACGACAAGCTTGCGCTGGGCGGTGGCATGCCCTCGCTGGCCCCCAGGCATTGGCTTACCCTGACGTACCTGTCGCTCGGACCGCTGGGCGGCGCCTTTTATCTGTGGGACTACGCGATGAAGAAGGGAAACCCTCATCAGGTGGCGCTGCTGGCTTATGCGGTGCCGGTGGTGTCCACCCTTTTCGTCAGCTTGTTCCTTGGTCGCGGCATTGATGTTGCCACGATGATCGGCGCGGTGCTGGTCACGGTGGCGGTGGGCATCGGCAACCGCGCCGGCCCGCGGCGCTGACATCAACCTGGAAGGGACTGACATGGAAAAAACAAAGGTGGCGGCCATTGAGATCGGCGAGGAAATCGTGGTGGGGTTCGCCAAGTACGGGCTGCCTGGCGTGGCGCCAGCGCGCAGCCGCGATCGTGGCCTGGGGCCATTTCCTCGCATGGTCCTGCGCGGCGCTACGTTGATCGACGGCACCGGCGCTCCCCCCTGGGGCCTGGTCGACATTGTGGTCGAAGGCAACTGGATCGCCGACATCGTCAGCGTCGGTACACCTGGCTTGCCGATCCGCCCCGAGCGCAGGCCGCCGCAGGCGGAACACGAGATCGATTGCGAAGGTCGCTTTGTTACCCCAGGCTTTGTCGACAGCCATGCGCACATCGGCGCACCGTTCCACGCGGCAAGCGGCAACATGCCGGGAGCGGACTACGTCTACAAGCTGTGGCTGGCACACGGCGTGACTTCCGTCCGGGAGGCTGGTTGCTTCAACGGCCTGGCCTGGACGCTGGAGCAGAAGGCCGCCTCGGCTGCGCACCGCATCGCGGCACCGAGCCTGTACGCCTATGCCTATTTCCCGGCCATCAACGACTACCTGAAGACCATCCACACGCCCGCCGCCGCACGCGAGTGGCTGCGCCGGCTTGCCGACAAGGGTGCAGACGGCGTCAAGTTCTTCGGTGCGCCCCCTGCGGTCATGGAGGCCGCGTTGGACGAGGCACGGAACCTCGGGCTGCGCACCTGTTGCCACCATGCCACGTTGGCGGTCAGCCGCATGAATGCGCTGACCACAGCCCAGTGGGGCCTGACCAGTTCGGAACATTCCTACGGTCTACCGGAAGCTCTGTTCGAGGACCGCACTGTCCAGTCATTTCCCTCGGGCTATCACTACAACGACGAATACCTGCGCTTCGCCACGGCGGGCACCACCTTCTTGCAGGCTGCACAACCCGGCAGCGCGAAATGGGAGCAGGTGCTGGACGCCTTTCTTGCCGCCGGGCACACATTCGTGCCCACCATGAACGTCTACGATGCCAACCGCGACCTGATGCGTACACGCCGCGCCGACTGGCACGCGCGCTTCACCGATCCTACGCTGCTGAAGTACTTCGAGCCGCACCGCGGGGGCCATGGATCGTACTGGTATCGATGGACCACGCAAAACGAAGTCGAGTGGCGCGAGACCTTCCGCCTGTGGATGCACTTCCTGCGCGACTTCAAGAACCGCGGTGGCCGCGTCTGTGCCGGCAGCGATTCGGGATTCATGTACCAGGTCTACGGCTTCGGCTTCGTGCGCGAGCTGGAACTGCTGCAGGAAGCGGGCTTCAACCCCCTGGAAGTGCTGCGCGCCGCGAGCTACCAGGGTGCGGAGTTGCTCGGGCTGGAGGCGGAAACCGGGTCGGTCGAGGTTGGCAAGCGCGCGGACCTGCTGGTCCACGACAGTAATCCGCTCGACGACTTCAAACTGCTCTATGGCACGGGTGCGCTGCGGCTGGACGAGGTGCGTCAGCGCGGTCATTGGCAGCGCTGCCTGCGCACCACCATCAAGGACGGTATGGTGTTCGACACCCAGGAACTGCTGGACGACGTTGAAGGGATGGTGGCAGCGGCAAACGCCGCCGAGGACAGCCAGTAATGGAAGCCCCAGCCGAGTTCGTGGTGCTGTCGGGTTTCCTGGGCAGCGGAAAGACCACGCTGCTGGGCGACCTGTTGGCCGCCGATGATGATGGCCGCACAGCTGTCATCGTCAACGACGTGGGGCAGGTCAATATCGATGGCGCGCTGATCGCGGTGACCGCGGGCGTGCCAATGGCCACGCTTAGCAACGGCTGCGTCTGCTGCAGCCTGACCAACGATCTGCAGTACACCATCGAGGCCATGCTGGAGACGCGGAGGCTCTCCGGCGCGCCGGGCTTCCGGCGCATGATCCTGGAGTGCAGTGGGCTATCCGATCCCGGTGCGGTGTTGCGCAGCCTTTCCGAACTGGCGCACTTGCGCATGCGCGTGCGTGTGGTGACCACCTATGCCTGCGACAGGCCGATGGCGGATCGGGAGGAGTTCGGCCTGGCTGCCGCGCAACTTGCCGCTGCCCACATGATCGTCCTGACGCGAATGGACGTCGCCGACTCCGAACAGATCGTGCAAGCTACGGCGTTGGTTCGTGCGCTAGGCGCCATGGCCACGCTGGTGGCCGAGCGCGACCGGCACGTACGTGCCCTGCGCGCCTTCGACGAGACTCACGCAGCGGAACCCACGCTCCCGCGCAGTCCTGCTGCCTTCCTGGCGGAGGGTACGGTTGGTCATCCTCGCATCAACGTGTACGCACTGCAGTGGAATGGCCAGGTTGCATGGCCATTGCTCGCCGCGTGGCTGGAGAACCTAGCCGGTTACCTGGAGGCGCGGTTGCTGCGAGTCAAGGGGCTGGTTGTGGTGGAGGGATGCGAGGAGTTGTTGCTGATCCAGGGTGTGGGGCAGCACTTCGATACGCCGCGGCGTATCCGCGCGGATGATTCATCCACCGACAGTCTGGGTGGGCGGCCGTCGAGCCTTATCATCATTGCCCGCGATACTGAATTGACGGAGATCCGCGACATCGGGCCGGCGCTGTCGATGCCGTGCCGCCTGTCGATGATACGATCGCCCGGTGCCGGCAGTGCTCCGGTCCGGCTGGCGCGGCTGCAGGAGTAGGCCAGACAAGTACTCCAAATGAAGAAACGCCGGACGGGATACTCGCACGGCGCTCTTCATTTGCAGCCCGGCGTAGGCTTCAGCGGCCCGCGAGGCTTTCCAGCGGCTGCCACTTGCCCGACACTACCTTGTAGATCGTGATGCCGCCTTCCTTCAGGTCGCCATGGCTGTCATAGGCGATTTGCTGCGAGGTGACGCCGGCCATAGCGGTCGACGCCAGCGCGGGCAGGTAGCGGTCCGGCTCAGTCGATCCCGCCTTGACCATCGCCTTCATCATGGCCATCGCGCCGTCGTAGGCATAGGGCGAATACGTCTGCACCGGCGAGCCGAAGCGCTTTTCATAGCGTTGGCTGTAAGCCTTGCCGCCTGGCATCTGGTCCAGGGGCAAGCCTGCTAGCGAACAGATGGCACCCTCCGCCGCCGTGCCTGCCAGGCGGATGAAATTGTCGGTCTTCGACATCTCGCCCGAAACCAGGACCGATTTCATGCCCAACTCGCGCATCTGCTTGGCCAACGGTGCCGATTGCGCCTCCGCGCCACCGTAAAACACCACGTCCGGGGACAGACGCTTCAGGTTGGTCAGCACGGCCTTGAAGTCGACCGCCTTGTCGTTGGTGAATTCACGGCGCACGATAGCGCCGCCCGCCGTGCGCGCAGCCTTCTCGAATTCGTCTGCCAGGCCTTGGCCATAGGCCGTGCGGTCGTCGATGATGGCGATCTTCTTCGCTCCCAGCTTGGAGACCACATAGGCCCCCACCACGCTACCCTGCTGGGTGTCCGAGGTCATCATGCGGAAGGTGGTCTTGAAGCCCTGGCGCGTGTACTCGGGCGCCGTGGCCATGGAGATCTGAGGCACGCCGGCGCGGCTGTACACCGCTGACGCTGGGATGCTTGTGCCGGAATTGAAGTGTCCGAGCATCCCCTTGATGCCGCCATCGACCAGCTTCTGCGCTACCACCGAGCCAGTCTTGGGATCGGCCTGGTCGTCCTCGGCGGCGAGGGCAAAACGGACCTCGCGTCCGCCGATCTTGGGATGGCTGGCGTTGAAGTCCTCCAGTGCGAGTGTCACCCCGTTCTGCATGTCCTTACCGTACTGCGCCTGGCCGCCGGTCATGGGTGCGGCAAAACCAAGCCTCACTTCCTGGACCTGCGCCTGTGCGAACGGGCTGGCCAACACCAGCGCGGCTGCGGCGCAGGCGCTCAACGTGATGCTTCGATTGCAATGCTTCATCTATTTCTCCTTGTTTTATTGATGGGTGGTGCTACGTACGCGGTCACGGAATCCCAGCGTTACGCCGAGGAAGCTGACGGCTGCTGCCGCGATGACATAGATAGCCGGCGCCATGGCGCTGCCGGTGGTGGCGATGAGCCAGGTGAGGATCAGCGAGGCGAAGCCGCCGAAAGTCATCACCGCGACGTTGTAGGCAACCGAGAGTCCGGTGGACAGGATCTTGGTGGGGAATATCTCCGAGAACGCGGCGAGGATGGGGCCGGTGTATCCGGCAATCAGCACACCGAACACTGCCTGGAACAGGATCAGGTTGAACTGGGTCGGCGCCGACACCACCAGTGCGAACATCGGATAGGCGATCAGCAGGATCCCGCCGGAACTGAAGGCCAGAAGCTTGCGGCGTCCGATGCGGTCCGACCAGGCGCCGACGAAAGGAGACAGTACGGTGATGATGAGGCCGCCTACCACGCCGGCGATGAAGGACATCGACTGCGGCATCTTGAGCGTCTTGACAGCGTAGGTCGGCATGTAGAACAGCAGCACGTAGATGCAGACCGTCCACAGGATCACCATCGAGAACGTGGTGAAGGTCTCGCGTGGATAGTTCAGCAGCACTTCCATGAAGGGCTTCTTGACCTTGTCCTTGTTGGCGAGGAAGGCCGGGGTCTCGTCCACGCCGCTGCGGATGTAGAAGCCGATGGGGCCGATCAGGATGCCGAGCAGGAAGGGAACGCGCCAACCCCATGCCTTGACCTCGGCGGGCGTGAGCCACAGCGTCAATACCGTCCCCGCGAGCGCACCGAGCACCACCGCGAATCCGATGCTGCTCTGGATCCAGCTTGCGTAGTAGCCCTTCTGGTCCTCGGGTGCATGCTCGGTCAGGAAGGCCGTGGCGCTGCCCATTTCCCCGCCAGCCGAGAAGCCTTGCAACAGGCGCGCGATGATGATCAGCACAGGTGCGCCGATGCCGATCTGTTCATACGTCGGCGCCAGCCCGATCAGAGCCGTGCCGGCCGCCATCAGCAAGATGGTCAGCGACAGAGCCGCCTTGCGGCCCACGCGGTCGGAGTACATGCCAATCAGGATGCCCCCGATCGGTCGGACGACAAAGCCCACGCCGAACGTAGCCACCGACAGCATCAACGAGGTGAGCTCGTTGCCGGTGGGGAAGAACAGTTGCCCGATGGTGATGGCAAAGAAGCCATACACCATGAAGTCGAACCACTCGAAGCCATTGCCCAATATCGTCGCCGTGATTGCGCGCCGCCGGCGCCTGGCCTCATCCGGCGAGGCCGCTATTGATGCTGTCATCTCCATTTTCGTTTCCTTTCCTCTGGCAGTTTCGATTTCCGCCGGGCACTGACAATCCTGACCGGCCTGTAGCGGCTGCTTGCAGCGCTGTATTGCATTCAATAGCAGTGCGGATGGCATTCCTATCTACGTTTTGCAGGAATCACCGAGGCAGTCGTCCATCACTGAATAGGAGCCCTCAACACTGGTGCGCCTTGATGCTTGTTTGTGGTGCGATCCCGGCGGCGCGAACGATTGCGTAGCTTTGGCCGGTTGCCTCTCAAAAGGGTTGATGGATAAGGGCACCGGGGTCGCCGCCTGCGAACAGGTTCCGCAATCCGATCGATATCGAGCGAACTTTGATGGCGCCTCTGCACTTCGCTGGTGCGGGTTGTGCATCAAGAACAGGGAATCGCATTTTTTGCGAAAGACCGTGCGATACATACGAAAGCAACGCCCTCATTCCCTATCAGGTGCAGGTAGTCGCGCGGCAACGCCGATCCTAAGATGTTATCGACCCCCGGTATGGGGCGATGGCTACCCTGAAACGACGAAAGTCCAGAGAACGTGAGGACAAGAGATGGCAGTGGATACGAACAAGCAGACGGCGCTCGCGAAAGCGCGCTCGGAACATGTGGCGCGTGGTGTGGTGACCGCCCACCCGATCTTTATCGAGCGCGCGCAGGGCTCGCACGTGTGGGATACGGAAGGCCGTAGCTATCTGGATTTCGTCGGCGGCATCGGCGTGCTGAATGTCGGCCACAATCACCCGCGTGTGGTGGAGGCGGTCAAGAAGCAACTCGACCGGCTGAGCCATGCAGCATTTCAGGTGGCCGGCTACGATGTCTACATCGATCTGGCCGCGCGCCTGAACGCACTGATCGGTGGCGATGACGTCTACAAGACCGTATTCCTGACCACCGGCGCGGAAGCCGTGGAGAATGCCATCAAGATCGCACGCGCTCACCGCAATGCGCCCGGCGTGATCGCGTTCCGCGGAGGCTTCCACGGCCGTACTTTGCTCGGCATGACGCTGACCGGCATGAGCACGCCTTACAAGCAGAACTTCGGGCCGTTTGCCGGCGACGTCTACCATACGCCGTATCCCGATCCGTATCGCGGCTTCAGCGGCGACGATGCACTGCGTGCCCTCGACGAGTTGTTTGCTACGCAGATCGCGCCCGAGCGCGTCGCCGCGATCATCATCGAACTGGTGCAAGGCGATGGCGGCTTCCTCGCCGCGGGCGAGGATTTCCTGCGCAAGCTGCGCGCCCTGGCGACGAAGCACGGCATTGTCCTGATCGCGGACGAAATCCAGACCGGCTTTGGACGCACAGGCGAGCTGTTTGCCTTCCAACAGGCCAACATCAAGCCTGACCTCGTCACCGTGGCCAAGAGCCTGGCGGGCGGCTTGCCGCTGTCGGCCGTAATCGGCCGCGCCGACATCATGGACGCGCCCGAACCGGGCGGCCTGGGTGGTACCTACGCCGGCAGCCCCCTGGCATGCGCCGCCGCCCTCGCCGTGCTCGATTTGTTCCAAAAGGACGGGTTGCTGGAACAGGCCAATCGTCTGGGTGACGTACTGCGCACGGGCCTGGAAGAATTGGCACTACGGCACGCCGAGATTGGTACCATTCGCGGTGTGGGGCCGATGCTGGCGCTGGAGTTCGTCAAGAACGGCGATCCTATGCAGCCCGATGCCGGCTTCGCCCAGCGTGTCATCGACGCTTGTCGTGAAGGTGGCCTGCTGGTAATCAAGTGCGGTGTGCATCGCAACAATGTGCGTCTGCTGGCGCCATTGACAACGATGCTCGACGACGCGCGCGAAGCCGTGGCGATTCTTGGGCGAGCCATCGAGACGGCCCGTGCGCACTGAGGCGCGGCCGGCTCGCCCACAATAGCAAGGACATCATGGAAAGCGAGATTGCGGCAAAGTTCGCCGGCAAGACAGTACTGACGATCGACGTCTACGGCACGCTGATCGATTGGGAGCGGGGCATCTGCAACGCGCTCGGCCCAATCCTGCGTGACCGGGGGCACTCGATCGGGGATGACGACATGCTGGAGCGCTATGCCTGGCACGAGTCCGCCCTGGAAGCCGGCCCCTACATGACTTATCGAGAGATCCTCGAAGAGGCGTTACGGCGCATTGCCGGGGACCTGGGTTTCGAGCCCAACGAGGTCGAGCTGGACGCATTCTCGCATTCCGTGGGTGACTGGCCTGTTTTCCCGGATTCCCATGACGCGCTGGTAGCGCTGCAGCGGCGCTTCCGACTCGCTGTCATCACCAACGGTGACGATGAGTTCTTTGCGTTGTCCAACAAGCGCCTGGGAATCGAATTCGACCATGTCATCACCGCGCAGCAGGCGCGCAGCTACAAGCCCTCGCTAAACAATTTCCACGTGGCGCTCGGCCGTATCGAGACACCGCGGTCGCAGATTCTCCACGTCGCGCAGAGTCTCTTTCACGATCACGTCCCGGCGCAGGCGCTGGGCCTGCAGACGGTATGGATCAATCGTCGTGTCGGCAAGCCAGGATTCGGCGCGGTGCCCAAGGCCAACGCGGTTCCGGACGCGGAGTTCCCGGACATGCGGTCCTTTGCGCTGGCCATGCTGTGAATTGCGTTGGGAAACTCGCGACACGGTTGATCCGCAGTGTGTTTTTGATAGCGGCGCCGCCGCGATAGACTCGCCCGCTCACGAAAATCATGGACATCTCGACGGCACTAGTTTCGACAGTTCTGCGCAGCGCACGCGTGGTGGCAGGACAAGGCGCCCTCACGAACGAGATCCGCTGGGTCCATATGGTGGACCACCCAGACATCGTCGCATGGGTTCAGGGCGGACAGTTGTTGCTGACCACCGGCTATAACTGGCCGCGCGACGAGGCATCGGCCCGGGCACTGATCCACGCGTTGCGCGAGCGGGATCTGGCGGGGGTCGTGCTGGCTGTGCCGAATTTCCTCGAGCACTTCCCCGAAGGGTCCGTGGAGGCCGCCAACGAAGTTGGGCTGCCGCTTCTCGAACTCGACTGGGCGATTCCGTTCAGCGCGATTACAGAGGAAATCCACTCCAGCATCATTCGCCGCCAAAGCGAGCTGATCGAACGCTCGGACGAAATTCACCGCGCGCTGACAGACGCCGCGGTGATGGCCAACACGCTTGGCGACCTGGCGCACGCGCTGGGCAATCTATTGGACCGCAAGGTCAATTTTGTCGATACCGACGGCCTGCTCCTGGGGTCGAGTGAAAACGAACAGAGTGATGGCGCGCTGGCAAAGAAGGAGCGCACCTATTTCCGCGCGCTGAACAATCGTCTCATCCTGCGCCAGATACTGGACAGCGTGAGCCCGGTCCTGATCGATGCGCAGTCGGAGACCGGCATGCCGCGCAGGCTCGGCTGCCCGATCCGGATCCGCGGAGAGATGGCTGCCATCGTGTTCGTCGACGAAGGCGACAGTCCGCTTGGCGAACTGGAGATTCGAGCGGCGGAGCGTGCTTCCATCATCGGCGCGCTGCATCTCGCGCATATGCGGGCATTGCATCTTCAGGAAGAGCGCCTCGGCTATGCGCTCGTCGGCACGTTGCTCGAAGGCAAGTTCGAGGAAACCCCTTCGGCACTCGAGCGTGCCCGCGTGGGTGGATGGAATCCAGCAGGCGAGTACCGAGTCTGCCTTGTATTGCTTGACGAACCACTGCCGCTCTCACGGGAGGGGTTTTTGCGCCGTGAGCGCTGGGTTGAGCGCTTGCGCAAGTATCTTGATGGTCTTGGCGAGCCACCTTTGATCCTCGTATCGCTGAACCAGATCACCTTCCTGCTGTCATCACAGTTTGAATTGGAACCCCTGTGGCGCGTGCTGGGCAGCCGTGGTGCGGCGCTGGCTGTGAGCCGCTCGCATAGCGGTGTGGCTGGTATGGCCCAGGGCGGCAAGGACGTGCAGTCACTCCTGCCGCTGCTCAAGTCTGGCAAGCTGCATCACTTCCAGGAAGTGATGTTTCCCCGGGCGCTGATGGGCGATGCAGGCGCGCGTGAGCTGTTCATCGGTAGCAAGCTGGGTCCGCTGATGGCGGACAAGAAGAATGAGTCGCTGTTGGAGACGCTCGAGGTACTCTGCGCGGAGGGATTCCAGCTGGCAAACACCGCCCGTCGACTCGGCATACACATCAGTACGCTGCGCTACCGCGTGGAACGCATCGAAACGCTGCTGGGTACTCCGCTGGAGGACCAGGGAAACCGGTTCGAGCTGCAGGTGGCGGTTGCCCTGTATCGGCTTTCCGAAGAATAGAGCGCATGCCCTCTGTGGCATGGCCTTGCCATCCTCTGGCTCGGTGCGCGATCGCATCGGCCATCTCATTGAATCTCAACGACCAGGAGTCATGCATGAGTGCATATGAAGCATTTGCGTCCGTCGACATGCGTGTCGGCACGATCGTTCGCGTCGAACTGAACGAGAAGGCCCGCAACCCGGCCTACAAGATGTGGATCGATCTGGGGGAGCTCGGGACGATGACGTCGAGTGGGCAGTATGTGAATCGCTACCAGGCCGAGGAACTGGTCGGCAGGGCTGTGGTCTGTGCCACCAACCTTGGGGAGCGCCGAATCGCCGGTTTCCTGTCCCAAGTGCTTGTGATGGGGGTGGAGTCCGAGCCGTCGGTGGTGAATCTGTTGACGGTGGATGGCAGTGTGCCGAACGGCAGCAAGGTGTTCTAAGTTCACTGAATGCACTATGGCCTAAGCCATAGTGCATGGTTTCAAGCCGGTATCAGCCGATCTCGAAATGCAGGGTCTGCGATTCCAGGAACTCGTCGATGCCGTGGTGCGAACCTTCGCGGCCCAGCCCCGATTCCTTGACGCCGCCGAAGGGTGCCACCGCCGACGAAATCACGCCGGTATTGATGCCGACCATGCCGTACTCCAGTGCTTCGCCGACACGGAACACGCGGTTCAGATCGCGCGAGAACAGATAGGCGGCGAGGCCGTACGGCGTGTCGTTGGCGCGGCGGATCACTTCAGCCTCGCTGTCGAAGCGGAAGAGTGCCGCCACCGGACCGAAGGTCTCCTCGCTGGCCACCAGCATCTCGTCGGTGGCGCCAGCGACCACGGTCGGCTGGAAGAACTGCTCACCGCACCCCGTTGATTTGCCACCCAGCATGACCTGTGCGCCCTTCGCAACTGCGTCGCTGACGTGGTTCTTCACTTTGTCCAGCGCTGCCTTGTTGATCAGCGGGCCGATCGTCACGCCCGCCTCGGTACCAACTCCGACGTGCAGCTTCTTCACGTTCTCCACCAGGCGAGCGATGAACTGATCGTAGACTCCCGCCTGCACGTAGATCCGATTGGCGCAGACGCAGGTCTGGCCGCTGTTGCGGAACTTGCTGGCCATCACGCCGGCCACGGCGGCGTCGAGGTCCGCGTCGTCGAACACGATCACCGGGGCATTGCCTCCGAGCTCCATGCTCACGCGCTTGACGGTGTCCGCGCACTGGCGCAGCAGCAGCTTGCCGACATGGGTCGAGCCGGTGAACGTCAGCTTGCGTACGATGGGGTTGGCGGTAAGTTCGCCGCCGATGGCTTGCGGCCGGCCAGTTACGATGTTGAGCACGCCGGCGGGGAAGCCGGCGCGCTTGCCGAGTTCCGCCAATGCCAGCGCCGAGTATGGCGTCAGCTCCGAGGGCTTGACCACCACGGTGCAGCCGGCGGCCAGTGCCGGTGCCAGCTTGCGGGTGATCATGGCATTGGGGAAGTTCCAAGGGGTAATGGCCGCACAGACGCCCACCGGCACCTTGCGCACGAGGATCCGGCGACCCGCCTGCGTAGCCGGGATGGTTTCGCCGTAGGCACGGATACCTTCCTCGGCGAACCACTGAACGAACGACGCGCCGTACAGAATCTCGCCGCGGGACTCCGCCAGCGGCTTGCCTTGTTCCAGGGTCATCAGCAGCGCCAGATCGTCGACGTGCGCCAGCATCAAGTCGTGCCACTTGCGCAGCTTGGCCGCCCGCTCGTGGGTGGTCAGCGCGCTCCAGGCGGGCAAGGCGCGATTCGCAGCCTCGATGGCGGCGCGGGTGTCCTGCTCGTCGCAGTCGGGGATGGTACCCAGCGTAGCTCCGGAGGCGGGATCGACTACGTCGAGTGTTTGGCCGGAGCGGGCATTTGCCCACTCACCGCCGATAAATGCTTGCTGGCACAGCAGTGCCGGGTCCGTTAGTTTGATCATGTCGAAATCCTGGTGAGGCGGCCGCGGCCGCCGCCGCGGCGCCCGCCGATTGCATGAGCCGTCGGCAGGCGCGCGAGGGAAAGCCCTTCAGCCCTTCAGTTCTTCCTGATGCGCACGTGCCAGCGCGGCCATGCTCTCGAAGCGGAAGTCATACTTGGGCGTGCCCGGGGGAGGCATGGTCGCACCCCAGCCCTTGTCGGCGTGGCGGCGGTCGATCCAGGCCGAGGCCAGGCCAAAGCCGTTGGCAGGCGCGTGGTCGTGGAACAGGCTCTGCGCCGTGTGCAGAATGTCTGCCTTCTCGAGGCCGTGATCCTGCTTCAAACGCGCAAGCATGTATTCAAAATTGCGCGGACTCGGCTTGTACGAGCCAATGTCCTGGGCGCTGTAGATCGCATCGAACTCCACGCCCAGCCGTGCATTGCTGGCGCGGAAGGAGACGCGGTCGACGTTGGACAGGATCACCAGCTTGAAATGCTGCTTGAGGTAGCGCAGGGCTTCCACCGAATCGGGGAATTCGGGCCAGTCGTGCACCGATGCGCCAAAAATGTTGGCTTCCTCGTCGGTCACGCCCACGTTCCAGGTGTTGGCGAGGCGGCGGTACACCACGCCCAGCAGCACCGAGTAGGCCAGGGCCGGTGTCAGGATCTCTTGGTCGGCTTCATGTTTCGCGTAGACCTCCAGGATCTCGTCACGTGACTTGGCGGTCAGGCCGGCCTTCTCGATCAGCGGCCGCAGGCCGTTGAAGATGCCGGTCTCCCAGTCGATCAACGTGCCGTAGCAGTCGAAGGTCAGTACTTTGAAGTCTTTGAGTTTCATGGTGGCTCCTGGTTAGAGAGTGTCTGCGACTGCTTTGTCGAGGGAGAATCGCAGGATTTGGATCAGTGTATCCACGTCGGCCTTGGTGTAGTTCAGGGCCGGAGCGAATCCGAGAATGTCGTCGGAGAAGGCGCGGAAAACCAGGCCTTCCTCGAGCGCGTGAGTCAATACGCGTTCGCCGAGTCGATGGTCTTTCGATGGCTTTTGCTTGGTGGTCTTGTCGGTCACCAGTTCTACGGCCGCCAACATGCCGCGTCCGCGCACCTCGCCCACATAGGGCAGCACCTCAAGTGCCTTGAGCTGATCGAGGAAGTACTCGCCGATCCGTACACCGTTGTCGAGCAGGCCCCCGTCGAGGTAAAGGTCGAGTGCGGCGTTGGCAACGGCGGCACTGACCGGATGGCCGGAGTAGGTCTGGCCGTGGCCGAAGGCTTGACCTTCGCCTCCGTCGGCGATGGCACTGTATATCCGGTCGTTGATCAGGGTTGCGCTCATGGGCGCGTAGCCGGAGGTCAGGCCCTTGGCGAGCGTCAGGATGTCCGGGCTCACGCCTTCTCTCTCGCAGGCGAACAACGGACCGGTGCGACCGAAGCCGGTGATGACCTCGTCGACGATCAGCAGGATGCCGAGACGGTCGCAGGTGGCCCGCACCGTGCGCAGGAAGCCGGGCGGAGGCACAATCACGCCGCCCGAACCCTGGATGGGTTCACAGATGAAGGCAGCTACGCGTTGCGCGCCGATCTCCTCCACCTTGGCCTCCAGCGCACGGACTGTGCTGTCCAGTACGGCTGCCGGATCAGGGCCGTCCGGATGGCGATAGGGGTACGGCGAGGGAATGTGGTGCTGGTTCGCGGCCGGCACGTCGAAGTAGCGATGGAACAGCGGTAGCGCGGTCAGGCCGCTGCCAGTGGTGGAGCTGCCGTGGTAGCCACGCTGCAGCCCAATGAAATGCTTCTTCTCGGGCCGGCCAGTGGCGTTGAAAAAGTAGCGCACGACACGGATTGCCGTATCGACGGCATCGGAGCCCCCCTGACCGAACAGTACCCGGCTCAGGCCTTTCGGCGCTAGTTCGGCCAGCCGCGCGGCAAGACGTATGGCCGGCTCGCTCGCAAAGTGGAAGTAGCCGGTGGCATATGGCAATTTTTCCAACTGCCGCGTTGCGGCTTCGACCAGCGACGCCTGGCCATAGCCGGCATTTACGCACCACAGCCCCGAGAAGGCATCCTGTACTCGGCGGCCTTCAGTGTCGATCAGGTGAACACCTTCGGCGGATTGCCAGATGCGTGCGCCGCGCGCTTCGTGTTGGCGCAGCGGGGTGACGGGATGCACCCAATGGGCGCAGTCTTGCTCGACAAGCGATCGTGTATTCGACATGGTCGGTCTTCTCTCAATGGGTCTGGACGATAGGCGAGGGAGCGTCGGCCGGCTATGCGGCGGTCTTGGCGGCGCTGTCCAGGGCCGGCAGCACCTTGCCGGGGTTGAGCAAGTTGCGGGGATCGAGCGCACGCTTGACCTTCCATGCGAGCTCGAGTTCGGTGCGGCTGCGTACCGCCAGCAGTTCGTCGCGCTTGGCCACGCCCACGCCATGCTCGGCGGAGATCGAACCAGCAAGCGCGGTGGCGGCGTCGTCGATGATGCGCGTGATGGCGCCGCCGTGGACCTGCAGGTAGGCTTCGGCCTCCGTCTGAGCCGGGCGCAGCGGGTTGAAGTGGACGTTGCCGTCACCCATGTGCCCGTAGACGATCATCCGGGTGCCGGGTGCTTGGTTCAACACCGCAGTGGTGGTGGACGCGATGAATCCGGGGATGCTCGATAGCGGCACGGAGACGTCGCAGCGCACGCTGCCGCGCGCCTGCGTCTGCGCATCGGAAATCTCCTCGCGGATCAGCCAGAAGTCGGCAGCCTGCCGATCGCTGGAAGCGAGCGCCGCGTCGGCGATCCAGCCATGTTCGCTTGCGTCGGCAAGCGCGGCGCAGAAGGCGTCGTCCGCGCTTGCCTGGTCGTCGGTCGTCGAGGATTCGACCAGCACGTACCAACCATGCGTGCTCGGCAAGGGCGAGGCCTGCCGGCCGAGATGCGCCAGCACCAGGTCCATCGCATCGGCGGAGATCAGTTCGAAGGCGGTGACGTCATTGCCGAGCCGCGCGCGGAGGTAGCCGAACAGGGAAAGTGCTGCCGCCGGGTCGGGGACGCCGAGGAAGGCCATGGATACCGAGCGGGGACGGGGAAAGAGCTTGAGCACGGCTGCCGTTATGATCCCCAGCGTGCCTTCGGTGCCGATGAACAGGTGCTTGAGGTCGTAGCCCGCGTTGTCCTTGCGCAAGGCGCGCAGCCCATCCCAGATCTCGCCATTGGGAAGTACTACCTCCAGCCCGAGCACCAGATCACGCATGTTGCCGTAGCGAAGCACCGCCGTGCCGCCGGCGTTCGTAGAGAGGTTGCCGCCAATCTGGCAGCTGCCTTCCGAGCCGATACGCAGCGGGAACAGGCTTCCTGCCTCCTCCGCGACACCGCGTGCTCGGTGCAGGGTCACCCCGGCCTCGAGCACCATGGTGGCGTTGACGGCGTCCACGGAGCGCACGCGGTTCAGGCGCGCCAGGCTGAGGATTAAGGACTGGCCACTGGCATCCGGCACGCTGCCGCCCAGCAGCGAAGTGTTGCCGCCTTGTGGCACGACGGAGATGCCCTGCTCATAGCAATAAGCCATGACTGCGCTGACTTCGGTCGTGCTGCCCGGCCGTGCCACCGCCAGTGCCTTGCCGCGGTAGACACGCCGGTAGTCGATTGCGTAGGGCTCGGCATCGGGACCAACCAGCAAATTGGCCGCGCCGACAATAGTGCTCAAGTGATCTAGGTGGTTTTGCGGCATGGTCACGCTCCGGCGTCTTGCTTTTTTGCGAGTAAGTTGAGTTGTATGGGGGTGGCCTTGATGTTCAGCGTTAAGTGACCGTACCCATTCCGATATGACACAAGCTTATTGCCAGATCGCCTAGCGCGATATGTACGATTAATAGGGATTCGCGTGGCCGCTTTCCGATGTTTTGCACAGTGGACCAGTGGCCGGGGGGGGGGGGGGCGAATCTGGCGGATGGACATCGAGGTGAGGGTTAGATGTCGCCTGATATGACGCCGTCGGAACGTCAGTTGGCCGGTGGTGCATTGCCCAGCGTTCTCAGGCTCCACGGACCCGCCCGCTAGTCAGTTGGCGACTCGCGCGCGATTCCCCTTGGGGTCGAGTACGCATGCGTGCATGAAGTCCCGTCTCCCGGCGAACTTCAGCCTTGTCATGAAAAGTGCCGAAATACTCACCAACGCTGTTGGTGGCGCGGGCAGATACGATGGACTACGTGGCTCAGGCAGCCGTCGTCGGTAGAGTTTGGACTTTCATCGCGCAGGTAATAGTCAGCGCGGCGCCGTAAGCGCCTATTGAGCTAGTGTTCGTTCATGTCGCCATTGGGTTCTGGACCGCATGCGCCGGTAGGCTGCCCAGAACAATACTCGCAATGGACGCCCAGCATCTCCTGCCATGATCGTCTCACAGCGCTCCGGGGCCAGATCAACTTTGACCCCGAGTTCTGCGGCTGCCGCGTAGCATAGGATGCGATCTCTTGTCACCCTGGTGCGCAATTGTTCGTCGATCACGGCGCACAGCATCTCCGGGTACGCTGTCGAATTGCCACATCTTGCCGCCTGTGTTGCACGGTGTTCCAGATGTCGGCTCAACGCGTGTACCTCCTGAAGAAGGTCTGCGAATGCCGATGCGGGATTCTGATTCTGCAAGGTCATGCTGAGAAGTACTGGGTGGCGGTAGCCTGGAAACTCGGGATATGCTCAGCGCGCGGACTTGAGCCGCGCGATGGTCCTAGGTGGGTCATAGCCTAGCAAGGACCAGTGCGCGTGAAGTCTACGTCGAGGACTTGTGCGTTGCCTACGTAGGATAAGTAGGACTGAACGCGAGCGACCACATTTCCCGATCAGGTAAGTACCACCGAGTTTCCGACGCAGGATAGGCACGCAATTTCGGGCGGGAAGCCGCCATGGGCCGACCCGCCAGCCGTAGTTCAGCGACGGGCTGGCGGGTCGGTTTCAACTGGAAGGCTTCCGGATTGTGAAACCAGACAGTGCTCGCCCGCATAGGCGGAGAGCATTCCGATTGCGCGGGGAATACTTCAGCAGCCTGCTAGCGCAGGATCGGGGCACGCAGCCGTTTCAATCGCCGTTGCCACGTAATGAGGTTGTGATACTTGGCAGCTTATGACCCCATTGAGGTGGTTCGCATCGGCGCTGTGAAGATGCGACATGACCTTACTCGCCCGGCGTGAATAAGGCTCCTTCTAGTATTGCGGGCTTTGAAGGCGATGGCGCGATATGACTGCCCCGGACCTTCGCTACGCCAGTCACGACTTACGTAATGTGATGTGACGTGTTGATCTGACGCCATATCTGCGCATTGCCCGGGTTGGTTCCATCGGTCACGTTGCTTTGGATGTACCGATCTGGCAGCGAGAAGTCGGCGCCTGCGAAGTGGCCGCTGTTGACGATCCTCTGGCACACGTCGGCCATGATGCGCGAATCCCCGCCGCCATGCTCTCCGCACACGACTAGCCAGTCAGTCGGGGTCGGAAGACCGCCCCCGCAGTAGCTGCCGTCGATTGAGCTTACGCCGCCAATCCTCTGCCAATTGAAATCGACCGACCCTTTGTCGGCCGATTTTGCGCTTGAGCGCTCAAGTTCAAGCCAATGCACGAACGCGACGTCGCCACAGTACCTGCCGGGTATTTCATGTCCTATTGCCCCTGCGCGCAGACCCCTCGCTCGGCGAAGGCGAAACAGTTGCCAAGCTCGATGGCGCGGATCTGCCGCACGGCCCGACATTCGACGCACACGGCGGCTCTGTCAACTTGCCGAAAGGGAGACAACGCAGTGGCAGGTTGCCCCACTGCTCAGGAAGCGGTTGACGGATTTTGGGCCGCTTCAGTGAATTCGTGCCAGATAGCGAATCTCGCAGCGAGCTGTTTGCGATAGAGTGAACCGCGCAGCAAATGACGCTTGAGCTCGAAATGCTGCCGGATCGGACCAAAGCTCAACAGGAAGGCCTGCGTGCGCTTCGAGTCGCGAAACCCACGCATGCGCCGCTCCCGTTCGCGAGTCGGCTGGTGGCTGTTCTCGGCCCGATTGCTCACGCGGGCGGCGGCCTTCACGAGCACGTGCTTGACGCTGGCCAGTTCTGGGATGTCGGCCATGGCGGCCGGGTAGCTGTGCAACTGGTCGGTGACGATCTTGCGCGGGGTCGGGTATGAACGCAGCACGCGCAGGAAGAAACGTTTGGCCGTGGCCTTGCCGCGCCGCTTCTGCAGCAGGATGTCGAGTTCGGCGCCATGCTCGTCGACTGCCCGCCACAGCAGATAGGGCTCGCCGCGCAACGGCACGAACATTTCATCCAGGTGCCACGTCCTGCCCGGCCCGCGCCGTGCGGCCTTGACGCGATGAGCATAGCCGGCGCCAAATTTGTCACACCGTCGGCGAATGGTAAGTCACAACCACACCGCGCTCGAACAGCAGTTCCTCAATGTCTCGCAGGCTCAGATTGAAACGGAAGCACCAGCACACCGCGCAGCTAATGATCGCCGCCGGGAAGCGGTGGCCATGATGGAGAGATTTCGCCTTCGTCATCGCGACATCTTACGCGAGCGGATCACCAACGTGACAAAGCCATCGGAACGGAAACTCCAAGTCAAGCGCTACCCTCCGCCGCCCCCTTTCGAAGCATCCGGCTATAGGAAATCAACATTTTGGCAAACTCCCCCGTGATAGGAGGCAACGGCACTGCAGTACGCTGCACAAGACATAGGTCCGCAGCGGGTATGGCCTCAGCAATGCGGATTTCCCTCAGTGCGTCCATAAATCCCTCCTGTTCGAGAGCAATTCTGGGAGCGAGAAACAACAAGTCTGTCCGTGACACGAGATTTAACGTGTCGTAGAGCGACTCCACAGTCACGACGATGTTCGGCGTCTCAAGCCCTGCGTTGTGAAACAAGTCGACGAGGCGGTTAGATGGTAGCCCAGCCTGTCCTGGTGGCCTCGTGTTGACCCACTCACAGTACACCAGAGCCTTGATACTCCGCGCCTTTTCCTTTGGATGTCCGAGCCTGCACACGATGACAGGGTCGGACTTGGTCAGCCTTGTACTTGTCAGGTCCGTCATGTCGGTTTTGCGCGATACGAGCGTCAACGCAAAATCGAGCCGTCCTTCTCGAATGCCAGACAACAGTGAGCTTGAGGGGCCGCTCGCCAGATGGACGGAGAAAGACGGAAATCTCTGACGGAATGCTCGTAGAACAGGAGGAACGACGCGTGCGAAGGCTTCAGACGACACGCCGACATTCATTGAACCGACCGGATTACCCTGGAAGCTCTGGAACTCCTGTTCCGTTCGCTCGCACTCACCGAGAATAATGCGTGAGCGCGCCAACAGCGCTTCGCCAGGTCCCGTCAGCACTATGCCGCGGTTTCCTCGCGCGAACAGGCTGGCGCCGAGCGACGCCTCCAACCTCTTAATCTGCTGTGTGAGGCCGCTTTGTGCCAGGTCCAGCGATCTGGCTGCCGCACGAATACTGCCGTGCTCAACGACGGCGACAAAAGCTCGAAGCTGGTCCAACGTCATGGCAGGGGATCTCTCGAAGTGCTCAACCTCATCAAGTGAACACCTTTCACTATCCCCTGTCAATCCCAGGGAACTACGCCTCAGTTACCGCCTTGGAAGACCCGCCTCTTCACCAAGGTCCCAATAGAGCCCTGTCATTATCTCCAGTCCTTCGCGCGTCACGCTGGTAAGCATGTGTTCATCCGGCCCATGCTGTGCGCAAGCGGGGTATGAATGAGGCACCCAGATAGTCGGGAGGCCGAGCACGTCAGCAAAGACGTCATTCGGCAGCGTACCGGCGAGGTTCGGAAGAATCGCCGGAAGCGTGCCCGTACTCAATTCGATGGAGCCAGCCACCCACTTCACCCACGGATGGTCAACATCCAGGCGCGTCGCGGCCCCACTCATCGTCACCTGGATAGCAACGCCCGCGAAGCCGCGTGCGTCAAGGTGGCTCCGTAGAATCGGTTCAAGGCCCTGCCACGGTGTGCCGACCACGAATCGCAACTGACAATGCGCCACGGCTGCGGACGGAATCGCATTGACTGGCCGTTGTGCCGAGCCAGCGCCAAGAGCGAGCACTTCCATTGTGTTCCACGCCACCAGCCGCTCAGCTGGCGATAGTCCTGGTTCGCCCCAACCTGGCGTAAATGGAGGGTCATCCTTTCCTCCGCCCAGTTCAATATCGGCCAACGCGGCCTTAACTGCAGGGGAAACTGCGGGGGGGAGCAACTCAGGCACCAGCATCTTCCCGCTTGCGTCGACGATTGTCGAAATGGCGTTGGCCAGAACTGTTGCCGGATTGGAAATCGCGCCGCCCCAGTTGCCGGAGTGGTACGCTCGTTCGCGGGCTTGGACGGACAGGCTGAAATTGACCATCCCTCTTGAGCCGAGAAATAATGTAGGCTGTTCCGCGCTGACTCGAGGGCCGTCGCAGCCAATGAAGAGGTCGGCATCCAGCTGAGCGGCATTGGCTTCGCAGAACTCGCTCAGCCCCGGAGAGCCTGCCTCCTCACCCATTTCCATCAGCACAATCACGTTGTAACCGAGCTTGCCGTTCCGTGCCGCCAGGGCGCATTCAAGGCCCGCGAGATTGATGCTGTGTTGCCCTTTATTATCGGCGGTCCCGCGGCCATACCAACGGTCTTCCTCGACTGCAAGCGTCCAGGGTCCGGAGCCCTTTCGCCAGCTCGCCTCTTGCCCGTTCACCACATCACCGTGCCCGTAAGTCAGCACTGTCAGCAGCGCTGGGTCTTCAATACGACGGCCGACGAGAAACGGACCGCCCTTGGCAACCGGGTTGGGAGCCACTGACACGTCAAAACCGAGACGCTGAAGCCACGGCACAATTTCGACATCGAAATAGTGCCCTAGCGTCGCAGGGTCCGCACCCACATCGCTTTCGGAACGAATGGAAACACGTCGGGAAAGGTCAGCAAAAAGCTGGCCGGATTCCAGATGATTGACCGCGGATTCAAGGGCGGCTGAACGGGACATATCGAACTCGTTTGGCTGTGGAGACGGGCCGTCCACGCCCGGACGGCAAAGAGACGACCTGTTGGTCAGTTCTGCATCATGTTATTGGCCTTAGCCACGGGCGTAAGCTTGGTGGTATCCGCCTTGACAGCTCCAATGTACTTCGCCGGGGCACCATACTCTGGTTCAAAACCAAGATGCACCAGTTTGTCCAGCAAAGCCGGGGCCGCCATGGTCTTCGCCAGCTCCGTCACAAGTTTTTGCTTTGCTGCAGCAGGAACCCCTTTGGGCGCCACAATGGCAAACCACGAATCCATGCGGAAGCCCGGAAATCCGCTCTCCGAGACCGTCGGCACGTTGGGGAGCATGGGGTTACGCTTCGGCCCAGTTACGGCAAGCGCCCGAACCTTTCCCCCCTTCACGGCTGCCACCGACGCGGGCACTGCATCGAAGCTCAGGGGAATTTGCCCACCCATCACGTCTGTCATGGCAGGAGCGCTGCCCTTGTACGGCACATGCAACACCTTTACGCCTGCGGCATTCCACAACATTTCACCAGCAAAATTGACCGTGGAGCCGGTCCCATGCGAGCCATACGAATAGGTCGATGGCTTTGCTTTGATGTCGGATAGTAATTGCGGCAGCGTCTGCGCCGCTACGCCATTGTTCGCCAGCAGTACCAGGGAATTGCTGCCCAGCATGCCGATTGGTTCGAAACTAGTGTCCGGGTTGTAGTTCAGTTTGGGATAGATAATCGGGTTCACCACGAAAGTCGTGGAGGTGCCCAGCAGCAACGTGTATCCATCAGGGGCCGAACGTGCGACGGTCTCCGCCCCGACAATCGTGGCCGCGCCTGGCTTGTAGTCAATTACCACCTGCTCTTTGAGGCGCTCGCTCAGCTGCACAGACACCAGACGTGCCACGGAATCGACGCTGCCGCCCGGAGGAAACGGGACCACGAGGCGGATAGGACGGTCGGGATACTCTGCCAACGCAGCGCCGCTCGACAGCATCGCAATGGAAAGGCCAATACAGGAAACGAGAATCCGTGGGAACGACATCTTTCACTCCTCAATGGGATGGTGATTGCATATGAGCTTCAGGGTTCGCCGTCCGGCATGGCCAGACGGTGGTTTGTGGAAAGAGACGCTGGGAATCGAAGCCGTATCCCCGGGTGATTACGCACCTCTATATGGATACGGCGCTAAAGCAAAAACCAATGCGAGGCATGCACCTTTTCGGAAGCGAATGCCTCAGGACACTCAGCCCTTGGCCGGCGACTTGTCGAGTTGGAAGTTAACGATACGGTTGAAATCCTCTCCGTCGGCCAGAGCAGAGGCGCTCGACTTCCAGATGTCACCAATGACAGCCACGGTCGGCAGGCTCAGACCAAGCGAATCCCCCAACGAGACGGCAAGATTCACGTCCTTGCGCATCAGTTGCATCGTGAAGCCCGAGCTGTATGTGTTGTTCAGAATGCGGCTCGGGTAATTGAAGAGCGTCACGCCACTGCGCCCCGAGCCGGCATTGACGGCCTCAATCAGTTGGTCAGTGGAGATTCCCGCAGCGTTGGCCAAACGGAAGGCCTCACTTGCCGTAACCAGGTGCGAAGCCGTCAGCAGGTTGTTGATGAGCTTCGCAACATGGCCGGCGCTGACACCACCGATATGGAAGCGCTTCGTTCCCAGTGCCGACAGAACTGGATCTGCGAAGGCCACGTCCTCCTCGGAACCGCCAATGAACATGGTGAGCTCGCCCTTCATGGCACCCGTCGGACCGCCGCTTACCGGCGCATCGACGTAGCGGAGTCCCTTCTCCTCCAACACAGCGGCCAGTTCGCGCGTAATTTGCGGGTCGGCAGTCGTCGTATCAATCAAGAGCGTGCCCGCGGCTGCATTGGCCAGCAAACCGTCCTCACCTTCCAGCACCGCGCGAACGATAGCCGAGGTGGGCAAAGACAGTACGACGGTCGAGCATGCTTTGGCCAGCTCAGGCAAGCTCGCCGCCAGCGGGATACCGGCTTCGCGTGCCATCGCACAGACCTGCTCCGACTTGTCGAGGCCGAGGACGGCATAACCCGAGCGTTGCAGCGTCAGGGCCATGCCGCGGCCCATATTGCCGAGGCCAATCACACCAACCGTCTTGAAGTTATCCATGGTAAGACCTAGTAGGAGAATAAGAAGTACGAGGAGCTACGTTCAGCAGCCTTCTGCAATCGGCACCCAGACGCTCTTCGTCTTGGTGTACTCATAGAGGCATTCGGCACCACTGGAGCGGCCATAGCCGCTGCTGTCATTGCCGCCGAATGGCGTAGCGACGTGCATGTCGCGATACATGTTTACCCAAAGCAGTCCCGCGTTGACTTGCGCCACAACGCGATGGGCACGCGCCACATCCCGCGTCCAGACTGCGCCGGCCAGTGCAAACTCACTGTCGTTGGCAATGGCAATCGCCTCAGCCTCGGTGTCGAACGGAATGGCCACCACAACAGGTCCGAATACCTCTTCACGGGCAATCCGCATGGCATTGTTGACATGCTTGAGCACGGTAGGCTTGACGTAGTAGCCTTGGCCAGTGACCTCGCTAACGCCGCCTGTGACCAGTTTTGCGCCCTCCGAAATCCCCATCTCCACCATGCGGTTGATACGGTCGAACTGAGCGCGATTATTGATGGGGCCACCATCGGCCGACTCATCGAGCGGATGACCGATCCGAAATTCGACAGTTGCATGCGCCACGGCGTCGACAAATTGGTCGTAGATGCGTCGCTGCACCAACAAGCGGGAGCCAGCGGCGCAGTTCTGGCCTGTGTTCGCGCATGCGGCGACAACCGCGGCGCGAGCAGCCCGAGCCAGGTTTGCATCGTCGAACACGATATTGGCCGACTTTCCACCCAGTTCCAGCAAGCAGGAAATTGGTCGTTGTGCCGCAGCCGCGTTCACCGCTCGCCCAGTCTGGGTAGAACCCACGAACACCACCTTCTTGACAATGGGATTGGAGATTGCAACGTCACCAATCGTCTTTCCCAACCCATTGACGACATTCAGCGTCCCGTCGGGCATTCCGGCCTCAAGAGCCAGCTTAGCCATGGCCAGCGCCGTCAACGGAGTGACTTCAGACGGTTTGAGCAGTACGCTGTTTCCCATCGCTAGGGCTGGAGCCACGTTCCAAGCCGCAAGATAGATTGGAGAGTTCCAAGGCGTGATGGCCAGAACAACGCCCAGGGGCTGACGCAGCGTGTAATTCAGCTGGCCGCCCGGCACTGGGATGACGTTGCCAAGAAACTTGTCAGTCCAGCCCGAGTAGTAGCGGAAAATCTCCACTACAGCAGAAACCTGGGCACGTGCCGCCTTAATTGCCTTACCGCTGGTGATGGCTTCCAGACGAGCCAGCGGCTCAGCATCCCGCTGAATCAACCTGCCGAGCTGTGCCAGCACTTCGCCGCGGCGTTGAGCAGAAAAGTCGGCCCATTGATTGTGCCCGGATTGGCAGCTCACAATGGCTGCGCGGACGATCTCGGCATTGGTATCGGCGAACTGCAGCAACGTCTGCTCGCTGGCGGGGTCGACCAACGGCAGTTCTGCACCATCACCCGACACCATTTCGCCGGCAATGTAGGAACCAATCGCTTCAGCACCGATTAGAGAAGCCACCAGCGAATTGAATTCCGACGAAGAGTTTTCCATGGTCATTGACCTTCCGAGAGGGGCAGCCGGTCAGTCCGGCCCGCCGATGTGAAGCTAGTCTATGAGTGGCTCGGCTCCCGCAGAAGATGCAAATTCTGTTCTCATGTTCACTTCAAGTTCTCACCGGGCTCAGACGGCGGCAGGTATCACTTTTCGTGAACATGAGAACTGCGCAGGCATCTTTCCTTCTACGTCGGCTCGCCGCAGACTTTGTGACGTCGGCTGGCATCCGCCGCCGGGACATCCAATGCAAAGGGAGCAAGCGTGAGCAAGGAACTATTTGACAAGGGTGAGCAGATTCGCTGTGAAGTACTGGGTGAGGAATATGTCGTCGCTTCGACCAAGGGCACCGACGCTTTCAGCGAACCGATGCGCGAGTTCGCCATCAAGAACCTGTGGGGCGACATCTGGAATCGCCCTGGCCTGGACCGCCGAGCCCGGAGCATCGGCGTTCTGTCGATTCTGACGGCCCAAGGCCGCACCGGCGAGCTGAAGACGCACATCCGCGCCGCATTGAACAACGGCGTAACGCGCGCCGAAATCGGCGAAATTTTCCTGCAGGCATCGATGTATTGCGGCATTCCCGCAGGTAGCGAAGCCACGCGCGTGGCCAAGCAACTCTTTGCAGAAATCGACGCCAACTGAAAAGACATGGCCAGTCACGACTTCTGCTCTTGCTCCGACACAGAGGACCTTGCCTACGAGATGGCGGCGTGGCGGCAAGCGCGGCATAGACAGCCCGAGCTAGCGTTTGAAGGACGACAGACTGCAGCTTTCGTTGAGAGAGCTTCGCGAATGGGGCTACGCCGTGGTCGAAGAAGTGAGCGGTAACGGCGTTGCGCGACTGGCTGAAGGTACACTGGCCGAGTGTCAAGGCGGCGCTGCTGACCAGCCAATACATCCCGCAGGAAGTGCGAGAGGTGGACATCCCAAAGCCTGCGGGCGGGGTCAGGAAACTGGGCATCGCGCAGAATCAACCGTCCGAGTGCTGCGAGGACTTCCCCCCTACGCTGGCGACAAGGAAGGCCAGATCGCCTGCCCCTTGTGGTGTCGGCTCAACAACGCGGCACCCACACCCGAACTCGATGCATCCGAATTTTCGAACAAAACCCGCTCGTCGGACGGATCAACGAGCACAAGTTCTGCCAAGTTGCCCCGCACTAGCTCACCATAGATGTAGGATCCGATTGCATCGAGCTTACCGACCAGCCGCTCCACCAATGACTCGAAGCTGCATTCTCGCGTATCTATGTCTCGAACCGATACTTTCAGCGAGCCTATGCGCGAGTTTGCAATCCAGAACCTGTGGGGTGACATCTGGAGTCGGCCCGGCCCTGGATCACCACGCACGAAACATCGGTGTGCTGTCAATCCTGACGGTCCGAGGTCGCACCGGTGAGCTAAAGATGCACGTCCGCGCAGCATTGAACATCGGGCTCGCTCGAGCCGAGATCGCTGAGATCTTCCTGCACGCATCGATGTCCTGCGGCATCCCAGCAGGTAGCGATGCCACGCGAGTGGCAAAACTGTACTTCGCAGAGCTCGATGCGCACTGATTGACATTGACGACGTCGTTGAATTTCTGCTAACTGGCGCTTGCTATTGGTGCACGTTACTTGATCAATGCTTCCCCACCCGGCGCCAAGCTTGTCGGGGCGAAGGGGCATGGGCTTGTTCGATGCCCGCAGCACTTTGTGCCGTTCTGGGTGGCCCACCCGGCTCTGCCTTGGCGAGTTGCTTTGAAGAAGCCTTGCATCTTCCGGTAACGAGAGGAACCGGAAGCAACCTCCTCAACGATCTCGCCCGTCAGCATTCGACAATATTGACTGCCAAGCCGCCACGCGAAGTCTCTTTGTATTTGGTCAGCATGTCGGCGCCCGTCTCGCGCATTGTCTTGATGACTTTGTCCAGACTCACGTGATGCGCGCCATCTCCGTGCATCGCCATGCGGGCAGCGTTGATCGCCTTAACGGAGGCTACGGCATTCCTCTCGATGCACGGTATCTGCACCAGGCCACCAACCGGATCGCACGTCAGACCAAGATGATGCTCCATGCCAATCTCGGCTGCGTTCTCGACCTGCTCGGGATTTCCGCCGAGCACGGCGCACAATGCCCCTGCCGCCATCGAACAGGCCACGCCCACTTCTCCTTGGCAGCCGACCTCAGCTCCCGAAATCGATGCATTCTCCTTATACAGAATCCCGATCGCTGCCGCAGTTAGAAGAAAGTCAACTATGCCATCGTCGGAAGCGCCAGGCACGAACTGCACGTAGTACTTGAGCACTGCAGGGATAATGCCCGCCGCACCATTGGTGGGCGCAGTTACGACACGGCCGCCAGCAGCGTTCTCCTCGTTCACGGCCAAGGCGAACATGTTAACCCAGTCCATCACCACCAATGGATCGTCGGTGCGCCCAACGCCCGATTCAAGGCGCTTGGCCAGGGCCGCCGCCCGTCGCCGAACCTTGAACCCGCCCGGAAGCACGCCCTCGGTTCGGCAACCACGATCGATGCAAGCGCGCATGACAGCCCATATGTGCAGCAATCTGGTTCGTGTCTGCGCATCTGATCGCCAGTGCCGCTCGTTGCGCCGCATAACCTCTGCGATACTGCAGTCGAGGTGAGTCGCCTGTGCCAGCAGTTCCTGTCCTGAGCGGAATGGGACCGGCAGCACAGTCACGTCCGGTGCGACTCTCTTCTGCTTGCTTCCGTCCACGGCTACCTGTTCGCTGACGATGAAGCCTCCGCCCACAGAGTAGTACGTCCGCTCCAGAATTGTGCCACCGGCCCCAGACAGCGCCGTAAAGCGCATGCCGTTGGCGTGGAATGGCAGCGTCTCACGCCGATAGAAAATCAGGTCTTCTTCTTCCTTGAATGTGAGACGTGTGCCCCCCTCCAAGGAGATCGATTCGCTCGCACGGATTTCCTCGAGATAGCGGGGTATCCGTTCAACGTCGATCGTGTCAGGTTCGTGGCCAGCGAGGCCCAGCAGCACGGCCTTGTCGGTGCCGTGTCCTTTGCCGGTAGCCCCAAGCGAGCCAAACATCTCAGCGCGGATACGGCAAGCTTCGCTGCTGCCTGCCTCTCCACGCAGGGCGTGCGTGAACATCCGGGCGGCACGCATGGGCCCCACGGTGTGCGAACTCGATGGCCCGATGCCGATCTTGAAAAGGTCAAATACACTGACTGCCACGAATTACTCTCCGATGCGTTGATCAGTACCTAGCGTGCCTGAAGGATGAACGAGCCGTCGTTACCAAGCAACGGCATCGGAAGTGAATTTCCGTTGACCGCAAGACAACACTCCGGCCCCTCTCATTGCGACATGTGGTGACGGTTGCCAGGCGCGGCATTGAGGGTCGAGACGGTTTGCCGCCCGTCCACTACGCGCCGAATTCCATGATGACATTGCCGCATTGTTCCGGCGAGATGAGCCAGGTGTCGCGGGCACTTCGCAGGACGTCAACGCCATTTGACTGCCAAAGGCTCTCCAGTACCGCTGGGGCTTGGCTTTTGACAGTCAGGCCGATGCCATGCGGTTGCGTATCGCCCTTCCAATCCGGCATGGGTACGGAGCCGTAGTAGTCTGCAGCCGCACGCGGTGACAGGATGCGAATCAGGCCGCAGCCGGTGTCGGCTTCGACGATGTCCTTGGACTGGGCAACGCGCGCCTCGCCGTAGAAAGCGATGTAGCGCTGGGCCAGATCCCGCGGCCGCTCAGCCAGATAGGTAACGGCCGTCACGGCAACCACGCCGTTGGGGTGGTCTTGCCATGCCGGCACCCAAATCAGTTCGGGCCGATGCTGGTGGCAGATGAAATTCGACACGTCGCGCTGCTCTTCGTTCAGAAAGAGCCCTAAGGAGACGACGGCGACGTCCGGCGTGCCATCCGGCTTTGTCATGTTGCGCCGGAAGTCGATCAGGCCTTGCGATTGCAAGCCGCTTTCGACAAGCGCTGCATGGTCGGCGCGGGCATCTTTGCTATGCAACGCCACCAGCCCCAGCCCTTCGACACGGTCGGTGAATTTCCCGACGTTGCGGCCGTAGCAGAAGCCATTGACTGAATTCGTTCCAAACTTCGAGGGATCGTTGACGGCGATGATCTCGATGAAGTTGTCCTTGAACATCAACAGCGACAGCGTTGTGCCCCACGGGTGATACCCGACGGGATTGGGCGTGAATCCGAGGTTCTTGAACTGCTCGCGCACGCGATCAAAGTCGCGAACGGTAACGACCGGATGATCGATACCAAATCTGACGTTAGCCATCTCAACCCTCCTGGACAGTCGTTGCGCGTTTCACGGTCTCGTCAATCGCATCGAGCCGCTCTGGCACCCTTCCCACCTCCCTGGCCGGAACACCGGCAACCACGCGGCCTGGCGCAACAGGCTTCAACACCACACTGCCGGCGGCGATAATGGCGCCTTCGCCAATCTCGATGTTGCCAAGCACCGTGGCACCCGCGCAGACGGTAGCGTTTCGGCGGACTTTTGGATGGCGGTCCCCGCCCTGGGTCAGAGTACTGCCGAGGGTAACGCCGTGCCACATGTTCACGCCGTCCTCGATGACGGCGGTCGAGCCGATCACGATACCCATGCCATGATCAAAAAAGACGCCATCGCCAATGCGCGCGGCCGGATGGATGTCCATGGCGTAGTGGATGGCGCCCCAGTTCTGAAGGAGAACTGCCAACGCCTCCTGATCATCGCCCAGCAAGGCATGGTTGAGCCGGTATAGCTGCAGCCCTTGGAAACCTCGGAAGCTAAGAAAGCCCGTAAGAAGATCCGGGCAAGCTGGGTTCACCGCCTCCAGCTTCTCAAGATCCAATGCAGCCGACACCGCGATCTCCGGATGCGACTGCAGCACTTGCTCGAAAAGAGGACCCAGGCGCAGCGCCGGCGGCGTAACGTTGGCAAGTGACCGTGCGAGCATCGCGCCGAGGGCGCTCGCGAAGGACGGATGCTGGAGGATCGATGCCACCAGTGTCTCGGCAAGGCTCGGGCACGCTCTTGACAAAGTCTTGGCCTGCTCGGTCAACCTGTGCCAGAGTGCAGTCGACTTTTGGTCGTCGACAATTGTCGCAGCCATTGGGTTCATTCCTGAAACTTTCATGATCATTTGATGACGATCTCATCCCTTGGGGAGTTCGTCTGCGGTGTGTTGTTCATTCAATGCTTGAGTACCCTGGAGAGGAACAGCCGAGTGCGTTCCTCCTTGGGCGAGTCGAAGATCTGTTCAGGCGCCCCCTGCTCCAGGATCTTCCCCTGGTCGACAAAGACGACGCGATTGGCAACCTCTCTCGCAAAGCCCATCTCGTGGGTCACGATCATCATCGTCATGCCTTCGGCCGCCAGCTCGCGCATGACGTCCAGCACTTCCCCGACCATTTCCGGATCGAGCGCCGACGTGGGCTCATCGAACAGCATGACGTGCGGCTCCATTGCCAGTGCTCTGGCGATGGCGACGCGCTGCTGCTGCCCCCCAGAAAGTTGTGAGGGAAACTTCGTTGCGTGGTCCTTCAGGCCAACGCGCTCGAGCAATCGACGCCCCATCGCCTCGGCCGCTTCCTTGCTCTTGCCGCGCACCCGTATGGGCGCGAGCGAAACGTTCTCCAGCACCGTCTTGTGTGGAAACAGGTTGAATTGCTGGAAGACCATGCCAACGCCCTTGCGGACCTCATTCAAGCGCTTGTCTTCACTGAGTTCCCGCTCGGCCTCGCATGGCATTTCGCACCCGTCGACAACGATGCGCCCCTCCTGAAACGCTTCGAGGCCGTTCACGCACCGTATCAACGTCGACTTGCCTGAACCGCTGGCGCCGATGATGACGAGTACCTCGCCTCTTGCCACCGAAAGGTCAACGCCACGCAAGACTTGAACAGGGCCAAAGGATTTCTTGACCGACTCGATCTCGACAATGTTGTTCATGGGATACCTAAAGGATGTTGGGTTAGCGGTGGCCAATTGCCATCCGCGCTTCCAGGCGTCTCGCGCCGAATGTGATCACCGAAGCCACAGCGAGATAGACGAGAAACATGAAGGCGTACAATTCGTAGGTCCGACCGCCAGACTGTGGATTGACTAGCACCATCTGGCCGGCCCGAAGAAAATCCGTCAGGCCGATGATGAATAGCAAAGGCACGTTGTTGAAGATATCGAGCACGTTGCCGACCAGTGCTGGCATGACGACGCGGAACGCTTGGGGCAGCACCACGTCACGGCTGATCTGCGCTGGCGACAGTCCCAGCGATTGAGCGGCCTCTATTTGCCCGCGCGGAACGCTCTGCAGCCCGCTGCGTACGTACTCCGCAACATAGGCCGCGAAGAACAGCGTGAAGCCAAGCAGCCCCCGCACCAGGTCCGGCATGGCATTCTGTGGCGACACCAGCGGGGCAATGATCCAGACCCAGTAGACGATCAGAATCAGTGGCAGTGAACGCATCACCTCGATGTAGCCGGTGCAGATAATGCGTGCGCTTGCGAATCGGCTGCGGCGCCCAAGCGCCAGGCCGATGCCCAACGGCACGCTCAATATCGCGGCCAGCAATGTAAAAAGTACCCCCATCAGCAAGCCGCCCCAATGCTCGGTGCCGGCCGGCGCCAGCAACGCGCCGATGGAGAGCAAGGCGAGCAGCCAGGCCACACCAACCATCTTGCGCAGTGATGGCCAGACGTCGACGGCTAGCCAACCTGCAAGACCCACGACGACGCAACCCAGCGCGCATGCCAGTTGAAAGCTGCCCGTGAACGCGCATCCCGCGGCTGCTAGCGCAGCGATGTCTACGCCAATGCCAAGCACTCGGCGACGCGCACATGTGACCAGCGCGACCGTCATGCCGCTGACCAAGGCGAGGATGCCGGTGGCGAGCCAGGGCTGAATCGCCATCTCGCTGGGGAGGGTGCCAACCATGAGGACGCGCAGATTGTCGCCAACCACGTGCCATTGCGCCTGGGTGATGGCCCAGTTGCCGACACTGAACAGCATCCACAGGCACAGCGGAATGAAGAGGATCGACAACGCCGTGTCAAAGGGCGTCGCCAACAAGTTGCGCCGTACCCAGCGCGGAAATGCAGCAGTCATCGCGATGCTCCCGCCAGAAGAAGTCGTCTGTTGACAAAATTGACCACGAAACTGATTGTCCAACTGAGCACAAGATAGGCAAGCATCACCACGATCACGCCTTCAAGATTGCGGCCAGACGTATTGGCTACGGTGCCATAGACATTGAAGAGATCGGAGAAGCCGATGGCAATACCGAGCGAGGTGGTCTTGGCCAGGCTGATGTACTGGTTTCCGAAAGCGGGCAGCACCACGCGGAACACTTGTGGAATGACAACGTCCCGGAAGGCATAGCGCCTGGACAGCCCCAGTGCCGCCGCAGCTTCCCATTGTCCTTTCGGCAAAGCCAATATGGCGCCGCGGACGATTTCCGCAATGAATGCTGCGGTGTAGACGCTGAGCCCAAGGAACAATGCCGCGAACTCAGGACTGGCCCCCACACCGCCCACCACCAGGAACCCATCAACGTGCGGGGTGGTAACGGTCAACGGAAAGCCCTGTGCGATGGCAGCAACCACTGCGGCTGCGCTCAAGGCGAGGAATAGATGCCCTATTCGCTGCACCTTGCGTGCAGCGAATGCCGCTAGCGAGAAGGCAGCGCCCGCAAACAAGCTCCACAGAGCACCATTCGACGCATGTTCGGCCAGCGCTACCGCCGGCACGTAAAGCCCCTGCTTGCTGAACAGAATCCCACCAAACCAACGCGAAGCGTCTGTCAGGGCGGGCATCTGCAAGACCACGGCGAAGTACCAGAAGACCAACTGGATGAGCATTGGCGTGTTGCGCGCCAACTCAACAAAGCCGAAGCTCAACTGGCGAACAAGCCAATTGTGCGAGATACGCGCCATGCCTACCAGTAGGCCGAGCACCGTAGCAAGGACGATGGACACCGCGGCCGTCTTGATGGTGTTGTAGAAGCCGGCCAGCAACGCTTGCGCGTTGGTATCGGCAGCGGTGAACGAGCGTATCCCATTCCACGTGACAATATAGCCCTCGCTGATATCGAAGTTGGCTGCCTGCCTCAAGAAGCCCATGTCGAAGCCAATGCCGTTGCGCGCCAGGCCCGCACGCACACTCAGTGCGAGCCAAGCGACCAAGGCCAAGGCCGCCAAGACGATTCCCGCCTGCTTGGCGAACTTGACTACGCGCAAGCTTAGGCGAGTTGACGTTGACAGTCCGGGACGCGGAGACAATGCGGCTAGGGAGGTCATTTCAGCTGCCGCGTTGGGTGGCGCGGACGGTTCCACCGACGTCGGATTCACGATTCGATTCATGGCGGCTTCTGAGGTACGGTTCTCGTTCGGTGCGGGCATTGAACCCGCACGCTTGCGGGGTTCTGCGGGATATCAGATCCAAGGAGGGGAATACAGTGCACCGCCCTGGCTCCAAGGGGCATTGAGGGTGCCCTTGCGATCGATGAAGGTCGATGTCTTGGGGCCAAGATTGCGCTCATAGATCTCGCCGAAGTTGCCTACCTGACCGATGACCTTGCTGACGAAATCGACGGGCAGGCCGAAATCCGGCCCAAAGCTGCCATTTACACCAAGGAACTTCTGCACGAAGGGATCTTGGCTCTTTCTCGACGCATCCAGATTCTTCGCGTCGATCTTGTACTCCTCTGCCTGGAAAGTGGCGAAGACAATCCAGCGCAGAGCGTTGCGCCAACGAGAGTCGTTCGCGACCGTGAAGCCGGCAAAAGGAGACTTGTCCAACGTCTCCGGCAGGATCGTGTAGTCGGCGGGGTTGGGCGCGTTGGCCTTCCACGTGGCGAGAGCGGATCGATCGGTACTCATGCCTTGGCATCGACCGGACTCCATGGCGGCGAATAGTTTCTCCAGGTTCTCATAGGTGAGTACCTTCGTCGAAGGACTCCAGCCCTGGGACTTGATGTAGCCCGAGAGTGTCTGCTCCGTCGCCGATCCTTGAGTCGTGCAGATGGTGGCGCCATTGAGTGCCTTGACACTCTGAATCTTGTTGCCCTTGACCATGATTCCGTTGCCGTCGTAGAAATAGATGGGCAGGAAGTCCACTGCCACCGCCGATTCGCGCGCAGGCTTGAGCGTCGTGTGGGCAAACACGACATCCACTTGATTGGTCTGCACCGCATTGAAGCGGCTCTTGTCGGTCACCACCACGTACTTCACCTTCTTCGCATCGCCCAGCACCGCGGCGGCCACCGCCTTGCAGAGATCCACGTCCATGCCGGTCATCTCGCCGGTCTTGGTGTTGAGATATCCAAAGCCAGGGGCGGCATTATCGGTTCCGCAGTTCAGTACGCCCCGCGCCTTAACCGTGTCGAGTACGGAAGTTGCTGCGCTAGCGTGGCCTGCAGCAAAGCAGATCGCACTGGCTACAGCGGCTTGGCAGAGAACGGCAAAGTGTTTCATCTGGTTCCTCTCGGGCGAGACGGGTTGGGGGATGCCTCCATGCTAGGAACAACATTCGTATAGGTCTATTGATGTATTCTTACGATATGCATTAGCAAAACTGTTTATTTGGGTATACCCTCCCCATATGGAAATCAGTCGACTGCGCGCCTTGCGCGAACTCTCAACACGCCAGACCATGGCTGCCGTGGCTGATGCGCTCTTTTTGACACCCTCGGCCGTCTCACAGCAGATCGCGCAGTTGGAGGAGGAAACAGGGATCAAGCTGACCGAGCGGCAAGGGCGGGGAGTGAGGCTAACGACCGCGGGCGAAGTACTGGTGGCTCATGTCGAGCGTTTGCTAGGCGTGCTCGAGGAGGCCAAGTCGGACTTGGCCCAGTTGAAGAAGGAGATTGCTGGCAGGATCCGCGTTGCGGCGTTTCCGACCGTTGCCGCAGCGTTGTTGCCACATGTGATCAAGACACTGGGTGTGTCCTACCCCTTCCTCGAGATAGCGCTTGAGGAAATGGAGCCTGCGGAGGGGTTGGCGGCGCTCGGCTCATGGCGCGCCGACATCGCATTTGTCGATGACCTGACGTTCCGGTTGCGGCGAGAGGATAAGACCGTCGAGCAGGTTCCTCTCCTGGAAGATGTACTGTACGCGTTACTGCCGTGCGGTCACCGGTTCGCAGATCGCGCGACGGTGTCGATGGGAGAGTTGAAGAACGAGGCATGGGCCCTGGATTCAGCGTCGAGCTTCTACGCCGAATTCATCGTCAACCTCTGCCGACGCGCGGGTTACGAACCGCGAATCAATGCAGAGTGCCGCGGATTCGAGATCCTCGGCGCCATGGTCGCCGCCGGCTGCTCCGTTTCCGTGATTCCGGGTCTCAGGCTATCCCATACCCCTTCTGACGTGCGAGCGGTCAAGCTTCGCCCAGAAATGAAGCGACGTATTTCGGTCGCCTATCGCCGAGGCGAACGAAAACATCCTGCAGTGCAGGTATTCGTTTCCCAGTTGCTGGCGAGCGCCAAAGAACTCGCGCTCCAATCCGTGCCGCAACTCCCGGCTTAGGCGCGCATCATCTGCCCGGTGATCGCATCCCGAATGACGGTCGGCCGACTCAGTGTGCCGACTGGCGCATCCAGCACGCCGTCTAGCGCGCGGCCAAAGTATCGCACCAGTTGCTCAGTGTTGACGGCAGGAGGCTCGCCACTGGGATTCGCGCTCGTCGAGACCAGCGCGCCGCCGAATGCGCGACAAAGCGCCCTTGCGGGCGGATGAGCTGTCACGCGCACCGCGATCCCACCTCGCGTTCCGCTTACCCACGCGGGCACATGCTCGCTGCGCGGGAACACCCATGTGTGCGGGCCCGGCCAGGTTTCTGTGACTTCACGGAGGCGGCCCTCGGATATCCCCCTCAAGTCGAGAAATCCCGCAATTTGCCCAAAGTCCGCCGCTATTAGCAGCAGTCCTTGACTGACGGATCGAACCTTGAGATGACAGATTCGTCGAACGGCAGCTTCATTGCACGGGTCACAACCGAGTCCCATGACTGCTTCCGTCGGGTACCCAACCACGCCACCGCTGCGCAGCACCTCTGCCAGGGACTCAACGGTTGCGTTGCCGCAGCATGCCGTCATGCCTTGCCACTCCTTCTCGGCTTCGCGTCCCGGAAAGCACGCATCGTGGATATAAGCTGCAGCAAGAGCTGATTCGACGCGATCGGCAACTGCCTGCCGAGACGCGTGACGATATGCGCCTCCGCACTCGCCAGGATCCGGTTATTGATGGGAATTGCCACCAGATCGCCTGCGTCGATTTCCTGTGTAACGGCGAAGGCAGGAAGCAGCCCGACGCCAAGCCCTGCCTTCACGAAGTGCTTGACCACCGAAATGGAGTCGGTCGTTAGCTTCGGAACCAGTCTCAGGTGCTCCAATTGACTCGCAAGTTCGATGGCTTGCCGCGTGCCGTAGGACCCGTGCATCATCGCCAAATCATGGCCTGCAATGTCCCGCAAGACTGGCTCGCGCTTTAACGCAACTAGCGGGTGATCGGGCTTGGCGATCAGGCACATCGGTTGGCGAATTGCTGCTCTGGAACGAATGCTTGCGCTCACGGGCGGGTTGTAGACCAAGCCAATATGGGCCTGATCCTCGGCCACACGCCTTAAGACCTCATTGGTACCGGCCAAACTCAGACTGACGGTGAGATGCGGGTGTTTTTTCCAGAACACCTGCAAGGGTTCCGCCATCAGGTCACCAACAAAGCCCTCCCCGAGGACAAGGTCGATATGCCCGCGCACAAGGCCGGCGACCTCGCCGAGCTTGTTGAGTACGTCCTCCTTATGAGACGTATGCTGCCTGTAGTACTCCACTAGCATCTGACCGGCCTCTGTGGGCTTGACCCCGCGCCCCAGCCGCTCGAGCAGTGGCATTGACAGTTCAGTCTCCAATTGCGCTATCTGCCGGCTCACCACCGACGGATTCATGTCCAGCTTGTCTGCCGCGGCGCGGATGGAACCGGATACAACCGCTTCGTAAAGGTACCGGACTCGTCGATCCTCAAGGGAGGATGCCATCTCCGGACTAGGGCGCGCCATTGCGACTCCTGTGTGTTGACTGGAAAGCAACACAATTCTACTGCTCATGCCATTGCTAGCCAATCCGTGCAGTGGAATTCTTCGTTTACGGCAGAGCTGCCACGCGATTCACCGAATCGGTCCGAACAGGGCCATGCCGCTCGCCAGAACAGCAACAAGTCATCCACCCGAAGGAAATCGAATGAACACCATTGGCGTAATCGGATTGGGCAACATGGGGCGTGGCATGGCCCTATCCTTGCAGCGTGGCGGCTTCTCCGTCGTGGGCACGGACGCTTCGGCGGCCACGCGCGACGCGCTGGCCAAGGAAGGTGTCCCGGTCAAGGAGACCGTCAAGGAGGTGCTGGCGTTGTCGGACGCGCTTGTCCTCTCACTGCCGACAGCAGCGATCGTCGCCGAAGTCGTGGCTGGCCCAGATGGCCTGATCAGCCATGCAAAGCCTGGCGTGCTCGTGATCGACACCTCGACCTCCCATCCAGACACCACGCGCCGGCTAGCCGCGCAGCTTGCAGCGGTTGGCATGAGCATGATGGACGCGCCAGTCAGCGGCGGCCCCAAGGGCGCTATTTCCGGGACCATGGCCATGGTCATTGGCGCCTCCGACGAGGACCTTGCTAGAGCTATGCCCGTGCTGGAGGCAATGAGCGCCAAGCGCGTCCATGTAGGGGGCGTAGGTGCAGGTCATGTCGCAAAGATCGCCAACAACCTCTTCACCGCCTCCCACCTGATCGTGGCTGCCGAGGTCACGCGGATGGCTGCCAAGGCCGGCGTGCCCGTCGAGCGCCTGCTGCAAGGGATCAACGCCGGCTCCGGCCGAAGCTTCGTTACCGAACATAGCTTCCCGACGTGGATCATGAACGGCAAGTTCGATTCGGGCTTCACCATGAAGCTGATGCGCAAGGACGTGCGTCTTTCGCAGGAACTGATCGGCGCGCTCGACCTGGATCTGCCCCTGTCCGGCAAGGTCGCCGAGCTGTGGTCCAAGAGCAGTGAGACCATCCAAGACGATGAGGACTTCAACCGCATCGTTGAACTCGGCACGCGCCCCCAGCCCGCAAAGGCTTGAGCACTTCTAACAGGAGATCCCCACCATGAAGAACAACCTCACCGAACAACTGCTCGCGTCCTTTGGCGTCTTCTTTCCCCAAGGCATCATCGGCTCCTATGTCAACGGCGAAATCCTCCAGGGCGAAGGCGAAGAGATCCCGCTGGTCAACCCTTCGACCGGTGAGACCTTCCTCAGCTACAAGGACGCCGGCGGCGCAGTTGTCAGCAAGGCGGTCGACGCGGCAGTCGCGGGCCAACGTACCTGGGCAGCCGTCAGCCATGCGGAGCGCGGCCGCATCATGCAGGAGATCGGCCGTTTGCTTCGGGCCAACCTCGAGCCGCTGGCGCAGCTCGAATCGCTCTCTGCCGGCAAGCCCATCCGAGACTGCCGGGGCGAAGCGCTGCGCGTCGCAGAGATGTTCGAGTACTACGGGGGCTGGACCGACAAGGTCTACGGCAACGTCATCCCAGTGCCGAGCGGCCACCTCAACTTCACACGCCGGGAGCCATGTGGCGTGGTCCTCCAGATCACGCCCTGGAACGCACCATTGAATACTTGTGGCTGGCAGATCGCACCGGCGATCTGCATGGGCAATGCCGTGTTGCTCAAACCCTCGGAACTCACCCCGCTGAGTTCGTTGGCCGTGGCCTTGCTGGCCGAGCAAGCAGGCCTACCCAAGGGCGTCATCAACATCCTTGCCGGCTACGGCCATACGACGGGGCAAGCGGCCCTGATGAGCCGCGCGACCAAGAAGGTGGTATTCGTGGGTTCCGTGCCCACCGGCAGCAAGATCGCCGCGGCCGCCGCGCAGCGCGGGATCCCTTGCCTGCTCGAGCTCGGTGGAAAATCTGCCAATATCGTCTTCGAGGATGCAAACCTGGAGCGCGCGGCAATTGGCGCGCAGGCGGCGATTTTCGGCAACGCGGGCCAAAGCTGCGTGGCAGGCTCACGTTTGCTGGTACAACGCAGCATCTACGATAAGTTCGTGCAAATGGTGGCCGACGGTGCCCGCCAGCTTCGTGTCGGCGAGCCCACTGCCCCGGAAACCGAGGTTGGGCCGGTTCAGAATGCCAAGCAGTTCAACCACGTCCTCAACATGATCCAAACCGGCGTGAAGGAAGGAGCGACGGTGGTGGAAGGAAGCAGTGGCGAGGCGTCGGGTCCCGGCTACTTCGTGCGCCCAACGGTGCTCAAGAACGTCACCAACGACATGACTGTGGCCCAGACCGAGATTTTCGGCCCAGTGGTCGTCGCCATTCCTTTCGATACCGAAGAAGACGCCATCCGCATCGCCAACGACAGCGACTTCGGCCTGGCCGGTGCGGTTTGGACGAGCGACATCGGCCGCGCCTACCGCGTGGCGTCCCAAGTCAAGGCCGGCACCTTCTGGGTGAATATGTACAAAGTCATCAACGTGGCCTCGCCCTTCGGCGGCTATGACGCTAGCGGCTATGGCCGGTCCAGCGGCATCGAAGCGCTGCACGAGTACACCCAGGTGAAGAGCATTTGGGTTGAGACCGCCGTCAACCCGAACCAGCCGTTCGGCTACGCGCCGAGCCTGGACCGCTAAGAAGGTAGCGCGCGCGGCCGCGCCGGCCGCCACGACACCACGCGCCCGCGCGCCCTAACCTCACCCGGAGGATTCCACCGTGTCCACTCATTCGTTGTCTGCCGCCACATCCGCAAGTACTACTGGCGACAAGGCCAGGCTCTTCTTCTTCGCATTCGTTCTGGTCGTCGTCGCCGAGTTCATCGGCAACGTCAGCGTCCCGCTCGGCCCGGCCAAGATCGTTCTACTTCCCTTACTCTGGGCATTGCTGATGGGCGGGGCCTGGGGCCTGGCCAGCAAGCGGCTCCCCCCAGGCGTCGCAGTCGGCACGGAACTCCAGCGCGTCGCTGCAACGATCCTTCAGCCGGCACTGCTCTTGTTCATTGCCAAACTGGCACTGCTGGTGGGAGGCTCGCTCCCCAAGATCGCAGCCTCCGGTTTCGGCCTGGTCTTCCAGGAGTTCGGCCACTTCTTCGGCACGATGGTGTTCGGACTGCCGATTGCGCTGCTCCTGGGCATCAAGCGCCAGGCCATCGGCGCGACGTTTTCCGTAGGGCGCGAACCAAGCCTGGCGATCATCGGAGAGAAGTTCGGCATGCAGTCTCCCGAAGGCCAGGGGGTACTGGCCGAGTACTTGACGGGCACGGTCTTCGGCGCGGTGTTTATCGCCGTGGTGGCGGGCCTGATCGCCAGCCTCAACATCTTCAACCCCCTAGCCCTGGCCATGGGCGCCGGTGTCGGCTCCGGCAGCATGATGGCTGCCGCCGCCGGCTCGATCGCCGCCCAGCAGACGCCGGAGGTGGCCAAGGACGTCGCGACATTTGCGGCTGCCAGCAATCTGATCACGACCACGATCGGCACTTACTTCACCCTCTTCCTCTCCCTTCCCTTCACCATCTGGGCCTACGGTCGGCTGGAACCCCTGATCGGACGCACGACCAGCGCCACCATTGAGTCGTCGCCCGCGCTGTCAGCGGACGTCCACGATCCCGCGCCGAGCCTGAGCATGCCAGGTCTGGTCCTCACCTGGGTGCTTGTGGCGGCCTTTGCCCTGTGCGGCAACTGGATTACCTATAAGACATCCCCCTTTGACCCTGTGGTGCTGGGCGGCATTGCCATCATCGTGGCGGTTGTGATCGTGGGCTACGCGCTCTACCGCTTAACTGGAGCGCGTCTGCCGGCCGTGGTCTGGGTGTCTCTTGTGGGTATGGTCCTGACGTTCCCCAGCTTCCCGGGCGCCGCGCACATCGCGGAGATGACGGGAAAAATCAATTTCCTGGCGCTATCCACCCCCATCCTCGCTTTCGCGGGACTCTCCATCGCCAAGGACGTTCCGGCATTCCGCAGGCTGGGCTGGCGAATTGTCGTCGTGTCCTTCGCGGCCAATTTTGGTACTTTTGTTGGCGCTGCGCTGATCGCACAGTTCTTTATGCATAAGCCGGTGATCTGAGCCATGTCCGATTTCACCCCTGAACTCGACCCCGACGTCGTCAACGCGATGTTTGCTTGGCGGCGCGACCTGCACGCTCACCCTGAACTGGCATTCGAAGAGCATCGTACGGCTGACCTAGTCGCCCGGGAACTAGCCAGCATGGGCATCGATGTGTATCGCGGTCTGGGTCGCACGGGCGTCGTCGGCACCATCACAACAGGAGAGGGTCCTAGTATTGGTTTGCGCGCCGATATGGATGCGCTGCCAGTGCAGGAACTCAGTGTGGTTGCCCACGCCTCGACCTATAAGGGCATCATGCACGCATGCGGACACGACGGCCACACGGCCATGTTGCTTGGCGCCGCTCGTCATTTGGCCAAAAATCGGGATTTCAAAGGCACCATTCACTTCATCTTTCAGCCGGCCGAGGAGAACGAAGGCGGCGGCCGTGCAATGGTTGAGGACGGACTGTTCGAACGCTTTCCGTGTGATGCGGTCTATGGGATGCATAACTGGCCCGGGTTGCCCGCTGGGGAATTTGCCATCAACCACGGTCCAATGATGGCCGCACTCGACACGTTCGAGATCACAGTGCAAGGTCGGGGCTCGCATGCCGCGATGCCCGAGCGAGGGGTCGACCCGTTCATCAGCGTTGCACAGATCGTTCTGGGCCTGCAGACTATTCCAAGCCGGCTCGTGAGCGCCCTGGATACCATCGTGGTAAGTGTGACGCAGATTCACGGCGGGGACACCTGGAACGTGATCCCCGACCGCGTTCTGATCCGTGGTACCGTCCGCTGCTTCGATGCCAAGGTACAGGACCGCGCCGAAGATGCACTCCGGTCCATGGCAACGACGCTGGCCGCGGCTCAGGGAGCCACTGCAAACGTGGAGTATGCGAGACGCTACCCAGCAACCGTGAATAGTTCGCACGAGGCAGACAACGCAATCGCGGCTGCGAAGGCTACCCGTGGGGGCCAGGGAGTACGTGTTGGCATCCCCCCTTCGATGGCGTCCGAGGATTTCGCATTCATGCTACAGGCCCTGCCCGGCGCCTACATTTGGTTGGGAGCCGATGGTCGTCAGCCAAGTGCTCCACTGCACAACCCCCACTATGACTTCAACGATGAGACGCTTGCGGTGGGGGCGGCCTATTGGGTCTCGCTTGCGACGTATCTGTTGCCGGTTCTTTGAATCAACTCATGCATTCTCAGAGACGAGAGAAATCTGCAGCCTAATCCTGAGGGTCGGCCGGGCGCCTGGCCGTATGCGATGGGAACTTCCCCAGCGCCATCATCGATGAATGGCAGGTAGGCATCGAACCGCGAGGGCCGCAGTATGGCTTCCATCTGGGCAGCCCCTCCTGCTACTCGCCGTGGTAGCGCAGGATCTGCGCTTCAAGTTTGCTTTCCCACTTGGGGTCATCGTACTTTGCGTGCGAAATCTGGCGGTGGGCGCTCCGGATTCGGCTTACAGTAAGGCTTTTCGGCCATGAAGGCTACTTGGAGCCTGTAGCTTTCCAACTGGTTGATTCTTAAAATATTTCACGGCCAGACCGCCAGATTTCGCACGCAAAGTACTACAAGGGCTTCCCCGTTGGTTGCAAACCCAATCGAAGTTTTCCGTGGCAGATGCGTTATTGCTCTTTCAGTGTGATGGGAAAAGGTGAAGGACTGCGGGACTACAAACGGTCATATTGGGCCAAAGGCCCGGACCCTGATGTGAGACGCGCGCGAGGGCCTCGTTCGATTATCGGGATTGAATTCCCCATACTTTTCTCAGGTGCGCCTCGCGCGGGTCCAACCCGCTTCACATCAACGCCGGCAGTGCAACTGTGATCTGCGCTCCATGCATCTTTTCTGATCTGGCCTCCTGCAGATTGCTTGTTTCGCGGAAATCAAGTTCATCGGGAGGTTGGCTCTGGCTTGAAGGCGTCGCCGAAGTGCAAGACTGCCCAGGCCAACCGCGCGTTCTTGGCGGCGATCGCGACAGCCGCTCGCCAGTATCCCCGACGCTCAACCAGGCTTCTGACCCAGCGACTGAAGCGGTCCTGAAATGTGCTCCCGCAAATCGCTGATGCACCGGCTGCCCCAGCTCGGTAGGGATTCCAGGTGCGCCCCGATCTCTCTTCGTAGTCGGTCGGGCTTCCGTGGCAAGACGACGCCAAATTTGCCTAGCAACCCACGGAGCCAGTTGTAGCACGCGGTGCGCTCCTCGACAAAGCCCTGGCGGGTGCCATGCAAGCAGAGGATGCCTTGCTGCTGTTCGTCTTTGATCGGTACAAAGCGCATGTTGGGGCGGGTCATCGCCTCACAGATCGCCGCTGCATCGGCTGCATCTTTCTTGCCACGCTTGCCGGACATCCGACATGGCGCAACCAGCTTGGGCGCCATCAGCTTGACGGTATGTCCATGCACGCAAAACAGCCGAGCCCAATGATGCGCGCCCGAGCAAGCTTCCATGCCAATCAGACAAGGTGTTAACTCGGCAATCAGCATGGCCAACTGATCACGGGCAACTCTCGGCTTCACGAGAAGTGCTTTGCCTGTCGCATCGACCCCATGAACGGCAAACACGTTCTTGAGGGTCGGCCCTCGATATCGGGCTGCGCGGTGTCTTGACCCTGCGGAGGCTCCCGGGTCGCACGGCCTGCTTGCTAGTTGTCCACCGACGTCGACAATGGCGCGAGAATTTCTGAGCGACAGACTTCCAGAATCTCGTCCGCCAGCGGGGAGTCATCCGGACAGGCTCGCGACAGCACGATCGCGCCGACCGAATGGGCGAACATGTCGATCATCTTTGCGCGCGCCTCGCGCTGATCCAACGTACCCAACGTCACGCCTTCGCGTTCAAGTGCAGTCAGCAGGCTTTCGATTCCAGCCGCAAACGTGGCCTTGATGGCTTCTGGTTGACGCGCCGCATCGCCGCAAAGGGCCGCCATTGTGCAGCCGCTGCCACGAGCATCGCGGTGCTCCCGGGAAATGTAGCGATTGATGAACTCGGGGATGTCCACTCCCCCGGTCCGCGCCTCGGTTTGTGATATCCCGCAGGCGGCCGCCTCGGCCATCAGGTCGGCTTTGGAACGGAAGTGCTTGTAGAACCCGCCGTGGGTGAAGCCGGCGGCCGCCATCAACTCTGCCACACCCACGCCGTCGTAGCCGCGCTCACGGAACAACGTGGACGCCGTCTCAACGATGCGCGCCCGGTTCTCCTGTGCCTGTGCTTTGGTGACTTTCATGCCATGAGCCTCTTTCTGTAAGCCGAGAAACAAGGCGTCAATATACATTGATGTTGGCCATCATCAAAGACATTGACATTTTAGATTACGATCATCATCATTGAGGTTCGTCTACTTCTAAGGACTTAGAGGCCATGAGCGACACTCACCTGACTGCACCCACTCGCTTCATCGAAGTAGACGTCGACCGCTTCGCCTACCGCCGCTGGGGCAAGCCCTCCGGCGTCCCACTGTTCTTCGTGCAGCATTTCCGAGGCGGCCTGGACCACTGGGATCCTTTGCTGACCGATGGCTTGGCCGAGGGCCGCGAGGTCATCCTGTTCAATGGTCGTGGAGTTGCCTCGTCCACCGGTACGCCTCGCAACCGGATCGAGGACATGGCCGACGACATCGCCCGGGTGATCCGGGCGCTGGGCCTGTCGCAGGTCGATCTGCTCGGCTTTTCGATCGGCGGCATGCAGGTGCAGTATCAGTATCCCGAGCGCTTCCTGAAGCACGCGATCCAGTTCCTGGAGGAGTAGTACTTGGCGTGCGGTCGCCGTGACTACGGGGCATTGGTCTGAATTGAGCGGTCCCGAGGGGCTCGACACAAGCCCCATTCGGATGTTCGACCGTGCGACGACGCGCACGCGCAACAACGACCATCAATCAACTGCAAAGAAAGAAGACATGACCGACAAGACTTTGTTCAAGCCCTACACGCTTGGCTCCCTGACCCTATCCATCGTCAACATCGGTTCGGTCGTCGGCCTGGCGCCGGAATTCGGCATGTCGGTCTACGGGGCGACCAAGGCCTTCGTACTGTACCTCTCTCAGGGTCTGAGCCTAGAGCTGGCACCCAAGGGCGTCTACATCCAGGCCGTGCTACCGGCGGCCACCCGCACCGAGATCTGGGAGCGCGCGGGCATCGACCTCAATACCCTGTCCGAAGTGATGGAAGTGGACGAGCTGGTCGATGCCGCGCTGGTCGGCTTCGATCGCCGTGAACTCGTAACCATCCCGCCACTGCATAACGCCGCGCGCTGGAACGCCCTGGAAGCCGCGCGGCAAGGCCTGCTTCCGGACATCAGGCGGGCGCACGCCGCAGAGCGGTATCGCACGGCTTCGTAAACGCCCTCCAGAAACCTACGGCGCATAATGGTCGATATGAACGCGTGACCGCCGCATCGTACTTGAGGCGGGCCTTCTCCCTCACATCCCCAGATTTCCGGTTCCGTACGGGGCACGCGGAGTAAACAATGACCAATTCCGACAAGGACGTTCGATCGGCCACGACCTACGCCAATGCCGCGAACCTGTTGATCGATGTCGGGGGCACTCCCTTTGCCTATCGCGACCTGGGGCCGCGCAGTGGAGTGCCACTGATTCTTCTCAATCATTGGGGCGCGGTGCTGGACAATTTCGATCCCCGGATTGTCGATGGCCTTGCCGGCAGGCATCGCGTCATCGCCACCGACTACCGGGGAATCGGCGCCTCGGGCGGCACGGCGCCTGTGACTGTCGATGAAATGGCACGCGATGCCATCGCCCTGATCCACGCGTTGGGTTTCGAGACGGTGGATCTGCTCGGCTTTTCCCTCGGGGGATTCGTGGCGCAGGACATGGTGCTGAAAGCACCCGGCTTGGTCCGCAAGCTCCTTCTGACCGGTACGGGCCCGGCGGGCGGCCAAGGCATCGACAAGGTCGGCGCGGTTTCCTGGCCATTGATCATCAAGGGCCTGCTGACGCGGAGGGATCCCAAGTACTACCTGTTCTTCACGTCCACGGCGAATGGTCGCCAGGCCGCGAAGGCCTTCCTGGAACGATTGAAGGAACGCAAGCGAAACCGGGACAAAGACCCGACACCGGTCGCCTTCCTGCGGCAGTTGAAGGCGATCAAGGCCTGGGGCCGGCAAGCGCCGCAGGATCTCGGCAGCATCCGGATCCCGGTTCTGATCGCTAACGGCGACAACGACATCATGGTGCCCACCGTGAACAGTACCGACATGGCGCGACGCATTCCGGACTCACAACTGGTCATTTACGAAGACGCCGGGCATGGTGGGATTTTCCAGAATCAGGCCGATTTCGTATCAAAGGCCCTTTCCTTCTTGGATGAATGATCGATTTCACGCAACGCACAAGTTCGGCAACCTGGCCGCCCTCGAGGCCAGCTTGCGCGATGACGACAGTATCCTCACTAACTGAATGGAGACAATGACATGAGTCAGCCAACTGCAATCGTGTTCGGCGTGGGATCGGTCCGCGGAGTCGGCGGCGCCGTGTGCAGGCGCTTCGCACGCGAGGGCTATCACGTCATCGCGACCGGACGCACGCTGTCCAAAATTGAGGAGGTGGTCGCGGAGATTACCGCGTCGGGAATCGGCAGTGCCGAAGCGCTTCGGACTGACGTGACCGATGAAACGCAGGTGATCGCCGCTTTCGACCGCGCGATGAACCCAGGGGCGGGCTGCGAGCCCGCCGATGTCATCGTGTCCAACGCTGGCAACAACGCCCTCATCGATTTCACGAAACTAACCGCAGCACAGTTCGAAGACTTCTGGCGCGTTGGCTGCTATTCGGGCTTCTTGGTCGGTCGTGAGGCCGCGCGGCGACTGGTCCCGCTGGGCCGCGGCACCGTGATCTTCACTGGCGCCTCCGGCAGTCTGCGCGGCAAGCCCGGCTTTGCGCACTTCGCCGCCGCCAAGGCGGGACTTCGAATGATCGCGCAAAGCATGGCCCGCGAATACGGGCCCAAGGGAATTCACGTCGCGCATATCGTCATCGATGGTGGCATCCTCGGAGACCGGCTTCAGGACGCCTATCCACAAATGATTGAGCACCTCGGTCCGGAAGGACTCCTTGAGTATGATGCCATTGCCGAAAACTACTGGATGTTGCACCGCCAGCCGAAATCGGCGTGGACGCAGGAGCTCGACCTGAGACCGTTCAAGGAAAACTGGTAACCACACCGAAGCGAGCAGCCGCTGGCTCAGGAATCGATGCCCCTCGACAGCACGGATTTTGCGATCCAGCTCAGCCTGCAATTCTGGTGGCTTAGAAACGTTCGCCCTCCCCCTGTCAACGACGAGGGATCAGAGTTTCGTCCTGCCAACGGGATCCCCCTGGGGGTAGTGCGATCGGTGTGAGGCTCTGAGCCCGAGTAAGGCTTTGATCCACGCAGCCATCTCTGGTCCCTATTGCTCTACCGGCGCACCCTGCGGCCGACAGCGCCGCGCCAGTATCTCCCTGCCAGCGTGCTCAATGCCCGTGAGCCGACCTGATCGGCATGCGTTGGTTCAGCCAGCAGCGGGTGGGCAACCCCCAGTCCGGGCAGACCCTCACGTTCGCCTACGACACTCACGGTGGATGGCTTACGCCCGGATCGGGGCCGATGTGGTTCGCTATACCCTCATCGTAGTGGACTTTCACCACCTACTCCTTGACGGTATCCCAGCGCGCTCAGAACTGATGGCGAATGCCCAGGGCGACGCCCACCATTGACGTCTGGCCATTGCCCAGCGCATAGCTGTTGCCCACGGAGAGGCTGGTGGCGAAAGTCGTTGCCAGTGATTCCATCATCAGACCGGCGTGCTTCGCGTATGCCGTGCTCAGATAAACATCGGTACGCCTGGAGAACGAATAGGTCGAAATGAAGGCGATCTGCCACGGGTTGGCCACGTTCGTGTTGCCCAACAGGCTCTTGACGTCATCGTAACTGTACTCGATCGTCAGGCCAACCGCCGGCGTCACTCGATAGGTGCCGCCGATCCAGTAGTAGTCGTCACGCTGGATCAGGATGTCGGTCCCATTCTTGGTCTGACCCCAGCGATAGCCGCCCATCACCTTCGCCGGCCCATAGGTGTAGCTTGCGGCGACCACAGCCTTCTTGGCGGTACCGCTGCCGGTGCCAATGGTCGGATTCCACTGATCGTAGCCAGCAGTCAAGCCGACCGGGCCCGCTCCATAGACCAGCGCGGCGCCATACGCGGTGTCACGCCGGAACTGGCCCGGGACTTCGCCGTTGCCGCCGATTGGCACCGCCGCGCCCACTGCGGCCGGCAGTGCCACCCCGGCACCGAACGACCAGTGAGCGAGGGCTGTTATAGGACCGACCTTGCCCGTGTACTTGACGGTGTTGTCCTCGCGATAGTTGGCGCCCTGCTGCAACACAGTGGGCTCATACTGGGTCGAGTAGGCTCCTGGCACGAAGTTGGCGAGTGCGTCAAACACCGAAGTGTACTGGCGGCCAAGGGTGATCTGACCGAAGCGCGCATCTTGCACGCCAACAAATGCCTGCCGCCCGAACAGTCGGCCGCCTTGTTGCAGGGTGCCGGTATCGAGACCGAAGCCGCTCTCCAGCACAAAAAGCGCGCGAAGTCCCTGACCAAGGTCCTCCGTACCGCGTAGGCCCCAGCGCGAACCTGACAGACCACCGGAATCCATGCGGACAACGTTGTTCCCCGAACCGGAATTGAAGCCGTTGCTTGCCGTGGGCAATGCAGCAACGTGATTGGCGTACTCGACGTTGACGTCCGCGACGCCATAGAGCGTGACGGACAACTGCGCGAATGCAGCCGGCGGACAAGCCAGCAGTGCTGCAAGGGCGATTTTTCTGAGGGTCATTGGTGTCTCTCTCCTTTTCTCTTCTTGTTACTACTGATGGAACCAGATTCTTTCTCTGATTGGAATCATTGAACTAGCGTGCAATATGTCGATGACTAGCCAAGCAGCGCGTACCGCCTGCATAACCGAGCAGACAAGTGCAATGCTCCTTCTCGGCCGTACCCACTTATTCCGCTAACGTACCTTGCCGGAACAAGGGCTTGACCGACCGGACGCACCAGCCAACGCGAGTGCGCGAGGAAAGCAATGCGCTGCTTCAAATCCGCCATCTACAACGATTTACGTGATCCCTGCATCGTCCCCACGATGGAGGATTGGGGGAGGCGTAAATCCACACCCGTCTTGGCGATCTATGCCCGAAAGCGGGTCGTCGCGGAGCTGGCCGAGTTGTTTCCGGGCCATCGATCAACAGTCCAGCGCAACGGCAAGTTCCACCAGATTCCTGGCGTGAAGCGTGTTGTCCGCATTGGGAGAGACGTCCTTCCGCTGGAGAGGACCGTATTCCAGCGGCCTCTCAATGTAAGCGGTTTGCAGCCCGCATGCGCGCGCATGTGCCAAGTCATCCTGATGAGCCGCCACCATCATGACTTCGCCTGGATCGATATCGAACACCTGAGCGACTCCCAAGTAAGTCGCCGGGTCGGGCTTGTACCTGCGAAAGACCTCTGCCGAAAGAATGCAGTCCCATGGTAAAGATGCGTTCTTGGACATATTGGCCAGCAATCCGATATTGCCGTTCGACATGGTGCAGATCGTGTATCGCGACTTCAATCGGGTAAGGCCTTCCAGGGTGTCCGGCCACGCCTCCAATCGATGCCAGGCCTTGTTCAGGTTGCGCTTCTCCGCCTCAGTCAAGTGCAGCACCTGAAACGTTTCCAGGAGTTCATCCAGGACCATCCTGTGCAGGTCGTCAATCGAAGTCCAGCCAAGTTCGCCCGACATGACCTTCTGAATAGCCGGCATGTAGCCTGCTCTCCAGGCCAGCGTGAACTTGTTGCGGTCCACGTGGAGGTTCATCGCGCCGAGCTCTTGCATGACGCTCTTGTACCAATCGACGACTGTTCCGAATACATCGAAGGCAAGCACTTTGGTGCCGCCAGCCAATTGAGGGTTCATGTGTTCCATCATCTTGTTTGTTTCATGCCCCACGCTTGCAGGAGAAGGCACAGGGCCGCTCGCGCAACCATCGAATCAATCACGCGTCGTACCCGGGGTTGGTGCGCTCGAGCTTGCGCAACAGGGCCGGCCACACGAAACGCCCGCCAATGCCGCCGGTCTGCGCGCGCGCATCGGCCTGCGCGGTCGCCTGAATGGACTCATCGACCATGGTCAATGGCCCGCCTGCCTGTGCTGCGATCTGAATTTGGCAGGCGCTTTCGAAGATGTACATCGCCAGGAAGGCGTCGGCGATCGACTCACCTACCGTGAGTAGGCCGTGATTGCGCAGCATCAGGTAGTTGGCCTTGCCCAAGTCCGATTGCAGTCGCGGCTTCTCCGCGTCACGCAGTGCAATGCCTTCATAGTCGTGGTACGCCAGCGATCCCTGGATCACCATTGATTGCTGCGAAATGGGCAGCAGCCCTGCCTGCTGCGCGCTGACGCCGACACCGGCACGCGTATGCGTATGCAACACACACTGCACGTCCGGCCGTGCGGCATGGATGGCGCTGTGGATGACGAAGCCGGCGCGATTTACCGTGAACGGCGACTCGGTGAGCTGGTTGCCCGATGCGTCGACGCGTAGGAGCGATGACGCCGTGATCTCGTCGAACAGCAGGCCGTAGGGGTTGATCAGAAAGTCATGGCCGTCACCCGGCAGGCGGGCACTGATATGCGTGAACACCAGGTCGGTCCAACCGTGCAGCGCCACCAGGCGGTAGCAGGCAGCCAGGTCGCAACGCAGCTGCCACTCTTCGGCGCTGACGACTTCTTTGAGAGATGGGATATACACGATTGACTCCTTTGAATGAAGGGGGGCTGTGCTGATGTCTGACCTACACGGTGCCCGAGGTCAGCGCTTGCGACTGCTGCGCGTGGCGCGACCGCATCAGCTTCTTGTCCAGCTTGCCCACGCTGGTCTTGGGCAGGCTGTCGGCGAACATCACCTCCTGCGGGATTGCGAACTTCGAGATCACGCCCGCGTCCGCGAACTCCTTGACGTATCCACGCACGGCATCAGCATCAAGGGTCGCCCCAGGCTTTGGCACGATCACTGCGGCTGGGCGCTCGCTCCAGCGGGGGTCGGGAACACCGATGATGGCGGCTTCCTGGATCTGTGGATGCTTGAGGAGAATGTCCTCAAGCTGCAGCGACGAGACCCATTCGCCGCCAGTCTTGATCACGTCCTTCAGTCGGTCCACGATCCGAACGCAGCCATCTGCATTCATCACGGCGATGTCCCCGGTATGCAACCAGCCACCGCCCCACAGCGCCTGGCTCGCTTGTGCATCACCGAGGTAGGACTGCGTGAGCCAAGGCGATCGCGCCACGAGTTCGCCAGGCGAGCGGCCGTCCCGCGGCAGATCGTTCATCGCTTCGTCGACGACGCGCAACTGGACGAATGGGATGGCCCAGCCTGCATGGCAGCGGGCTTCGATCTCCTGGTCAGTGGGTGCCTCGGACCGTGCCGACCGGGGTTGTGCCAACGTCAGGATGGGCCCGGTCTCCGACATGCCGTAGCCGGCAAAGACGTCGACTCCGCGTGCCATCGCGGCTTTGGCCAGGGATTGCGCGAGCGCCGCTCCGCCGATGACGACCGTCCAGCCGTCGAGGCGCTGGCCTCTCGCCGCTGCCGCGTCCAGCATCATCTGCAGGATCGTCGGCACGCAGTGGGAGAAGGTGACCTTCTCGCGCTCGAACAAGGTGAGCAGACGGTCCGGAACGTATCGCCCGGGGTACACCTGCTTGACGCCCATCATCGTGGCGACGTAGGGCATGCCCCAGGCGTGAACGTGGAACATGGGCGTCACCGGCATGTAGACGTCGTCATGGTTGAAGCGACCGGTGCCCGGCCCAGCCAACGCGCAGCGGCTAGCCAGGGTATGCAGCACGAGTTGCCGATGGCTGAAGCAGACCGCCTTGGGCAAGCCGGTGGTGCCGGTTGTGTAGAAGGTCGTAGCACGCGTCGACTCGTCCAGATCGGGCCAATTTGTCACCGCGTTCGAGCGAGCGAGCAGTGCCTCGTATTCGGCGGCGATGGGAAGGCGAATCGCACCCGGATGCCCATCGTCTGTCATCAGGACCAACTGCTTTCCCGGATCCACACGATCCCAGATCTCCTCGAGCATCGGCAGAAACTCCGCATTGACGAGGATGAAGTCGTCCTGTGCATGGTTGATGGTGTAGAGCAATTGCTCGGCTGACAGCCGCACGTTGACCGTATGCAGGACCATGCCCGCCATCGGGACCGCGAAGAAGCACTCCAGGTAGCGATGCGTGTCCCAGTCCATGACGGCGATGGTGTTGCCGGCCCGCGCACCCAGCGACGCCAGGCCGGCCGCCAAGCGCCCGATGCGTTGGCTCAGTTCGGCGTAGTCGAAACGCACGGCGTCGCCGTACACAACCTCCTGTGAAGGGTTACAGGTCAGCCCCGTTTCCAGCAGTTGCTTGATCAGCAACGAGTTCGGACCAAAGGCGTCAGATGTGGTATTCGGTTCCACGGTTGCAGATTGCATATCAACTGCCTCTATTAAAAAAATCGAGGAGCGCGGCATTCACCGCCTCGGGTTTTTCTTGTTGCACCCAATGGCCGGCATCGGCGATGAACCGGGACGAGACCAAGCGGGGGCAGGCATCGCGGCGCATCGCGGCGAGCGCGCCCGGCAGCATGTGGACGCCCCAGTCCTGCTCACCGGCGATGAAGCAGCTGGGCACGTCGATGGTCAATCCGGCATAGAGCTGCAGCCCCCGCTGAAGCTCGCGGCTGGTGGCGGCCCGGTACCACAGCAAGCCGCCCTGGAAACCCGTGCGGCCAAATTCCTGGCTATACACGCAAAGCGCGTCTTCCGACAGCCACGGGCTCGGCCGCATCTCGCGTTGTGCAAGGCTGCGGGCGACCGTTTCCGACATGCCCAGGTCGGCGTCCATCACGTAGTAGGTCGGCAGCCGGGCCAAGGATTGCGCGGTCAGGTCGGGCAAGGGCTCGGGCCGCTCGTCGGCGCCCTGCGCACTCTTCAGGTAGTAGTAGCCCCGCAGGAATTCATGCAAGCCCTGGCGGGCAGCGTGCATCTCGGCATTGGCGTCCGGGCCTGAGTAGTAGAGTTGGTAGTGCTTGCGCGGACGCTCGAGGGCCGACAGGCCCGCGAGGGCTTCCGCCAGTTGCCTGGAACGATGGTCCGGGGCATCAGGTGCGCCGAGCCGGAACGGCGGCGGCCCGGTGAAAGGCGTGGCCAACATCGCCAGTGACCGGAAGACGTCGGGGCGGATCAGCGCGCACCAGGCCGCCACGTGCGCGCCGAAGTCATGGCCCACCACGGCGTGGACCGACATCCTTCCAATAGCCTGGACAAGACCCAGTACGTCTCGCACCAGGTTGTCCATTCGAAATGTGCACAGGTCCGTGTCGGCTTCGGCGATCCAGCCCGTCGTGCGGCCATAGCCGCGCTGGTCGGGCGCGACCACGTAAAATCCCGCTTGCGCCAGCGCGTTCAGCTGGTGCCGCCAGCTGAACGCCAGCTCGGGGAAGCCATGCAGCAGCACGATCATCGGCGTCTCGGGACGCGGGTCGCCCGCCTCCAGCCAATGCATGCGAAGGCCATTGCCGTTGTCGGAATAGCACGCGCGCACGCCGGGCTCGAGCGGCAAGGTCATCATGGATGGCTCTTGGTTCATTGTTCAGCGCGCGGAGGCATTCGGCATCTTCCCGACCGGAAGCGCTTGATGATCAGCGTGGGGGCGGATCGACCCGCTGCTGATCATCACGAAGGCGCCGGCGAGCATGACGCCGGCGATCAGGAACAGGCCGCCGGTCAGGCTGCCGGTGGATTGCTTGATCACCCCTAGCACGTACGGGCACGCAAGCCCGGCCAGGTTGCCTAAGCTGGTGATGATCGCGATGCCTGCGGCAGTCGATTGCCGGGACAGTTGGGCGGTCGCCACCGCCCAGAAGACAGGTAACGCCGACACCGAGCCGGCAATCGCGATCGCGATCAACGCTACCGACAGCCACATGTAGGCACCGGTCCAGCTTGTGAGCGCCAGCCCCACCCCGCCGATGGCAACCGCCACGGCGTAGTGCCAGCGACGCTCGGCTCGCTTGTCCGAATGGCGGCCGTACAGGATCATGGCCAGGGCCGCGAATGCGTAAGGCACGGCGGAGATCAGTCCAATGATCTGCATGCTCTTTGCACCCAAGCTCTGGATCATCGTAGGCATCCAGAAACTCAGGGTGGTGCCGCCGCAAACGGCCGCGAAGTACAGGAAAGACAGCAGGTAGACCTTGGGGTCGCGCAGTGCGGCACCCGCGGCCTCCAGCGCCGGCGTCGAGGCGTGAGGGGCAGCGTCCTTGGGCAGTTCGACGCAGATCATTCGCTTCTCGTCCTCCGACAGCCACTTGGCCTCTTCAGGCGAGTTGGAGAGGCAGACGTAGACAACGAAACCCAGAAAAGCAGAGGGCAGGCCTTCCAGCAGGAACATCCATTGCCAGCCGCGAAGACCGTGCCATCCGTCGAGATTCTGCAGGATCCAGCCCGACAGCGGGCCAGCAAAGAGGCCGCCTACCACCGTCGCGCTCATAAGCGAGGCGATGATGCGCGCGCGGCGCGCTGCCGGGAACCAGAAGGTCAGGTAGAGCACAATGCCCGGGAAGAAGCCAGCCTCGAACGCCCCCAGCAGGAAGCGTGCAATGTAAAACTGCAAGGGCGTAGTGACAAACATCGTCGCCGCGGAGACCAGGCCCCAGCACACCATGATGCGCATGATCGTCAGGCGCGCACCGATCCTCATCAAGAAGATATTGCTGGGCACCTCAAACAACGCATACCCGACGAAGAAGATGCCCGCGCCGAGCCCGTAGATGGAATCGGTCAGGTGCAGGTCCGAGCTCATCTGCAGCTTGGCATAGCCGACGTTGATCCGGTCGATATACGAGATGACGTAGGCCAGGAAAAGCAGCGGAACCAGCCGCCACGTGATCTTCCGGTACATCTTCTCCCTGCGTAGTTCATACGCATGGTCCATAGGACTTGCCAGGGCGGGTTTTGCCGTTCGGTTCATCGTGGGTCTCCAACATTTTTCTTATACTTAAGGGCCGTATCGGTCATCAGGGCCGAGCGGGACCGGTCCGCACGGCCCCGTCAGGTCTCGGCCATCGCGGCCGTTTTCTTGTAAATGCTGTTGACGGGATGCTTGAACAAGCGACGCACCATCGGCTCGAACTCCGACAGCGGCAACGTCTCAGCCTTCGGATCGAAGGCGGGGCTGTCGTACAGCTCGCAGAACTCCGCCGTGCGGTCGTAGTGCGGATGCCCGGCGAACTGCTCGCGCATGTCGCGGTCCATGCCCAGATGATGGAAGAAGTAATGTCCCTGGAAGATCCCGTGGTTCTGAACCATCCAGTGATCGGCTTCGCTCACGAACGGCTTCAGCACAGCTGCGGCAATGTCCGGGTGGTTGAAGGTTCCCAGGGTATCGCCGATGTCATGCAGCAAGGCGCAGCACACGTACGCTTCATCGCGACCGTCGCGCAAGGCCAGGGTTGCAGTTTGCAAGGAGTGGTCAAGCCGGTCGATAGGAAAGCCGCCAAAGTCGCCCCGAAGCAGACTCAGGTGATGAAGGACTCGGTCGGCTAGCCCTTGGGAGAATGATTGAAACTCACCCGCGATTGCTTTCCAATCTTGGGCCGTGCTTTCTTGGAAGCTACGAAATGTTGCGCGTTCAGTCATGGGAGTCAACCAGTGCGGTGAAGGATTGCACATGGTACGAATGGCCGTGCACGTGCGAATGCAATGCAGCTGACATTCCACGGGTAAGTCCTAGGTCAATCGCCGCAGAGCCGTGATCAGGCCTCGCTGAGCGCGCTCAGCGTTTGCTCCGACTCGATGACGATGCGGCCGTACGACAGCGACAGTGCACCCGTCGCAGCCAGGGCCTTGAGCTCCAGGGACAAGGTCTGGCGGGTGAGGCCCAGCATCATCGCGAGGGTCTCTTGTGTGATGGGAATTACCCGCCTGAAACGGGGCAAGGCCGGGGCGTCGCCGCGCGCCAGCCTGAGCAATCGCCGCACGACGCGAGCGCGCGTGCTACGAAGCGCCGCATCCTCGAAGAAACTGAACATGGCTCGGGTGCGCGCCGTCTGCAGGACCGCAATCGCCCGTGCGAACCGGGTATTCAGCATCAATTGCTCGAACAGTGGAGGTGCGATGTGCAGCACTTCGGCGTTGCGCACGGCATGGATGTCGTGCGTGCGGGGCAATCCGTCGAGCGACGATGCCTCGCCGCACCAATCCCCCGGCTCGAGCAAGCCGAAAATCATCTGCCGCCCGTCTTCAAGGACCGAGGAGGCAGCGAGAGCGCCACTCACGACGCCGAAGAATCCGTTTGCCGGATCCCCCTTGCGCACAACGAACTCGCCGCTTCTGACACGAAATGGGCGCCCTTGCGCTAGCAATACCTCTTGCGACGCCGGTTCAAGCGACTCGAACCACGGGTCGCCAAAAATGGCCAGAAGCTCTTTGTATGGCGTCGACATTTGAGGATGCTGTTGCCAGGGGGCGAACCGCTTGGTCTACGCATCGCCTCCTTCGATCGTGCGCCAGACGGTGCCCTCTCCCGGATCCCTGGCGACAAGGCTGATACGCCGGATGTCCACGCTCATCATCCAGGCGTAGGTGTAGGTCTGCGAGCGCGCATTCGCAAGACGCTGCTTGTCCGCGAGTGCATAGCTTTCATTCACATCAAGCAGGAGGTGGGGCATGTCTGGTCGCTTGGTTGGCACTGAACAATGTAGGATCGCATCAGTTCTTGGCATGCGCTGGCGGCATGCGGCTTCTGCGCCCCGGCTGGTCATCCATGCAGTGGAGCAGGGTCGAAAAAGAACCAACGTGTGATGGCGCCTATCTGACCTGGACGACGACCTTTCCCCTAGCTCGGCCCTTCTCGACATAGGCCATGGCCTCGTTGGTCTCGTCGAAGGAAAAGACCCGATCCATTACCGGCCGTATGGCGCCGGCATCAATCAGTGAAGTGATCTCGCTCAACTGGCGTCCGCTGGCCTTCATGAAAAGGAATGAGTATTTCAGGTCACGACGTATCGCCCGCTTCCGGACTCCGTAACTCAGAAGACGAACAGCCAATCTCACGAACCACGGTGCTCCGATTCCACTTGCGAAAGCAGGATCGGGAGGTCCAGAGATCGAGATGAGTGCCCCGCCGGGCTTAAGGACGCGCAGAGATTTCTCCAGCGCCGTTGCGTCTTGGCTGTGGAGGACCACATCGTAGCCCTGCAGTACATTCTCGAAATCGTCTTTCTTGTAATCGATGACGACGTCTGCCCCGAGGCCTCTTACCAGGTCGGTGTTGGCGCTGCTCGTGGTGGTGGCTACAGTGGCGCCAACATGCTTGGCCAACTGGATCGCAAATGTGCCTACGCCACCAGAACCCGCTTGAATGAATACCTTCTGCCCTTTCTTCAGATTGGCCTTCTCGATTAACGCTTGCCATGCCGTCAGCCCCACCAGAGGGATCGATGCGGCTTCCTCCATACTCAGCGCCTTGGGCTTGATCGCCAAAGACGCTTCCTTGACCGCGATGTACTCGGCGAAGGCGCCGATGCGGAAATCATCAGGCCGGGAATAGACTTCATCGCCCGGCTTGAACTGCCGGACGCGAGAGCCGACCTTGACTACGACGCCGGCCACGTCGTGGCCCAGGACAAGAGGCAAGCGATAGGGGAGGATCAGCTTAAACTCTCCGTCCCTGATCTTGGAATCCAGCAAATTCACGCCTGCCGCATGGACCTCGACCATGACCTCATCCTCACCCAGCATCGGGCTCGGTACCTCCGCGCAACGCAACGAGCGCTTTTTTCCGTACCGATCGAGAAGAAATGCTTTCATGGTCGCTCTCATTCCTGACGCCCCCAGGTCTGCGAGCGGCCCAGCATTGGCACGCCAATGTAGCCGCGCACGCTGAGCGTCTTGCCATCGTCGGCCAGGCGAACCTTGCTGCGATAGACCTTGCCGTTGTCGGGATCAAGAATCTGGCCGCCGACATACTCTTCGCCTTCCTTCTTCAGGCCACTCAGGATGACCAGGCCGATGACCGACGCATTCTTGTTTGCACCCTCGCATTTGTCACACTTCGGATTCGGGTCTTCGCTCGGGGCGGGAAACACTTTCTCTATTTTGCCCTGCAGCGTTCCATTCGATTCAGTGATGCGGATCAGCGCGCGCGGCTTGCCGCTGACGTCGTCAACGTTCTTCCACAGGCCAGCGGGCGAAGCATCGCCGGCCCGCACCGGCGGTGCCGCGAGCGCTGCGGCGAGGATCAGAGCGACGCCGGCCGCTTGTTTGAAACGAAGCGTTGCCATGGCTTCAACGGTTAACGCTACCTGGCCAGCGCGTGGCCGCCTGGCGATGCATGATGACATGGGCATTCCTTTCTCACAGATTGGATGACTGGGTATGTGCAACACGGAGAAGCGATCGAAGCGGGTAGCGCCCTGGCCAGTCGAGAGCCATCAACGCCAGACCGGCGCGCAGCGCGATGGCGCGGAGACAGGACACCAACTCCACCGCTCTCGCGACGCCTTTTAGTCGGCCGTCCGTACCCACGTCACACCGGCTTGGAGGAGGTGTCGTTACCGTCATTGCACTCAGGTACGCGCGCTGTCGCGGACCGGCTCAGTGACGCGAGAATCTCGTCGCGGCAAACCACCAGAATTTCATCGGCCAGCGGCGAATCGTCCGGGCACGCGCGCGACATGACAATGGCGCCGACCGCGTGGGCCAGCATGTCGAGGGACTTGGCACGCGCCTGCCCTGAGTCTGCACCGTCCAACGGAAACCCATCGCGGCTCAGCGCAGCCAGCAGGCTCTCGATGCCAGCCGCAAAGGTAGCCCGGACCGCTTCCGGTTGACGCACAGCCTCCCCGCCCAGCGCAGCCATCGTGCAGCCGGTCGCACGGCTGTCGCGGTGCTCACGCGAGAGATAAAGCTGCACGAACTCCAACGTGTCCACACCCGCGGTCAGCGCAGCGGTCTGTGCTATGCCGCAGGCTGCCGATTCCGCCATCAGGTCGGCCTTGGAGCGGAAGTGTTTGTAGAAGCCACCATGGGTGAAGCCAGCAGCGGCCATCAGATCGGCAACGCCAACGCCATCGTAGCCGCGCTGCCGAAACAGCGTGGACGCCGTCTCGACAACATGTGCTCGGTTGGCCTGCGCCTGTGCCTTGGTGACCTTCATTTCCCGTCCGCAATGGGTTTATGCCCGCATGAAGACTCTACTATACATTGATGTCGATCGTCATCAAAATATTGACATTTTAGATTATGCTCGTCATCATTAATACAACTCCTACCACCGGAAGCTGAAACAACATGACCGAGAAAACGCTTTTCGAACCGTACGTCCTGGGCGGTCTGACGCTCGCCAATCGCATCGTCATGGCGCCGCTAACCCGCAACCGTGCGGGCGCCGGACTGGTGCCCAGCGAACTCGCCGCGACCTATTACGCCCAGCGCGCCTCAGCCGGCCTGATCATCAGCGAGGCCACCCAAGTGTCGGCTCAGGCCCAGGGCTATCAGAACACCCCGGGCCTGTACACGCCCGAGCAAATCGCCGGCTGGCGCAAGGTCACGGACGCTGTGCACGCCAAGGGTGCGCGCATCTTCGTGCAGCTCTGGCATGTGGGCCGCGTTTCGCACGTTGACGTCCAACCTGGCGGCACTGCACCAGTCGCGCCTTCGGCCATCCGCGCGGCGACTAAAACCTTTGTCAACAACGGGTTTACCGACGTGTCCGAGCCACGCGCCCTCAAAATCAGCGAGTTACCGGGTATCGTCAACGACTTTCGCCAAGCTGCGGCCAACGCCATTACCGCTGGCTTCGACGGCGTGGAGATCCACGGTGCCAACGGCTACCTGCTGGAGCAGTTCATCAAGGATGGGGCCAACCAGCGCACCGACGCCTACGGCGGCTCGATCGAGAATCGTGCGCGCCTGATGCTGGAAGTTGTCGGCGCCGTGGCGAAAGAGATCGGTGCCGACCGCACTGGCGTGCGCATCTCCCCTGTGTCGCCGGCAAACGGCATCTCCAGCAGCGATCCGCAGCCGCAGTACGACTACATCGTCGAGCAGCTCAGCGCGCTGGGCATCGTCTACCTGCACGTGGTCGAAGGTGCGACCGGTGGCCCGCGCGATGTCACCCCGTTCGACTACGACGTACTGCGCCGCCGTTTCAAGCAGACCTACCTGGCCAACAACGGCTACGGCCTGGAGTTCGCCACCGCCCGGCTCAACGAGGGCAAGGCAGACCTGTTTGCCTTCGGCCGTCCGTTCATCAGCAACCCCGATTTGGTCGAACGCCTGAAGGCCGGCGCACCGCTGGCGCAGCTCAACCCGGCCACGCTCTATGGCGGCGGCGCTGCAGGTTACATCGACTACCCGACCATCTCCGGCTGACGTCTGGCGCTCGCGTGGGGGACCGTGCGGTTGGTCCCCGATCTGGCCTTTTCTTGGAACGAGGATCACATGACGACTCATACCCACCTCACGGCGCCTACGCAGTTCATTGAGGCGAACGGGGTTAGTTTCGCCTATCGGCGCTTTGGCGCCGAGACTGGAACGCCGCTGGTGTTCCTGCAGCACTTCCGTGGCGGCATGGACAACTGGGACCCGCTCGTCACCGACGGCCTGGCCAGAGGACGCCCGGTCATCCTGGTCAACTATGCAGGCGTGGCAAGTTCTGGGGGCGAGCCGGCTACCACCATCGATGGCATGGCCGACGGTATCGCCAGCTTCGTGAAGGCGCTTGGCGTGCCGTTGGTGGATGTGCTCGGCTTTTCCATCGGCGGCTTCGTCGCACAGAGCCTCACACATCGCTACCCCGAACTTGTGCGCCGGCTTGCGCTAGTCGGCACTGGGCCGCGTAACGGAGAATCAAACCCCGATCGGCACGTAATGCAGATTGCGGGCAATCCGGTGCCCACCGAGGAGGACTTCTTGTATCTGTTTTTCGCACCGTCGCAGACCAGTCAAGCCGCCGGCCGCGCGTTCTGGAAACGGCGCACCGAGCGCCAGGACGCCGATCCGCAGTCCTCTGTCGAGGCCCTGAAGGGCCAAGTGGCCGCCATCATCGAGTGGACCCAGCCGCGAGGCGAACGATACGCCTACCTGAAGGAGATCTCCCAACCCACGCTGGTGGTCAACGGCCAAGACGACATCATGGTGCCGAGTATCAACTCCTTCACCCTGCAGCAGCATATCCCCAACGCTCAGTTGATCTTGTATCCAAACTCTGGACACGGTTCGCAGTTTCAGTACCCCGAACTGTTCGTCGCCCATACCGCGCTGTTCCTGGATTGTCTGGACTATCAATCCTGATTCAGCCGCAAGTCACGACGCCCTGACGCCTATCCGAGACGGCACTCGTTCAGGCTTGCGACCTCGCCTGAACGACTTTTGCAAAGGAAAGTACCAATGACCACGAATTCGACTGTCCTCATCACCGGCGCCTCGAGCGGCATCGGTGCCACCTACGCTGAACGCTTCGCCCGCCGTGGCCACGACCTCGTGCTTGTTGCGCGCGACAAGGCGCGCCTGGATGCCCTGGCATCGCGCCTGCATGAAGACAGCGGTGTGGCCGTCGAAGTGCGGCAGGCCGATCTGACCGAACCCGCCGACCTGGCTGCGCTCGAAACTCGCCTGCGCGACGACGCTCGCATCGGCATCCTGATCAACAACGCTGGCATGGCTCAGTCGGGCGGCTTCGCGCAGCAGACTGCGGAGAGTATCGAACGCCTGATCACGCTCAATACGACGGCGCTGACGCGGCTCGCAGCTGCGGTCGCTCCGCGCTTTGTGCAGTCTGGTGCCGGCTCGATCGTCAACATTGGCTCGGTGGTGGGTTTCGCCCCCGAGTTCGGCATGTCGATCTACGGCGCCACCAAGGCCTTTGTGCTGTTCCTGTCGCAGGGCCTGAACCTGGAGCTGTCGCCCAAGGGCGTCTACGTGCAGGCGGTGCTGCCGGCAGCGACGCGCACGGAGATATGGGAGCGAGCCGGCATTGACGTCAACACGCTCACCGACGTGATGGAAGTTGGCGAACTGGTCGATGCGGCACTGGTCGGCTTCGACCGCCGCGAACTGGTCACGATCCCACCACTGCACGTGGCCGGACGCTGGGATGCGCTGGATGGCGCGCGTCAAGGACTGCTGTCTGACATTCGACAAGCACACGCGGCCGAGCGCTATCGGCCGCAAGCCTGATCGTTGCGGCTTCTGTCCTACTCGAAAGTCACGCCATGCCTTACTTGCTGAGAACCGTTCTTTGCCTCCTTGCCTTGTCCGCGGCGCTTGTTTCGCCGTTCGCCGCAGGCAACGATGCGATTGCAGTGGACGGCGGCACGAGCACTGCGACATCGACGCAAGTCGTGGCCAATGGCGATGACGATCGGATGGTTCCGACCAGCAATTCGTATGACCTCGCCAAGCTTCTGCCGAACAACCGGTTGGTCATCGCCCCCGATGCTGGCCATGGGGGAGTTCTCCAGTACCAAGAGGACACTCCGTGCGCAAAGCGCTGTCATTTCTCGGGCAGTGAGTCTGCGAGGTTCCCGTAACCAGACCAATTCCCCGCATCAGGCACTCAACAGGTAACCACATGACTGACACCCATATCACCACGCCCACGCGCTTCGTGGATGTCGACGGTACTCGATTCGCCTATCGCCGCTGGGGTAACACCAACTCTTCGCAGCCGGCTTTGCTACTCATTCAGCACTTTCGTGGCGGCATGGACCACTGGGACCCATTGATGACGGACGGTCTTGCCGAAGGCCGAGAAGTCATCCTCTTCAATGCCCGCGGCGTTGCTTCGTCCAGCGGACAGCCGCGCACCTGCATTGAGGACATGGCCGACGACGCAGCGGACTTCGTTCGCGCGCTGGGCTTGCGGAAAATCGACGTTCTGGGCTTTTCGTTGGGCGGATTCCAGGCGCTGGATCTGACTTGGCGCCATCCCGAGCTGGTGCGCAAGATGATGCTGCTTGGCACCGGACCGCGGGGCGGCAATCCCGACATGGAGCCGCAGGTGCTGACCACGGCCCCACGGCCGGTTCCCGTCTTCGAAGACTTCCTGTACCTGTTCTTCGGTCGATCGGCACAAGCGGAGCAGGCCGCGCGCGAATTCTGGCAGCGCCGTCATCAGCGCGTCGACCAAGACCCGCCTTCCTCACCGGAGGTCGCCAAAGCGCAGATCGAGGCCAACATGCTGTACCTGCCCAGACGGTCAGAAGACGACCCTTTTGCCTACCTGCGCGGCATCCAGCAGCCCACCTTCATCCTCAATGGCGTGAACGACGTGATGATCCCGACCGTCAACTCGTTCTACATGGCCCGCAACCTGCCGAATGCGCAGTTGTTCATCTACCCGGACTGCGGTCACGCTGCGCAGTTCCAGTGCCCGCAGCGCTTTCTGCATCACGCAGTGCGGTTCTTGAACGAGTGAAAGCCACGGCACTCCTCGACCCTAATTCACGATTCAGCATCCAAAGGCCCTCGCCATGCTCAAGTTCAAGTTCCTGCTGTGGGCGTTCACCCAGCTTCTGAAACGACAGATCAGAAACAATCCCGACTGTACGCGTTACGTCGGGAGCAAGAACCTGGTGTTTCAGATCCGCACAGTCTCCGGTGTCGGCCGCTACTACGTCATCCGCGATGGCGCCATCCGGTCCTCGGCAGGGCTGGTGGCAAATCCCCAGTTCACCCTGAGCTTCAAGGATGCCGTGAAAGGCTTCGCGATCCTTTCGGCCAAAGACAGCCAGGCAGCGTTCCTCAGGGGCCTGGGCAGCAAGGACTTGATCATCAGCGGCGATTTCCAAGAGGTGATGTGGTTCCAGGGTCTGACAGCATTTCTGCAGCCGCCGAAAATCGTCTCCCCATATGACCGCACCGCGTTCTAAGCCCCATGGAAACAGCCCTGCCCAACCAGCCGTTGCGGTTGACCAATGGCGGCGTGGTGCGCAATCGGCTCAAGCGCGTTGCAAGAGGTAGAGATCCGCGCCCCGACGAGGATGGGCTGTCAGCGTTCTTGAAGTCTCCGCTCAACAGCGGCTGGGGCACCTTTCGCACGCGGCGCCTGCGGGCGCGCAATTGAGATCCGAGGGCTAGCGACCAGAAACTCATCGCTGATGAACTTCATATGAAACGATCCACGACCCGTTCCAAGGAAGCCACACACGAGCGCATCGTCGAAGCTGGTGCACGCGCGATCCGCCGCTGTGGCTATGACGGCATCGGCATCGCCGACATCATGAGGCAGGCAGGCCTTACCCACGGCGGGTTCTACGTGCATTTCGCCTCGCGCGAGGCCATGCTGGCCGAGTTAGCGGACCGCGCAGGTGCCGATGCCATCGCCACCTTTTTGCGCATGACGGCAGCAGTGGCCGCCGAGCAATCCCAGCAGGCACTGCTGCGCGCCTATCTGTCTGAAGAGCACGTGAAGAACCCGGATTTAGGCTGCCCGATCGCAGCCTTGGGATCGGAGATGCCACGTCAGGCGCCGGCGGTGCGACGTGCAATTACGCGGCGCATCAAAGAAATGATCGACGTCGTTTCCCGCCAATCGGCCGACTGGGGTCAGCCCGGTGCGCATAAGCGCGCCTTGGCGATCACCGCCACGATGATTGGGGCAGTGGTGCTGGCGCGTGCAGTCGACGAAGAACCGCTGTCCGAGTTGGTGCTGGAGGCGGTGCGTGCGCATCTCGCCCGTGCGGCGGATTGAATTGTCCATGCACGACTCTCACCATCCACCGAGACGTAGGACATGGGGGCTTCTTCCAACATCGCGCCGACTTCGTCCCCAAGGCGCTGGAACTCCTATGGCAGTGAGTCCTTCGTGGACCAGCGACGAATGAAGTTCCTCGTGAATCAGACGCCTGCAAGAGCACGAGATTGCCATTGGCCGGCGAGCTAGGAAGAAGCCTGTCCACCGCCAAGCCAACTGTCTCTGAATCAGACGCCCGGCTTCGCCACTACGAAACACCATACCAATAGAAAGGAGACGAACCATGAGCATCTCGGACGCAGCAGCGCGCGTTGGGGGCACCTCCACTGCAGGCTTAAGGTGTTCGAAATGAACGCCTCCTACGACTTCGACTACATCGTGATTGGCTCTGGTTTCGGCGGCAGCGTGTCGGCCTGCCGACTGACCGAAAAGGGCTATTCCGTTGGCGTCATTGAGATGGGTAAGCGCTGGAGGGCTGAAGATTTTCCCAAGACCAACTGGGACGCACGGCGCTGGATGTGGCTGCCGGGCATGAAGATGTACGGCTTTTACAACATGCGGCTGTTCCGCCACGTCATGGTGTTGAGCGGCAATGCGGTTGGCGGAGGGTCCATCACCTATGCCAACGCCTTGCTGGTTCCCCCCGACAGCGTATGGGATGAGGGTTCCTGGGCCGGCCTGCAGGATTGGAAGCACATCATGCCGCGGTATTACGCGATGGCGGAGCGGATGCTGGGTGTGACCGAAAACAAGCTTCTTGGCGAGGCTGACCTGCGACTCAAGAAGATGGCCGACTTGCAGGGCGTGGGCAACACATTTCACAGCGGCCGCGTCGCGACCTTATTTGCACCAAATGGCGAACCAGGCGGCCAAACCTATCCTGATCCGTATTTCGGTGGTGAAGGCCCCGAACGGGGGACTTGCATCGGTTGCGGTGGCTGCATGGTGGGTTGTAAGCATAACGCCAAGAACACGCTCGACAAGAACTACCTCTACTTCGCAGAAAAACGGGGTGCACAAGTCATTGCCGAAACCAAAGTGGTGGACGTGCGTCCGCTCAACGGCAAAGAAGACGGCAGCGACGGCTATGAGGTCTTCACCGAGCGCTCGACCGCATGGTTCGAGAAGCAGCGGCGCGTCTTCCGCTGTCGCGGCGTTGTATTTTCGGCGTCTTCATTGGGCACGATGGATTTGTTGTTCCGGCTGAGGCAGAGGGGCTCTTTGCCACGCATTAGCAATGACCTCGGCAAGCGCGTGCGCACCAATGCTGAGTCTCTTGTTGGCGTGCGCTTTCCGGCCAAAGATAAAAGCATGTCGCCAGGCGTGGCCGGGGGCGCAGGAGTCTATATCGACGAGCGTACACACATCGGGGCGGTACGCTATCCGGAAGGCTCGGATGCGACAGGCCTGATGATGACGCTGTTGTCCGGTGGCCGCGCGGGATGGACAAGGATTCTTTCGTGGCTGTGGACTCTGCTGACGCATCCCGTCAACGCGGTGCGTGTGCACAACCCTTTCGGCTTCGCGCGGCAGACCGTCTTGTTCGTGGTGATGCAGACGGTGGATGCGTTTATCAGCATGCAGTTCAAGCGCCGCTGGTATTGGCCGTTTACAAGGCAGCTGTGTACCGAAGGCGACCCGATCCCCACCTTCATCCCTGAGGCAAATGCCTTTGTGGAAAAGGGAGCAAAGGCGTTGGGCGGCATCCCCACGACCCTGCTGACCGAGATTCTTTTCAACATTCCCACCACGGCGCACTGCATGGGCGGCTGCGCGATGGCGGACTCTCCCGAGCGCGGCGTGATAGACGTTCAAAACCGCGTCTTTGGATATCAAAACATGCTGGTCTGCGACGGCTCGATGCTCAGCGCCAACCTTGGCGTGAACCCGAGTCTGACCATCACCGCGCTGGCCGAGCGCGCGATGTCCCACATTCCAGCGAAATCCCCCCTTGCACGCTCTCTTTCGAGTACTCCTCATGTCCAACCCGTCCACATCTAACGCTAACCTGCTGAATCAGCCCTTGCGCCTGCCCAATGGCGGCATGCTCCGCAACCGCCTCGCCAAATCGTCCATGAGCGAAACGCTGGGCACCTACGACAACCATGCGACGCCAAAGCTCGTCGAGCTCTACCGGCGCTGGGCTACTTCAGGCATTGGTCTGCTCCTGACCGGCAACGTAATGATCGATCGCCGAGCGCTAGGCGAGCCCGGCAACGTCGTGATCGAAGACGAGTCCGACCTACTCATCCTGCAGCAATGGGCCCGCGCAGCCACAGATCAGGGAGCATCCCTGTGGGTGCAGCTGAACCACCCCGGAAAGCAATCGCCCAAGGGGCTGAACGCCAGTAATCTCTCGCCATCGGCCATCCCATTTCGTGAAGATATGGCGGCGTTCTTTGAGACACCGCGAGAAGCCGATACTGCGGAGATCCACGAGATCATCCAGCGCTTCGGACGCAGCGCCGGCATCTGCAAGAAAGCCGGCTTCAGCGGCGTACAGATCCATGGTGCCCATGGCTATCTGATCAGCCAGTTTCTGTCGCCCCATCACAACCATCGCAATGACGAATGGGGGGGGACTGCGGAGAACCGGCGCCGCTTTGTGATGGCAGTCTATGCAGAGATTCGTCGCCAGGTCGGCGCGGATTTCCCGGTGGGCATCAAGCTTAATTCGGCCGACTTCCAGCGCGGCGGATTCACCGAAGAGGAATCGATGGCCACAATCCGGGCGCTCGTCGAAGCGGGCATTGACCTGATCGAGATTTCCGGCGGCACCTACGAGGCACCGGCCATGAGCGGGGCCTTCCAACAACCGCAAAAAGCCTCGACTGCAGCGCGCGAAGCTTACTTCCTGGAGTTCGCGGAGAAAGTGCGTGCGGAGGTCCAGGTACCGCTGATGGTCACCGGCGGTTTCCGTACTGCCGACGGCATGAACGCCGCACTACGCTCCGGTGCACTCGACATCGTCGGCCTTGCACGGCTGTTGGCGATCGATCCCGATGCGCCGGCTGCGTTGCTGCAAGGTCGCGATAGCACGCAGCGCGTGCGGCCGATCACCACAGGTATCAAACCGGTGGATCGCATGGGAATCATGGAGGTCCTCTGGTACACCCGCCAACTCAAGCGCATTGCCGAGGGCAGTAACCCCCGTCCAAACGAAAGCGGTCTGGTGGCCTTTCTCAAGAGCCTGGTGACCAGCAGTTGGGGCAACTATCGCACCAAGCGGATGCGGGCTTGATTGTCATCCCCCCCTTTTTCATTTCTTTCACTGCTTGGTAATCTCGGCGCATGTGCTCTGGACACCCTACCGCGTTCTCGCACAAGGCGCTGACTTCTATGCTCGAGGTGCGGATTGGCGGTAGCCGCCAATCGCTCAGTTAAGGACGCCCAAATCTTGGAGATCAGTGCAATGCGTCATCTACTGAAGACAAGCCTGCTCGGACTCGCTCTGGCAGCAACACTCATTTCATCGAAAGCGGGGGCCGCTGATACCCCGGCAGACGGAGCGCGGATGAGCCCACCGCCGCTGGAACAGGCACAGGAGGTCAATTGGAAGACCGTACCAACGCAGACGATCACGGCTGGCGGAGTGGACTTCGCATACCGGGAACTCGGCAGGCAGCACGGCGGCACGCCGGTGGTGTTTCTCACCCATCTGGCCGCTGTACTGGACAACTGGGATCCTCGGGTTATTGAAGGTTTTGCGGCCGCACATCACGTTGTCACTTTCGATAATCGCGGGGTGGGAGCTTCCAGTGGCACACCGTCGAGCTCGATTGAAGAGATGGCTGATGACGCCATTGCCTTCATTAAAGCTATGGGCTTCAAGCAAGTAGACCTCTTCGGTTTCTCGATGGGCGGGATGATCGCCCAGGAAATCGCGCTGAAGGAGCCGCAGATCGCTCGCAGAATGATTCTCGCGGGCACCGGGCCCGCTGGCGGTGAAGGCATCAGCACGGTTTCCGGCGTGACGTTCTACGATATGGCGCGAGGCTTCTTCACCGGCCAGGATCCGAAGCAGTACCTGTTCTTCACCCGCACGCCAAACGGCATCGAGGCTGGCAAGGCATTCCTAGAGCGTCTGAAGGAGCGCTCGGAGGACCGCGACAAGGAGATCAGCGTCACCGCGTTCCTGGCTCAGTTGGAGGCACTGCGCATCTGGGGGTTGAAAGGGCCAGCGGATCTGTCGGTCGTGAAGGTCCCGGTCTTCGTTGTCAATGGCGACAGCGACCGGATGGTGCCAAGCAAGAACTCGCAAGACCTTGCGCAGCGCCTGCCGAACAGCAGCCTAATCATCTACCCCGATTCCGGCCATGGGGGCATCTTCCAATACCACGCCGACTTTGTGCCCAAGGCACTCGAATTTCTTGCTCGATAGGTGCCGAAGACAACGTGCATTCCGACTCGTAATCGCCTTGATTCTGACTTCACACATCACACATTCATCATCCCTGTCGCCAAGATGATGCAATCTCTGTTTTGGCGAATGCTAATGAAAGGAGGAAATCTTGCCCAATCCGATAGGAAATAACGATGCAACATATTCCCAAGATCAAGCCGACCTCTTCAGAAAGTGGGTCGACCATTTCGGAGCGGTTGACCCCAAGGAACTCGACCTTGGGACGCTGATGGCAATCCACGAACTGGTCCTAGGCGGCTTGTCGCCGAGCGCTCTAGGTCGCGAACGCGGCTTCCATTGATGGCTTACCGCGCTCAAATTCTGGCAATCGCCGGACGCACTCGGTTATAGCACCGCCACGCGCATGCGTTCTCTGAAGCTGCTGGACCGGCTTTGCCGGCATCTGGTTGCCGTGGGCGTGCGCGAGAGCAACCCAGCCAATCAGCTGGTGCGGGATGGCCGTTGGCCGAAGGACGAGCCGGACCCTATCTACCTGCCCGAGGACGCCAACGCCCGGCTGCAAGCATGGATCCAGTCGCACGACGGCGACGATCTCGCTGTCTTGCGAAGCCGTGCCATCGTGGCATTCTTCCTAGCCACCGGCGTCACCGCAGCAGAAGCGCGCACGGCCCGGCGGGAGGATCTGCAGCCCGGTACATCCGCACCCTTTCTGCGCGTGCCAGCCCATGGCGCGCGCGACACCCGCACGGTCCCCATCGGGTCCTTCGCGGTGCCGATCCTGGCTGAATGGCACGTTCGCCGCCGGACACTGCCGGTCGCCGGCGACCTCGTCTTCTCACTGAGGGCCAGCGGCGGGCCGATCACTGATATGAGCCTTGGCAAGATTGTGCGAGCGGCGCTCTTGGCCATCGATTTCGAAGACGAAGACATGAGCCCGCGGGTGCTGCGCAACACGTACTCCCGGCGTCAGCTACTTGCCGGCCACAGCCGGGATGAAGTCAGCAAGCTGCTTGGACTGGCCAGCACGCGAACCTGCGACCGAATCAGGGCTACCATCGCCGCGCAGTTGTAGTCGTTGGTTTCACTCAGTCGCACACACCTCATGGAATTTGCTATTCTCACGAACGCCTCCACGGCGACATATCAACGAATAACTAGATCACAGAAGAATCCATGGCAACCAAAGCGAAAGCTGTCGTAAAGACCCCGGCCAAGCCAGCAGCCAAGAAGGCAGCGGCACCTGCCACGAAGGCGGCCGCACCGGTAGCGAAACCGCTGAAGGAAACCTTCACCAAGGCGAGCTTGCTGGCCCATCTGGTCGCCCAGACCGAGCTGGACGCCAAGACCGTCAAGACCGTGCTGGCACATCTGGAAAACACGGTCCTGAGCGCGGTGCACAAGAAGGGTGCGGGCGAGTTCACGCTCCCTGGCCTGTTCAAGATCACTGCCCTGCAAGTGGCGGCGACCAAAAAGCGCTTCGGCAAGAACCCGTTCACCGGTGAGGACCAGTGGTTCGCGGCCAAGCCGGCCACCGTTAAGGTGAAGGTGCGCCCGCTGAAGAAGCTGAAGGACGCCGCCGCGCTGTAAGCCGGAACCGGCATGTAGCACGAAGGGAGCCCGCGCGGCTCCCTTTTGTATTCGACGCGGAGATGCGAATTTAGCCTCTCAGGGTAGGAAATCGACGCCGATGGCCCAAAGCCTGGTGGCAGAGCACCACTACCCCTGCCAGTGCGAGCAGGCCGCCTAGAGCATCCAACAAAATGACTTCCTGAGGTGCCGCCAGCAGATGATGCAACAAGCAATTTTCAGGAAGGCTTCGTGAATGATGGCGAGGCGGTCAAAGCGAACGCGCAATTGCTTGAGGTTGTGCAGCCAGGCGATGGGTGCGTTCGACGATCCAGCGGGTTTTGCCAAGGCCGCTGCCATGCGGCTCGCCGCGGCGAGCAATCTCGGTGCTGATGCCGTTGGCATGCAGCGGCTGGCGATATTTGTCGTGGTCGTATCCACGATCACCCGTCCTGTTTTTGACCCGACCCCACGGCACGAACAGAAGAAAAGTCACTTGAAGTTAACAGCCTCCGTAAGCTCATTTTGTTAGATGGTATGGACGCCTCCCCCTGGCAACGGGTATCTCTGGCACAAGGATCAGGATCCGGGGATCCTACACCGCGTAGGCCAAGCTGTGCCAAAGTGGAGCTGCCGAGTGCAACCACCTGCGCGAGGGGCCGGACATAAGCGTGCTGCCTTCACCTGCCTACCAACATGCCAAACCGCTTGCAATCCGGGAAGCGTCTGGCTTCTTAGTGGGCCGCGTCGATCGGCGCCCCAATCGAATTCAGCTTGGCAATCGCTTCGGCTGGGAGCTTCAGATTGGCGGTCTTGAGGTTCTCGCGCAGGTGCGCGACAGACGAGGTACCAGGAATCAGCAGGATGTTCGGCGAGCGCTGCAGAAGCCAAGCCAGTGCTACCTGCAAGTGGGATGCACCGAGTTCCTGCGCAACGTCGGAGAGGGTGGACGACTGCAGCGGACTGAAGCCACCCAGCGGGAAGAACGGCACGTACGGAATGTTCGATGCAGCGAGCTCATCGATCAAGACGTCATCGGTGCGATGCGCCAGGTTGTAGTGGTTCTGCACGCATGCGATCTCGGTAATTGCGCGGCCCTGCGCCACTTGCGTCGGCGTGACGTTGCTCAGGCCGATGTGACGCACAAGCCCTTGCTGCTGAAGTTCAGCCAATGCGGTCAGCTGCGCCTCGATCGACCCCTCCGCCGGCCCTTGCGCGTCGAACATGACCCTGAGGTTGACCACATGGAGGACATCGAGACCCAGATTGCGCAGGTTGTCATGAACTGCCTGCGCCAGTTCTTTCGGCGAGAACGCCGGAAGCCAGGCGCCATCCGCGCCTCGCAGCGCACCGATCTTGGTGACGATCACTAGGTCGTCCGCATAGGGTGACAGGGCTTCACGGATAAGCTGGTTGGTCAAGTGCGGACCGTAGAAGTCACTTGTGTCGATATGGTTGACGCCCTGAGCAACGGCCTCGCGCAACACCGACAAGGCCGCCTCGCGGTCCTTGGGCGGCCCGAAGACATTGGGCCCCGCCAGTTGCATGGCGCCATAACCCAGTCGCTTTACCGCGCGGTTGCCGAGGGTGAACGTCCCGACCTGATCAATTGCTGACATTTTTCATCTCCTGTGGATGCGTGAATGCCAAGCGTAGTCGCGCAAATGAGAAATGAAAATATGGACAATCGGCACGGGGCGTGCGACATTTTGCACAATGAATACAGATCTCAATGACCTGAAAGCCTTTGTCACGGTGGCGCGTGCAGGGGGCTTTCGCGACGCAGCCCGCTCCAGCGGGGTCAGTGCCTCGGGGCTCAGCGAGGCACTGCGTCGACTGGAAGCACAGCTGGGTGTGCGCCTGCTGCATCGTACTACGCGGAGCGTGACACTCACCGAAGCGGGCTCAGACCTGTTGGCGAGACTCGTCCCTGCTCTGACCGAAGTGCAGTCCGCATTGGCGGCTGTCAACGACTTCCGTGACAGGCCGGCCGGCACGCTGAAGCTGAATGTGCCCGCGAGCGTTGCAAGGCTGGTGTTGCCCGGCATCATTCCCCCGTTTCTGGCCAAGTATCCGGACATCGCCCTTGAAGTGATCGTCGAAGAGAGCTTCGTGGACGTGCTCGCTGCCGGCTGCGATGCGGGCGTTCGCTACGGCGAGCGACTGGAGCAGGACATGATTGCAGTGCCCATCGGACCGCGGTCACAACGTATCGCCGTGGCGGCTTCGCCGGCCTACCTCGATCACCATGGTCGGCCAGAGCATCCCCGCGAACTGATCGGCCACGCCTGCCTGAGGGGGCGCTTTCCAAGTGGCGCCATGCCGGCCTGGGAGTTCGAAGGCGAAGGCGAGACGTTGCGCATTGACCCCAAGGGACCACTGGTCATCGGCCTGGGGGGCGCGGCGGACCTGCTGATTGACGCGGCGCTGGCAGGAACCGGGATTGTCTATCTCTTCGAGGACTGGCTAAAACCCCATCTGGCCAACGGAACGCTGGAACCCATTCTGGAGCCCTGGTGGCAGGATTTTCCGGGACCGTTCTTGTACTACTCCGGGCGGAACTTTATGCCCACGCCCCTGAAGGCTTTTATCGAGTTCATCAGATCCACGGATGTGTCCGAACCGAGGCACCCAGCGCGCAAGCCCCTTTGACGCTGGCCCCATCCACGCACGGCAGCACTGACCTCATTCGCCATCGGCGCTTGCGGTTGTCACGAGCGATTCGATCTGGGGCATTTTGCGCGCCCAAAATGATTCGGTGATGAAATCCACGAACGCGCGCGTCTTCGCCGGCAGCAGCTTTTGATTCGTGAAATACAACGATAGCGCGCCAACATCGACGTACCAGTCCGGCAACAAGCGCACCAACTGCCCGCACGTCCGCATTGGCGTTCAGTCGGCCGATCAGCGCCTCCAATGCGGCAAGGCTCTCAATATTGAAGGCGTTAACCGGCGGGCGCTTGAGCGTTACCAGTGCGGTATGCCCGTCAACAATGCAATCGATCATAGTTCAGTGCTGCAAGAAGGGTTAACGTGAGCTGGCCAAATCGGTGATGGCCTCGCGGCTTCGGGCCATTTCGCGCAGCCGGAATTTCTGAATCTTTCCGGTACCGGTTTTCGGTAGCGCACCATAGACAACGCGAACGGGGCACTTGTAGTGCGCCAGTCGATCACGACAGAAGGCAATGACTTCAGCCTCGGATGGCTCGGCGTAGCCGTCTTTGAGCTCGATGAATGCGCAGGGCGACTCTCCCCATTTCGGGTGGGGTTGGGCGACGACCGCAGCAATCAGGACGGCCGGGTGTTGATGGAGGACATCTTCCACCTCCACGGATGAGATGTTTTCCCCGCCTGAGATAATCACGTCCTTGGATCGATCGGTAATCTGGATGTACCCGTCAGAGTGCACTACTGCCACGTCGCCAGTGTGGAACCACCCCCCTCCAAAGGCCCGCTCGGTGGCTTCGGGATTCTTCAAATAGCCTTTCATGACGATGTTGCCCCGCAACAAGAGCTCGCCTTGTGTTCGGCCATCCCACGGTACCGCGCGCATTGTGTCGGGATCCGCGACGTATAACCCTTCTAGCGCGGCCGCACGGTTTCCCTGGCGTGCCATCAGACGAGCCTTGGCGTCCGGCGACATGGAGTTCCAGGCGGGATTGGCGTACGAACTGACCGGTGTGCCGGAAGCCTCCGTAATCCCATACACATGCTCGACGTCGAAGCCCATTTCGCTCACGGCCTTGAGTACGGTTGCAGGAGGAGGCGAGCCCGCCGTACGGATGCGAACGGGATGCGAGAACGCTCGGCGCTCTCCCTCTGTTGCTGTGGCGAGGGAGGCGAGCACAATGGGTGCCGCGCAGAAATGGTCCACGCCGTGCGCTTCAATCGCATGGAAGATGTTTGCGGCCGTCACTTTGCGCAGGCACACGTGAGTGCCGGCTGCTGCGGTAATGGCCCACGCGAAGCACCAACCATTGGCATGGAATAGCGGCAGCGTCCACAAGTACTTAGGGCCGCGCGGCATGCCCCAATCGGTGAGCTGCAGCAAGCTCATCAGGTACACACCCCGATGGCTCGGGACGACTCCCTTGGGATCGGATGTGGTTCCGGAGGTGTAGTTCAGCGCGATGGCATCCCACTCGTCCTTGGGATAGATTCCCGGAAAGTCGGCATCGCCTTGCCGGAGGAACTGCTCATATTCATGTTCGCCGATCAGTTCGTATTCGGGCGCCAACGTATCGGCGATATCGATGATCAGGGGAGGATTGTCGAGTCCCTCGAGGGCGGCCGCTGCAAGAGCGGAAAATTCCCGATCCACCAGCAGGACCTTGGCTTCGCCGTGCTTCAGGATAAACCGCACACCATCCGCATCAAGCCGGCAGTTGATAGCGTTCAATACAGCCCCACTCAGGGGGATGCCATGATGGGCTTCCACCATTGCCGGAGTGTTCGGGGCAAGGATCGACACGGTGTCGCCTTTTCCGATGCCGAGCTTGATGAGGGCACTTGCCAGGCGTCGGCAGCGCTCCCTGGTCGTGCTCCACGACTGGCGGAGGTTGCCATGAACAATGGCGTCCCTGTTCGGGTACTGCTCGGCGCAGCGGTCCAAGAAGTGCAGCGGGGTCAACGGAACGTGGTTGGCGTTGTTGCGCTCCAGGCCGATTTCGTAAATGTTGTTGCTCACGACTGTCTCCTACCGAGTTCTATGAGTACTGTGCTATGCGCACAAATGGAACCCGGAAAGTAAGCCGATTCCTCTTGCGACACTGTCTTGCACAAGACATTGCCGACGCGCTCGGCGTCGAGAACAGGAATAACCCGGAATTGTCGGCTATGTGACAGTACCTGTTCAACGCGAAACCTAGTCTCTTACCCGAAAGGCTGATGCAGCCATTTTGAGTAGAGAGCGTGAGCGTGAACCTGAACAGATTGAGTCCCCCGCCTGGGGAGCTTCCAGCCGTGCGTCGCGCGGTCGAATGGGCGATTACGACGCGCCGTAGCGTCCGTGCCTTCCTCCCGGAGCCCGTGTCAACCGACGTCGTCGAGGCGATCCTGAACACCGCGCGGTTCGCAGCGACCGGGGTGAATATGCAGCCATGGAAGGTGCACGTGCTGATGGGTGCCGCCAAGGACCGGGTCTGCGCGGCGATTCGGAACGTGGATGACGATCCGGCGCTTGCCTCGGAGCACGGCGACGAATGGGCGTATTACCCGCTGGAATGGACGTCCCCGTATCTCGATCGCCGTCGCGCGGTAGGTTGGCAGCTCTACAGCCTCCTTGGCATCGAGAAGGGCGACAAGGCCAGCATGCACGCCCAGCACGGCCGGAACTATCAGTTCTTTGATGCGCCCGTCGGCCTCTTCTTCACGGTTGACCGAATGATGAACCAGGGAAGCCTGCTGGACTACGGGATGTTCCTGCAAAACATCATGGTCGTGGCGCGCACGTACGGCCTGAGTACTTGCCCTCAGGCTGCGTTCATGAAGTACCACAGGATCATCGAACAGGAGTTGGCACTTGGTGCCCAGGAGAAGTTCGTGGTCGGGATGAGTCTGGGATATGCCGATGAGGAGCGCATCGAGAACTCACTGGCATCAGAGCGTGAACCCGCCTCCAGCTTCACGACGTTTCACAAGGAATAACCGCAGCTCACGAGTGATTTGACCCATCAAAAATGGAGGAGACTATGACAAAAGAAATTGACGTTCAAAAAGTAGCAGACACAGCCAAGTTCTCTGGCTTTCACCGGATGATTCTCTTCTGGTGCGTGATGATCCTGGTGCTGGATGGCTACGACCTGGCGGTAGTGGGTGCGGCGCTGCCGTCGATCATGAAGCAGATGGGAGTCGATGCCACGAGGGCCGGATTCATGGCGAGTTCTGCGCTGTTCGGCATGATGTTTGGCGCGATCTACCTCGGCACGCTCGCCGACAAGATCGGCCGCAAGTTGTCCATCTGCGTGTGCGTCGGACTTTTCAGCGTCTTTACTGCTGCCGCCGGCCTGACGACGGACCCGATCAGCTTCAGTGTGATGCGTTTCTTGGCAGGCCTCGGTATCGGCGGCGTGCTGCCTGTCGTGACGGCCCAGATGGGAGAGTTTGCACCCAGCAAGATCCGGGCTCGGCTCGTAACCATCGTATTTGCCGGGTATTCGATCGGCGGGATTCTGGTTGCCCTGACCGGCAAGGGCCTGATCGAAGTATATGGCTGGCAGGCGGTGTTTTTCGTTGCCGGGCTGCCGGTGCTCTTCATTCCGTTCATCTTGTGGACCATGCCGGAATCCATGGCGTTTCTCGCGAGAAAGCAGCGGGACGAATCGCTTCGTGCTGTGGTTCGCAAGCTCGCCCCCGAGCTGCAGATTGCGCCGGATGATCGTCTGGTCGTGCCCCAGGAAGCGATGGCGTCCAATGCCCCCGTTGCGGCGCTTTTCGCCCGTGGGCGCGCCGTGAGCACTCTGATGATCTGGGTCGCCTTCTTTACCGGCCTCTTCATGGTCTATTCGCTCAGTTCGTGGTTGACGAAGCTCATGGCGATGTCCGGATACAGCCTCGGTTCTGCCTTGAACTTTGTACTGGTGTTCAACATCGGTGCTGTATGCGGCGCGGTCGGTGGCGGCTGGCTGGGGGACCGTTTCAATATCAAGCACGTGCTGGTGGCGTTCTATGCCACGGGTGCTGTGTCGCTTTCCCTCATGGGATACACGAAGGTGACCGAACTGCTGTTCGTACTCGTGTTCGTTGTCGGCGCCTCGACGCTCGGCACGCAGTTGCTCGCCTATGCCTATGCGGGGGAGTTCTATCCGGGCTCCATTCGTTCCACTGGCGTGGGCTTCGCCTCGGGCATCGGACGGCTCGGCGCCATCGCGGCACCTGTGCTCATCGGCGCACTCGTGGCAATGAAGCTTCCACTTGAACAGAATTTCTTGGCCATCGGCTTTGCCGGCCTGGTCGGGACCCTGGCGGTCATGCTCATCGATCACCGCCAAAGCGCATCCGTGCAACCGCCGCAGGAAGCTTCACTTTCCTCGCTCGATGTGCACGCATCCACCAACCGCTGAACCAACTATTTCCGTAGACATGCAGATTCAGGACAACGTATTTGTGGTGACCGGGGCCGGCTCCGGTCTTGGTGCTGCCACCGCAACAGCACTTGCTGAGAAGGGGGCGAAAGTCGTTATCGTCGACCTCGATTTGAACACCGGACAAGAGGTCGCGCGCAGGACAGGCGGCGTCTTTGTCCCGGCAGACGTCACAAACGAGGACAGCGTGAAGGAGATGTTCGACTTCGCTGCCGGGCTGGGATCTTTGCGTGGACTCGTCAACTGTGCTGGCGTTGCTCCTGCTGAAAAAGTGATTGGCAAGAACGGCGTGCATGCCCTGGCATCGTTCAGCCGCACGCTTCAGATCAACGTTGCAGGAACGTTTAATGTCCTCCGCCTTGGGGCGGCACTGATGGCAGAGCAGCAGCCGTCGGTTGACGGCGAACGCGGCATCATCGTCAACACGGCATCGGTTGCTGCCTTCGACGGCCAGGTCGGCCAAAGCGCGTATTCCGCCTCGAAGGGCGCAGTCGTGGCAATGACACTGCCACTGGCGCGCGAACTGGCGCGATTTGGCGTACGGGTGGTAACGATCGCGCCGGGGATCATGGCAACCCCCATGTTGCTCGCCATGCCTGACGAGGTGCAGAAGTCGCTTGGGGCATCCGTGCCGTTTCCCCAGCGCATGGGCAGGCCACAGGAGTTTGCGGATCTTGTGCAGCACGTTATCGGCAATCCTTACCTCAACGGTGAGGTCATTCGTCTCGACGGTGCCATCCGTATGGCAGCGAAGTGAGGTACTCATGGTGAACTCGACAAACGATCCAGTCGTCGTCCTATCGGTGGCGCGTACGCCTATCGGTGGGTTCCAAGGCGAGCTTTCCTCCTTGACTGCTCCGGAGATGGGAGGGGCAGCAATTCGTGCGGCCGTAGAACGTGCCGGCCTGACTCCCTCCTGCATTCAGGAACTTCTCATGGGGTGCGTCCTCCCAGCGGGCGTTGGACAGGCGCCCACGCGGCAGGCAGGTATCCGCGGGGGCCTGGAGCTTGCTACGCCTTGCACCACTATCAGCAAGGTTTGCGGATCCGGGATGAAGGCGGTCATGTTGGCCCATGATCTGTTGCTGGCAAACAGCAACGACATCATGATCGCCGGCGGCATGGAATCCATGTCGAATGCGCCTTATCTGCTGCCGAAAGCGCGAGCCGGCTATCGGCTCGGCCATGGCAAGGTAATGGATCACATGTTTCTGGACGGTCTTGAGGACCATTACAGCGAGGACACGCGTGGGCGCCTGATGGGCACATTTGCCGAGGATTGCGCCGCGACGTATGGCTTCACGAGGGAGGCCCAGGACGAATGGGCGGTGATGTCGACGCTGCGGGCGCAGGCTGCGATCAATGCGGGTAGTTTCGCGTGGGAGACGGTGCCTCTTACCGTAGATGCCAGGAAGGGCCCGGTATCGGTAACGCGTGATGAACAGCCGCTGAAGGCTGACCTGAATCGAGTTCCCACCTTGAAGCCGGCCTTCAAGAGGGAGGGGACCGTGACGGCAGCAAATTCGAGTTCGATCTCGGACGGCGCCGCGGCGATGGTCCTTACCCGGGAGTCCATTGCCGACAAGATGCAACTCCAGCCGCTTGCTAGGATCATGGGCCATGCGACGCACGCGCAGCCTCCGGCGACGTTCACCACCGCTCCGATTGGCGCGATCCGGAAGCTTCTCGACGGATTGGGATGGGCCGCATCCGCGGTCGATCTTTGGGAGATTAACGAGGCGTTTGCGGTTGTTGCGATGGCCGTCGTGCAGGACCTGCAACTAGACCGGGAGAAGGTCAACATTCACGGCGGGGCATGTGCACTCGGCCATCCCATTGGCGCATCTGGTGCGCGAATCCTGGTAACGCTTATCGGTGCGCTTCGCAGGGCCGGTGGCCGCCGAGGAATTGCAAGCCTGTGCATCGGCGGTGGTGAAGCCACCGCCGTAGCGGTAGAGATGGTGTAGGGAGAGCGGCATTGCAGCCGGCCCGTGGGGCGGATGCAATGCCGAACGGTCGGGACAAGTTGCCAGATCAATCGCCCATGTGAGCGAATTGTCGGAGTCCTTCGAGATTCAGAATATGGATTGCGCCGTATTCCATCGCGATCATGCCGGCATCTGCAAGTTCGCGTAGGGCTCGATTCGTGTTCTGGCGCGACAGGCCGGAGAGGCGTCCAATTTCTTCCTGGGACAGCCCCAAGGTCCGGTCGGTGACGGGATAGAGTTGGCGGTGAAACAGTTCGGCAAGGCAGAACGCCACGCGGCCTGCAGCTTCGTGAAGCCTCAGGTTATGCACCAGCCCGACGTAGTAGCCGCAACGCGCGTTGAGTTGATCGATGACGTAGCGGCTAAAAGTGTGGTTGTGTTCCAGTAGCCAAAGGAAGGTGTCCTTAGGAACATAGGCAACCCGGCTGTTCTTCAGCGCGACAACGGAATACTGCCGTGGTTCGTTCTTCAGTACAGCTCCCTCGCCAAACCAAGCACCTGCGGGAACGCCGGCGAACGTAATCGCTCTCCCGCATGCGGAAGCCGTGTCCACCTTGACGATGCCTTCCACCACGCCGAGCCAATGGTCGGCTGGCGCACCCCGGTGGCATGCAGTACCGCCAGCGACTAAGCGCTTCTCAAAAGAATCGGCCATAACGCGCGTTCTTTCCTGATCCGTGAGATGGCCGAACCAGGCGGAGTTCTCGAAGAAAGACGCCAGGGTCGGACGCGAAACACGCTCGGATGCAGGTGGTCGTGCGGTGACCTGGCTCCTAAAGTCGTGGGATAGCGTTTGCATGTGTGAGTCTCTCCGGGTGCCGCTGGGGCGAGTCGTCACGGTTTGCCGTGCAAATAGGAACGACTGCGTGTGTCGAATGTGTCGAACACAGTCGTCAGCATTCTTTTGTGCTATTGGCGGGGTTAGCAAGTCCGGCGTTCCGTGCTGCACGCAACACGAATCGTTGGATCTTTCCGCTAGGGGTCTTGGGCAGTTCGGTTGCGAAATGCACCCGCCGGGGGTAGGCGTGAGCGGCATAGCGGGTCTTGACCCACTGTTGGATCTCCTCGGCCATTGCAGGGCTTGGAGCGAATGCCTGACGCAGTACGACATACGCCTCCACCACTTCTCCGCGGATCTTGTCGGGAGCGGCAATGACGGCGCATTCCGCAACCGCCGGATGGGCGGCAATCACGGACTCGACCTCAAATGGTCCGATGCGATACCCGGCCATGATGATGACGTCGTCCTCTCGCGCAGAAAAAAAGAAGGCGCCGTCAGCATCCATTTTTCCCAGATCGCCGGAGAGATAGTATTCCCGGTTCGCGGAAAACTTCTCCGCACTCTTTTCGGGGGCTGCGTCGTACCCGTGGAACCACGCAAGCGGGCTCTCCGCGAGGTTGAAGGCGACACGCCCGATCTCGCCAGTCGGAAGTTCGACATCTTCGCTGCGGTCCAGAACGACGGCCTTCCACCCAGGCATTGATATCCCCATCGATCCAGGCCGGACTTCCCTAGCGAGGCGAGGATCGTGGTGGTTGTTGATGAGCATGCCCGCCTCTGTTTGGCCGTAGTGGTCAAAGACGAGGGTGCCCAAGGCCGACTGTGCCCATTCGTTCACGTCTGGGGTGAGCGGCTCCCCAGCGCTTGATGCGCAGCGCAGCTTGAGGTCCTGAGGCGGAGAGACTTCTGAGCACATGAGGGATCGATAGACGGTCGGAGCGGCTGCGAAATTTGTGACGTTGCGCTCTGCGAGGATTTGGTAAGTGGCCGCAGCATCAAAGACGCCTTTGAGCAGCAGGCTATGGACCCCAGTACTCAGAGAGCCGATGACCCCGAAGTAAAGTCCATACGCCCAGCCTGGGTCGGCCGCGCACCAATACACATCGCTTGGGCGCAGTCCAATGCCAAACTCGATATAAGCTCTAAACGCAGCAATGGCGCGTATCGGGACAACCACCCCCTTTGGCTTGCCCGTAGTCCCAGAAGTGTAGATATGGATAAACGGTGCGTCTCCTCCCAGGACCGCAGCAGGCACTTTCGGGCGTCCCTCGGCTGCGAGATCGTCGAATTTATGAATCTGCCAACCGGCAAGGGAAGTGTCATCGCGGCCAATGACGACAAGGTCGGTAACGGCGATGGGCTGTTCGTCCCCTTCAGTTGCTACGAGCTTGCCAACTTGGGATGCGTCGCAAATCGCGACTTTTGCCTTGCTGCCGGCGAGACGCTGTGCGATGGCGGGCGGCGCGAACGCTGTGAATAGCGGGACGTGAACCGCTCCCAGGCGCCAGATCCCGACGAGACCAATCAAGTATTCCACACTCTTTCCTGAAAGCGTCGCGACTCTATCTCCCGCCCGGACGCCAATGCTCGCGAGCCCCGCCGAAAATGCCTCGGATCGTCGTTTCAATTCGCCATAGGTTAGGCGCTCCGTGTTGCCTTGAGAGTCGAGGACGTCATAGGCAACCTTGTCTGCAGGGTGGCGGTCGCACAGTAACCACGCCAGGCACGCCGAAGGCGCTGAGTATTCCGAAACCAGCTCGGCGACCCGGTCATCCAGCCCCGAATTGAGTTCTAACGGACTCATGAGTGTGTCTCCATACACGGGTGGTCGTCGGTCCAGTCGCTGGCCTTAAGTGAATCCCGATTTCACTTAAGCCTAAGTTGCACCTGTACGTCTGTCAAGCCTTGCGCTCACAGGGAAAGTACTAGCATGGAAAGAAGGCGCGCGCATCACAAGTGTCTCGTAGACCACACTTCGACAGTGTGCCGCCCTTAAGTGAAATGACGATTCGGGATTTAAATCCTGGGAAACTGACGGCCGATGACTAGCCTGCAGGCATGGGCGGAAAGGTGAGCAGGCGTCCGGCGACTCCGCGAAGGCAGAACGTTATGATCGACGCGGCGTGGGAACTGAGGGACGTGGATGCATCGGCGGCGCCGTTGCTCAGCGGTGCGACCAAGCCTTCAAACAGGCAGCCGACAATGCAATCGGCCGACGCGGCAGCGTTCTGCGTTGGAAACTCGTGGTTTTCTACGCCCTGTTCAATGATTGTCTTGAAGACCCGGGAAAGCGCACGGTGGTAAGTCAGACGGGCAGCCTCCACTTCCGGCTCTACAGGTTCGGCTACAAGCGCGTGCGCGAGTCTTCGGCCACGCAGCGCACGGCTGGCAAAAGTCCACGCAGCGGCACCAAGCTTTTCACAGGCGGACCCATCGCGCATGGCAATGCCTGCGACCACGTCCACCTCGCGTTGAGCGGTCGACTTGACGACCTCGACCATGAGTTCGGTCTTGGACGGAAAATATCGATACAGCGTTCCAATTGCGATCCCGGCAGCATCCGCTATAACGGTCATCTGTGCTTCACGAAACCCTGACTGGGCCACGAGCTCGCGAGCAGCTTTCAAGATCAAGGGATGCTTGTCGGCGCCGCGGCGTCGGATGCGCACGCGAGGAGGATTCAAAATATCTTCCATGTCATCCCTTGAGCCGGCAGTTCAAGTAGTTGGAGATTGTCGTTGCCAACCGTAGTGGCAGACATTATGCCACTGCACCGTAGTGGCGTCGTGGTAGGCATCCGAGTGCCCCCTTGGGCAGGCCTACCCGTTGCTGCCATATGCGTGATCGATATCGGGTGCAGTGGCGTACGCAACGAATTCGGTGACCAAAGCTCTTCGGCCGCACAATTTGCTACGATAAGCCCAGTCCGTGCAAATGAAAAAGTAGCCCGGCGCTCCCCCTAGCGCCGGGCTAAAAGGTCCTAGAGACCCTGAAGGAAGAAGCTCGCTTCTGCCCGATGCTTACAAGGGAGCATGTGAATGTCGCGTCTCTCAAGCGTGACAACTCTGAAGCAGCCTTCGTGTGGTTCCGAGGCAGGCAGACATTGTCTCGATCGAGACAGTCGATCACTAATTTGGCTTGACGAATCGCTGCTGCGCAAACTGATTGCCCGGTTGACTAGCCGAACCGCGAGGCCGCTAAAGTCCAGCGACTGTCATCCGGCGCAAGCTCAACTGAATGATAGGGGCCCGAGTCGCGACGTTGTATGGCTCTTAATTTCGACGCAATGATCCCGAGTGCATCTCACACTCGTGGCGAATGTGCCGCACCTCTCCACACCGATCAACTTCCTTCGGTCTTTCAACTCCTTGAGGCCGCCGATCCAGAGTCCACTGACGCACGCGTACGCACTGTCTCACACATGACAATGTGGCGCCACAGCGCGCGGTAGCGTTGAGCCTGACGCTTATCCAGATGAGCAGCCGAAAAACTGAAGCGTCTTCACGCGAGGCAAGGGTCGGAGATGGACGGCTGACGTTTGCTACATACAATCAGAGGAGACAGGACAAATGAAGTACCACGCATTGATACACACGATCCGCAAGGGCTTTATTCTTGCAATCGGATCGACCGCAATGCTTGCGGCATGCGGAGGAGACGGTGAGCCGGATTCTTCAGCAGCGACCACGACGTCGCCAAGTAGCCCCAGCACGCCAAGCAAGACGGCAGCCGAAATATGTGCAGGTCTTGAGAACCTCGAAATTCCCGCCTCGGCGATCGGTCTTCCCACGACGGGCGGAACGGTATCCAGCGCTACGTTGGTGGCGTCAACTGAAACCGGCAATATCTCGGGCGAATATTGCAAAGTGCTAGGAAAAGTTCATCCGGTCGATTTTCAAGCGCCCGACATCCGTTTTGAAGTTGATCTTCCCAGCAACTGGAATGAGAAATCTGTCCACTTTGGTGGTGGCGGTCTGGACGGCACCATTCCGACGACTACTGGTTACGCTACTTCCTCGCTGTCCTTCCTGGGAGAACTAAAAACGGTCAAGACCCCGTTGGCTCGGGGATTCGTGACACTGGGGAGTGATAGCGGACACCAAGGAAACGCCTCTGAAGGCACGTTCTTGAAGAACGATGAAGCGCTGGCCAACTACGCAGGTGAACACGTCAAAAAGACTCACGACGTCGCGGCATATCTTGCACGAAGCCGCTATGGCAAGTCGTTCGCTCACAGCTACTACGTTGGTGGTTCGGGAGGGGGAAGGCAAGGCTTGGTTGCTGCTCAACGATATCCCGCAGACTACGATGGGGTAATTTCAACTTTTCCGGCCAGCGAGCTTCTAGGGCTCTCATTTGCCATGGGACGGGTCTCAAAAGCCTCGCTCGCGCCCGGAGGATTCATTACATCGGCAAAGGCGAAGGTTCTCAAGGCGGCAGTGATGACCCAATGCGATGCCCTTGACGGCGCGACGGATGGCATCATCAGCAATCCGGCGGCATGCAGCTTCGATCCGTCGACATTGCGGTGTGCAGGGGGGGCAGATACTGGCGACACTTGCCTGTCCGACGCACAACTCAATACCGTAAACACCATGGCTACACCATTGGCAACCAAGTTTGATTTTGCCAACGGAATCCGCACCATCGCTGGTTACAATATTCTCTCGGGCACCGATTTTTGGAACTCCTCTTTCAGCCCCTTGGGACTTTCCCCGGCAGCGGCGGTATCGGATCCTGCCTCGGGCCAGTCAGCGTTCTTCTACGCGTTCCCGAACGCGCTCGTGAATTTCGCGATCGCCCGCACCCAGCTCGTAGACATCATGTCGTTTGACTTTTCCGACCCCGGCGCCCTGACGGCACGGACGCAAGCGGTCAGCAACATGGTGGATGCTACAAGCACCGACTTGACGACATTCAAACAACGAGGCGGAAAGTTAATTCTTCAGCACGGACAGTCGGATCAGTTCATCCCCGCTCAAATGTCGATCGATTACTACAATCGGCTAGTGACGCGATATGGACAAGCAACCGTAGGCGAGTTCGTGAAGTTCTATTTGGTGCCAGGGGCTGCCCACGGTTCTGGCGGCCAATTCGAAGGTGGCTATGACGCCCTGACTGTCCTTGACAATTGGGTTACGAGCGGAAATCCGCCTAACAAACTCGTCATCACAGACTTGAACGGGGCAACTGCAGGCCGTACCCGCCCGCTCTGCGAGTATCCGGCGTGGCCCAAGTACATTAGTGGCGACGTGAATTCTGCTGCTAGCTTTACCTGCACGCAATAGCATGGAAACAAGCTGAACTCTCCGCGGCGCGACGTTTCGGCGCCGCCACTCAAAGGTGGAGACACTCAATCATACTTGTTCGAGGCCTTAAGACCTTCGTCGCCTAGCGCTAGGATTAGCGCTAGGCATTTTTTTAATGGGACGCCTGACCTCAGACGTACGCGAGCTTTGCGCAAGTTTTACGGGTAAGCCGGGAAGAAGCGTTCGCTCCAAGGCACCGGTCCCGCTCCTTTTCATTTCAAACCGGCCCCAACTTGGCCATCTTTACTCGAAGCACCGACATCCTCCGGGCGCTTGGTTTTACCGTCCGATGCAGCCGACCGAGTTCGCCTGTTTGCCGTGAAGATGTGTGCGCTACCATCGGCACTCCCATTATTTCTGGTCGGTCTACCTCGCGAAATCCTTATCGAGGCAGACCCGCTAGGCACCGATCCAACACGGCTCCTGCGTGACATCTTCGGCGACGAACCGCCAAGTCGCACGCCTTCCTGCTGCCCCAAGCGAATGCCGGTAGTGAGACGATCGGAAACACGCCGATAAACGGCGCAGAGACATAGGACCGTTGGCGCTTGGGCCTGAGTCCGGCCCAATACCAGATCGTCGCGCAGGAAGCGCAAAGCGGACGCCCGGTCCGCAAGGCGCTCGCACACACAGTGCTGTGGTTGCGAAGCTGCGCCATTTCCACGGTAATTAACTTAAGGGTTGAAACGTTATCTACCCTCTCGATGCTTTCTCAGTGTCTGCTACCGCGATATAAACGGTAAGCCTTACTGGCCTTCGCTAAAGGCCGAATCTGGCTGCGGATTCAACCGGTCGATGCAACACATTTATATGGGGCATTGGAAGTCAAGCCCTTGGGTGGTCTGTTTCATGTAGTCAGCCGTCTCCATTTGAGAGTGCTGCAAGTTGTCCGTCATCCGCCCAACGTGTTGTCTGTCACGACCACGTCGCTGGCCACGGCGGATAACTCAAATGGCGAAGATGCTTTATTCCAGTTTGGAGTTCTTCATATAAAGCGGCCACATCAACAGGATTGAGGTCGGAGTGTTTGATGCCCGGGCGTTTGCCCGGTCTAACTTCTATCCGTGCCGGCACCAGGCAAGTCACCCCATACCGCAAGCGAGACTCAAGGCAAATTCTGTTGATCGAAAGCGCTCCGAGCGCTTTCGACCATCGGCAGCTTCTCAAGTGTCCACGCATGCAGTTGTCGCAATGGTGGCTGCAAAGTTTTCCCAAGCGGCGTGATTTCATATAGAACAGCGAGCGGCGCCGGAATCACTTGACGGGAAACCAGTCCATTGCGCTCCAGGCGCCGAAGACATTGAGTCAGAGCTTTCTGGGTGACGCCCTCCAGCCGGCGCTTGATCGCGTTAAAACGATGTGGGCCGTCGTCTAGAACAGCCAACACCATCATTGACCATTTATCAGCAATCTGATCGAACAAGGCTCTGCTTGGGCAGTCTGAAGAAAAGCACTGCGGCTCTATATTAAATATCGAATGTTTCATGGTTTTTCCTGTACAAGCAAAAGCTCCGCTACCACCTCTAGTATATATATTATACCGCCCGAAGAGGTTAGAGCACTAGCGCTTTTGCACCTGCCCTATACAGCTGACACCTTATTGAGGCCTAGACTTGGAGATTGGCGTGCCAGATGTGTTCGAATTCAGCGACCAATCATTCATCGCGCTGCACCCACCCACTTCGCCGTTCAGGATGACGCTGCAGGGCACGATAGCGCCGATAACCGGAAGGGGCGATCTGCATTTGCTGGGAGATCGGCTCAATCCCGAAGGTGCCCCGATATTTGTCGGCGAAGGCTTTCAGGACTTGAATCGGTGGTCAAGCTCCGCCTTGGCGAAAAACACGCTGGCGAGCTTGAGTATCTCGTTGGCACGGTGCAGCTCAACTGGATCTCGCGTTCGAGTTCCTTGACGCACTTCTGGTCCGCTGCAGCCAACGTCGGGGTGGTTTCCTCTGATATACCAACGCGACTCAAGGTGCCTAATTGACACTAGATTTATAATGTATACCATGAAGCTTTACACCCTTCATGGAGTCCATTTTGATGTCTCTTCTGCATACCAATACCTTGTTTCGCCCCTTCGACCTCAGCCCAGGTATTACCTTGCGCAATCGCGTGGTGATGTCGCCAATGACTACATGGTCGGGCACCGACGATTTCCAGATCACGGAGGAGGAGGAGGAGTACTACCGGCTCCGCGTTAAAGGCGTAGGATTGGTCATCAGCGGCTGCGCCCAGGTGACCTCCAACGGCATCGGTTTCACGCATGAATTTTCTGCAGCCGACGATAGTTTCATCCCAAGCCTCAAGCGGCTTGCCGACGCAGCTAAGAGTGGCGGTGCGCCGGCTTTGCTGCAACTCTTTCATGCCGGCAACAAGGCACTGCCCCAGCTCATCCCTGGCGGGGATGTGGTAAGTTCAAGCGCTGTTCTGACAAAATCCACGCCCTTCGTTGCCCCGCTGACGCCGCGAGCCCTAACGGGTGATGAGGTCGTGGAGATGATCAAGGCGTTCGGTGAGGCAACACGGCGTGGCATCGAGGCCGGCTTCGACGGGATCGAAGTGCATGGCGCCCACGGCTTCCTGCTGCAAAACTTCCTCTCGCCAGCTACCAATACCCGCACCGATGAATGGGGCGGCTCACTGGAAAACCGCATGCGGTTTCCCCTGGCCGTCGTCGCAGAGGTCAAGCGCGTGATTGCAGAGCATGCCGACCGACCGTTTGCCATCGGTGTCCGCCTCTCGCCGGAAGAGCCTGGCGACGAAGGCTATCGCATTGACCAGACGCTGGCCTTTGTCGACCGCCTGTTGGAACTGGGTGTGGATTACATTCACGCCTCACTGGCCAACCTGTTGACAGACCGGCCTATCGACGACCCTGACGGGCAATCCATCGTCAGCCGCATCGCCGAACGAGTTGCCGGACGGGCTCCTGTGCTCGCTGCCGGCAGTATCCTGACACCCGACCATGCCAGCCGAGCGCTGGATACCGGGTTATCAATGGTCGCGATTGGCCGGGGGTTGATCATCAACCCTGACTGGGTAAGCCGTGTTCAGCAGGGTCAGGAGGTGGATGTTGAACTTGATCCTGCAAAGCTTCCGGCTATCAAAATCCCGCAGAAGCTCTGGGCAATCATTCAGGGCTTCCAGGGCTGGATTCCTTTGAAGCAGCAAAAAAGTGCCTAGTAACGTTTATTAATTTCGATCGCGCCTGGAGTCTTACAGTTCTTTACAAGCTCGAATAGGCCAGTGCCGCTATGCAAGTAGGAAGGCATATTGTGAGTTAGTAACGAAGCGGTATCTATGTTGGAGAAGCCCACGGCATGGAATTACGTCACCTCCGGTGCCTTCTGGCTGTGGTCGAAGAACTCCACTTCGCCCGCGCAGCGGAAAAACTGCATATTGAGCAGTCGCCGCTGTCGCGGGCTATCAAAAACTTGGAGGAAGAGTTAGGAGCGCAGCTTTTCGTACGCACTACGCGTAGTACCCGGTTGACCGGTGGTGGCAAGTTGTTTCTGGAGCATGTCCCTCGTGTATTTACCGCCATACAGCAGGCGCGCGACAGCGTGAACACTGCTGCCAATGGCTACCATGGAGATGGACGCGTGCCGCAGATTGTCCCGGACCGTTGGGCCTTGCGGCGCTTCCGCGGCCTGCCCACCAGTAGCCACCGTGACATCGAGGGCGTATGAATCGCACCGGTGACAGCGCAACGGTGATGACTTTGCTCATGATAGGAATCAGGAATCTGCATCAGGTGGCCAGATCCGCCCAACTGCTGCGATATTCAGATCTGAGCCTTACCACCGTCGACGAATAGTTCAATACCATTGACGAAGCTTGAATCGTTGGAGGCAAGAAAGACCGCAGCCTTGGCAATTTCGTCCGGATCTCCGACGCGGCCCATTGGGATCTGCGAGGCCAGAGCGTCGAGTATTCCCTGCTGCCGAGCGGCGTCGGGCCCGGCCAGGTTAAACAAACCCGGCGTCTTGGTGGGTCCGGGGCTGAGCGTGTTGACCCGGATACCGCGACCCTTGAGATCGAGAATCCAGTTGCGGGCGAATGAGCGTACTGCGGCCTTTGAGGCGGCATAGACACTGAATGCCTTGGTGCCGCCACTGGCGGCGGTGGAGCCGGTCAAGATGACTGATGCACCGTCCGCTAGCAATGGTAGAGCCTTCTGCACAGTAAACAGTACGCCCTTGACGTTACGGCCAAAGGTGTCGTCATACTGCTCCTCGGTAATATTCCCGAGCGGCATCAGCGAGCCGCCGCCGGCGTTGACGAACAGTACGTCGATCCGACCCTTTTCCGATTTCACCCGATCAAACAGCGTGTCCAGTTCGGCCATGTTCGATGAGTCGATCCGGATACCGGTAGCGTTTCCGATCGCGGACACCGCGGCGTCGAGTTCGGCCTGTCGGCGACCGGTGACAATGACATGCGCCCCTTCGCTAGCAAACCGCTTAGCGGTTGCGAGCCCGATACCGGTGGATCCACCGGTAACGATTGCGATCTTGCCTTCAAGTTTGCGGGACATGGAAGTTTCCTTGGTTGGTTGTGAGTCGGAGCGAGAACCTCGACTTCGTCCTCTGGCGCCTGGGTGCACGCGCTCGCCGCTTACAGCAGGCAGGTCGGCGAAAGGGCTCTCCACCAACTCGTACGCTCGCTGCGGGTCGAGCATTAAGGCCGCTGCCCGACCGCGCTCGAGTCGTGGCTATGCGAAGAGGCCGAGGACTTGTGCTTGATCAGAGCAACCGCGACACCGCCGATCACCGCGGCCATTGCAATGGCAAGGAAGTTCTGCACCAGCGGAAGCTTCATCGAGACCAGCAGCCCGATCACGATTGGCGCCGCGATCGCGCCGATGCGCCCGACCCCCGAGGCAAAGCCAAGTCCCGTCGAACGGATCGCCGTCGGGTAGAACTGCCCGGCATACGCGTACAGCAGGATTTGCGTGCCCAGCGTCGACGCGCCGACGACAGCAACTATCAGGAACAGCGGCTGCGCGCCGTAGCCGAGCTGCGTCAGCGAGACCGCAGCGACCCCGAAGAATGCAGTCGTCACCCACTTGATGTTCAGCTTGTCGGCGAGCCATCCGCCACCGACGGCGCCGACGACTGCACCGGCGTTGTAGGCGAGCAGGAAGTTCAGCGCGGAACCGAGGCTGTAGCCGGCCATGCCCATCAGCTTGACCAGCCACGAACTGAGGGCATAGAGCATGAACAGGCAGGTCATATAGGCGACCCAGAACATCACTGAGCTGAAGGCTCGGCCGTCCAGGAACAGCCTGCCTACGGTCGGACCTTCGGCCTTTTCCTCGGCCGGAACGAGGAACTCCTCGTGCGGCTCGAGCCGCATGTCCGGTCGGATCTTCCGGATCACTTCGCGCAGATGCGTGTGGTCGTGCTGCTTGATCAGGAATGGCAGCGACTCAGGCATGTACTTGAGGATGAACGGGATCAGCACCACTGCGGCACCCGCGGCGATGAACACAGATTGCCAGCCATAGGTCTCGATGAACTGCTTGCCGAGCAGCGCGGCGAGGATGCTGCCGACCGCGTAGCCGCAGCACATCAGCGTGACCATCACGCTGCGCACCTTCTTCGGTGAGTACTCGGTCATCTGCGCGGCCGCATTCGGGATCGCGCCGCCGATGCCGAGCCCGGCGAGGAAGCGCATCGCGCTGAAGGTGATAGGGTCGTTGGTGAACCCGGCGGCCGCGGTGAAGGCGCTGAACAGAAGCACGCAGATCGAGATCGCCCAGCGGCGGCCGATCTTGTCGGCCAGCGCGCCGAGCGCGATCGCCCCGAACATCATGCCGAACAGCGCCGAACTGGCCATGAAGCCCGCGGTTGAGGCCTCGACATTCATCGCCTTCATGATCGACGGAAGCGCTGTGCCGGCGACCGCCAGGTCGTAGCCGTCGAGCACTAGGATCACGAAACACCAGATCAGCACGGACCAGTGAAAACTGTTGAACTTGGCCTCGTCGACCAGTTTGTGAACGTCTATCCGGTGCGTGCTTGAATGTGCAGGTGCCAGGTCAGGGCGGATTGGTTTCATTGACTTGTCTCCTTTTATTATCGGTTTGAGGTTTGGTATGCGGCGCAGTAGCCACATTCTGAACAGAAACCTCACGGCCGACGCCCGCCCTTGCATAGAAAAGGGCGGTCCCCTCAGTCCGAGCAGGCTGCATCACCCTCACACGCGAGGGGCTTCGGGCAGGCGTTCACCGCCGCGCACGACGTATTTGGCGGGATACAGTGTGACGAGAACCTCGACTTCGTCTTCCGATGCCCCGGTGCACGCGCTCCAGATCGAGCTCACTTTTTTGGCCAGCGATAGTATGGCGCCGTCGCTGCGCCCATCACGTATGTGGCAGAAGATCAGCGTTTCGGAAGTGGGCTCTCCCGAACGGTAGAGGTTGTCGGGCGTGGCTTCATGGAATACGACGCTAATCAAGTCGAGCGGCGAAAGGATGATCTCCCTGATCGCGCTCGTGAACTCGCTGGCGATCTTGGCCTTGACGCCAGCTTCGATTCCGACCTTGCATTCGCAAACAATGATAGGCATGTTATGTCTCCGTGAAGTTAGGGCTGCTGAGGCCTCAGTTTCTCGGAACGTCGCCCCTGGTGATTGCATTGGGGTGCCACCACTTGCTTGGAAGTGCCATGACATGGCGTCGTGGCCCGCCAGCTCGTTATCGGTGGGCCGGTGCCCCTGTGCGACGTATGTAGTGTCGCAAACATTGCCCACGCGTTTGGCACCTGCCAGATTGCTCGTTGAGAGAGTCGGGCGGAGTCAACCCCACGGTCGAGCAACTCACAGGCCACGCGCCATGTGCGCTGACGCAGTGGCTGAACATCGCGCTATTCATGGCGTAATAGACAGATGGCCCCACAACTGCGGCCGGCGACGTCAGGTCCTCAACTCAGCCACAGTGACGCGCCGATCAGACGCGTGAATCCATTCTTGAGTGTGAGTCGCTGCGCTTTCCGGTCGATGCTTTCCGCGACCCCGGGGATCGGGGTCAGGCAGTGCTCGCTGAAAGACTTTTCTGCACGAAAGGCCAAATCGGTCGCGCATGTCTTGATGGAGGAAACCCTTGTTGACAGGGGGTTGACGATAACATACGCTTCTTTTACTAAACGTCCGTTTATTAAACGCATCTCAGGTGCGGCCCCTCTCTTACTCATCCATGGAGCAATTCACATGGCAGACAAGAAAGCCATTCTGGCGATTGGAGCCGGCGACGCTACTGGCGGCGCCATCGCCAAGCGCTTTGCCAAAGAGGGCTACATCGCATGCGTTACCCGCCTAACTGTTGACAAGCTCCAGCCCCTGGTGACGAGATCAGGGCCGAAGGTGGCGAGGCGCACGGCTTCGGCTCCAACGCGCGCAAGGAGGACGACATGATCTCGCTGGTGCAGCAGATCGAGAAGGACATCGCGCCGATCGAAGTGGCGGTCTTCACCATCGGCGCCAATGTTCGCTTCGGCATCACCGAGTCCGCCACCCGCGCCCACGCCAAGGTCTGGGAGATGGCCTGCCTCGGCGGCTTCCTGATGGGTCGCGAAACGGCGAAGGTCATGCTGCCGCGGGGTCGCGGCACCATCATCTTTACGGGCGCGCCGGCCAGCTTGCGTGGACACGAAGGTCTTGCTGCATTCGCCGGCGCCAAGCATGCGCTGCGCGCGCTCGCACTAAGCATGGCCTGCGGACTGGGCCCCAAGGGAATCCACGTCGCGCGTCCCGTGATCGACGCTGCGAACGACACGGCGTTCATCCGCGACAGCTTCCCCGAGCGTTATGCGCTGAAGGACCGGGATGGAATCGTTCAACCCAGCTCGATGGCAAATGCTTACTGGAATTAGCGTTCTGAGACCCGGACGCATCAGCAGTCCGCGATGCCTGGACGACGAGATGGAACCGCGGCCCTGGATGGTGTCAACCGCAGATTTCCAGCTGCGCTTCCGCTCCCTCTTTACTGACGGAGAAGCGTTCGTAGACACTTGATGCGATGGCTCCCCAGACCTCCTACAACGCTGGGCATGCATTTCGCGGCTCGAAACCCGGCCCGCGCGTACCCCTGTCAGCGCTTTGCCCACACCCTCACGAATTTGCACGCATGGCTCGGGGCCGCCGTAGCTGGCTAAGCCTTCAAAGTATCACTCATTCTTTCACAACAATTTGCCGGCTTTGACCGGTGTACGGAGACAAACCTTGGCACACGGTCGCAGCACATTTCTCAAGTCCTCCGTCGCGCTGGCAGCGTTGCCGGTCGCCGGTTGCCGCACGTCATCGGATGACACCGCCGCACTGAAAGCCAACGCCGATTCCGTGCTGACCCGTGCCGTCGCATCCGGCGACACAGCCGGCGTAGCCGCCGCGGTGATCAGTCGCGATGAGACCCTCTACACCGCGGCGCAGGGAGTGCGCGCGCTCGGCGCCTCCGCAGCGATGGACATGGACACGGTGATGCTCATCGCCTCCATGACAAAGCCGATTACCAGCGCCGCGGCCATGCAGCTGGTCGAGCAGGGCAAGTTGAGCCTGGACGGTCCAGCGGCCTCGGTGATTCCCGAGCTGGGCGTTCTCAAGGTTCTGGAGGGCTGGGACACGAATGGCGCGCCCGAACTGCGAGATGCCGAGAGCCAGCTCACCCTGCGGCATCTGCTCACCCATACGTCCGGCTTCACCTACGAGATATGGAACGCGGACCTGGAGCGCTACTACCGCACGCAGAACGTCCCCGGCATCCTAACGGGGCAGAAAGCGGCGCTGCGGGTGCCTCTGTGCTTCGACCCCGGCACGCGCTGGAATTATGGCATTGGCATCGATTGGGTGGGCCAGCTGATCGAAGCCGCCAGCGGCCTGCGCCTGGGTGACTACTTCCAGCGCAACATCACAGGACCGCTGGGCATGGACAGCACGGCGTTTAAGATCACCACGGCCATGCGCACCCGACTGGCCGGCATGCATTTGCGCGGAGACGACGGAAAGTTATCCGTGATCGATCTGGGAACAGTGCAGGATCCCGAGTTCGAGTCGGGCGGCGCAGGCCTGTACTCCACTGCCAACGATTACCTGAAGTTCATGCGCATGATCCTCAATACGGGGCGGGGAAACGGCAACCAGATCCTCAAGCCGGAGACGGTGGCCCTGATGTCGCGCAATGCCATGGGCGCGCTTCGCGTGAGCAAGCTGCCGACGCAGATTCCTTTTCTCTCGCGCGACATGGAGTTCTTCCCGGGCGTGCCCAAAAGCTGGGGCTTGGGCTTCATGATCAACGAGAGCGCAGCGCCCACCGGCCGCAGCGGCGGCAGCTTGGCCTGGGCGGGGCTGGCCAATACGTACTTCTGGATCGACCCCACCCTGAACATCGCAGGCCTGGCCATGATGCAGTCACTGCCGTGCGTGGACCCCAGAACCGCGGAGGTGTTCTACGGTTTTGAAAAGAACGTTTACGCCTCGCTGAGCTGATGCCTGAAGAGCGGTCACCGCCCTTCATGATCGAAGGCGCAGGGTCTATGACATGACTCCTTCCTTCACAACACTTTGCCGCTTTGACCGGCGCACGGAGACAAACATGAAAACACTGACTCGCAGACTCTTTGATGCCGCTGTTGTAGTCGCGCTTTGCTGCGCCGCCGCCGCGACGGCGCAGTCCTATCCGAACAAATCCATCCTGATCAAGGTCGCTTACCCGCCCGGGTTCGGGGTGGACGCTTCAGTACGTCCATCCGCACCCGTGCTGGAGCGCGCCCTTGGGCAGACTCTCGTAATCGACAACATGCCCGGTGCGAACGGCTCCATCGCGGCGATGAATGTGTTGAAGGCGTCGCCCGACGGATACACGCTGCTCGCGACGGCGGGTCCGGATTTACTGGTGGCGCCGCTCACGGTCGCTTCGGCCAAGTACACGTTCGACAGCTTCAAGCTCATCGGTTCGTTCGGGATCTCGGACATGGTCCTCGTCAGTCATCCCGATCGCCCTTTCAACAACCTCACCGTGCTCCTCGAACACATGCAAAAGCGTGGCGCGAAGGAGCTCTCCATTGCCCACTGGGGCCAGGGCACGCTCGCTCATCTCGCGGCCGCTGAATTCCAGGAGCGGGTCGGCGTCAAGTTGCTGGAGGTGCCGTACAAAGGTATCGCTCCCATGGCCACGGCCGTCGCAGGAGGCGAGGTGGACCTCGCGTTTGTTCCTCTTGCGGGGCCAATCCTAGGAATGGTTCAGGCCGGGCGGATCAAGGCCATCGCCTTCGCGAGCGCCAAGCGACATCCGCTCATGCCGGATGTCGCGACGCTGAGCGAGCACGCTCGATTCAAGAACTTCGAATTTGGGATCTGGACGGGCTTGTTCGCGCCCGCGCGCACAACCGATGCCGTTGTCGCGCGCCTGAGCAGGGCCTTCCAGCAGTGGAACGACAGCCCGGAATTCCTCGCGCTCGCTACTGCGCAGGGCTTTCGCAAGCTGGACTCAATGACGCCGCAGCAGGCAGCGGCATTCTTGCGCGTAGAAAACGAGAAGTTTGTCAACATCGCAAAGACCCTTAATCTGGTGGCGCATTAACGCTGCTGCCCCGGAGGCCCATACTATGACCGTTCGAGACTTTCACTACTACGAGCCCGCCGAGGGCCACGGGCTGAGCCACAACCCGCTCAATGCGCTGGTGGCACCGCGACCCATCGGCTGGATCTCGTCACGCGACGCGCAGGGGCGGGTCAATCTCGCGCCCTACAGTTTCTTCAACGCGTTCAACTACGACCCACCGATCATCGGATTTTCTTCGATCGCCTGGAAGGATAGCGTTCAAAACGCATCGGAAACGCGTGAGTTCACCTGGAACCTGGTCACCCGCGAACTCGGTGATCAGATGAACCAGACCTCATCACCGCTTCCGCGCGGCGATGACGAGTTCCAGTTCGCCGGCCTCACGGCCGTGGCGGGTCGCAAGGTCAACGTCCCGCGGGTGGGCGAAAGCCGCGCGGCTATGGAATGCAAGGTGATCGACATCGTGCAATTCCGAAACACCGAAGGCGAAAAGGTAGGTGGCTGGCTCGTCTTGGGCGAAGTGGTGGCCGTGTACATCGACAAGACACTCCTGAAAGACGGCGTGTATCAGACAGCCGAGGCATATCCGATCATGCGGTCCGGCGGACTGAATGATTATGTCCAGGTCTCGCCAGACAATGTCTTTCAGATCGCGCGGCTCGCGGGCGCTAGCAGCCCGTCGTCGCACGGCAAGGGATAGCATCGTCCGCAAAACGGCACATGCCAAGGAGATGCAACACCTCCATGCCGGCCTGGTGCTGCCGCAACCGTCGGCCATGGACATGGGAGGCCATGGGCTGTATTCCCCCGTGGGCGAAGTGGACCGCTGGATGGTCGCAAGCCGATACGCGGGTCTAATTGACGCCGCCTGAGCGCGGTCTGGGCTTTACGAATGCACCTAGAGGTTCTTACATGAGAGAAGTCTTGACACCGGGTGCGCAAGCACGTACGTTTACATAACGTTCGTTTATCAAAGGAAAGCGAATTCATGGAACCCACTACCCTGAAAGTCGCGCTGGTCATCGGCGCAGGTGATTCGACCGGCGGAGCCATCGCACGCCGGTTTGCTCGTGAAGGGTTCGTTGTCTGCGCCACGCGCCGCGATGCCGAGAAGCTTACGCCGCTGCTCGAAGAGATCGGCGACCAGGAAGGCAAGGCCTACGGCTTTGGTTCCGATGCCCGCAAGGAAGAAGAAGTTGTCGCACTCATCGAGAAGATCGAGTCGGAGATCGGTCCCATCGAGGTGCTCGTGTTCAACATCGGCGCCAATGTGCCATGCAGCATCCTGGAAGAGACCGGGCGCAAGTACTTCAAGATCTGGGAGATGGCTTGTTTCTCAGGCTTCTTGAACGGCCGGGAAGTGGCTCGCAGAATGGTGGCACGCGGCCGCGGCACAATCCTGTTCACCGGCGCGACGGCTGGCATTCGCGGCTCGGCCAACTTCGCCGCCTTTGCAGGTGCCAAGCATGCGCTGCGCGCGCTGGCTCAAAGCATGGCCCGCGAACTGGGTCCGAAGAACATCCACGTGGCTCATGTTGTCGTCGACGGAGCTATCGACACCGAATTCATCCGCACCAATTTCCCCGAGCGCTATGCTCTCAAGGATCAGGATGGCATCCTCAATCCCGAGCACATCGCGGACAACTACTGGTACCTGCACACGCAGCCGCGTGATGCCTGGACCCACGAACTCGATCTCAGGCCCTACATGGAACGCTTCTGAGACGGACCCACTCCACAACCAATACGACTCAATCCCATGAAGACACGGATCACCGAGCTGTTCGGCATTCGACACCCCATCGTGCAAGGCGGCATGCACTTCGTTGGCCTGGCCGAACTGGCGGCCGCAGTCTCGAACGCCGGCGGGCTGGGCGTCATCACCGCGCTGACGCAGCGCACGCCAGAACTGCTGGCGAAGGAGATCGCCAGATGTCGCGAGATGACGGACCAGCCTTTCGGCGTCAACCTCACATTCCTGCCGACTTTTTCCGCCCCGCCCTATCCCGAGTACATCCAGGCGATCGTGGAGGGAGGCGTGCGCATCGTCGAAACAGCAGGGCGCAGCCCTGAGGAGTACATGCCGGCGATGAAGGCGGCCGGAATTAGAGTGATCCACAAGTGTACGTCAGTCCGGCATGCTCTGAAGGCCGAGAGGATCGGGTGTGATGCGGTGAGCGTGGACGGCTTCGAGTGCGGTGGCCATCCCGGCGAGGATGATATCCCAAACATGATCCTGCTGCCCCGAGCCGCCGATGAGCTCAAGATCCCGTTTGTGGCTTCCGGCGGCATGGCGGACGCCCGTAGCCTGGTGGCTGCCCTCGCCCTCGGCGCCGACGGGATCAACATGGGCACGCGATTCGTGGCAACCAAGGAAGCGCCTGTTCACGAGAACGTGAAGCGCGCCATCGTCGCGGCCACCGAGCTTGACACGCGACTCGTGATGCGCCCACTGCGCAACACGGAGCGTGTGCTGAAGAACGCTGGCGTCGAGAAGATCCTGGATATCGAGCGCGACAAGGGTGAGCAGATCCAGATCTCCGACATCCTTGAGCAGGTCGCAGGCGTCTATCCGAAAGTGATGCTCGACGGTGAGATGGATGCAGGGGCCTGGAGTTGCGGGATGGTCGCCGGCCTCATCGACGACATTCCGAGCGTACGCGAGCTCATCGATCGCATCATGGCGGATGCCAACCACCTGATCGGGCAGCGCCTCGCCCGGATTCTCGGGTCCGAACAAATGCCCGAGGAAAGCGTTGCCGCCTGAGGAAACTCGACGTACACATCGGAAATCCATCAGACTCAGGAGAAAACTCATGTCCAAGACCGCGGAGTTCTATTTCGACGTCGGCAGTCCGGCATCGTACCTCGCATGGACGCAATTGCCGACGATCTGCGAAGAAACCGGTGGCACGCTTGTCTACAAGCCCATATTGCTCGGCGGGGTATTCCAGGCCATTGGCAATGCCTCGCCCGCGACAATTCCGGCCAAGGGCGCATACACCAACATCGATTACGCCCGGCACGCAAGGCTCTACGGCGTTCCCTATCAGTGCAACCCGCACTTTCCCATCATCACGCTCGCGCTAATGCGAGCCGCCACCGGCGTACAGATGAGAATGCCCGACCGGTTACAGGATTTCCTGCGCAGCGTCTTTCATGCGTTGTGGGTCGATGCGCTGGACCTCAACCAGCCCCAGTTTGTCGCCAAAACGCTGGTCGACGCGGGGTTCGACGTCGAGGCGATCCTGGCACTCACCAACGATGCCGAGGTGAAATCGCAGCTGCGCTCGACGACGGAAGAGGCCGTCAAGCGTGGTGTGTTCGGCGCCCCAACCACTTTCGTTGGCGAGCATATGTTCTTCGGCCAAGACCGCCTCGAATGGGTCTGTCACGCGCTGCAAGGCAAGCCTCTGTGAATTGATCCGGCCGTCTCCGGCGGCGCGGCTCTGACCCGGCATCCAGGCTTCCCATGGCAAAGTCCCATCCCAGCGATTCACGACCGAATTAATGCGTTTTCGACCGACCGGCTGACGGGCATCCGGCGTGGCATCGAGAAAGAGTCGCCGCGTGTACGTCGCGCCGGCAGCCTTGCCGTGACGCCCCATCCGGTGGCGCTGAGCTCGGCCTTGACACACGCTTGCATCACCACAGACTTCCGCGAGTCGCGGTGGATTGCACCCACTCGCGCAGCGATGCCTCGGCGTGCCCTGCTCGAGCTTGCCTGGTCCGATACCTACTCCGCGCTCTTCCATGGGCTCGCCGAGGCATCGCTTCGCGAGCAGGCGCGGCTCGAAGCGTCCGACGACGTGCCGTTCGAATTCTTTCGCTAGCACTATCTCTCGCCGTTGCAGTTGCACCCACAGTGCCTGAGTTGTCGAAGCGCTGTGTTACACCGAGCGCCTCTCGCGGCACGGCCAACGACATGGGCCAACCGGCTGATGTTCCAGATGAGCCCGGCCAACGCGCGCCAACGCGACTACCGCGATGTTCGTGCTCTTGCCGCGCGCCGCCAGCTTGCGATAGCGGCGACGTAGCCGCAGCTGCGCGTCCCAGGCGCGATCGATGATGGCCTTCGGGATGCCTTCGTGCCGACGCTGGATCTCGAGGCTGACGCGTGCCGGTAGCTCAAGACTGCCTCGACGAGCAGCTTCCTTGCGTAGCTGTTGCCGGTCTTGGTGATATGCGGCTCAAATGCCCACTGACGAAGATTTCATCGAGCGAATAAATGTGTCACGCAGCAGCTTCTTCTGGAGCTTTCCCGTGGGCAGGCGCGGAAAATCGAGTACAAACGAGAAAGATCGCGGAACTCGTATTGGACCGAGCTTGCTGCGGCAAAGGGCTCTCAACTCCTCAGCTAGCACGTGAGGGGTTCCCGGTTGCCGCTCGACCTGGACCACCGCGTGTACCACTTCGCCGTACTCGTCATCGGGCAGGCCGAAGACAGCCACGTCGAGCACGCGATCATCTGTTACAAGAATGTTCTCTATCTCTTGTGGATAGATGTTCACGCCGCCGGATATGATCGTGAAATCGCGGCGGTCCGAGAGGTATAAGTATCCCTCTTCGTCGAGATGGCCTATGTCACCGTAGGTCCACCACCCTTGTTTACTTCGGCTCGCAGCCGTTTTATCGATATCGTTCCAGTAGGCAAACCCGGCGTCCGACTCAAAGTACACAGTTCCTGTCGAGCCAGAAGCCACTTCGCTCTCATCGTCGGCAAGGATATGAACGATTCCCTCGACGGCACGACCCACTGACCCCTTGTGAGCGAGCCATTCAAGCGAACTGATCGCACAGGCGCCGATCCCTTCTGTTCCCGCATAATACTCCTCCAGGATCGGCCCCCACCATTCGATCATTGCCTCTTTGATATGGATGGGGCAAGGTGCGGCGCCGTGCATCGCTACGCGATGACTGGAAAGGTCAAACTGCATGCGCATGCCTGGGTCAAGGCGCAGCAATCGATGGAACATCGTCGGAACCCATAAGCTATGGGTAACACGGAATTTTTCCATGGCATGGAGAGCCTGAACTGCATCAAAGTGCTCCATGACTACAGCGGTACCACCGAACGCCAGGGTCGCCGAGACGTTTCGGTGCGGCGCGGCATGATACAGAGGTGATGTACACAGATGGACCATGGACATATCGACGCCCGGCTTGCTGGCAAACGCAGCATCGCGCGGGTCCATGTCACGGAACCCTATAGGGGGAATCGGCTTGCGCACACCTTTTGGCCGCCCGGTCGTCCCGGACGAGTACATCATCTCCCTGCCACGAGCGGGATCATGGATTGATGTCACTGAGCACGCACGAAGCGCGTCCTCGAATCGCTCAAAACCAGGAATAGCGCCCCCAAGGGCGAAACATGCTGCGGAACCAAAATCGGACGCTAAAAGACCCGCGCTGTTGACGGCGGCCACTGAAACGAACACAGCGCGCGCCACAATCGCGCGCGATATAGCGCAGGTCGTCGGCGCTTAACTTAGTTGACACCGGTGTAAAAACGACGCCAGCGCGCTGACACCCCCATCCCAGATATAGGAACTCGGGGCAATTCTCGACGCAGAAGAGCACAGCGTCTCCGGTCTTGATCCCGGCACTGCGCAGAAGATTGGCAACCCGATTGGCGCCATCTTCCAGTTGGGAATACGTGATTTCGCGCCCGCCAGGTATGAAGACCGCCGCTATCTTCTCGGGCATGGTCTGCGCGTAGTGCGATGGATGCGCCATGTCGCCTCTCACGAGAACAGGGAGAAGTCACGCGCACGACGCTCGAAAAAGGCCGCGAGAGCATTCTTGGGTTCGGCAGACCTGAGACAGATGGCAGACTCTGGCAGTTTGAGGTCGATAGGATCGAGCTTTCCCTCATCTTCACTTCTGCGAATGAGGTAACGCATTGCCCGAATCGCGCAAGGGTCCATCGTGTGCTCTAACGCTGTTCCCGCGAGAATGTTGATCAGGCCGCATTCAGCCTCGTCTTGCGGGGTGCAGGGCTCGCCAAGCAGAAGCAACTCAGTCGCCCTAGGCGTCCCGAGGTTGTTCGGCGGCAATTGACTTGACCCGAACTCCGGGAAAATTCCCAATCTCGATGGTGCCTCTGAGGCATCCTCATTTCCGCTCGTGAGTGCTTCTTCGCTGTCGTGTATCACCACAGCGCGAACTTCGCCGGGCCTGCCCGCGCCTCTGATTGACTCAGCAAGGGCTCCGTGCCCATCGAAAGTGATGGCATTCTTCCGGTCTGATCTGTTAAGGCCAGTGAACATGACGCCTCGGTCCGCCACAACTTCTATGTGCTTCATTGCGGTCTCCTAAACATCGCGCCGATTTGCATCGACTTGAGAAGGTCGCCAGCCCGTTATAGGCGACAATGGGTATTGCACGATGGATACCGAAGCGTCCATGCGAGTTCGGCCTCACCCGCTTTGCCACTAGTGATCAGGCGGTCGAGGGTGCTGCTCACCGTAGCCAGTCCTTTCTGGATGGCGGCTGCGCCGATGTTCGAGTGGCACCACATCGAATCCTGCCGCTACGTCTTGACGGCATGGCGCAATCGAAGGACGCGGCCACCTGGCCAGGCTGAGGCCGGTTCGTCGACCGTCAGCACATGCGGCTATCCCGCGGCCTTGACCATGTCCTCGACCACCTTCTTGGCGTCGCCGAATACCATCATGGTCTTGTCCATGTAGAACAGCTCGTTATCGAGGCCCGCGTAGCCGGCCGCCATCGAGCGTTTGTTCACGATGATGGTCTTGGCCTTGTACGCCTCCAGGATCGGCATGCCGGCGATCGGGGAGTTCGGGTCGGTCTTGGCCGCCGGGTTGACCACGTCGTTGGCGCCCAGCACCAGCACCACGTCAGCCTGGCCGAACTCGCTGTTGATGTCTTCCATCTCGAAGACCTGGTCATAAGGCACCTCGGCTTCGGCCAGCAGCACGTTCATGTGGCCCGGCATGCGGCCTGCCACCGGATGGATCGCATACTTTACCGTCACGCCGTGCTCCGTCAGCTTCTCGGTAAGTTCCTTGAGCGCATGCTGGGCGCGCGCCACCGCCAGGCCATAGCCCGGCACGATGACCACCGTCTCGGCATTGCTCATCAGGAAAGACGCGTCATCCGCCGAACCCGACTTGACGTTGCGCTGCTCGGCGCTGCCGCTGGCCGCGGCACTCGCCGCACCGCCGAAGCCGCCCAGGATCACGTTGAAGAACGAGCGGTTCATGGCCTTGCACATGATGTACGACAGAATCGCACCGCTCGATCCCACCAGCGATCCGGCGATAATCAGCATCGGGTTGTTCAGAGAGAAGCCGATGCCGGCCGCCGCCCAGCCCGAGTATGAGTTCAGCATCGACACCACCACCGGCATGTCCGCGCCGCCGATCGGGATGATGATCAGGACACCGAGCACGAAGGCGATCGCCAGCATCAGCAGGAACGGCTGCCAGTTCTGCGTGAGGAAGAACGCCACGCCAAAGCCAAACATCGCCACGGCCAGCGCCAGGTTCAGCATGTGCTGGCCGGCGAAGACCACCGGCGCGCCTTGGAACAGGCGGAACTTGTAGCGCCCGGCGAGCTTGCCGAACGCGATTACCGAGCCCGAGAACGTGATGGCACCGACGAAGCAGCCGATGAACAGCTCGACGCGGTTGCCCATTGGGATCGCATGCGAGCCCGCCGTGCTGATGCCGAAAGCCGCTGGCTCGGCGACTGCCGCCACCGCGATGAACACCGCCGCCAGGCCGATCAGCGAGTGCATCGCCGCGACCAGCTCAGGCATCTTGGTCATCTCGACCTTCTTCGCCACGTAGGCGCCGATGCCGCCGCCTACCACCAGCGCGCCGAGAATCAGCGCCAAGCCCGTGCCGACCGATGACTGGCCAGCGCCGGCGGGAGGGAATTCCTGCTTGAGCTTGACGATCAGCGCCACGGTGGTCACTGCGGCGATCGCCATACCGGCCATACCAAAGGCATTGCCCTTGCGGGCCGAGGCCGGGTGCGACAAGCCCTTGAGCGCCTGGATGAAACAGACCGAGGCGGACAGATAAAACAGCGTTACCGAGTTCATGGACAGAAAGTTCATCGCGCCACCTCCGCCACAAGGTCATCGGCCACGGACGTGGTACTAGCCTGCGGCGCAGCCTTGGGTGCCTTCTTCCGGAACATCTCCAGCATCCGCTGGGTCACCATGAATCCGCCGAACACATTGACCGCGGCCAGCGCCACGGCCAGCGTGCCCATGATGCGGCCGGTGGGGCCTTCGGTAAGGCCTGCGGCCAGCATCGCGCCGACGATGATGATGGCCGAGATTGCATTGGTCACGGCCATCAGAGGCGTATGCAGAGCGGGCGTGACCGTCCAGACAACGTGGTAGCCCACATAGATCGCGAGCACGAAGATGATCAGGTTGATTACCGTGTGGTTCACCATTTCCATTAATGTCTCCTTAACTGGCCAATGCCATCTTGTCGCGCCGGGTCATCAGGCAGGCCTCGACAATGTTGTCTTCCAGGTCGATGGAGAGCTTGCCTTCCTTGTCGATGATGAGCTTAAGGAAGTCGAGCACGTTGCGCGCGTATAGCGCCGAGGCATCGGCCGCCACCATGCTGGCTAGGTTGGTATGGCCAACCAGCACCACGCCATGCCGCTCGACCACCTGGTCGGCCACCGTCAGCGGGCAATTGCCGCCCTGCGCGGCGGCCAGGTCGACTACCACTGAGCCGGGTTTCATCGCCATCACGGTCTCTTCCTTGAGCAACACCGGCGCCGGGCGGCCCGGAATCAGCGCGGTGGTGATCACGATGTCGGCTTGGCTGGCACGCTGGTGCACCAGCTCCGCCTGGCGGCGCATCCAGTCGGCCGGCATGGGGCGGGCATAGCCTCCCGCGCCCTGCGCGATCTCGCGCTCCTCCTCGGTCTGGAAGGGCACGTCGAGGAACTTGGCGCCGAGCGACTCGATCTGTTCCTTGACCGCTGGGCGCACGTCGGAGGCCTCGATCACCGCGCCCAGGCGCTTGGCCGTGGCAATCGCCTGCAGGCCAGCAACGCCGGCGCCGAGAATCAGCACGCGCGCGGCCTTGACGGTGCCGGCCGCGGTCATCAGCATCGGCATAAAGCGCTGGTAGTGGTCGGCGGCTTCGAGCACTGCCTTGTAGCCGGCGATGTTGGCCTGCGACGAAAGTACGTCCATGCTCTGCGCGCGCGTGGTGCGGGGTGCCGCCTCTAGCGCGAAGGCGACGATGCCGGCCGCAGCCATACGCGCGTTGTTTTCGGCGTCGAAGGGATTGAGCATGCCGACCAGGGTGGCACCGGGCTTCATCTGGCCGAGTTCGGCCTCGTCCGGCGCGCGCACCTTCAGCACCAGTTCGACGCCGAGTGCCTGCGCGGCGGTGCCGATGCGGGCGCCCGCGGCCTCATAGGCTGGGTCCGGCTGGCTTGCCCTGACTCCGGCGCCCGCTTGGACAATGACTTCGTGACCTTGCGCGACGTACTTCTTGACCGTCTCGGGCGTGGCGGCAACACGGGTCTCGCCGGCCCGCGTCTCCCGCGGGATACCGATTTGCATCTCGTCTCCTTATGATGTTCGTTCCTGGAGTGGTACCCGGCGGGGCCAGCCTTCCAATCTAGATTTGGCTGCCCTCTTGAGAGCCATGGTTGTCGCTCACCGTGCGTGCACGCTTCCCCAGCATCTTGAGGCGCCGTGGGCAACGGTTCGCTTACCTTAGTCGTGCTTTCGCATTCTCAATTTCCTCCTCCAAATCCCGCAACTGATCCTTCCCAAAGAACATCTCGTCGCCGACAAAGAAGGTCGGAGAGCCAAACGCACCGCGTTCGAATGAGTTCTGGGTATTCGCCAGCAAGATCTGCTTGACCTCGGGATCCGCAATGCGGGCCTCGAAGCCTTTTCCGTCCAAACCGGCGACATCCAGGGCTGCCGAGATGACGGCGGGATCATCCATCTTCAAACCTTGTTCCCACATGTTTGCGAACACGGAATTTACGTAGGGCATAAAGGTGCCGTTCTTCTGGGCAGCCACAGCCCCGCGCATGATCTGCAATGTATTGACGGGCCAAAATGGATTGTCCCGATAGGCGGTCAGTCCGTGCTTGGTGATGAAGCGCTGGATCTCTAGACGCCCAAACTCCGGCTTGTTCTTGATACCCGCAAAAGCCTCCGCGGGAGAACGATTCCCCGTTAGCCTGAACAGCCCCCCAAGAAGCACCGGAATATATTCGAACAGGACGTCCTGCCGTGCCTCAATAATCGGAATGACTTTGTGGCTAAGGTAGGAATTCGGGCTGCCGAAATCAAAGTGGAACTGAACTCGTAAGCCGCTCATGGTGTCTCCTAATATATGACGTAGTGAAATTTGGGTAGAACGTTTAGCAAAGCCCGCTTACCTGTTGTGGATCTGACGACGGATGCTCCACGATCTCTGTCGAAATCGGCCCACGCTCTGCTAGGGCGGTCATACAGCCTGCCCAGGTGCGGGACTCACCGACAACAAGTGCTGGTGAGCAGATCGGGCAGCTTCGAATTTTCCTCGCGCATCGTCTGCCGATTCCGCCGCTACCGTGATGACACCTGCCAGTTCGAGTTCAGCGTTTAATACAAAGAGGGAGAATATCTGTGCTGCCTTCTGCGAAACGTCATCATTTCCAAACGTCGTGTCTTTCATTGCTATCCCCCGGTGGATCCTCTGTATGGTTGCGTCGCAATCGCCGATAGATCTGATGTGACCGAAAACCGTGTTCCAATGGCGATTTACGCTACCTCGAACAGCCCCGCTGCCCCCATTCCACCACCGACACACATCGTGACGACAACGTATTTCTCTCCACGGCGTTTGCCCTCGATCAGGGCGTGACCCACAAGCCTTGCACCCGTCATGCCATACGGGTGCCCGATGGAAATCCCGCCACCGTTCACATTCAATCGGTCCGGATCGATTCCAAGGCGATCGCGACAGTAAAGAACCTGGCACGCGAACGCTTCATTCAGTTCCCACAGACCGATATCGCTAACTTTCAACCCATGCCGATCCAGGAGTTTCGGGACCGCAAAAACCGGACCAATACCCATTTCCTCGGGCGCACAGCCCGCCACCGCGATGCCGCGGTAGATACCAAGAGGCTGCAATCCGCGCCGCTCGGCCAAGCGGCGATCCATCAGGACCGAGGCCGAGGCACCATCCGAAAGCTGACTTGCGTTTCCTCCGGTGACGACGCCACGGTCAATGACTGTCCTGAGCTTTGCCAACCCCTCCACCGTTGTGTCGGGACGGTTCCCTTCGTCGCGGTCCAGTAGCACGTCACGGAAACTGATCTCCCCTGTCTCCCTATCCTGGATAGCCATGGCGGTTTGGAAGGGTACAATTTCGGCCGCAAAGCGGCCCTTTTCCTGGGCAAGCGCCGTACGGCGCTGTGATTCCGCCGCGTAAACATCCTGCGCCTCTCGGGAAATGCCATACCGCCCCGCGACGAGTTCAGCGGTCTGCAGCATCGGCATATAGGCATGTGGAACCCGCTCAATCAATCCCGTGTCGGCCGCACTCGTCATCCATTCGACAAAACGGTCCTGAACCAACGAGATGCTCTCTTGCCCCCCTGCGACCACCACGTCCATCTCGTCCACAATGATCTGCTTTGCTGCGGTGGCCATCGCCATCAAGCCAGAGGCGCATTGCCGGTCGATGGACTGACCCGCGACGTTGACCGGAAGTCCGCCGGCTAACGCGCTAAGACGGCCAATGTTCATGCCAGCCGTGCCTCCCGGCATCGAGGTCCCGATCACTACATCCTCAATCTCTTCCGCGGCGATTCCGGCACGCTGAACCGCATGCGATATGACGTGCCCCATGAGGGTCGGCGACTTTGTGTTGTTCAGCGAACCCTTATAGGCGCGACCGATCCCGGTCCGTGCCGTCGAGACAATGACTGCTTCCCTCATGCTGCCCTCTTGATGATGTGAATACCGGGGAGACCCCCGCTATGACCGTGTCTCTCTCTGACGCATCGCGAAGCTGGGCCACCAACAGAGAGAATGGGAAATTCCTTCGGTTGGCCACGCATTGCGATCGTGCGGAAGCGGTCTCTATCCCATTGGTTAGACGTTTTGATTACCAGGTCTCAGTCCAGGGACGCAGGTCGAGTTCAAATGTCCAGGCGTCGCGTGGTTGCGAATGAAGGTACCAGTAGTTCTGTGCGATATGCTCCGGATTCAGAATGCCATCCTGGTCTTTCAATGCATAACGATCCGGAAAATTGGTGCGGATAAAGTCAGTGTCGATCGCGCCGTCCACCACAATATGGGCCACATGGATGTTCTTCGAGCCGAGTTCGCGGGCCATGCTTTGCGCAAGCGCGCGAAGCGCGTGCTTGGCACCCGCAAACGCGGCATAGTTTTCCTTGCCTCGCAGACCCGCAGTAGCGCCGGTAAAGAGAATCGTGCCACGTTGACGCTGTACCATGCGCTTGGCAACTTCCCTTGCGTTCAGAAATCCTGCAAAGCAGGCCATTTCCCAGATCTTGAAGTACTTTCGCGCTGTCTCCTCAAGGATGGAAGAAGGCACATTGGCGCCAATGTTAAATACGAGAACGTCAATTGGGCCGATCTCGGACTCAATCTTATCGATGAGGGCGACCACCTCCTCCTCCTTGCGCGCGTCCGTGCCAAACGCGTAGGCGATCCCGCCGGCATCGTGAATGGAGTCAACTAGCGGTTGGAGCTTGTCCGCTGTACGACGCGTCACACAAGCGACCATGCCTTCCGCGGCGAAACGCTTGGCGATTGCACCACCCGTGGAGTCCCCCGCTCCGATCACGAGCGCGACCCTCTGCTCTCTGACATCCATCACTGTCTCCTTTATTAACGAACGATCGTTTAGTAAAGAAAGAGTACTTCACCCCCACGCAGGAGTCAAGGGCGACTTACCCTAGCGCACCTACAACGAGAATGCTCAGGAGCACGCTGTGCGCGGCACGCGAAGTGGCGAGGATGGTAAGGAAAGAAGAAAAGCCGCGACGGCGCTTGCTGTATGGCTTCGCGCGCCGGGGCCAGAACCGGAAGCATCGACAGCACGTGCGGTGCGGCCGGGTCCGACAATCGAAGCCGTCGCAATGAAAGCGCGGTACCGCGGCATGCACGCACATATCTGCGCGCATCGAGAAGAACCCAGAAGGGCGCAGAACTGCGCCCGGAGGAGGCGGGTGCTACATTGGCACCGCTTAGGTCTTGCTGAGGGGTTCGAGCCGTTCAATAGACCGCCCGAGAAAGCGACGGCTGGAAGCGAGAATTTGCTGCCTGGTCCGGTCAGTTTCAACCACCCGGGCCAGCAAAATGGCACCCACGCACTGCGCAATCAACGCCCAAGCCGCATCCGGGTCGTCCAAACGCTGCTTCCAACTGCTCTGCAGCTTCTTCGCGCTTTCCTCTACTGAGGCGCGAACTGCTGGCCCAGACCTCGCGATTTCAGGTCCCAAGGTCGGCAGGACGCACCCTGATTCCGGATGCAGCGCATGAGAACTGCTGAGATAGCTTCTGATGCGTTTCACGAAATGATTTTCGGCCGTCTCATCCTCGCCTGCGAGCATTTCAGCGCTGTTGGTCAACTCCCGCTGGATGACCTCCGCGAACAGTTCCGCCTTAGAGCCAAAATGACTATAGAAGGCGCCCCCAGTGAGCCCGATGGCACCCATCAGGGCATCGACTCCCGTTGAATCGAATCCTCCCTTTTTTGCAATCGCTTGACTACTGTTAAGGAGTTTCTCCCGCGTCTCCTGCTTGTGCGTGCTTGAGTAGCGCATTTTCGCCTCACTTCGAACTCAGGACATGGCACGAATTATAGCATGACGATCGTTCAGGAAAGTTCTGCGCCGGGTTGATGCTGCAGCGCAACAGACTGCCAATTTCCAAGATACCGGCCTGCGCTCGCCAGGGCTGGGTGCCCCGGATACCGTCCTGTACATCGGCCGTCGAAGCCCGTCTAAGCGCCGTCTCTTCTCGGCCCGAGTGAGTGCCATCCTCGGGACGCGAAGGCGCCCAGCTCGCGTCCCGCTCCTATGCCGTGGGCACCAGATGGCATGCGCAGGTCGAATCACCAACCGCGAATAGTTGTTGACATCACTCAGTGTGTAACCTAGCATCTTTTGCAAAACGATCGTTAACTAACGAGTCACGCGCCATCTGTTTGGGCCAGTCCCCGGCACGAGAATTCCGTCGGTAGGCCTACCAGTGAGCTGCGCGTTCGTCACGATGCTTCTCACCACACGGAGTCGACTTCATTCGGAAGCCGTGGGGCAGATGGCAACAGAGCGAAACAACCCTGGGGTCTAACCAGGGTATAACAACTGAGAGACATCAATATGGAAACCAGACGCTGGCATAGCTCCTATCCGCCCGGGATACCGCTTGAAATTGATGTGGACGCGACAGCGACACTGGGGTCCATGATTGCAGGCGCGGTCGCCTCGTTCTCCACGCGTCCTGCGGTAACCTGCCTGGAGGAATCACTTAGTTACGCAGAGTTCGGCATTCTGTCTGAGGCGCTTGCGACTTTCCTGCAGCAGTCAGGATTGAGAAAGGGGGATCGTGTAGCGTTGATGCTGCCAAGTTGCCCCGCTTTCCTGATAGGCTTTGCAGCGGTATTTCGAGCAGGGATGGTGGCGGTTCCAGTCAACCCACTGTATACACCGCGTGAATTGAAGCATCAGCTACAGGATTCTGGCGCCACCTGCATTATCGTCGCCGACCAACTGCAGCCGTCGCTGCAGCAAGTGCTGGAGGAAACCAGCATTGTTCAAGTGCTGACGGCACCGGTTGTTGGATTGAAACCTATTGTCGGTCAACTCGGGGCACTCACAAAAGACGCTGGCGCTGCTCAACAAGCCGGCACGACCGGTGGTCGCACGTGCCAACCTTTAGCCGACGCGCTTCTACAGGGAAGCAGGGGCAGTCTTTCCCCGGTCGCACAGACCGCTCAGGACATCGCCATTCTGCAATACACCGGTGGCACGACGGGTGTCTCCAAGGGAGCAGTCCTCACGCACAAGTCAGTTTGCGCGAGTTTGGCGCAAATTTTGACTTGGGTTGGACCACCGTTAGCAGGCTCGGAGGCATCGATGGTGACACCGCTGCCTCTGTATCATATCTTCCCGCTTGCAACTGCACTACTGGCGCTATCGCTCGGTTGTGAGAATCGCTTGGTTCCCAATCCGCGTGAGGCTGGTTCTGTGCTTGCTGAATTGAAGCGGCGGCCGTTTCAGATGCTTGTCGGGGTCAACACCTTGTTCAACAGCTTGGTGAACACACCGGAACTCATTTCCGTAGACTTCAGCGCTACCCGTTTGGTGATTGGTGCCGGGGCGTCAATCCAGGACGCTATTGCAAAGCGATGGCTCGCGGCCGGCGCTCCCCCTGTTACCGAAGCCTATGGTCTTACAGAGACCTCACCGAGCGCCACCTTCAATCCTCCTGGGCGAAGTGGGTCGATCGGTATTCCTGTTCCTTCGACTGACGTTCGCCTAGTAGATGAAAGTGGGCACGACGTCCCACTCGGTGTTGCAGGCGAACTTCTGATCAAGGGACCACAACTCTTCGGCGGCTATTGGAATCAGGAGGGCGAAACACGGAAGGCGTTCCTTGATGATGGCTGGTTCAGGACGGGCGACATCGTGGTCATGGACGAATTGGGATTCATGACAATGGTCGACCGCAAGAAGGACATGATTCTCGTCTCAGGCTTCAACGTTTATCCGAATGAGATCGAGGCAGTCGTCGCTATGATGCCCGATGTCCTCGAGGCCGCCTGTATCGGCGTGCCTGACGACCGTTCTGGCGAGGCCCCGCACCTCTTCATCGTGCCATGCAATATGGCGCTCACCACGGAACAAGTGGAGGCACACTGTCGCTCCCATCTTGCCGCCTACAAAGTGCCACGACACATTACGTTTGTCGATGCCCTGCCCAAATCAACGGTGGGCAAGATCCTGCGTAGAGACTTGCGTTCGCGCTTGGTTGCCGAGCAAAGCAATGCATAGCGCCCCGCTCAGCCCTTCTCGATTTCTCTCCGGCCAGCCATGCGGCTGCCAGCACACCCGGACCTTATGAACTACTATCACGCCCCCCTCCGCGATCTTCAGTTCGTGCTGCATGAGCTGCTCGACGTGTCCACCGGCTCCGAAATTGCCGATCCCGATACGATCAACCAGGTAATCGAAGCCGCAGGTCAGTTCGCTACAGAGATTCTGGCGCCCCTGAACGGCATTGGAGACCTCCAAGGCTGCACCATGCCTTCGTCAGGTGTGGTGACAACGCCTGAGGGATTTAAGAACGCGTACAGGCGATTCTCTGAGGCAGGCTGGACCGCACTGGCATGTCAATCGGAGCATGGCGGGCAGGGACTGCCGAACGCGGTCAATGCGGCAGTCATGGAGATATTCGCTGGTGCTAACATGGCCTGGGCGGCTTATCCGGGTATGTCGCAGGCGGCTTACACATGCCTGGCGGCAAATGGCTCGGACGCGCAGAGGGCGCTCTACCTGCCGAAGCTAGCTTCCGGCGAATGGGCGGGAACCATGTGTTTGACCGAGCCGCATTGCGGCACCGACCTCGGACTCTTGCGCACCCGTGCCGTACCGAATGCCGATGGCACCTTCGGCATAACCGGTACGAAGATCTTCATTTCGGGAGGGGAACACGACTTCACGGACAATATCGTCCATTTGGTACTCGCCCGGTTACCGGACTCGCCCGCCGGCGTCAAGGGTATCTCCCTCTTCCTTGTTCCAAAGTTCCTGGTGTCGCCTGAAGGAGATCTGGCCGAACGCAACGCAGTCACTTGTGGCTCCCTGGAGCACAAGATGGGCATCCATGCGAACGCCACCTGCACGATGAACTTCGATGGTGCAACGGGTTATCTGGTGGGCGAGCCAGACAAGGGGCTCGCGGCTATGTTCGTTATGATGAACCACGCGCGGCTCCTTGTCGGGGTCAATGCAATCGGGCTGATGGAGGCGGCGTACCAGAAGGCACTGGCCTATGCGAAGGACCGCACACAAGGAAGGTCCCCAACAGCATCGGCCCGTAACAGCCCGGCGGATCCGATTATCGAGCATGCTGATGTGCGCCGTATGCTGCTGACTCAGAAAGCCTATATCGAAGGAACACGAGCATTCGCGCAGTGGGCATGCCAGCTGGCCGACACCCAGCACTTCGGCGATGACGCCGGGATTCGGCATCAGGCGGCAGAACTCTCTGCCCTGGTTACACCGATCGTTAAAGCGTTCAGCAGCGACCTCGCCGTCGAATGTACCAGCCTGGCAATGCAAGTCCTTGGTGGACATGGCTATATCGTGGATAACCAGGTCGAACAGCATCTTCGTGACGCACGTATCATCCCGCTCTACGAAGGTGCCAACGGCATTCAAGCCATGGACTTCCTTGGACGCAAAGTTCTCCTCGACCAGGGCACACGGCTGGAGATGTTCCTTGCACTCGTCACGGAGTTCATCAACGCGAATGCCGATAAACCAGTCCTGCGGGAGTTCACCGCCCCGCTTTCGAGCGCGACCGATGTGTTGAGGAATGCGACGCACGAAGTATCGATGCAAGCCAAGGCGGATCCTCACGCCTTGGGAAGCGTTGCTGCATCATACCTTCGGCTTGCCGGTCATGTCGGTCTAGCATGGATGTGGGCACGTATGGCTGCGATCGGGCTCGTCAACGCCGCCTCTGCCGATCCGATCTATGCATCGAAAGTCGCGACGGCGCGCTTCTATTTCAAGAAGCTGCTACCCGAAATAGAATCTCTGGCAGCGGCGATCGCCGCCGGCTCCGGTCCGATCATGGAGCTTGATTTCGGCTAACGCCTCCACTTTCGCTATGGTCTGTTTGGCGGCTGCCGCACCAGAATCGGCTGCCGCCAGGACATACAGAGTTTGCTCCATATCTGGGCGCCGAAGAAGTTTGGCTCTGAAACCGAGCGCAGCATGGGTAAATATGACAATGCCGAGTTCCAATTCTGGATCTTGATCCCGTATAGGCTCAAGATCTCGTTTGTCCGACTCCGGCCGCCGGCCACGCCAACATCACAACGGCGATCATGCGGTCCAATTCGCCCCTGCTAGCACCCGCCTGCGGCAAATTCAAGATCGATTGCATCACGCCGAGAAAATACCAAGCCAGCGCAGCGACATCTGCATCAGTTGGCAGTTCGCCATCTGCAATTGCTTCCCGAAGCAGACCTTCGAGCAGATCGCGCTGCTGACTCATCCCCGAGAGCGCCGCCTCCTGCCCTGCTGCCGGCAGATCGACTAGCTCGGCACAGCTTCGTGTGAGCAGGCAACCAGGGGGGCGACGGGACCCCATCGGCAGCAGCCCCCGTAGCAGCGCCTCGAGCCGCGCACGGGCACTGCCGCCCTCGTATGACTTCATCCTCCGTAGCACCCGATCCGTATAAGTTGCAAGTGCCATCTGGAACAGGCCATCTTTGTCCTTAAAACGTTGGTAAAGGCTTGAACGCGATAGTCCGGTCGCTTCCGTCAACACGTTGATCGATGTAGCCGCGTATCCGTGACGCCAGAAGGCATCCAGGGCTGCATCAATGACGGCACCTTCGTCGTATTGCGGCTTACCACTCATTGAAATACCCTTTGACAAATTGGACCGATCGTTCCAAGATATGTGAACCGATCGTTCCAAGATATGTGGATCGTTCGTTCCATGATACATCTTAGAGGCACTAACCATGATCAACCCCACCAAAGCTAAGATCAGGAAACCTCGGATCGCCATCGCGGGGGCAACAGGACGCGTTGGCGCTACATTGACGACGTTGCTCGCCGCCGACCCAATCGACCTGGTCGCGCTAACGCGCCAACCCAGCACAGCGCGACTGCCCGAAGGGGTGATCCCATTCGAGGTCGACTTCAAACGTGCGGACACGCTTGAGGAGACCCTACGCGGCGTCGACCGGCTCTTCATCGCGCACGGCACCTCCCTCGAACAGGTCGCCAACGAAATCGCGTTGATCGATGCAGCAGTTGCATCAGGCGTTCGGCACATCGTCAAACTGTCCGCCCTTGGTCCCGCGACCCGACTTCTTCCCATCGCTTGGCACATGCAGATCGAAGCGCATTTGGCACAGCAGCCGATCGCATCTACCGTCTTGCGCCCTAGCACTTTCAGCCATGTGCTCAAGCGTCTGGGGCCACACATCGCCGCCGGTTCCTGGGCCGGCGCCGCGGGTAACGGGCGTGTGAACTTCATCGATACCCGCGACGTTGCTGACGTGGCCCGCATTGCATTGCTCGAGGAAATCGAGCCGGCGTCGCAACGTGCGTACCACCTGTCTGGTCCACGTGCGTGGACCATGAACCAGGTGGCAGAGGAGTTGGCCCGCCTACTTGGACATCCGGTTACTTACGTCGAACGTTCGCCTGCCGAGCAGAGAGAGGCTCTGCTCGGCGCCGGACTTGCTCCGCTCGTAGCCGATCTTTTGGTTGGACTCGACCAAATGTTCCGTGAGTCTGTGATCGCCGAAACGACCTCGACGGTCGAGGAACTGACCGGAAAGGCCCCACGTTCGTTAACGGAATGGTTGACCGACAACCTAGACGTTTTTCGAGCGTGAGCTCTCCATCGGTTGGTGTCCCAGGAAGTGGGGTAAGTCTTGTGCCACTCGCTGCGCGGCAAAGCGCGTAGGGCGTCGCCCGAAGCTGCTTGCCGCGCAGCGACCATTTCGTTCTGGGTGGCCATCGTGAAGTCTGGATTAGTTTGATGTGCGATCCACCGAACTTTGTCCTTGAAGAAAATCACGATGACCAACGCCACTACGGCACCCCGGGGGCCGCTTAACGCATTAGCGCGTCGCTGCCCTGCGAAAATCAGACGGCGTGACGCCGGTCGCCTTCTTAAATGCGGTGCTGAAGTGCTGAGCGTGGCTGAAGCCGCAATCCAGGGCGACTTCAGTTGCGGTGCGACGAGGATCCAAGAGGAACTCTTTGGCCCGCTCGAGACGCAAACCGTACACAAAGCGCAATGGCGTCTGCCCGGCACTTTCTCGAAAAGCCCGCATGAAATGTCGGGGACTGACACCGGCAACTTGCGCCAAGCCCTTGATTGTGAACGGTCGCGACAAGTCGGCCTCGATGTAGTCGATAACGCGCCGCAAGCTGCTAGGTGGGAGGCCACCGCACGGCCGAATGGCGGCTCGCTGGCTGCCGTCGACCCGCGCCAGGAGGGCGAGTGCTTGCATTGCCCAGCCTTCGGCGAACAACCCGTAAAGGCTGTCTGCATTGCGCGCCTCACGGCATAGGACCGAAAGTCCACGTTGGAGATCTTCGTTGCCAAAGGCAATCAACGGCCGATTGAAGTGGCAGCCGGCTTCGGCGGCAATGGCCGGGTCCAGGAAGACCACCGTGTAGTCGAAGCACGGTGCTACGTCGAACTCGCCTTCGACCGAAATCGAGGCCGGGAACAGCGCAAGGTTTGTTCCTTGTGTTATTCCCGAGTGGATGCGGCGGCCATCGAGTTGCAGATGCAACTCTTTGAGGCCGTTACGAAACCAGAACAGCGCGAGCCGCGGTTGACGAAAACGCCAAGAGATGGGCCCGGTGGCCCGACGCGCAAGGACTTCGACATGGGTGGTGCGCGAGTCAACAATGGTGCCGGATATGAGATCGCCCCCAACCTCGCGGTATTCAGCTTGTGAGTCAAGGTGACCATGCATTTCTAACCTCCACTTCGTCCTTACGTCCAGCCTCATTGTGCGCGCAGCCGATTAGCCTCGCAAGCGAATCAGTCGCTGGTGACGACCCCTTATGGGGAGGGTCGCTGACGCATGGACGTCAACCGCGTTCGCTTTGCCCCCGCGCATCGTGCACCTTGGCTCGACTCGTGCTGGTCTGAAGCAATAGCGATGCGATGAGCCAAGACAACGGGCCCGCGAGGGGCCCGGCATCAAGCACAGTGGATCGGCGATTTAGGTCTAGCCGATGGCGTCGCCACATCTCGGTGAAAGGCACTGCTGGCCGATTGCAGCGTCGGCCACACCGGCGCGCCTGATCTCGGCGCTCACCCCCATGGACCTCGCAACGCGATTTGCTTGGCAAAAAACGCCGCCCCTGTTCCTTCTCTCAGAACTTGACGTTCCCAATGCCCTTCAATTGCAAGATTTCCCGGGCTTCGTTTGGGCTGGCGATTTCGAGTCCAAGCCCCTCGATAATCTGGCGCGCCTGCCGCACCTGTGCGGCATTGCTCTCGGCGAGCGTGCCCCGTCCAAGCCACAGGCTGTCTTCCAATCCGACGCGCACATTGCCGCCCATACTGGCAGACATTCCTGCAAGGCGAAGCTGATCTTTGCCTGCCCCCAGCACCGACCAGTGATAGTCATTGCCGAACAACCGATCGGCCGTCCGCTTCATGTGCAACACGTCGTCAGGATGCGTGCCAATACCTCCCAGGATGCCGAACACGGTCTGAACAAAGAACGGCGCCTTGACCAGACCGCGCTCGACGAAGTGCGCCAAATTGTAGAGGTGGCTGACGTCGTAGCACTCGAATTCGAAGCGCGTGTCGTTGGCGGCACATTGCGCTAGGGCGTATTCAATATCCTTAAAGGTGTTTCGGAAAATCAGGTCACGACTGGCTTCGAGCGCTTCGCGCTCCCAGGCATGCTTAAATTCCTTGAAACGCGCCAGCATTGGGAACAGCGCGAAGTTCATAGAGCCCATATTGAGTGAAGCCAACTCGGGCGCAAAGCGCATTGACGGCTGAATGCGCTCCTCGATCGTCATGTAGGGCGAGCCGCCACTTGTGATATTTAACACTGCATCGGTGCGTACCTTGATTTGCGGCAAGAATCGGCCAAATGCATCCGGGCTCTGGTCCGGCTTGCCCGTGACAGGATCGCGAGCATGAAGGTGAATGATCGCGGCGCCCGCCTCGGCCGCGCCGACAGAGGCTTCAATGATCTCCTCCGGTGTGACCGGTAGATACCGTGACATTGAGGGCGTATGAATCGCACCGGTGACAGCACATGTGATGATGACTTTGCTCATATATGAATCAGGAAGTCCGCATCAGGCGGCTTGCATCCGCTGTTGCCAGCTTAGGGCGGGTTGACTTCATTGACTTGTCTTCTCCTATCTTCGGTACGAGGTTCGGGATGCGGCGGGGCCGATACCTCGCCCCGGGTAGTCCGAGCATGGCGCGCGCTGGTTGAATCGAATGGCATGGCGCAAGCACTCTTCGAGCCTCATGGCCGGCGAACCGCCGGGCGTTAGATTCACGACTCAGTTGGAGCGCGCCCGGACCGCTGCGGGATCGGCTCGAGTCGCTCGGTAGTGCGGTCCGGCTGGCAGGTTCTGGGTCGCCGGCATGCAGATGCACGATGGCCGGACCTCACACGCGAGGGGCTTCGGGCAGGCGTTCACCGCCGCGCACGACGTATTTGGCGGGATACAGTGTGACGAGAACCTCGACTTCGTCTTCCGTTGCCCCGGTGCACGCGCTCCAGATCGAGCTCACTTTTTTGGCCAGCGATAGTATGGCGCCGTCGCTGCGCCCATCACGTATGTGGCAGAAGATCAGCGTTTCGGAAGTGGGCTCTCCCGAACGGTAGAGGTTGTCGGGCGTGGCTTCATGGAATACGACGCTAATCAAGTCGAGTGGCGAAAGGATGATCTCCCTGATCGCGCTCGTGAACTCGCTGGCGATCTTGGCCTTGACGCCAGCTTCGATTCCGACCTTGCATTCGCAAACAATGATGGGCATGTTGTGTCTCCGTGAAAATAGGACTGCTGAGGCCTCAGTCTCTCGGAACGTCGCCGCTGGTGATTGCATTGGGGTGCCACCACTTGCTTGGAAGTGCCATGACATGCGGTCGTGCCGCCGGTCCTCCGCTAGACGCTCGGGCGCCGCAGGAGCGGCTGACGGCAGCTTTGGCACAAGCTGGCGGCCTGTTGTGAGGAATCGGAATTCGCCGGACGATTCCCAAAAAATCAATGACTTAACTATTTCCATCGCGACTCGGCCGTCTGGACTGCCGTGAAGAGACGCGCGAAATAGCCAGACTGCGCTGCAGGCGCTTTTTTTCGCACATGCTTCGCTCTCCGTTCCATCTGCGAAGTGCTCGTTATCATGCCCTACCACCCGGCTGCCCACCGCCTCTTAAGGCGGGCCGAGTCGCGCGCGATAGCGTCGAGCAGGCACAGGTCGGTTTGGCGAAAGCCAGGCGCAGTTCAGCTGAAATAGCTTCAGATTTGAGCGTTGCCTCCTGGCGCTTCAATCGAAGCGTCCAACAGACGGCGTTTCCGCAACAGGTGTTGGAGGCGGTCAATATCACTCCAGTCCGGGATCGTTGACGGCTTTCAACGCTATCACTCTGTGACTTGGTTAGGTAGGTAAACGCCACTTCAAGGGAGGATGGTCCGATATGGATAGATTGACATCTGCGTGCAATGAGTTCGCCAGCGCTACGGGCATCGCAGACGCGGAAGCGTGGCGAGAGCTGATGTTCAAGTTTGCTAACGCAGGCAGTGCGCCACCGAGGGACCCGGCAGCTGTGGCGGAAGACTTTCTCTCTGGGGTGAGGGACGGGTCCATGTCCGTTGCCGTGGATGTCCACAACGGTTTGCAGCTATTCGGACGCCTGGATTGACGCTGAAGGTACCGCCTTCGAGTGGCTTGCTCGCCACCCGCGTCCATGTCGATAACTATTCTTATCAGCATGAGGATTCGGAATGCAAAATTGGTCGGTTCAAGATTGGGTCAGACTGATTTCCAGCGAAATCAACTGCTTGGCTAAGGCTAGGTTGGTCAGCCGTAGCGCGGGGTGCCGCGAGAGCTCAGCAGTTTCGAATTGCAGACGTTCTTCACATACAGCCACGCCGAGCACGAACTGATCGGGCGACGGCGCGGCCCAAGGATGAAGCTGGCCCTGGCGCTGCACATTGGCTTTTTGCGCATGAGCGGCTGCCTATTGGATGCGTTCAGTATCCTGCCACCAGTACTGCTTCGCCACCTCGGCACGGAACTCGGTATCAATACGCCGGATCTGGCGTCCTTGCGGGCGCTCTACGCGCGTGGGCGATCGCTCTCCGACCATCAACTGCTGGCCTGCCAGACGCTCGGGTTTCGTCGGATAACGGTACGTCAACGTCGAGCCCTTGTGCGGGCGCTGCGCGACGAAGTGCTCCATTGCGCCGATCGGGACCGACTGCTGTCATATGCGCACCAGTGGCTGTGTCAGCATCGACTGATCATCGCGCATGAGCGCGCCATCCGAAGCCTTGTCGCAGCGGCATTGACCGAGCTTGAGGCCGGTGCCTGCGCCTGGATCCATTCGGCGGTACCTCCCGCGACATGGCGAAGATGACTATCCCACCGGTGCGGTGGTGGAGGTGTGTGGTTCCGCCGAGGTGCGCGCCGCCGACAAGAACATCGCCGCGCTGGCGAGCGATGGCCTGTACCGTACCGCACCGATCATCACCTGGCGATCGAGCAAGGCCGGGCCAAGGCTGGCCGTGATCCTCAGGAGGATGTCGCGGCCCATGTTCGTCGGCTGGAAGCCCTGCGGCGGGCCGGCATCGTGGAGCGCGTGGCCGAAGGGCTATGGAAGGTGCCGGATGACTTGGCTCGACTAGCAACTGATCGGCGGTGGCCGAGGACTGGGCGGCCTGGGCTTTGGCGGTGAGGCGAAACACGCCATGCAGCAGCGTGCCGACTTCCTGGCCGAATAGGGGCTGGCCGAGCGCCGGGGCGAGCGCGGGATCCTGGCGCGCAACCTGCTGGCGACGCTGCGCAGTCGGGAACTGGCGCAGGCCGCACAGGACATCGCGACCGACACCGGGCAGGAGCATCATCCCGTGGCCGATGGCCAACGCGTGGCCGGCATCTACCGGCGCAACGTCATGCTGGCGAGTGGACGCTATGCCGTGCTCGACGCACGGTATGGGGTTTTCGCTGGTTGCGCGGCGGTGGTGTGTCGTGGGAAATTGGGCAATCGAGAGGAAGGTCTATCAACTAAAGGCTCCGCCGGTGAATTTGGCGGCTTGCCCTCCCAGCCCAATCGCTAGGCATGCCCTTACTCCCTCCCGTGGTGCACCCTCGCGCAAGGCTGGTGCATTAGTTTCGCGGGATACTCTCGGCCAATCGCGCACGAGAATGTAACCATGAGCAAGGAAGGATATTCAACCCATTGATTCTGAAATTGAAAACGCAAGTACATGGAAGCGCGCCTGCCCCCGCAAGACTGCAACCCATAGGAGCGATAAATGGCACGCATTTTGCCTAGTACATTCAAAGACTAATTCACTGTTCCGGGTTGTCGCGCGCCCACCGAAATGAGTGAGGTGTATTCCATGAGTAGTGCCCAGTATTCCACGACGATCGTCACCGCTCCTCAGCGCTTCGAATTCTGGAAGGAAGTGGTCTGTCGCCATTGCATCCCGGCCGCCAGTCAGCCACTAGCCGACTGTGATTTCGATGGCCGGCTAAGCGTGCGCTCCCTGGGCACGTTGGACATTTGCACGTTATCCGCTCCGGTGCATCGCTGGGATCGATCCCCACGGCATTTACGCACCGGACCGGACGACGACCTGTGGCTCGGGTTCAGCCATGAGGGTTACGGCCAGCTTGAACAAGACGGCCGGCAGGCGGTTCTGGGACGGGATCGCCTCTTTCTTTACGATGCTTCGCAGACCTTCCGCTTCAGCTTGGGCGGCGATAACCATCTGGTGCGCATCCCTCGCCATCTGCTGAGTACTCGGCTACCCGGTGTGGAGCATTTGACCGCCATGGTGCTCGACGACCAGCGTCCTGGTGTCGTGCCGCTGCGGGAGATGCTACGCCAGGCGGCTTCGGCAACCGTGGGATTGGAGAATGCGGCTATTTCCGGACGTTTCTCCCAGACGCTGCTCGACCTGTTGGTGATCAGCCTGGAGTTGCAGGACATGGATCAGGTTCATGCCGAGCGTGACCTCTACGGTCGAATCATGAACTACATCCTCCGGAATCTCAGCAACCCGGAGTTGAACCTGGAGCACATCGCCAACGTACACCACGTTTCCACGCGCACCGTCACCCGGGCTTTCGCACGCCACCAGAAGTCCCCGATGTCGGTCATCAGGCAGGAGCGACTTCAGGCCAGCCGCGAAGCGATCGAGCGAGGCAATGTGCACAGCGTCGCTCAGGCCGCGATGGACTTCGGCTTTTCCGACTTCAGCCATTTCAGCCATGCGTTCCGCAAGGCCTTCGGCACCTCGCCGCAGACGCTGCTCCGCCGGCATTGATCCCTTGAGACGTCCGATGCTTTTCCGGCGTGCCCGGTTTGTTTCACTGGGTGCTGTCGGGCTGCGCATTTCCCGACCACGATGCGACCAAGCCTGTCGAGCGAGCTTTGCAGCAATGCGGTTGGTCGGCCGCAAGCCGACTCGGGCGGTGCAGGCGGACGACCCCCGACCGCCGGCTTCGGCAGCAAGTTTCTCAGAAAAGCTTCATCAGTCGTATTGTCACGCGCAGGTCTTCCTTGAAGCCTCCGCTGACCTCAATGTCGCGCTGCGCCAGGGCCTGGAGCTGAACGGTGGGAGTAACGAACTTGGAGACTTCCAGGCGCAGTTGATCGGCCTTCGTCGCCTGTCCGGTATCGACGCCGTCCAGGCGTTGCCTGCCGCCCCATAGCTTGGAGTAGCCCACCGCGAATGACCAGCTCTTGTCCGCTGGCGGTGCATAGGTGAGCCAGCCCTGGAACTGGTAGCTGTTGTCCTGCTCGAGCCGGCCCACGCCGGTGCCCGAGGCGTCGTTATTGCGGCCGTACCACATCACGTCTGCCGAAAGCTGGGTCGCGAAGCCCCCGCCGAGTTGCTGCACTCCGCCGACCTGCAGGTCGAGCTTCCAGCGGTTTTCCCCGACGTTGAGCGTGCGGCCGGCGTCGTAGGACCCGAGTGGGACATAGAGGTAGGGAACCACGGCGAACGTGGTGCTCGGCGTATTGACCAGCCAGACTGGCGCGGCCAACACAGGGTCGGCTGCGCCGCTGGCCGAGTCCAGGTGGGCGCCGCCGAGAGAACCATCGTAGAGTCGGCCATAGGGCAGGAGCACCTGCGGAGCGACAATGAAACCGCCAATGTCCATGTAGTGGACGTAGCGAAAGATGCCGACATTGGACTTCAGCCCCGTGCCCTCGCGCAGCGTCGATCCGCTGGTGGGTGAAAAGCTGTCCCGGCTGGCGTAGGTGAAGTAGCCGAGTATGGCATTGGTTCTGGCCGGCGCCGGGATGAGGTCTTGCGAGTTGAGGTCAGCCGCCTGGGCGGCGCCGCAGATCAGCCAGGAAGCAATGGCCGTCAGGGTCGCTCGCAGCGTTGCGTGCCGAGGTGAATTGCGCATGTCAGTTTCCGTTTCTATCGTTTTGATGGTGGCGAGGATGCGGACTGCGCGATGCGGCCCGCCCGAGGCCGTTGCTGGGCTCCTGCGTCGGGTGCTATGCAGAATCGAACGCGTGGGAAGAGCCCTTCCCGATCGCGCTAACCTGCCGGGGCGGTGGCTCCGGCCTCATAGTCGCGAGCGCCGGGCAGGCTGTCCCAGAAACCGGGACCGGCCTCAACCTCGGCCATGCTCAGCAGGCAGGTGTCGAGTTCCTCGCGCAGCAAGTCCCAGTCGATGTCCTGGCCAATAAAGACGATCTCCTGGCGGCAGTCGCCGGCGTGCTCGTCCCATTTCTCCAGGATGCCCTGACGGCGATAGTCGTCCTGCGGCCAGTCTGATTGCGGGATGAAGCGCCACCAGCGGCCGACATTGCCCCACTGGAAGCGACCGCCGGTCTGGACCAGCATGCCGATGTCCAGGTACCGGTTGGCGGTCCAGATGTAGCCCTTGCAACGCAGCAGGCGTCCATTGCTCCAGGCGCGCCCGAGCCAGTCCATCAGGCGGCCGGGATTGAACGGCACCCGCTCGCGGTAGACCCAGGACGCGATGCCGTAGGTGTCGGACTCCGGTGGGCGCTCGCCGGCCGCGAGGTGCTGCATCCAGCCCGGCGAATTGACCAGGCTGGGCAGGTCGAAGCGGTGCGTGTCCAGCACCTGGCCAAGGTCGATGCGGCCCATTTCCATCGGCAGGATCTCGGCAGTCGGGTTGAGCCGGGCCAGCAGCGCCTTGAGCTCGGCGAAGCGCGCCGCGCCGATCACGTCCAGGCGGCTGACCAGGATCACGTTGGCGTACTCGACCTGCTCGATGAGCAGGTCGGACAGCCTGCGCGGCTGGCCGTCGCCACCCTCCTGTGCCTCGACCGGTTCGTGCGCCGACAGCTGCTGCTCAAAGGTCTCGCCGTTGACGACCGTGACCAGCGTGTCGAGCCGCGCCAGCTCGCTCAGGCTGAAGCCGGCGCTGTCGAGGAAGGCGAAGGTCTCGGCCACCGGCATGGGCTCGGAGATGCCGGTCGATTCGATCAGCAGGTAATCGAAGCGCCCCGAGCGGGCCAATGCGCTGACCTGCTCGAGCAGGTCGCCGCGCAGGGTGCAGCAGATGCAGCCGTTGCTCATCTCGACCAATTCGTCGCTGCCGCGATGCAGTTCCACGCTGCGCCGCACATCCTCGGCGTCGATGTTGACATCGCTCATGTCGTTGACGATGACCGCCACCTTCATACCGGAGCGGTTGCGTAGGATGTGGTTGAGCAGAGTGGTCTTGCCCGAGCCGAGAAATCCCGAAAGCACGGTCACCGGGATCCTCGGCACCTCGCTGTTCTGCAGCAGTCCAGGTGCCGCGGGCCTCATAGCGGAATGCCTTCCTGTGCCGGCTGGGCGGCGGGCTTGCTGGCGGCCTCGAGTACGTCGGTTTCCTGCGGAACCTTGTCCAGGTAGCCCTCGAACAGATCCACCACAACGAAGCCGTCGTCGCAGGCATCGCCCCACACGTCCTTGTTGCTGAACTCCACGTGGTAGGTAGGCTGCAGCGCCGCGCTCTTGTCGCCATGACCGATCGCGTCGGGGAAGGGCCACTTCTCGGTGGTGCGATGCAGGATCACGCCTTCCTTGCCGCGCACGTAGCCTGGCGCACGGATGTGGCCGGTGACATGCTCGTCGCGCACGATCACGCGGTCGCCGACTTCAAAAGGCGGGCGGCCGGTGATGGCCGGGCGGCCCTTGGACTTGTACGGCATGGCGAGCTTGAAGTGCGAGCCCAGCGCGGCGTCCAGCTCCTCTTGCGTCAGCACGCCCTGTTCGACCATCAGCGAGGCCGTGGCGATGACGTAGCGCTCGTAGTACTTGGTGTTGGCCTGCTGGCGGACCTCGATGCGCTCGACCGCATGGCGCACCTCGTCGACGCTGAACAACTTCATGTGATCAGCGCCGAGGAACATCAGCGTGTAGGCCAAATGCTCCCAGTCGTCCTTGAAAACAGGCTTGTAGCTCAGGCTGTTGATGGTGTGGGGAATCCGGCCGAAGCCCTGGACACCGCCGAGATCGTGAAAACCGTCCATAGTTGAATCTCCTGGTAGAAAAAAGAAGGGGTGGGGGAAGAAGAAGCGCGATGGATGGTTCAATTCACGCGGGGCAGCGCCACGCCGATCAGCACGTCCTTGGTGACCAGCTTGCGTAGCTCCTCTTCGCTCCAGCCGTCGGTACCGGACGGGCGCATCGGCAGCACCAGGTAGCGGGTTTCCGCCGAGGTGTCCCACACCTTCACCGCCATGTTGCCGGGCAGCTCGGTGCCCAGTTCGCGCAGCACGGTGCGGCCTTCGCGCACCAGGCGCGCGCGGAACTCGAAGCCCTTGTACCACTCCGGCGGCAGGCCCAGCACCGGCCAGTTGGTGCAGGAACAGAGGCTGCAGACGATGACGTTCTTCAGCGTCGGCGTGTCCTCCAGCGCCACGATGTACTCGCCCTGCGGGCCGGTGTAGCCGAACTGCTCGCAGGCGGCGGTGCCGTCGCTGAGCAGCAGCGCGCGGTACTCGGGGTCCGTCCAGGCTTTGGCCACGACCTGGGCGCCGTTGGCCGGATCGAACTTGTTGGCCAGCAGATCGGTCAGGCCCTCGATATAGCCATCCGGAATCAGGTTCTTGTCCTTGAGGACCTTGTGCAACGCCCACGCCCGTTCGCTGGGGGTGGAGGTCTGTGCGGGGGAAGCATGAGCATTCATGGTGGGGCTCCTGTTTAAAGTGCAAAAGAGAAGGGGAAAACGGCGACTGTCAGAGCGTCTGCCAGTCGGCGCTGGCCTCGAAGGCCGCGGCCGCCTGGTAGATGGTGCTTTCGGCGTAGTACCGGCCCACCAGCATCAGCCCCACCGGCAGGCCATCGACCGTGCCGCAGGGGATGGACATGGCCGGGTGGCCGGTGATGTTCTGCGCCGCGGTGTTGCCGATCAGCTCGAAGGCGCGGGCGATGTACTCGGTGATCGAGCAGTCCGGCTGCGGCAGCGCGGGGGCGGTGATCGGCACGGTGGGCAGGACCAGCAGGTCGTACTGGGCCAGCGCGCGGTCGTAGCCGGCGACGGCCCGGCGCGCGATATTCTGGGCCTTGGCGTAGTAGCGGCCGTTGTAGCGTTCCAGGCCGAACTGGCCGACCATCATGCACAGCTTGAGCGAGGGCGACAGGGCGTCGGCCTGCTCGCGCCAGTGGGCATGCTTGTCGAGCAGCCCGATGTCGTAGAGCCCCTTCCAGTTGAAGCCCGCGCCGTTGGCGTGCATCATCTGCGCGGTCAGTCCCTCGCAGCCGATCGGGCTCCATAGAGCGCCGGCCAGGCCATGCTCCGGCACCGATACTTCGCCGACCACGGCGCCCAGACTTTCCAGCCGGGCAATGGCGGCGCGCACCTTGGCGGCCACTTGCGGATCTAGGTTGGGCAGCTGGAAGCCTTCGCTGAGGATGCCGATCCGCAGGCCTTCGACGCCCCGCCCCAGGGCTTCGGTGTAGGCCTCGACCTTCGGCGCATACTGGCGCGGATCCAGCCCGTCGGCCCCGGCAATGACTTCGAGCATCAGGGCGTTGTCGCGCACGTTGGCGGTGATCGGACCGGCGTGGTCGATGGTCGCCTCGATCTGCATGATGCCGGTGTAGGGCACCAGGCCGAGGGTCGGCTTCATACCGTAGGCGCCGCAGAGCGCCGACGGGATGCGGATGGAGCCGCCCTGGTCGGCGCCTATGGCCATGTCGACCTCGCCGGCGGCCACCAGTGCGCCGCTGCCGGAGGAGGAGCCGCCGGCAGCGTGGCCATGCCGGCGCGGGTTGTGCACCGGCGCCGGGTTGGAGGTGTGGCTGCCGCCGGACAGGCAGAAATGCTCGCAGGTGGCCTTGCCGAGAATTGTCGCACCAGCGTCGAGCAGGCGGGTGGCCACGGTGGCGTCGAAGGACGGGATGAAACCTTCCAACGTTGAGGAGCCGTTCATCATCGGCACGCCAGCGAGGGCCACGTTGTCCTTGAGCACGACCGTGCGGCCGGCCAGCTTGCCGCCGGCCGCACCCTGCACTTCGGTCTTGCAGGCCCAGGCGTTGTAGGGGTTCTGGTTGTCGGCGGGGCGGTGGCCGGCGGCGCGCGGGTAGCGCACTTCCGGAATGTCGTCAGGCTGTTCGTCGATCAGGTCGTAAGCGTCGAAATTGGCCTGCATCAGGGCCAGGTACTCGTCAGACTGCTCGGGTGTAAGCTGAATGTGCAATCGACTGGCGAGTTGCTGAAGTTCTTCGGTAGTCGGGCGTGCGATAGCCATAGGTCTTTCCTGTTTCTCGTTCCCTGTGTCCAGCCAAGGTCGAGCGCCCCCGCCGTGCCTAGCGGCGACGAAAACTCGCTTGATCGGTGAATGGTTCGATCCCGTTGCGGGCTCAATCAGCAGAGGGGCTAAGCGTCCGACGTGAGGCTCGCTGCAGACGGGTCCTCTGGTTTCTTCGGCCAGGTAATCCCGACGCTCTTCATCCCCTTGGCCACATCCATTTCGGGATGGGCGAGAACGACGTCGCGATATGAAGGGCTGCCGATAACGGCCGGCTTGAACTTGACGAGGAAGTCGTTGACTTCCTTTCGCAACTCCTGCGGCAGCGCGAAGTCGTCGTAGCATGCTTCCAGGCAATCCATCACGGCTTGCCAGTGCACCTCGGTGAGCCCCATGCCGCGGTGTGCAGTGACCATGTCTCGACCGCGGTACACGGTATTGCCGCCCCAGTGCTTGCACAGGAAGTCGACGAAGTTGATGTGTTCTTTCTGAAAGGTCGATTCGGACATATGGGCCCAGATATGGCCGATGACCGGATGCGCCATCGTCTTTCTCAGGACGGCACCGGCGAACTGGTGGATGGCGTCATAGCCGCCCAGCCGCATGTAGAGGGATGGCTGTTGTTCCTTTGGGGTCTGTTGATCCGTCATAGTTTGGCTTCTCCGCGTTGGTTTGGCTGGAATCGTTACGCTCCTGGCTCAGGGCCAGGCATATGCGATGCACCTCGCCGGCAACTCCCTCGACTGTTGATATGGCCTGGTCGTCGGATTCCGGCTGCAGTGGTTTCCATCGTGCTCCGGGTAGCCCATTGCGGCATGGTTAGGAGGGACAAGCGTTTGGCAAAACGAGACAGGTTGCTCGCAGCTCTGGCCCGATGCCTTACGTGCCGCTCGTCGTCAGGGTGCTTTCGAGCGTGATGTACGTGGGCACTGCAATGCCAACTGATCTTGATCATCAGCGCCACCAGGCCGCCGGACGAAAGCCGGCTGGCAGGGCATGAAGAAGCGGGAGCGGCGGCATGACCCTGATCGGGATGGGCTCTTTGCCCGCCGACTTTGCACGGCATCGGGCCTATGCGCGGGTACCGGCGCAGCGTCATGCTCGCCAGCGGGCGCTACGCCATGCTCGATGGCGGCAAGGGATTCAGCCTGGTGCATCGAGCCGCGGCTGGGACAGCAGCTTGCCGCGACGGTACGGGGCGGTGGGTGTCTTGGGAGATTGGGCGACAGCGCGGCAATTCGATCGGCTGACTGCCATCACAATCAGCACCAGAAGTTGATAGACGTGCACGGATTTGGCGCCAAGCCCTGCTGGGCGAACATTGGCTGCTCAAGCCTCGCATTCCTAATTGCTCCGAGACGGCCGGCGCGCTGATGGCGGGCATCAAGTCGGCTTTGCCGGGCGACGTGATCGGCACGGTGACGGAGCCGATCTTGACGTGATCGACGACATGGCCTCACGCGGCCGCGGCGACGGCGGGGAGTGGGTAGAAGACTATACGACCACCGTCGTCTAAGAAGCTAGAGCCCAGCTCACCAGCCTGCTGCAGGCCTGGGCACGCACTGCCAGCCTGATTTCTACAAGGTCAGGAACACCCGCCCTACACACTGAGCGCTAACGACTTCAGCGGCCGCCAAATCGTTCATGGCCCGGCTTGCGGCCCCATGTTTGTAGTCCTTCCACTGGAAGGTGACCGCGTCGCCGTCGAAGCGCTGCAGCCGGTGGTTGCAGATGGCGACCGCGGATCGCTGGCGAAGGCTGACCAGAACCATGACACGGATGTCCGCTTTCGAGAAGGCCACGAGTCGCTCAGGCATTCGCATCCTCATCGTTGCCGTCCCGTTCCAATATTCCGCTGTAATGACCTGATGAAAACTTGCTCAGGTGTTACCCTTGAACGAAACACAGATGAGCCTGTTGATGGACGACGATATCAAGCGCTGGACAGCGAAGTGCAAGGCGGCCCTGGTAATGGAAATCATTCAGGGCAAGACGACGGTGGCAGAAGCCAGTCGCTCCTTTGGCCTGGCCCGTCGGAAATCGACGACTGGGCGGGATGAGGCCAAGAAGGGGATGGAGAATGCCTTGCGCGCCAAACCGCTCGATATCCGGGAACACTGCGAGCGACAACTCCGGGAACTGCAGGAAGCCTATTGGCGAAGCCATGTTGGAGCAGCGTGCACGAAAAATAGCTCTAGTCCCTGCTGGGCGAGGACGGCAAGTGATCGAGTCGGTCCGGCAGGGATTGCTTGCCGAAGGCGTGGAGGCTTTCATCATCAAGCGGTGTCGCTGGTTTGGTGTGCGCCGGCGCACGGTACTACAAGTCCACCAAGGCTGAGCCAAAGGAGTAGGAGCGCTTCGCACAGCCGATCAAGGCGATGATTGAGGAGAACCCCTCCTTCGGTTACCGCAAGGTGGCGCATCTGCTCGACCTGAACAAGAAGACGGTGCAGCGCGTGTTCCAGTTGATGGGTTGGCAAGTCAAGAAGCGGGCGGCGGGATTTCGGCCCCGCATCCAGGCGCTGCCGTCCGTGGCTGCGCGCCGAACGAGCGCCGAACGAGCGACCTGTGCCGGATCTGGACCGGGCGCGACGGCTGGGTTTCGCTGGCGCTGGTGATCGACTGCCATACCCGCGAGCTGCTGGACTGGCATCTCTCTCACAGTGACAAGGCCGAGACCGCCGATGCGGCGCTCGAGCAAGCGCTGATTGCGCGCTTCGGCACCCTCGGGCGTGTGTCCGAGCCGTTCCCGCTACGTTCGGACAACGGCCTGGTCTTCACCAGTCGCAGTTACACCGCTCTGGCGCGCAGCTACGGCCTGCGCCAGGAGTTCATCACGCCATACTCACCGGAGCAGAACGGCATGATCGAGCGGGCGATTCGCACCCCCAAGGAGCAGTTTGCGTACCGACATCGCTTCGAGATGTTGCAGCACGCCTCGCGAGTCATTGGCGACTGGATCGGCTAGTTGGGAAAGCAATCGGATATGAAAAAAAGACCGCCTGCCCCAAGGTCGAGAGAGCACGGAGGTAACATGGGCAGGCGGGTGCAAAAGTTTGCCGCTGCTTACGCAGCGCCCAACATCGGAAGCAACGTGTTCAGGTCAACCTGTTACTTTGCGACTCGCTGTCGGTCGATTGCATGTCGAAGCCAGTAGCGAACGTGTCGAGCACCTTGAACTTCGCGGTGTCCACATGTGGATCGGGCGTGCCAGTTCGCGTGCCATCGCTGAACGGATCGAAGGGTCCCCACTTCGCCGCATTGCCTTTGGCGTCGAACTTGACGTGGAGCGCAACGTCCCCCCAAGTGCGTCTCTTTTCTCCCTTGCTTCGCGTGGGCGCAACCGTTGTGAAGCTCGAGGCCACCAGCACCGCGACGGCGAACCCGCCCAAAATTACCGACTTGGTAATCATTTTTCGCTCCTTGAGGAAAATACCATCTGAATATTCTTGTAAGGCATCTCAAAACGCCACTCAAAACGTGTGACGGATCCCAAGCCCTACCCCGAGCATGGAGGTCTCGCCTGCACCGAGGGCGTAGCTATTCCCTGTCCCCAGACTGTTGGCGTAATTTACGGCGCTATTATCAAGATTGAGTCCCGCGTTCTTTGCGAAAGAAGTTACAACGTAGGCACTTGTGCGCTTGGAGAATGAATAATTCGCGATTGCCGTTACTTGCCATGGATTGCCCATTTGCGATTCACCCACTCTTCGGTGAATCTTGTCATACGCGTACTCCAAAGTGAAATCCACACCCGGTGTCAACTTGTAGTTTGCGCCGATCCAATAGAAATCGTCTCGCAGGATTTCACTTCCGGCCCCATCTCTATTCTTTCCCCAGCGGTAGCCGGCCATTAGCTTTGCAGGCCCCGCAGCATAACTTCCGGCAACCGCGAGTTTTTTGAAACCTCCCGTCCCGTTCACCATGCTCGGATTGAATTCGTCAAAGGCCAGCGCGCCTCCAAAACTTCCACCAAAATAATTCACTCCAACGCCATACGCAGAGTCTCTGCGAAATTGCCCCGGAACCTCTCCGGTTCCTGTGAGCGGGATTGTGCTTGGCGCGGTGGCGGGTAACGCAAGACCTGTTCCAAAGGACCAATGGGCACCGATAGTGAAGGGACCGAAAGCGCCGCTATATTTCGCCGTGTTGTCTTCTCGATAGGCCGGACCAAGAAGAAGTACGGTTGGTGAGTATTGCGTTGCGTAGATCGTTGGTGAAAAATTCGCAATGGAATCGAACAGCGATGTGTATTGACGCCCGAATGTGAATTTTCCGAGTGAGCTGCTTTGCAATCCAACGAACGCCTGGCGGCCAAAAAGTCGACCCTGCATCTGGGTTCCGTTATCGAGACTAACGCCGCTCTCAAGGACAAAAATGGATTGCAGACCGACACCAATATCCTCTGTGCCGCGAATCCCCCAGCGCGACCCGGACAGGCCACCAGAATCCATTCGATAGACGTTTTTTCCGGGCCCACTATTGAACCCATTGCTTGCCAATGGCACCGTACCGACGTGATTTGCGTATTCCATGCTCATATCTGCAACGCCGTACAGGATAACGTTAGACTGAGCCCAAGTCATGCCAGAAAATAGGCTCAAGGAGCCCAGAAGAATTGGATTTACCTTCATATTTTGTCTCCTCACTACGATTTTTTTGACCTCTCGCGCAGCAGCACGCCTTGGGTGGAGGCCATGCACCCAATGTCCCGTCTAAAAGTCGCTTTAATGCAAGTGGATTGAAATCAAGGGGCCATGCGGCGGAAACATGCCCTCGCGATTCAATATGACTCGGACGCCAGTTGTCCGGCGGCCTGCACGGTCTCGCGTCGATCACGCTGCGCATCGGCCGCGCTGCCGGGCCGGATCCTGAACCAGATCGAGTACATGGCCGGCAGGAACACCAGAGTCAAGATCGTCCCGGCAAACGTCCCGCCGATGAGCGTATAGGCGAGCGCGCCCCAGAACACCGAATGGGTCAGCGGAATGAAGGCCAGGATGGCGGCCAACGCGGTAAGGATCACCGGCCGCGCACGCTGGACCGTGGCTTCCACAACGGCCCTGAACGGATCCAACCCTTCGTCTTTGTTGTGCTGAATCTGCCCGATCAGGATCAGCGTGTTGCGCATCAAGATGCCCGACAACGCAATCAGGCCAACCAGCGCGTTGATGCCGAACGGTTGCCCGAACAGAATCAGCGTTGGCACCACGCCAATCAGGCCGAGGGGGCTGGTCAGGAACACCATGACCATCGCCGGAATGGACCGCACCTGGAAGATGAGAATCAGCAGGGTGACTGCCAGCATGATCGGGAACAGCGGCAGCATGGCCTTCGTCGCCTTGCCCGATTCTTCAATGGAACCCGCTTGTTCAATGCGGTATCCGTTGGGCAGCTTCTCGATGATTGGCTGAAGCTGTGCGCTGATGGCTGTCGAAACGTCGGGCGGTTGCAGGCCATCGGCGATATCGCCTCGCACCGTGATCGTCGGCATGCGATCGCGCCGCCGAATGATGGGCTCTTCCATGCGCACATCGATCTTGCCCACCTGCGAGAGCGGAATGCGTTGCCCGCTGGCGCCTGCCAGCGTGAAGTCGCCGATCTTGGTCGGATCCAGTCGGATGTCGCCGGCCGAGCGGGCGGTCACCTGCACCGTGCGGATGTCCTCGCGCACCGCCGTCACCGGAATGCCGTTGAGTAGGAATTGCAGTTGTTGCGCGACGGCGCTGGAGGTCAGCCCCACGGCCTGCAAGCGGTCCTGCTGCAAGGTGAAGTGCAGCGTCGGTACGCGCATCCCCCAATCGGTATTGACCGTGCGCATCATCGGGCTGGCGTCCATGACTTGCCGAACATCGGCCGCGATGCGGCGCAACGTCTCCGCATCGGGGCCGGTCACGCGATAGGCAACCGGGAACGGAGAGTACGGACCGAACACGAGCTGCGTGACCCGTACGCGCGCCTCGGGGGCGAGGCCGTCGGCAATCGCCCGGCGCAGGCGCTGCTTCAACGCGTCACGCTCTTCCTGGCTGTCGGTGCGGACCACGATCTTGGCGAACGACGGATCCGGTAGTTCCGGCCCCATCGCCAGATAGAAGCGCGGCGCACCCTGGCCAACGTAAGCCGTCACAATCTTGGCTTCCTTCTGTTTGGTGAGCCAAGCCTCCAGCTTTGCGGTGGCCGCGCTGGTCTGGTTGATCGATGTTCCATAGGGCATCTGCACCTCGACCAGCACTTCAGGCCGATCCGAAATTGGGAAGAACTGCTTCTTGACCACCGCCATACCGAGGATGGCCAAGGCAAAGAGCCCGACGACCGAACCCGCGACCAGCCATTTGCGCGCAATCACACGCCCGAGCAGCGCACGGAAGCGGTTGTAACGCGGGGTGTCGTAGATCGCATCGTGGCCGCCTTCGACTTTCTTGAAGTCGGGCAGCATCTTTACGCCTAGGTAAGGCGTGAACACCACTGCGACCACCCAGGACGTGATCAGCGCAATGCCGACGATCCAGAACATGTTGCTGGTGTATTCGCCCGCGGTGGATCGCGCAAAACCATTGGGCATGAAGCCGACGGCGGTCACCAGCGTGCCCGACAGCATGGGCGCCGCAGTGTGGCTCCATGCATATGCCGAAGCGGCGACGCGGCTGTAGCCTTCTTCCATCTTCACCACCATCATTTCGATGGCGATGATGGCGTCGTCCACCAGCAAGCCGAGCGCCAGAATCAAAGATCCAAGTGTGATGCGGTCGAAGTTCTTGCCTGTCGCAGCCATCACCACAAAGACGACCGCCAGTGTCAACGGCACGGCCGCGGCCACCACCAGGCCCGCGCGCCAACCCATGCTGACGAAGCTCACCAGCATGACCACCAGCAGCGCGGCGAAGAACTTGAGCATGAACTCATCGACGGCAGCGGCGATGTTGACTGCCTGGTCGGTCACCTTGGTCAAGCTCATGCCGAGCGGCATGTCAGCGTTGATGGCGCCCACCTCCTTGTCGAGCGCCTTGCCCAGGTCCAGCCCGTTCCAGCCTTCGCGCATGACGATGCCCAGCAGCAAGGCAGGCTGGCCACCATTGCGCACCATGAACGTGGCAGGATCCTCGTAGCCACGCTTGACCGTGGCAATGTCCGACAGCTTCAACGTTCGGCCCTGCGATACAACCGGCGTATCGCGAATCTTCTGCAGCTCGTCGAACGCGCCGTCCAGACGGATGAATACCTGCGGCCCTTTCGTTTCCACCGAGCCGGCTGCCGTCAGCGCATTCTGGCTGTTGAGCGCGGCAAAAACCTCTTGCGGACTCACGCCCAGCGTCGCCAGCCGGTCATGGGAAAACTCGACATAGATACGCTCCGACTGCTCGCCGATGATGTTGACCTTCTTCACGCCGGGCACGTGCAGCAAGCGCTGACGCAGCGTCTCCGCATCTCGCACGAGCACACGTTGCGGTTCGCCCTGCGCCTTGAGCGCAAACAACGCAAAGGTCACGTCCGCATACTCGTCGTTGACCATCGGCCCGATCACGCCGGGCGGGAGGTTGGCCACCTCGTCGCTGACTTTCTTGCGCGCTTGGTAAAACTCCTCCTGCACTTCCGACGGCGGCGTGCTGTCGAGCAGGGTCAACGTGGTGAACGCCAGGCCCGGCCGCGTGTACGTTTCCGTGCGGTCATACCAGCGCAGCTCCTGCATGCGCTTTTCGATCTTCTCGGCCACCTGGTCTTGCATTTCCTGCGCCGTCGCGCCGGGCCACGCGGTGATGATGGTCATCACCTTGACCGTAAACGCCGGGTCTTCCGCGCGGCCCAGCTTGAAGAAGGAAATGAGACCCGCCAGAGAGATCAGGCAGATAAGGAACAACGTGATGGCGCGCTCGCGCACGGCGAGCGCCGATAGATTGAAACGACCTTGGCTCACAGGCGCACCCCCGCGATGGCAGTCCTGGCACCTTGCCCTGCCACACGGACTTGCTGTCCTTCACGCAGCAGTTGTGCGCCAAGCGCGACGATCCGGTCCCCTTGCTTGACTTGGCCAGCAACCCGAGCGCTTTCGTCGCCGAGGCGCAGGATGGTGACGGATCGCCACGACACCTTCGCCGGATCACCCTGGATGACCCACACACCCGGGCCCTTGCCGGCGTCGAACACGGCACCAAGCGGCACCTGCAGATCGCCTTGCACGGTGGCAAGCCGATCGGGAATCTGGATCGTCACGGTGGCGCCCAGCGGCGCATTGGCCAGTTCCCCATCCAGCACATAGCGCGCTTCGAACGTGCGGGTAAGCCGATCGGCAGCATCCGACAGTTGCCGCAGCTTGGCAGGTACACCGGCGCTTTCCTTACCGAAAAGCGTGGCTTGTGCGACAGAGTCGATCGCCGGCCGCAACGTTTCCGGCAACTGGACCACCGCTTCACGTCGGCCAGCGTGGGCCAGCCGTACGACGGCTTGCCCTGCGTTGACGACCTGGCCGGGCTCGGCCAGCGTCTCCATGACCACGCCTTCACCATCGGCAACAAGCTCTGCGTAACGGCTGGCGTTACGCGCAACATCGGCCTGCGCTTCCGCTGCGCTCAGCTGGGCTTTGGCGGCGTCCGCCGCAGCCTTCGCTTGGTCATAGGCCGAGGCGGAAATGGCGCCAGTTCCGCGCAGATCGCGGTAGCGGGCTTCGTCTTCCGCCGTCTGGTGCGCGCGCGCTCGCGCGGCGCTCACGGCTTCTTGTTGTGCGTGCGCGGCGAGCTTCAGATCGACAGGGTCGATGCGCATGAGCGGCTGCCCGCGCTTGACGGTCTGCCCGGCATCCACAAGCCGCTCCAACACCTTGCCGGGCACGCGGAACCCGAGATCACTCTGCACCCGGGCAGCGACGACCCCCGTGAATGAACGCGACGCGGAAGCGACGGGCTGAACGAACGCGGCACGCACCAACGGTGCCTCGGTGCGCGGATCGGCAGGGGCCTTTTCGCCGCAAGCGCTCAAAGCGAGCGACAACGCACCAATAACGATAGAGGTAACAAAGCAACGAGAAAGCATGAAAGCCCCATCGACAAGATGATCTGGGCTTTCATTCTGGTTCTTGTGACCACTTTAGTCAATGGTCACAATCAAAAAATCTGCGCGTCAGGGGGAAAGACTCCGAAGCACGAGGCTGGAGAGCAGCCCGGGCGCACTTTCCGTGTAGTCAAAGCTGTACTGCAAAAGCAACGGATTCATGTACGGGCGCATGACCAGGTAGATGGCCGTCGTGGTCTCGTCCAGCGGCGTCTTGCGCTCGAAGTCTCCGGTCTCCCGGCCCTCCTGCAGCACATCGCGCAGCAACCTCTGGATGCGGTCCTCATAGGCGATCACCGCTTGCCAGCGTTCAGTCGCTGCCGAGGCCGCGATCTCGTACAACTTGCGGTCGTGGGAAAACAACCGAAGGCTGGCCTCAGTCAAGGCTTTGAACATGCGCCGGAGCTTCTCCGGCGGGGAGTCGGCGTCGGCCAGGGCGGCATTCACGTCGGCCTCGATGTCGCGCAGGCAGTTGGCGCAGATCATCTCGCCAATGGCCTGCTTGGACTCGAAGAACTTGTAGATGTAGGCCTTGGAAAAACCGATGGCCTTGGCCAGATCGGAAACGGCGGTCTTCTCGTAGCCGTAGCGGCTGAAGTGCTCGGTGGCGGCGGCAACGATCTGGTCTCGCACGTCATGGTCCGCCGGGCCACGGGCGGAAACGGGGTAGGGGGTGGTCTTCATAGGCTCCAGCTTACGCGAGTCGCGATAGTTGAACAACGCGTGACCATTTTGTACTATAGTCACAAAAACCTGATGGAAGACATCCTCGATGTTGCCAAAACACTCCCTTATGGCCCTCTTCGCTGCCAGCCTGGCGACCGCTTGTGCCGTCGGCCCCGATTATGTGACGCCCAATGTGCCGCTTCCCCGACAATTCCAGGGCCAGACAGCAGTGGAGCAGCGGACAGCCAATGCCGAAGCCGATCTGCCTGCGTGGTGGGCTGGCTTTGGCGATCCGCAACTTACGCGGTACGTGCAGCTCGCGCTGGAACAAAACCTGGACCTTGCACAGGCCTTCGCCCGCGTCACGCAAGCCCGTGCGGGGCTTGGCGCTGCCAATGCCGCGTTGCTGCCCTCCGGCAATGTCACGGGCCAGGCCGCGCGTGCGTACCAGTCCGTCGAAACCCCTTTGGGCCGCGTCTTGAATTCGCGGCCCGGCTTCGACCGCTACGGCAACGCCTTTGAGGCCGATGTCGGCGCAAGCTGGGAGTTGGACGTTTTCGGCGGCCTGCGCCGCGGCCGCGAGGGGGCACTTGCCGACTACCAGGCCTCCCAGGCGGGCGCAGTCGCCACACGGCTGGCCGTGGCCGCACAGACTGCCGATATCTACATCACCATCCGCGGCTTACAGACGCGCTTGAAAGTGGCCCGCCACCAGGTACAGACGCAAGAAGAATTGCTCTCCACCATCAACCTGCTGTACGGCAAGGGACTGGCGGCCGAGCTTCAAGTCCGGCAGGCCGAAGGCGCACTCGCTCAGGTTCGCGCTTCCATCCCTCCGCTTGAGGCTGGCCTCGATGCGGCGATGAACGCGCTGGATGTGATGCTCGGCTCGCTGCCGGGCACGCACCGGGCGGAGCTTGCGCAAGGCGGCGACATCCCGGCCGCTCCGCAAATTGCGATCAGCGGATCGCCGGGCGAATTGCTAAGGCGCCGCCCCGACCTCATCGTCGCCGAGCGCCGGCTAGCGGCTTCCAACGCGCGCATCGGTGTCGCCATAGCTGAGTACTACCCGAAATTCTCGCTCAGCGGCCTGCTCGGCAGCGCTACATCGGTGGGCGCCGGCAGCCTGTTCGGTAGCGGTGCCAATCAATCTGCCGGCGTGCTCGGTCTGCGCTGGCGCCTGTTCGACTTCGGCCGCATCAACGCGCAGATCGATCAGGCCAAGGGGCAAGAGGCGGAGATGCTGGCCGCGTACAAGCTCGCCGTGCTGCGCGCCACGGAGGATGTGGAAGACGCCTTCTCTGCTCTCGTCAAGCGCGAGGAGCAAGCGGCCATGCTCACACAAGGCGTGGATTCGCTTGGCCGCGCGCGAAATGCGTCGTTTGCTGCGTATCAAAAAGGCGTCGTCAGCCTGATTGAAGTCCTGCAAGCCGACGAAAGCCTGTTACGTACATCAGACGCGCGCGCGCAGGCGCAAACCGAATCAGCGCGCGCTGCTGTCGCGGCATTCAAGGCGCTGGGCGGTGGGTGGCAGCCCGACGAATCGACCGCCATTGCTAGCAAATAGTCACCCCGCGACTGAGGCTGCGCATTCAGCACGGCTCATCGCTCGAACCTTTACCGCAGCACCGACCCACCCATACCGAAAGAAACTGCCATGTCGAGTTCCAAAGTTGTCGTCGTTACAGGCGTGTCCTCGGGCATCGGCCGCGCCACCGCCGCGAAGTTTGCGCTGCGGGGCTCCCGGGTATTCGGCACCGTGCGCAACATCGCAAAAGCGCAGCCGCTACCGGGCGTTGAGCTGGTCGAGATGGATATCCGCGATGAAGCCTCGGTTCAGCGGGGGATCCAGGCCATCATCGCGCAGGCCAAGCGCATCGATGTGCTCGTCAACAGTGCTGGCGTGACGCTGCTCGGCGCGACCGAAGAGACGTCGATTGCCGAAGCGCAGGCGCTGTTCGACACCAACGTGTTTGGCATCTTGCGTACCACACGAGCCGTATTGCCGCACATGCGTGCGCAACGTTCAGGAAGAATCGTCAACATCAGCTCCGTGCTCGGCTTTCTGCCGGCGCCGTACATGGGTCTCTATTCGGCATCCAAACACGCGGTGGAGGGGATGTCCGAGACGTTGGACCACGAGGTGCGCAAGTTCGGCATCCGTGTGGTGCTTGTCGAGCCCTCATTTACCAAGACCAGCCTGGATACCAACGCCCCCCACGCATCTTCCAAGTTATCTGCCTACGACAACGAGCGCAGCGTCGTTTCGCAGGCGATTCAAAGAAGTGTCCAAAAAGCACCGGACCCCGATGGCGTCGCGAGCACGGTCGTCGATGCCGCTCTCGGCGCGTGGAAGATGCGCCGTACCCCCAAAGGCGAGGCCTCCCTTCTGAGCAAGCTGCGCCGCTTCATGCCGGCAGGACCGGTCGGCGCGAGTCTGCGCAAGACGTTCGGACTCTCCTGAAGCGCGTTACCGGAAACAGATCTGGCACACATCATCGGAAGAGTCCTATGACAAATCCGGACAGCTCAGCAACCGGAGGCACTGCCACGATTGCTCCGGCGTTGCCGAATGCATAGATCAACACCGCGTCACCTTGGCCGGTGTTCTGGGTCGCCAGCGTGGCGGTGTTCCTTGTCTCGATGGCCGGCACGATGCTGTTCGCCACCTTCAGTGCCTTACGTGCGGGGTTTCCTCAAGCCACTGGGGCAGATCTCTTCTGAGTGCTCAATGCCTACACTGTCGCCTACGCTGCAACGCTCATTCCGTCTGGCGGGTTGGCAGATAAGCATGGGCAAAAAAGGGGGTTTCTGGCCGGCGTAGGGCTGTTTCTGGCGGCGTCGGTTGCGTGTGGTTTGGCTGTCAACGTAGGGTGGCTCATTGCAGCACGCGCGCTTCAGGCCATCGGCGCTGCGTTGCTGACGCCCGCATCGCTCTCGCTCGTGCTGGCGGCATTTCCAATCAGCAAGCGCGCGGTGGCGATCAGTCTATGGGGAGCGGTTGGTGCTCTGGCTGCTGCGGTGGGGCCAAGCCTTGGGGCATTCGTGATCGCATCGATCGGCTGGCAGTGGGCCTTCTATTTGAACGTGCCCTTAGGCCTGGCTGCCATGTGGCGCGGTCCGACATTGCTCACCGAGACAAAACAGCACACCACCAACCGCCCGCTTGATCTGTTCGGAATGGGCCTACTGATCATCGGGACGGGCGCTTTGAAGGATCTCCGTGTAGAAGAGTCACCCTCTTTCCTCGCTCACTAGTGGTCACCAGTCACGGGCTCCCCCACTATCTAAGCCGTCATCAGCGGCATGAAGATCCGTCGTTTTAGGCAACAAATACGACGATCCATGCACGCAGTTCGACCCCAGACCGGGCACAATCTGGGCGCATTTAAAGGGTAAGCACACTGATGTTCGTCTGACGATCACATCTGATGACGCTGCCCTAGGGCGAGGCGGATGCAACGCACTTGTGAGCTCGCCAGACACTACCGCGGCGTTCACCTTACTCACGACGCCTGAATCACCACCACTAGCGTGGACATTCGTGATCACACAGCCACGAAGAACAGAGAGGAACACCATGACTGATAAGAAAGTTTGGTTCATCACCGGCGCTGGCCGTGGGCTGGGCGTAGACATTGCCAAGGCGGCGTTGGCCGCTGGCCACGCCGTCGTCGCGACCGGCCGCGACCCCGGGAAAGTCACGGCGGCAATCGGCGACCACGACGACTTGCTGGCCATCAAACTCGACGTCACCCGCCCCGAGGACGCCCAGGTCGCGATCGCGGCCGCCGTCGGCAAGTTCGGACGGATCGACGTACTGGTCAACAACGCCGGCAACTTCTACGCCGGCTTCTTCGAGGAGCTCAGCCCCGAACAGGTCCGCAACCAAATCGAGACGCTACTGTTTGGCCCGATGAACGTCGCCCGCGCCGTGCTGCCGGTGATGCGTAAGCAGCGCTCTGGCTTGCTGCTCACTATCTCCTCGACAGCCGGCATCGCCGGCGGAATGTTTTGCTCGGCGTATGCCGCCGCGAAGTTCGGCATCGAGGGATGGATCGAGTCGCTCGCGCCAGAGGTTGCGCCCTTCGGCATCCGCACGATGCTTGTCGAGCCCGGATTCTTCCGGACCGAACTGCTGACCGCCGACTCCACCACGTACGCGCAGCCTTCCATCGACGACTATGTCGAGCGCACGAGGGAAACCGTCACTGCCTGGAGTGGCATGGACGGCAAACAGGGAGGCGACCCAGCCAAGCTCGCCGACGCCATTGTGCAGCTCGCCGGACTCGACGAGCCGCCGGCCCGCTTCGCTGCAGGCGCCGATGCTGTGCAGACCTTCGAGGTTAAGGCCAAGACCCTGCTCGACCAGGCTGATGCTCATCGCAAACTGTCTTCTTCGCTTGCCCACGACGACGCCTGACTATCGTCTTCACGTCAATTCGTACAGGACATACTCATGGCATCATCACTCGCTGGCACCGTCGCACTCGTCACCGGAACGAGCAGCGGAATCGGCTACGCCACAGCCCGGGCTCTCGCAACTCAGGGCGCATCCGTCGCCTTGGTCGCCCGCCGCCAGGATCGGCTGGATGCCCTCGCCGCGCAGGTCGAGGAGGCAGGCGGGACCGCCCTCGCTGTACCCGCCGACATCACCGACCGTGCCCAGGCCGAGGCGGCGGTTCAGACGGTCGTCGACCGGTTCGGACGCCTTGACATCCTCGTCAACAATGCGGGCCTGATGCTGCTTGGTCCCATCGTTGGTGCGAATCCGGAGGAATGGGAGCGGATGATCGCGATCAACCAGAAGGGCCTGCTCTACATGACGCATGCGGCCCTTCCGCACCTGGTGGCCGCCGCCGAGGAAGGACCACGCCGGGTCGCCGACATTGTTAACATCTCGTCGATCGCTGGTCGTGTCGCATGGGCCAACTACGGCGTCTACAACATGACGAAGTTCGGCGTGAACGGGTTCACCGAATCGCTGCGGCAGGAGATCACCAAGAAGCACGTGCGAGTCGGTGTGCTGGAGCCCGGAGGTGTCGACACGGAGTTGGGCTCGCACAACAGCGGTGCGATGCGCGAAAGCATTGACGCCTTCTACGAGACCACGGAGGTTCTGCAGGCCGAGGACATCGCCGATGCTGTCGCCTACATGGTCACCCGGCCGCGCCACGCGTCCGTGAGCGAGTTGTGGATCATGCCGACCGACCAGGCCTAGCAGGTTGCTGAAAGACCATTCCCGTTACCAAGCGAGTACATTGAATTTCGTCTGTGCGTTACCGCGCACAGTCCACCTCGATCCAAAAGTGAGCGTTCTATGCTCGCGAGATCATTACCGACGAATGGAGGCAACGATGAAACAGGCTCTCTCCGGTTTTGCCCTCGCAGCATGCGCGCGTTGTCAGTCCGTCGTGGCGGAGGAAATTAAAGGGGATGCCTACGACCGATGCGTTTTCAGGAGGCAAGAACCCGATTCGACAACTGCACCAACGAAAGCCGGAAGAGCACGAACGAAGCCACGAAGAGCAGAGAACGAAATGAACGCTGGGAGACAGACGTGGTGGACTGCGATCGCTATTACAAGGGGTAACACCGAGTTCTCACACCGGCACGTCGCTTCTACTGAAAGCTGAGATTCCCGCCGTACGACGCCGTTTCATGGCGGTGCCTATTCGATCCGTGAAGTCGTAGCGCGCGCAGATCCTCGGCATGAGGGCTGTCCGATCGATAGCCTTGACGGAATCCTCCAGTGCACCTCTCATCAGCTCTATGGCGTTCAGCTCAGTCTCATGCGCTTGATATCGCGTTGAGGTGGGGCGCCGAAAAGGCGGCTGTATTCGCGATTGAACTGTGATGCGCTTTCATAGCCCACAAGGCCACCGGCGTAGCCCGCGTCGAAGTTCTGGTTGAGCATCAATTGCCGTGCTTCCTGTAGACGCAACTGTTTCTGGAACTGCAACGGGCTCATACCAGTGATGGCACGGAAATGTTGCCGGAAGGTGGACGGGCTCATGCGTGCGCGAACCGCCAATTCGTCCACATGCAGCGACTGAGTGAAGTTCTGCTTAAGCCAGGCCACGGCCTTTGCAATCTGCTGACTGGGGGAGCCGGCAGCAACAAGGTGCTGCAATTGTGGGCCGTGTGGCCCCGTCAGCAAGCGGACGGTGATTTCCTCCTGAATCAGTGGCGCCAGCCGAGGAATCAATGCCGACTCGTCCAGCAATTCGATGAGCCGGATCAGGGCATTGACCAATGCTGGGTCGAGCTTTTCGATCGTAATGGGGTGACAAGAGCAGTCTCTCCCAGGTCGCGGCAAATCCATTTCGGAAGCGATCTCCATGATGGAACGGACGTCCAGTGTCAACATAAGACCAAGAAAAGGCTCTCGCATGCTGGCCTGCGTGACGTGTGCGAGGACGGGCAGATCGATGGTCGTCAGCATGGACTGACCCGGTCCATAGTCGACTACTTCCTCCCCGAGCGTGATCTGCTTGCCACCCTGCGCGACGACGCCCAACCCCAGGCCGTAAATGCAGTGCAATGGCGTGGTGGGCATCTTGCGACAGTGGAGCGTCAGTGCCGGGATCGCGGTGGTGTGATCGCCATCGGTTTGAGCAAATCTTCCGATGGCCTGAGCCAGAACATTCATCATCGTGACCCCTGAAAATTGTGGCCCTTCATGCTTACTCAAACCGAACTCTGCTGTAGCCAAGTCAGACGCAGTCTAGCATTCGTCAGCTTCGCCCACGCTCACTTTTGGCGGCGATAAGTCAGTTTAGGCAAGAAACCAGATGAATCCGGCAAGCGCGACCGCATCGTTGCCTCCCCGATATACCAGTACCAGGCTTGCGACGACTTTCTGAATAATTGGCACCACACCCCTACACCATGCTTGCTTGTGGCGGCGTGGGTCTGCCGGCCGTCGAAGCAACCGCCTCGCGCCGGGCGGCGCATCACGCCCGAAAACGCTGCTCTGTGGAGCGATGCGCACGTCGAGGGCTTCACTTGTATCGCCTAGACGATCAAGGACGCTAGTGCCGTGCCTGCCACACAGCTTGGCCCGCAGGCCATAAGGCAGGCTCCACTCCATCGTGGGACGGCGGTCTCCCACTGGACAAGTCTGACGCTCGATCCTGCGAGCCTGTCGCGAGACTGATCGGTCCGGCATGAAATCGTCAAATTAGACAAGACGTTGGGCGGATTGAGCAAACAGTTCAGGGGGCCTTCCTTCAAACTGGCTACCGTCGCTAATGTTACTTTCCCCTGGGCATGCCAGATGCTGAATCAAGAGCGCTCAGGGTACCGCACGGCTAGGCGCGTCATCCGAGTTCTCTGATGCGGGCGCTTGCGCCGTGAGCACATGCCATTCGTCTTCTGACACAACCTACGGAGAACCCTCCTCCATGAGCACACTCAACGTCAACGGCCGTAAGCACACGGTCGACGTCGATCCCGGCACGCCCATCCTCTGGGCGCTGCGCGACGGGCTTGGCATGACTGGCACCAAATTCGGCTGCGGTGCTGCCCTATGCGGCGCGTGCACCGTGCATCTGGACGGCCAGGCCATTCGCTCGTGCGTCACGCCGGTCTCTGCTGCCGAGGGCAAGACCATCGTCACGATCGAAGCTGCCACCGATGGCAGCGACCGGGTCGGCACCGTAGTCCATGCAGCCTGGGTCAAACACGACGTGGCGCAATGCGGTTACTGCCAGAGCGGCCAGATCATGAGCGCTACCGCCTTCCTCAGGTCCCTGCCTCGCGGGAAGCAACCCAGCGCTGCCGAGATCGACGCCGCCATGGCGGGCAACATCTGCCGCTGTGGTACCTATCCCCGCATTCGCGCCGCGGTGGCCGATGCCGCCAAGGCCCTTGCCTGAAGGATTCGCTATGTTGCCTAGTCTCGATCACGGCGAAATGCCGCGCAATCTGCAGCGGCTGCTGGCGCGGAGCCAGAGCGACGGACCCGCCATGCTGCCGCGCCGCAGCTTCCTGAAGCTGGCCGGCTCCGTCGGCCTGGCGCTTGGTGCATTTCCGCATCTGGCCATGGCACAGGCCACCAGTGCCGGCGGCGCCGCGAGCGCCCTGAAGCCAACGCAGCAGCCATTGGCGTTTGTGCAGATCGCTCCCAGCGGCGAGGTCACCGTGACAGTCAACCGACTGGAGTTCGGCCAGGGCGTGCAGACTGCCTTGCCGATGATCCTGGCTGAGGAGCTCGACGCGGACTGGAGCCTGGTGCGCAGCCAGCACGGCTCGAACGACGCTGCCTACGTCGACCCGCTGTTCGGCATTCATCTCACCGGCGGTTCGCATTCGGTCAAGAACAGCTTCACGCAGTACCGCGAGCTCGGCGCCCGTGCCCGCGCGATGTTGCTGTCGGCAGCGGCGGCGCGCTGGAACGTGGACGTGTCCACGCTGCGCACCCGCGCGGGGCTGGTATTGGGTTCGAGTGGCCGCACGCTGAGCTACGGCGAACTGGCCGAAGCCGCCATGGCGTTGCCGGTGCCGGAGAAGGTCACGCTGAAGGACCCGAAGGACTTTCGCATCATCGGCACTCCCACCACACGCATCGATGCGCGTGCCAAGAGCAGCGGGCGCCAGGACTTCGGCATCGACACGCACCTGCCCGGTCAGCTCACTGCCGTGGTGGCACATCCGCCGGTGTTTGGCGCGCGACTGACTGCAGTAGACGACAGCGCCACACGAGCCATCAAGGGTGTCAAGGCAGTGCTGCGCGTGCCGGTGGACCGTGGTGGCGAAGGCGTGGCCGTGGTCGCCGACGGCTACTGGGCGGCCAAGCAAGGGCGCGAGGCGCTGAAGCTGCAATGGAACACGACCGCGGTCGAAAAGGCTGACAGCGAACGGTTGCTGGCCCAGTACCGCGAGCTGGCGGTGCAACCCGGGCGGCGTCAGTTCGACGCGGACATGACGCCGCTGGCCACCGCGCCGCGCCAACTGGACGCGGAATTCGTGTTCCCCTACCTGGCGCACGCGCCGATGGAGCCACTGAACTGCACCGTCCAGCTGTCCGACGAGCGTGCCGAACTGTGGGTCGGCTCCCAGTGCCCTGGACTGGACGGTGCCGCTGCCGCGCGCGTACTTGGCCTCAAGCCCGAGCAGGTAAAAATCCATGTGCAGACGGCAGGCGGCGGCTTTGGCCGGCGTTTCGCGAGCACGAGCGACTACGTGGTTGAGGCCTGTGCAATCGCCAAGGCCGCGCGCGCCGCCGGCATGATGGCATCGATACGCACGCTGTGGAGCCGCGAGGATGACATCAAGGGCGGGTATTACCGCCCGATGCACCTGCATCGGGCGCGCATTGGCTTCGACCAGCAAGGCGAGGTGCTGGCCTGGGATCATGTCATCGTTGGCCAGTCCATTACCTCGGGCACGGTGTTCGGGGAATTCCAGGTGAAGCACGGCATCGACGCCACGGCCACCGAGGGCATGCGCGACCCCTACCCGTTACCGATGCGCCTGACCGTACACCACCCCACGCCCAACGTGCCGGTGCTATGGTGGCGCAGTGTCGGTTCCACCCACACTGCTTACGTCATGGAGACACTGCTCGACGAGATTGCGCGCGCCACCAAGCAAGACCCGGTGGCTTACCGCATGCGCCTGTTCAGCGACAAGCATCCGCGCCACAGCACTGCGTTGCAACTGGCGGTGGACAAGAGCGGCTACGGCAAGAAGAAGCTACCCGCCGGCCGCGCCTGGGGGGTCGCAGTGCACGAGTCATTTGATTCCGTGGTGGCCTATGTCGTGGAGGCCTCCGTTAAGGACGGTCGCCCCCAACTGCATCGCGTCACCGCCGGCGTGCATTGCAATCTGGTGGTGAACCCTCGCACCGTGGAAGCACAGGTGCAGGGCGCGGCAGTCATGGGGCTGTCGATGTGCCTGGAGGGCTCGGCCATCACGCTGAAGGACGGTGTCATCGAGCAAAGCAACTTTGGCAACTACACGGTGGCGCGCATTACCGACGCCCCCGCATTCGACGTCCACATCGTGCCCAGTGCCGATCCACCTACGGGCATGGGCGAGCCTGGCCTGCCGCCGTTGGCTCCGGCCTTTGCCAACGCCATTGCGCGCCTCACCGGCAAGCCGCTGCGCCAGCTTCCCTTCAAACTGACCTAATTGCCCACCGACGGCAGATAGGCCTTGCCTGCTGCTGTCGGCGCGTGGCCATCCGCCCCGGGGGCATCGATTCCGGACTTTGCGGTCTCGGGTCGATGCCTCGTCCGAACGCATGCAAGGCTGTGACATCCAGCACATGGATCGTGCCGTATTGCATTCGAACGAGGCCGGCTGCCTCCACTTCGTGCAGGGCGTAAAGGTATCGCGGTAGGAATACCAGTTGCCCGATACGCACTGCTAGCCGGCCGGAAGCCAAACGAGCAGTCCTGAAAATCCTGTTAGTTGATCGGCTCCAGCGGCATAACGATGGCGCGCTGCGCCACCTTGTCTTCAAGGGAGGGGATGCCGAGCTCGCGAAGGCCGCCGTCCGCCTTTTCGATAAATTGACGACGAACCGGCGGAGCGCGATTTCGGCCCGACTTGAGCCGGATGAAGACACCGGCAGTTGATTGATATCGAGGCTCAATCACACGGCTTCAGTACCCGCCGCCTACGCTTCAAGTAGTGCGTTACCGCACTCGCATGCAAGGCTCGCTTCCGGTTGGTGGTTAGCCTTTCCCGGGAGGGGGTCGAACCCTCTGGATTCCAATGAGTGGTTTCCGTCGCATTGGACTTCTTCCACTCCCAGGCTTAGCCGGGCGCGGTGTCGTGCACCGGCTCCGTCAGCGTTGCGATCGCGTCGCCCGGCAAGTCCGACTTGATGCCCATCACCAATGCGCCGGCAATCACAGTACCAGCCATCACCTGATTGCGCTCAAGCACCTTGACCTTGGCGGTCGCGTCGAGCGACACGAGCGGATCGGTCGGCAGGCAAGGGCCGCGAGCCCGCGATGCCCTTCGCCGAGGTTGCCGGCCTGCTGCCGCCCCGCAGCCCACGGCGGCGATCGACTCGAGCGACGGGCCGTCCGAACACACGAAGGCGGTGCGGTCGCCCGCCCTCGCGTGCACGCCGACAGCCGATTACTTCGCGGCTACGCGCAATAGCGATAGCAGAACGGCCGCAACATGTGCGCAGATCGCGGTGATAGTTGCCTGTTTAAACTCGCACCACGCGTCATAGCGCGCCCAGAGTTCTGGCTGCGCTACGCGACGTTCGCGCTCTCGGAGACCCAGGCGGTCGGACAGTTGCGCGTACCACTCATCGCGGGCAGCGCCCTCATCCGTCGGCCTATCGCCCAGTGCCTCCCGAACTTGCTCAAAATCTTCATCAAGCATGCCTGTGATGCGCGCCGCTTCCGCGTCGCTCCACTCCGGATACTGCCGATAGTCTCTTACCGCATACTCGATCACTAACGGCAGCACGTCCCTTGCCATGCCTTCATCGATCAACGATACAGCCAATCGCTCGAGTTCCACGCTCATGCGCGAATCCAGGCCAGACCCCGTCAAGAGCACTGTCTCGCGTTGCAGGGCTTCCCAGTCTGCCAATGCAACGCGTTCGCCGACGTGCTCGCGCTGATGCCGCATTTTGATCTGCATACTGGGAATGCTCGCAATACCGTTGGCGAAGTATTGCGTGATTTCCCATGGCGATGTGTATAACAGGTGGTACAGCGCCTTGGCTGCGACTGTCCCCAGATCGGCCCCAACCGGCATGGCGTCGACGATCTCAAGTGTCTGTGCCGGGGCAATCTTCTCGTCAGTATGGGATTGAATCCAATACAGCGTGTCAAGCAGGTCACCCAATGCCGCCGGTACGCCGACAATCGCTTCAAATTGCTCCTCATCTCCGGAGAGGCGTGCCGACGGTAGGTATTCCTCTTCCTCGGTACATTCGCGCAGGCGGGCGAGTCCGGCTGCCTTGACAGTCACGTCGCCACCGAAACTGTTCCAATTCTTTTCTGGACGAACCGTTTGGGACGCTGCATCCGGGTTCTCGACAGATGCGCGCTCCAGTGTTGGCACTGTCAACCCCAGTTCGCGAAACCATCTTTCCATCATCAGTCGCAGCCGCATCGTCGATGGACCGATTAGACGGTCGTATTCCTTGCCACCAGAATAGAACACCAGCGTCGGAATGCCACGCACGCCAAAATGCTTCCAGCCGTCCGGCGCCTCGTCGATATTCAGCTTGAGCACCTTCAATCGTCCCGCATAATCCGCTGCGAGTGTCTCCAGATGGGGGGCCAGTGCCAGACACGGCCCGCACCACGGTGCCCAGAAATCCACCAGAACGGGAATATCGCCCTGCACGTCGTGGTCGAACGTGGACTGCGTCGTTTCGCTAATCGTCATGACTTCCTCACTTCGGTTGGGATTGTGTCAAATCGATGGAGATGCATGGCGCCGCCAAACCTATCAAGGTCAGCGACCTCTCCTGTGTCAGCCGGGTATAGCGCATTGGCTCAGTAGATCCCGCCCTACCCTTGCTGGCCTGTCGCCATGCCGGCGCGAGCAGAAGTCTGGTGTTCGCCGCTACCTCGCTGGAATGCCCTATCCCGTGCCATGAACGCTTCCAGCATGTACGGGATCAGCGCGATCGCATCCACCGCCTCCCCATAGGTTTTTGCATGCATGGCTGCGTAGCGATCAAGGTCGGCCTTGAGGCTGGCCGGGCAGGCGAAGGTCAGCTTGACGCTCTCGGTCTTGGGCAGCGGCCCGAGCCGCAGCTTGCGTGGCGTGTTCATCGTGAAGTCTCCCGATTGAAGAACAGCGGCTGGTACGGCCGCAGCACCAGATCCCGATTGACGATGATGCGCACCGGCAGGCCGGGCCTCTCCGTCAACGTAGGCTGGATGTTGAGGTTGCGCCGGGCCATCTCCTGCCCGACCTGGCCCACGCTGTCCTGCAGGCTGCTCCGCCCGGCGATGATGACGCGATCGCCGTTCTGGCGGTTCTCCGGCGCGGCCAGTTCGGCGCCGACGCCCAGCAGCGTCGTCAGCGCCGCCCCCGCGAAGATGCGATCCCAATGCCAATCGATGGCGTCCTCCAGGCCGGCATAGCCGGCAGGATCGATGCCGGGGAGCTTGTCCAGCGTCAGCGAGGACGTGTCCGGTAAGATGATTCGGTTCCACACCACCTGCACCCTGCGCTGTCCATAGCTCACTTGGCTGTTGTAGCGCCCGAGGATGCGTGACCCCTGCGGGATCAGCAGATAGCGGCCGGTCGCGGTGTCGTACACCGGCTCCGTCACCGTTGCGATCACGTCGCCCGGCAAGTCCGACTTGATCCCTGTCACCAGCGCGCCGGCGATCACCGTTCCCGCCATCACCTGATACGGCGAGATCGGCATCTGCAGGTTCCCGAAATTACGGGCTTCCGTGGAGCCGGATTTCAGGAAGGCCTCCTTCTGGTCTTGGCGGTTCTGCACGGCCGTCGGGTCGGCAGGCTGGGCCGCCATGGAGGCGGGCCCAGCGGCCAGTGGGTCGAAGCCGGCCAGGCTGAACGCCGAGCTTGCCGCCGCAACCTGCGCCGGCGCGGCGGCCATGCCCTGGTTGCCCGACCGGAAGAACACCGACGATGCCGCCGCCGCGTCCGCCTCCTTGCGCAGCGCGTCGCGCTCAGCCGCCACCGGGTCTTGGCCGGGAGGCGAGTAGCTGGCCACCTCCGGCTGTTGCGACTTGACGATGGCCGGTCCCAGGTCGCCCGGTAGCGGTGGCCCCAGCTCCGGTACGTGCGGTGGCAAGCCGGGCCGCAGCTTGGCGTAGTCGGCGGGGAGTTGGTCGAGTCCTTCCGAGCGTGAGACGCGATCGGTGTTGTAAAGTTCGGCCGGCTCTCCATTGCTGCGCCGCTGCTTCGGTTGCAGCGACCACATCGTTGCAGCCATGACCGCGAGCGCCAGCCCGCCGGCGAGGATGGCAAGCGTTCGTCGGTTGAGGCGCATTACCGGGCGCGGCTGCGCCCGCAACGCTACGCTCTCCGGCGCGACCTTCGGGGCGACCTCTGGCGCGGGCAACCCGGCGGTGTCGTCCTGGCTCATGGTCAGTTCCCCCGCACGACACCGTCCGTACGCTCGATGCGCACTACGTCGGCCTTGTCACCACCGAGGCGGAGTTCTGCCGCGCCGAACAGCCGATCCACGATGTAGTACGGCGGCCGGAAACGGTAGTTGACGAGCTGCCCGTCGCCCTGCGCGCCAATCACGAACAACGGCGGCAGCTCGCCTTGGGCGATGCCCGCCGGAAACTGGACATAGACCTTTTCGCCGTCATCGAAGGCGCGTAGCGGCTTCCACGGCGGATTGCTGCCGCTGATCGCGTAGCGGAAGCGGATCTTGTCCAGCGAGAGGCCGGTATCGACCGGCGTACTCGCCTGGGCGGCCTGGGCCTGGCGCTGCAAGGCCAGCATCCGGTCTTTGGGGTAGTCCCAGGACACCGACGCCATCCATGCCTTCGCGGTGGAAGTCAGTTCGATCAGGTAGGTGCGCCGGCTGGTGGTGATGACCAGATTGGTCTTCAACCCGGAGCGAATGGGCTTGACCAGTACGCTGACGCGCAGCGTGTCGCCGACGCCGCTGGACGTCTCGCCAACGATCCAGCGTACGGTATCGCCGGCGGCGACCGTCACCAACTCCTCGCCGGGCTGGAGCAAAATGACGGTAACGCGCCCTGGTGCCGCATAGACCTGGTACAGCGCGCCATCGGTGAACGGCCAGACCTGGATCGCATTGACGTAACCCTCGCGCGTCGGGGCAACGCGCGCCTCGGTGTTGGCGCGTGACACTCGCACGGTTTCGTCGATGGGCTCCGCGGCGGGCATTGCCTCGCCCAGCTCGGGCAGCGGCTTCATCTGCGCCGGCATCGGCAGCACCTTCGGCACCTCCACCACTTCCATCGGCTTGGGCGGCTCGGGCAGCCGCTGGGCCCGCACCGGCTCATCGAGCGAGATTGCCGGCGGCGGTTTGCCTTGTGTGGCGCAGCCCGACAAGGCTACGAGGGGCAGCACGAAAGCGTAAACACGGAAAGACAGATTCATGGCTTGGCTCCTTCGGAAGCATCGAGCTCGCGACTCCACGACAGCCCATTGACGTAGATGCCCAGTGGGTTCTTGCGCAGTCGCTGTTCGGTGCGCGGCGTTTGCAGAACGGTGGAAATCACGGCGTTCCAGCGTTCGGTGCCGGCCCGCGCACCATTGAGGAAACGCTGCTCCGTCCAGCGCACATGGAAAGACGTGTCGCTAGCACGCACGACGCTGGTGATCTGCACCGTCACCGACTCCTTGCCGACACGGGCGAACGGATCGTTGGTGCGGGCGTACTCGTTGAGCACCGCCGCGCCGCGGTCGGTGGTGTAGTCGTAGGCATCGAGCCAGTTCTGCCGCACGACCACGGGATCGATGGACAGCGAGCGGACCAGCGTGACGAAGTGCGCCAGGTGGTAGGCGATCTGCGCATCTTTCGGCTGGTAGGGCATGGCGGCTTCGCCGACCGCGCGCACCTGCCCGGCCTTGTCCACCTCCACCACGTAGGGCGTCACGATGGACTGCGCCGAGCGCCAGACCAGGCCGCCAGCCATCAGCAAGGCGAGCGCCAGGCAGCCAAAGGCCATCAGCCGCCAGTTCTTTGCCTGTACACGCGCCGAGCCGATGCGCTCGTCCCACACCTGGGCCGCGGCCTGATACGGGGTGGCGGGCTGCGGCATGTGGGCATAGCGCACTTGCGGTCGTTTAAATCGCATGGCTCGTTCTCCTTAGGAATCGGAATCGCCCAAGCTTGGGCCGCCGCCCGAACCGCCACCGTCGCCTCCGCGCAACGTGTGGGCGGCGGTCGTGGCAGCGTGCGCGATCTGTTGGCGGCGATGCAGGCGTTTGGCCCAGGCGGGTTGCTGCTGATTGGAGGCGCTGGCCGTGGCTTCGCCTGCGGCGGCCGAGCCTTGTGCGGCAGCAGCGGCCGCGGGGCTACCGCCGGACCCCGGCCCCGCTGAGCTCGAACTGAAGGCCGCTGCTGCACGCTCCCTGAGCGCTCGGGCCCCAGCGGCCGCCTTCTGGCCGATCTCCTGCGCTCCGCTCCTGGCGACGTTGCCCAGGCCAGATAAGGCACCCTTCCCGCCACCGCCAGCAGCGGCAGAGCCAGCCTGGAACGCCGACCGCGCGCTGCTGGCCGTCGAGGTGGCAGCACGGGCGCCGCTGGCGGCCATCTTCGCCGCGGCCGGGGCCATGCGCGCCCCAGCCGCGACTGCGCTGCCCACGCCGGTAGCCGCGGCACCGACCGCGACGGCGGCTCCCGCCGCGCCTAGCGCCGTGCCGGCCATCGCACCCGCACCCAATTGCGGCGCCCCGGACACCAGGCCGGTGGCAATACCCGGCCCAAAGATCCCGAGCGCCAGCAAGGCAAGCGAGGCGAGCACGATGACCAGCGCGTGGTCGACGGAAGGCCCGTCGGGCGCGACCCGGAATTCCCCGAATAGGCCCGTGCCAATGCCAACAATGACGGCCAGCACGAGTACCTTGACGCCGCAGGACACCACGTTGCCAAGCACCTTCTCGGCGAGGAATGCGGTCTTGTTCCAGAGCGAGAACGGCACCAGCACGAAACCGGCGAGCGTGGTCAGCTTGAACTCGATCAGCGTGATGAATAGCTGTACCGCGAGCACGAAGAAACTGACGATGACCGCGAGCCACGCCAAAAACAGCACAACGATGGGCGTGATGTTGACGAACACTTCCGGGAAGCCGGCCAGTTTGCTGATCTGCTCGAGAATGGGCGCCCCGGCCTCGATGCCGGTCTTGGCCAGCCGTCCCGGGTGCAGGAAGGTCTCCATGCTGAGCGAACCGGCCGCGGTCAGGCCTAGCCCCGCGAAAGAGCGGAACACGATGCTTGCCAGCCAGTTGAAGTTGCCGATGATGTAGGCGAAGGTGCCCACGTAGAGCACCTTGCGGATGAGCTTGGCCATCACGTCCTCGCCCTGGCCGGTGGCGTGGCCCAGTGCCCAGTACAAGCCGGCGATCGTCATGTCGATGGTCACCAGCGTGGCGGTCAGGAACGCGACTTCACCACGCAACAGGCCAAAGCCCGAGTCGATGTAGGCGGAGAACGTGCTGAGGAAGCGGTCGATGATGGCGACGTCATTCATGGCCGCTCCAAGTGGCACCCGTCAATGGTTGTAGAAGTTCACGGGCTGCGGCGTGTACGCCGTGCCGGTGCCGAGGAAGCGCCGCGTCACCTCCAGTCCGCGTTCGACAGCGGCGGCCTGCCGTGCCAGCTCCAGCGCCACCGCGCGGCCTTGCGTGAGCTGGAGCTGCTGCGACTGCATGGACTGCTTCGCCTGCATAGCCAGAAGCTGGTTTGTCGCCTGGGCGGCCTGCAAAGCGCCGGTCGCCGATTGGCTTTGGGCAACCAAGTCGGCCAGAACGCTTTCGTCGCGCGAGAGGTTTTGGGATACCTGGGCCTGCAACCGCATGGCCGTCTGCAAACCATTGCGCGTGTTTTGCCAGCGCTGGCGTCCGTCCTGGTACATCTGGTTACCGCTCACAGTCGCTGCGTACTGCGCGGGGTACAGGCGTGCAAATTGCTGATCCAGGCTCTGGATGTCGTAGGCCAGCCCCTGAGCTTGGGCGATCAATCGTTGTGAGTCGCTAAGCGTCGAGCGCAGCCGGTTAACCACGTTGAACGGTAGGCTCGCCAGATTGCGCCGCTGGTTGGCGAGCATTTGCGCCTCGTTCTGAAGCTGTTTGATCTGGTTGTTGATCATTTCCAGGGTGCGCACGGCAGTCAGCGTGTTTTGCACGTAGTTCGACGGATCAAAAACGGTGATGGCGGCCGCCGGCCGGGCGAGCATGAGCGAGCCGGCCAGCATGATGGCGAGCGTCGCGAAAAGCACACGGGTCTTCATGGCGGGTTCTCCTATGTGTGGGAAGCGAGGAAGGACGCGGCCGACGGCGCGGACGGCAGCAGGTTGGCCGCCCAGTCGAGGTCGCGATGCCGCAGCCAGGCACCGGCGAAGCCTGGCCCCCCGGCATCGCGCAGCACGCCGTCGATGGCGCGCTGGTCCTGGGGCGTCGATGCTCCCGCGAACGCGAGCGCGACCGGCCCCAGGTCGAGATCGAACAGGCGATTGCCGGCACGGGACTGGTAGTAGTAGTCGCGCTTGGGCTGCGCAGTGGCGATGATCCCGATCTGCCGGCTGTTGAGGCCGAAACCCTCGTAGATCGTGCGAATCTGCGGCTCGGCGGCCTGCGGGTTCGGCAGGAAGATGCGGCTGGCGCAGCTCTCGATGATCGCCGGTGCGATGCTCGATTCCTTGATGTCGGCCAGCGACTGTGTGGCAAAAATGACGCTGACGTTCTTCTTGCGCAGTGTCTTGAGCCACTGGCGGATGCGTGCGGCGAAGACCGGGTCGTCGAGGAACAGCCAGGACTCGTCGAGGATCAGTAGCGTCGGCGCACCGTCGAAACGCTGCTCGAAGCGCGCAAACAGGTAGCCCAGCACGGCCAGCACCGCGGCGCGGCTGGGCATCAGTTCCTCCATCTCGAAGCACTGCACGTCCGCCGTGCCCAGACGGTCGTGGTCCGCATCCAACAGCTTGCCGTGGGCGCCGCCCAGCACGTAGGGCGCGAGCGCTTGGCGCAGGGCGTTGGACTGCAGCAGCACCGACAGCCCGGTGAGCGTACGCTCCCCGACCGGCGCGCTGGCGAGACTGCCGAGCGCCGACCAGATGGCCGCCTTCTCTTCGGGGCCGACAGCGACACCTTCATGCAGCAATCGGCCCTCGATCCATTCAGCGGCCCAAGTGCGATACCCGTCGCGGTCGATGCGCGCGAGCGGCTGGAACGCCATCGCACCATCGGCGCCGAGGTCGTAGTGCTGGCCGCCCAAGCCCAGTACCGTCGCCCGCATGGACCGCCCCATGTCGAACGCGAAGATGCGCGAACCGGGATAACGGCGAAACTGCATCGCCAGCGTGGCGAGCAGGACCGACTTGCCCATGCCGGTAGGGCCAACGACGAGCGTATGGCCGACATCGCCGACGTGCGTCACCAGCCGGAACGGCGTCGCGCCATCCGTGCGCGTAACGATCAGCGGCGGTCCGTCGAGGTGGGCATTCTTCTCCGGCCCAGCCCAGACCGCCGACAACGGCATCATGTGGGCCAAGTTCAGCGTCGAAACGATCGGCTGGCGCACGTTCGCGTAGGCGTTGCCCGGCACCGACGACAGCCACGCCTCCACGGCGTTCAGCGTCTCCGGCATGGTGACAAAGCCGCGCCCCTGGATAGCCCGCTCCACTCTGCGCAGCTTCTCGTCAGCCACGTCTGCGTCAGCGTCGAGCACTGTCACGGTCGCGGTGACGTAGCCGAAGGCGACTTGATCGCTGCCCAATTCCTGCAAGGCGGCGTCCGCGTCGGCGGCCTTATTGCTGGCGTCGGTATCGACTAGCGGGCTTTCCTGCTGGAAGATGGTTTCTCGGAGCAACGCCAGGACATTCTTGCGCTTGACGAACCACTGTCGGCGCAGGCGGCCCAGCTCCTTCTCCGCCTCGGCCTTGTCCAGGCAGAGGAAGCGCGTGCTCCAGCGGTACGCGAAGCCCAACCGGTTGAGATCGTCCAAGATCCCTGGCCAAGTCGAGGTCGGGAACCCGCGCACCGTCACCACGCGCAGATGCTGATCGCCCAGCACGGGCGTCAGGCCTCCGACCAACGGTGCGTCGGCCAGCAGTGCATCGAGATGGAACGGTACCTCCGGGACGCCAATGCGGTAACGCCGGGTCGAGACGGTCGCGTGCAGGTAGGTCAGCGTTTCGCCGTCATCGAGCCAGGCGATTTCCGGCATCACCCCGTCGACCAGGTCGTAGATACGATCGGTCTCCGCGACAAACGCGCCCAGCCGCTCGCGCCAGTCCACGCCGGCGGTCGGCCTGTTCTCATAGAGCAACTTGGCCGCTCGGGCGCGGGATTCTTCCGGCGGCAGGTATTGCAGCGTGAGGTGATAGTTGCTCTCGAAGTGGTGGCCAGACTCCTCGAACGCCGCGCGGCGCTCCTCCTCGACCAGCCAGGAGAGTGGCTCGGGGAATTCCGAGTGCGGATAGTCAGCCGCCGGCCGGCGCTCAGCCTCGATGAACAGCACCCAGCCCGAACCCAGCCGGCGCAGCGCGTTGTTGAGCCGCGCTGTCGTGGCAATGAGCTCGCCTTGCGTCGCGCTGTCCAGGTCTGGCCCGCGAAAGCGGGCCGTTCGCTGGAATGAGCCATCCTTGTTCAGCACCACGCCGGGCGCGACCAAACCGGCCCATGGCAGCCAGTCGGCCAGCAAAGCCGGGCGCTGGCGGTATTCGGCGAGGTTCAGCATCGTGGCGTTCTCCTTGTCAGACGTCCATTAGCAGCTTGTGCTTGATGTGCCGCGCGAACACCTGCATGAACTGCGCATCCATGCGCGCGCCCCATACCGCGAGCGCGTGGCCGACGACCCACAGCACGATGCCGGGAATCCACAACTGCAGGCCCAGGCCCACAGCGGCGGCCAGCGTGCCATTAGCGATCGCCACGGTCCTGGGCGCGCCGCCCAGCAGGATCGGCTCGGTCAGCGAGCGATGCAGCGGCACCTCGAAGCCCGGCAGATCGTCGCCCATGCTCATACGAGGGCTCCACCGGAGAAGCTGAAGAACGACAGGAAGAACGAGGACGCCGCGAAGGCGATGGACAGGCCAAAAACGATCTGCAACAGCTTGCGGAAGCCGCCCGACGTGTCGCCAAAGGCCAGCGCCAGGCCGGTGGCAATGATGATGATGACCGCGATGATGCGCGCGACGGGCCCCTGGATGGAGTCGAGAATGGCTTGCAGTGGTCGTTCCCACGGCATCGACGAGCCAGCCGCCGTTGCCGTGCCGGCCCTCATCACCATGACGGCGGCCAGCAGCAAGCCGTGATGAAGCGGTCCGGCCAAGCATCGTGGACGAGCAAGGCGTGAATCCGGATTTACGGAAAAGCGGAAAGCACGGGCGCGCGTCATGGCAGTTCTCTGGGGTGATCGGGCGACGGGAGCGCGACGGCGGGAGGAGGCAGCGGCAGTTCTGGGCGTAGTGCTTCCGACGCATCCACTAGGCGATACCCGGCGCCGTCGAAGCCAATGACGCGGGCGATGTTCTCGATGCGGCGCCGGCGGCCACGGCCAGCGATGTAGATGACGACATTCACCGCCTCGGCGATCAGCGCGCGTGGAGGATTCACGGCGACTTCGAGAATCAGTTGCTCTAGGCGCAACAAGGCGCCCTGCGCGGATCCCGCATGGATGGTGGCGATGCCGCCTGGGTGGCCGGTGCCCCATACCTTGACGAGATCGAGCGCCTCGCCGCCACGGACCTCGCCGACGATCACGCGGTCGGGGCGCAGCCGCATTGAGGACCGCACCAACTCGGTCATGGACACCACCCCGGCGCGCGTGCGCAGCGGCACGTGGTCGCGCGCCGCGCATTGCAGCTCGACCGTGTCTTCGAGCACCAGTACGCGATCGCCTGTGGCGGCAATTTCAGCGAGCAAGGCATTGGCGAGCGTGGTCTTGCCGGTACTGGTGCCACCGGCGATCAGAATGTTCCGCCGCTCACGCACCGCGCATCGCAAGAAATCCGCCTGTTCTGCGTTCATCATCCGGTTGGCGACGTAACGCTCCAGCGGGATGACGCCCACGGCGCGCTTGCGCAAGGCGAAAGCTGGCCCTGGCGCGGCCGGCGGCAGGATGCCCTCGAAGCGTTCGCCAGTCTCTGGCAGTTCGGCGGTCAAAAGCGGCTGGCCTCGATGGACTTCCGCGCCGACATGCGCGGCCACGAGGCGGATGATGCGTTCACCGTCCGCGCCCGAGAGTGTCGCGCCCAATGGCGCACGCCCGGTGGACAGCCGATCGACCCACAGCGTGCCGTCAGGATTGAGCATGATTTCGACCACGTCCGAATCTTCCAGCGCGGCGGCAATCAGCGGCCCCATCGCGGTGCGTAACATGCGGATGCGCCGGTCGAGCGAGGCCGTGACGAAGGGCTGCTGTTGCGCGCTCATGAGATTCGCTCCTGGGCCTCAGCCAGCGCAGCCGCCTCGTCCAGTCGCGCCGTGTCCGGTTGCAACTCCTCCACCACGTCGCGCACTAAGCTGCGCCCGCGCAGCAGATGACGGCCAAGCTGTTCGACGAATTGCTCAAAACGCGCCTTACCCTGCGCACGGGCCGCCTGCTGATGCGCTTCGGGAACCGGCGTGCTCACGGTCAGGTAATAACGGACATAGAGCGCCAACGTTTCGATGAGGATGTTCTGGTCCCGTTCCAGCTTCTCGAACTGGCGAGACAACCGATCCAGCCGTTTAGCGATGGCGGCCTCACGCTGGTCGCCGGCATCCGGCGACAACCAGGACGCCAACGCCGCCGCGACGATGGATGACTTCGACACGCCCTTCTTGACAGATAATTCGTCCAGGCGCTTGGCATGTCCCGTGGAAATGAACACGTTCAGGCGGTATTGGCTCATAGGTCGATTCCGTTGTTGGGATCCAGGCTAGCCAGCCGCGCCATGCGTCGCATGGCCGAATCGGATGGGCCGGGAAGTGGTAGCGGCAAGTCATCGTCATCGAGCAGCGCCAGGTCGTTCGCCGGTGCCGGTGGCTCCGGGCTGTACACCAGCGCCTCCAATAGCTCCGGCTGCTGACGCGGACCGTCCTCATCGGCGGCGCTGGTGGCTTCGCTGTTTGCTCCTTCAATGGCGGCCGGGCTAACCGATACGGCGGGGATCGCCAAACTGCTCCAGTCGTCGGGCCGGGTGGGTGGTGCGTCGGCGTAGCGGCCCGCCACGAGCGTGGGCGGCGGTAGCACGCGCCCCTTGAAATTGGCATTCGCGTAGTAGCGCAGCTTCTTCGCCTTGATCGGTGGGCATCCTCCCACCATCACCACCGCCTCATCGGGCGGAAGCTGCATCACCTCACCGGGCGTCAGCAGCGGCCGGGCCATCTCCTGCCGCGACACCATCAGGTGGCCCAGCCACGGCGCGAGCCGGTGGCCAGCGTAATTGCGCTGCGCGCGCAGTTCGGTGGCCGTGCCCAGCGTCTCGGAGATACGCTTGGCCGTGCGCTCGTCGTTGGTGGCGAACGTCACCCGGACGTGGCAGTTATCGAGGATCGAATGATTCTGACCGTAGGCTTTGTCGATCTGGTTGAGCGATTGCGCGATCAGGAAACTGCGAATACCGTAGCCGGCCATAAAGGCGAGCGCCGTCTCGAAGAAGTCCAGTCGGCCCAGCGCCGGAAACTCGTCAAGCATTAGCAGCAGCCGGTGACGGCGTGTGATGCCGTCGCTGCCGTCGAGCGACTCGGTGAGCCGTCGCCCGATCTGGTTGAGGATCAGCCGCACCAGCGGCTTGGTACGGCTGATGTCCGACGGTGGGACCACCAGGTACAGCGATACCGGATGCTGGGCGGCAATCAGGTCGGCGATCCGCCAGTCGCAACGCGAGGTAACCTCGGCCACCGTGGGGTCGCGATACAGGCCGAGAAAACTCATCGCCGTGGACAGGACGCCCGAGCGCTCGTTTTCGCTCTTGTTCAGCACCTCGCGTGCGGCAGATGCGACGACCGGATGCGGTGCCTCGCCCAGATGTGGCGTCGTCATCATCCGATGCAGTGTCAGCTCGAAGGGAGACCCGGGATCGGACAGGAAGCCAGCCACACCGCGCAGTGTCTTGTCTTCGCCGGCGTAGAGCACATGCAGGATCGCGCCTACCAGCAGGGCATGACTGGTCTTCTCCCAGTGGTTGCGGCGCTCCAGCGCGCCTTCTGGATCGACCAGGATGTCGGCGATGTTCTGCACGTCGCGCACCTCATGCGTGCCACGCCGGACTTCAAGGAGCGGGTTGTAAGCAGCCGACTTCGGATCGGTCGGGTTGAACAGAAGGCAATGCGAAAAGCGAGAGCGCCAGCCGGCGGTGAGGCTCCAGTTTTCGCCCTTGATGTCATGGATCACGGCTGACGCGGGCCAGCTTAGGAGTGTTGGCACCACCAGGCCGACACCCTTGCCGGAGCGCGTTGGCGCGAAGGCCAAGACGTGCTCTGGCCCTTCGTGGCGCAGATACTGGTCGTCATGCAGACCAAGAAAGACGCCCGCGGGTCGGGTTAGTCCGGCCTTGCGGATATCGATCGCCGTCGCCCAGCGAGCTGAACCGTACGTCGTCACCCGTTGCGATTGCCGTGAGCGCCATACCGACATACCGATAGCGCCCAACGCCGCCAGCAAGCCGCTGCCACTTGCGATCGCACCGCCGGTGTCGAAAACGCGCGGCGCGTAGGCATCGTAGAAGAACCACCACTCGAACAGGCTCCAAGGGTGGTAGACCGGTGTGCCGAAGAGATCAAACCAGGGCGAGCCAAGGCGTACTTGATAGCCCAAGGCGGCGGCCGTCCATTGTGTGGCTGCCCACACGCCGGCGATCACGATGCCGAGTACAACGGCAATCTGGCCAAGCAGCACGCCTTGCCCTTGCATCTTTGCCTCTGCCCTCTCCTGCACGGACACCTCCTGGAATCGGCACGTCCTCGTGCCTCATGCATGAGATTCGCGGTCAATCCAGGCACCGTCAAAGACCGTTATCGGAACAAAAGCCCAGGAAAAAGCAAAAGTTCGCGCCTGAGCGAGCGCCAATGCAATGCGACAAGCGGGAGCGTGTTGCCGCATACAAGGCGGAAAAGCGGGAGCATCGACGCGACGTGCCAACGATCAGAACCTGGGCGACTCTTTCGGCGGCGTATAGGGCGTCTTGCCGTCGCCGAAGAAACGTCGATTCGTCGCCTCGGCGGCGCGATTGCAGAGCTCGTCGCCGAGCCTTGCTCGATCCGTCTTGCACTGCTGGCGCAGTTCGTCGAGTCGAGCGGGATCGGCGGCCAAGGATTCGACTGTGTCCGGTGATCCAGTGCGACCGCAGGCCACTAGAATGAGAGCAAACAATGCCGGTGCGATCCTGTTCATGGCTCAACGACCTCCGAGACAATAGGTTGGGAAGAATCGGGTGTACTACAAGCCGGAGGCTCAACAGCGCCGGCCCGCTCGATAAAGCGAGCCAAGGTCTCTGATGGCTCCGCATCCAGTCGCAGTAGATAGGTCGTGACCGTGGGCACCCGCCCCGCCAGCGGTCGCGCCACCACCTCAGGCTCTCTGCTCGCAAAAATTTGTGACGCACCCGTTAGGCCCAATGCAAGGCCGGCAGATACCAATATCATCATCAAGTCGACCGACGAAACCCGATCCGCGACCAGCGGCTCCTGATCCATCCGGCGCAGCAACCGATCGATCAAACGCGCATGCCCCTCGCACGCTTGTGGGTCGAAGAGCACCAACGGATAGCGCAGCAGTTCCTCCTGCGGGATATGTCTATAGGCAAGCAACGGATGGCGCGGCGGTACCGCTACCACGAGAGGCTCGTTCCAAAGAGGCTGTGCGATGAGGCCATCGCCCACTTCGTCGGCTAGGGAGAATCCCACGTCGTATAGACCATCGTGTAGTCCTCTGATTTGCTGTGACAACGGCGCTTCGAACAGTCGAACCTCGACTTCCGGGTCTTCTTGCCGCCACAGCGCGAGCAACGCGGGTAGACGTGATCGAGCGCTACAGTCTGACAAGACGATGCGCAACTGGTCGTCGAATCCATTGGCGACGGCCTGCACGCTGTCGCGCGCCTGCTCCACAGCAGCGAAGACGCGCCGTACGTTCTTCAGCAACAGCTGACCCGCTCGAGTCAGGCGCGTACTACGGGTGGTGCGCGCGAAGAGCCGCACCCCCAGGTCTTCTTCCAGTTCCTTGATGGCACGAGATAGCGGCGACTGCTCGATGTGCAATCGCTCGGCTGCCCTTGTGAAATGGAGCTCTTCTGCGACGGCCAAAAAGCACTGAAAATGACGCAGTTCCATCCGACCTCTCACTGACCTGCTACGCATGCGCTCTCCCGCTCGGTGACGCATTCGTATTGACGCGGTTCACCAGTGGCCAATAGTACTGATCTCCATGCATAGCGCATCTCCTCATAAGAAAACAGAATCGGCCGCCATTCCAGTCGACCGCGACGAAGGTTTCAGGAAGACGGGTCGTTGTCGGCCCGCCGCTTCGATCTGACTCATGCCCCTTAAGAAGGCCCTTAACTCGAGCCTCGCTCACTCCGCCATATAGAGCTGCGAACGTTGGAGGCTCCGACACATTGGAAATACTTCTCGTTAACCGAACAGTCAGGCTACCGAAACAGAATCATGCAATACGCATAATTCTGTCCTAAAGAAGCACCCCATTGCGAGCGCCCCGTCAACCGTACATAAACCGTGGCTAGATGGGCATGGCGCACAGAGGCCAGTACTTTGACACAGATTGAAGCGATTCACGAAGGAAATGGCAACCATGATCATGTCGACTTCTTAGATACAAAAACGAATGTAATTGCAAAATTTCACATCATGAAAAATTCAGATCTAAATTCAAATCATCTAGGCAAAACGGGAATAAATATCTCAGCTCATTGGGAGATCATCCCTTCAGTTCGTAGAATTCAAGACCAAGATCCATGGATTATCCAAACAGAGCTATGGCCCCAGCTTGCCAAACTTATGCTTCCCTCCTCCAAATAGACAGCAGGTTATGAAGTCAAGCATGTCACGCTACAGGATCCTGGCGGTTGCATTTTTGGCAGTCTGCTGTGTGTCGCAACAAACAGCTTCGGCCTTTGGTGTGACGGACGCCCACCGTGGTTCCACTTACCTTGCAGTCACCCATTGGGCGGCGGAAGTTGGCTACGCGGTCACATGGCAGCCGCGAACCGCTGCCGGCGCCGTACTGGACTTTCCCGCTCCGTCACGCGAAGTGCACGAGGATTTCTGGGTTGCGGTGGAGGCACTGGTGAGCGGTGCCGCGTATGGACGCGCCAACATGTACTGCATTCCACCTTCGGAGTTCCAACTCGAGGCGATCATCGACGATCGCATGCGTCTGATCTACGTGATCGGGCGCCCTACCTTACGACACTGTATTGTTCCACACCCCTTAATTCCAGAGACCCAAGACCGCTTGATCCGCGAGTCCTCATCACACCTAACGCCAGACCGATATGAAAACCATTCAAGTAGACATGAATAAATATCCACTGAACTCTTGCGATCAGTAGTCGTCAATAGAAATGCCTCACCTGAACGGTTTAAAAAGCGTTGAACGGCGTTCCCGGGTACAGCTGCCATCCTCCTCAAGAAAATGTCCAAGATGCAGGAAAAGATTGAAGGAATTTTCCAAGGAAACTTACGAGGAGATTCCGACGGAGGGCGTAGTTGGCGACCTTCAGCGCTACAACTCAAGGCTAGCGTGGGCAATTGATCGGCTGGCTGGAAGAGATGCACAAGGGCGTCGCCGGGCTCGAATCCGGGGATGCCGGAAGAATGCTCTAGGCCGCCCACGGTTGCTCCTGGGGCATGTTGCGAAGTGCATAAGGATTTTCGGATTGCTGTGGAGGGAGTGGTAAGCGGCGCCGTGTATGGACATGCCAACGTCTACTGCATTCTACCGTCGGAGTTACAAGCCGAAACAATTATCGAAGACCGCAAGCGCCTGGTTTACGTCATCGGGCGCCCCACTGGTCGACGCTGCAGATCCTCTTCCCCTATCCACAAGTTGAGCAATCGTCTTGAGGACAATTGTTCTCTTAGCGTTCGTTGCTCGAATATGTCCCTATACACACCGCTTCGATGAAGATTCTCTCCCACCGCCGGCGCTACCCGGCCATTGGCTTCGTTGCCAGCGCCATGCTGGCCGCGCTAGCTTGGCATTGGTCTCCGACCAAGGCTCCGCAGTACGTGACGACGCAAGTAGCGCGCAGGGACCTGGAGAGGGTCGTGCTCGCGACGGGGATGTTGCAGGCGTGTAGCCAAGTGGACGTCGGCGCACAGGTAGGCGGGCAAATCAAGTCGATGCATGTCAAGCTTGGGGACAAGGTCAAGAAGGGGCAATGGCTCGCTGAAATTGACCCTGTGGTCTCACAGAACGATTTGCGCGAGAAGATGGCCAACGAGCAGGAGCTCGTCGCACAGAGACGCGCGACGGCTGCGCGGCTCGCGGAGGCCGAGCTCGCCTTCCGTCGTCAGCAACAGATGCTGCCGGAAGATGCCACCTCGCGGAAAGACTACGAAGCGGCGCAGGCAGGACTCGACGAGCAGCGTGCAAATCTGGCCTCGTTCAACGCCAAAATCAAGGCGGCCCATTTTCAGGTCGAGATTGCGCGAGCCAAGCTCAGCTACACGCATATTGCTGCGCCGACAGATGGTGAGGTCATCGCCATCGTCGCGCAAGAAGGGCAAACTGTGAACGCCACACAGCAAGCGCCAGTGATTCTGAAGCTCGCCGAGCTCGACACGATGACCGTGAAAGCACAGATTTCGGAAGCGGACGTAATTCAGGTGCGCCCTGGCCAGACAGTGTACTTCACCATCCTCGGGGACCCCGACAAGCGGCACTACGGCAAGTTGCGCGCGATCGAGCCCGCTCCTCAGAGCTTCCAAGACGCGCAGGGCCCGCCCGGAACCATGAATGGCGGCACCTTCAAGGCGAATTCCGCAGTCTTTTACAACGCGCTATTCGAAGTCCCGAATCCCGGCCGTGACCTGCGCATCTCGATGACTGCACAAGTCAGCGTGCTGCTCGATACCGCGCGCCAGGCGCTCAGCATTCCTGTCGCCGCGCTGCGCGAGAAGGCACCGAACGGGCGCTACGTAGTTCGCGTACTCCGTCCGGATGACAAGGTTGTGACACGCCACATCCGCACTGGCTTAAACAACAACGTGATGGTCGAAGTACGCGAGGGGCTGAACGAAGGCGAGCGCGTCGTGCTTGGTGACGCTACAGACATTTCCTCCGACTCGACCAGCTGACCATGACCCGTCCACTGCTCCAGCTTACCGACGTCACGCGTCGCTTTCCCGCGGGCGATCAGGAAGTAATCGCTCTCAAGAACGTCAATCTCTCAATCGGGGCAGGCGAATTTGTCGCGATCGTCGGTGCGTCGGGATCCGGCAAGTCGACGCTGATGAATATCCTCGGTTGCTTGGACCACCCGAGCGCTGGCAGTTATCGGGTGGGCGGTCGCGAAACTCGCGACCTTGACGAGGACGCGCTCGCGCAACTGCGCAGAGAGCGCTTCGGCTTCATTTTCCAACGCTACCATCTCCTGCCGCACCTGAACTCGGTGGCCAACGTGGAACTGCCTGCCGTCTACGCCGACACCTTGGAGGCCGAAAGACAGGCGCGCGCCCGGCAAATCCTCTCACGCCTTGGGCTCGCGGACCGCGCCGAACACCGGCCGGGTCAGCTGTCTGGCGGCCAGCAGCAGCGGGTCAGCATCGCGCGCGCCTTGATGAATGGTGGCGAAGTGATACTCGCAGACGAGCCAACGGGTGCTCTCGACTCGAAAAGCGGCCAGAGCGTGATCCAGATCCTGCACGAGCTGAACGCAAACGGCCATACCATCATCATCGTCACGCATGACGAGCATGTGGCAGCGCATGCATGCCGCATCATCGAGATCCGCGACGGCGTGATCGTCGCGGACCAGCCAAACACGCCGGTGCTGCGCCTGGCGCCTGCCTGTGCAACCGCACAAGCAAAAGCACCGACCGACCCCACCGATCACCCCACCCCGCACCAAGCCGGCGCGCAACGCTGGTCGGCGAGCGCTATCCGCTTCGTCGAGGCAATGCGCATGGCATGGTTCGCGCTCGCTTCGCATCGCCTGCGCACGATCCTGACGATCCTCGGCATTACCATCGGCGTCATGTCAGTGGTGTCGTTGGTCGCCATCGGCGGCGGTGCTAAGCGGTATCTGCTCGAGCTGTTCGGCAGCATCGGTACGAACATGATCAGCATCTATCCGGGACGCGACTGGGGCGACGGCCAAGCGGAAGCGATCCAGACGCTTGTACCCGCCGACGTGGCCGCACTCGCCGAGCAGCACTACATCGACAGTGCGACGCCAGAAATGTCGCGCAGCCTGCTGCTACGCTACCGGAATATCGGCGTCAGCGCATTCGTGAGCGGCGTCGGTGAACAATATTTCCGAGTGCGTGGGATGAAGCTCGCGCAGGGTATCGGGTTCGGACTCGACGAACTGGGCCGCCAGGCGCAGGTGGCGGTGATCGATCAGAACACGCGGCGCAAGCTGTTCGGTTCGAATCCCAACGCGCTTGGCGAAGTCATCCTTGTCGACAGCGTGCCGTTCATTGTGATTGGCGTGACAACGGACTCGAAGCGCGCATCCGGCGACACGAAGAACCTGAACGTTTGGGTGCCCTCCTCCACCGCGAGTGCCCGGCTATTTGGCCAGCATCACCTTGACAGCATCACCGTGCGGATTCGCGACGGCCAATCTAGCAAGGCTGTCGAGAACAGCGTCGAAAGACTGATGACGCAGCGTCACGGCCGCAAGGACTTCTTTACGTACAACCAAGACAGTGTCGCCAAAGCGACCAAGAATGCCGGCCAATCTATGGCGCTGTTCCTATTGCTGATCGGGGCGATCACGCTTGTCGTTGGCGGAATCGGGGTCATGAACATCATGCTCGTTTCGGTCACCGAGCGTACAGGCGAGATCGGTATCCGGATGGCGGTCGGCGCGCGGCAGAGCGACATCATGCTGCAGTTCCTTGTTGAGGCCGTGATGATGTGCCTGGTCGGCGGCATCATCGGGATCATGCTGTCATTTGGTACACGTTTCATCTTCTCGATGTTCGTCACCAAATGGAGCATGGTGTTCTCGGTCGAATCGATCATCGTTGCATTCTTGTGCTCGACGTTGATCGGGATCCTGTTCGGCATCGTGCCCGCGCGCCACGCGGCGAGGCTCAATCCCATTGACGCGCTCGCGCGAGAGTGAGGCGATACCATGCTGAGCCTACCCGCTGCCATACTCTACCGCCTGCTTGCGCTGTCGTTCATAGCTGCGCTACTCGCCAGCTGTGCGAACCCACGCAGTCGCCAACTGCTCGCTGTGGAGTTCCCCGCACCGGGGACTCGGTCCGAGGTGGCAAGTGCGCCAACGCTGGCGGCCTCTTCAGCCGCCCCATCGGCCTCTGCGGAAAGTCCAACTGCATCCGATTGGTGGCATGCCTTCCACGATCCTGCACTCGACCGGCTGATTGCCCATGCGCTAATCGTCAACAACGACCTCGCCAAGGCTGCGATTCGCGTCTATCGCGCGCGGTTGCAGGCAGGCATTACCGCGACCAACCTAACGCCGAATGTGACAGCCAACGGCGGCATCCAACCTAGACGCCAAGCCGAGCATCGGCGCGTTGTGGGCTCTCTCAACCTCTCACTGAACTACGAGCTCGACCTGTGGGGAAGCCTCGCTGCGGAACGCGATGCGGCACGCTGGGCAGCAGAAGCAACGCAAGCGCAGCGCGAGGCGATGCGCCTCCAGATCATCGGCGACACCGCGAAGCTGTACTGGAAAATCGGGTACCGAAACGACCAACTCGCGCTCAACAACGCGAACATCGCTGACGCAGAACGCACGCTTGCGCTGGTGCGCGTGCGGCACGCAGCGGGCGCGGTGTCCCGAATCGATGTCATGGATGCCGAACAAACGCTGATATCTCTGCGTGCTGCGCGCACGGAGACGATCCAACAGCGAACTGAGGACAGAAATGCGTTGTCGATCCTATTCAATCGACCACCCGATGTGCTGAGGGCCGAGCCAAAGACCTTACCCGTTCTGCCGCTACCGGTGGTCTCGGCGTACATGCCGGCCAACATGCTCAGTCGGCGGCCGGACGTCCGCGAGGCCGAATCCCGCCTGCGTGTTTCACTGGCTCATGTCGACCAAAAGCGTACCAGCTTTTACCCTACTTTCACATTGACAGGTTCCACGGGCGGGTCAAGCATAAGCCTCACGCGCCTATTATCGAACCCGCTTGCATCCATTGGACTCGGAATCGCGTTGCCATTTCTCCAATGGAACACGATGCAACTGGAAATCAAGGTCTCGAAAACAGAGTACGAGGAAGCCGTCATCAAGTTCAGAGAGACGTTGTATGGTGCGCTCGCCGAGGTCGATAACGCGTTGGCGAAGCGTGAGCAGCTCGAACGCCAAGCGGAAGAGCTCACACAGTCGCTAGCCCTGGCACGGCATGCGGAAGCGCTCGCACGGACTCGTTACCTATCTGGATTCACCGATCTGCAGCGGTGGCTCGAACAGAAGAAGCGGCTACGCGATGCACTGAGCGCGGATGCGAAAAACCGGTTGGCGCAGCTCAATAACCGGATGACCCTTTACAAATCGCTGGGCGGCAGCGACTCCGAATATGTGTCGCAAGGCTGAAGCCAAACATCGATTGGAAGGTTCGGCATTGCTGCCTCCTCCTAGGTAGCGATGCATAGTCACTACAGAAGCTCCCATGCGAATGGGAACCCCCTGCCATCGACCAGGCTTGAAACGCTCCCCGTGCAAGGACAGCACATGATGAAATTCAACCAGCCACTCCGCTCCTTCCTAGCTGCCGCGTCTTTGGCGGCCCTTTTCGTGGCGCCGGCTACAGCAAATGCCTTCAGCGTAACTGGCGCACACGGCCGATCGACATTCAACGCGGTCAAGCAGTGGGCGGCCGACGTCGGCTACGGCGTCATCTGGGAACCACGAACTGCTGGCGGCATCGTGGACTTCGCTGCGCCGCAACGCGACGTGCACGAAAGCTTCCATAACGCGATCGAGGCGCTGGTCAGCGGCGAAGCGTATGGGCGAGCCAACGAGTATTGCATCCCACCGTCCGTGTACCAGGCCCAAGCCGTCATCGACGACCAACTGCGCATGGTCTACGTGTTCGGGCGCCCGACGGGAAAGCGCTGCGTGTTTCCGTATCCGTAGGTTCATCGGAGAGAACGCCTCCACCCCGGAAGGAATCCCTTCCACATCACGAGCGATTTTCAGGATGACTCAAGACGTTTCGATCCGTGAATTTTCAATCTCATGAAAAACCTAGATCGATATTATGATCATTCAGACAGAACAGGAATAAATGTCCACGGAACTCAAGCGGCGACAATTTTGTCAATTTGTAGGGATCAATCGAACCACACCGGATCTTGGATTTCTTTGCAATTGGCAGGCCATGCCTTTCTGATGTAATCAGTACCAATTCCGCCCATCCCGTAGATGTGTGACCGTTGAATTAGGAAATTGAAATATTACAAGATGACATCTACCGAAAATAGTAAAACGTCGCGTGCCGCAAACAAATTCGGCAGTCGCATCGAGCTAATTGATTACATATCCCCTGAAACAGAGATTTCCGGATCCCAGTTTGCGCTGATGTTTGGTAGTCGGCATGCCCAGCACGAACTGATCGACGCCGCACTCACTCTATTTCGCGCCGGATACTACGAAACCCTCGTCATTGCTGGGGGAATGACCCGAGACTACAATATCAGCGAGGCAAGCGAAATCGCCGATAGGTTGGTCTCCTCGGGCTTGAGTCTGGCGAGCATCGTACTAGAAGAAGAATCGTCCAACAGCGGGGAGAATATTCGGAATACACGCAACATGATGAATCGTTTCGGCCTTCGCGAACTGCTTCTGATCGGAAAGATATACGCCAAACGCCGGTACGTCATGACGATCAAAAAGCAATGGCCTGAAATCGAACGTATTTCGTGCGCAACAGTCAACTATTTCGGCGTCGACCGAATTCAGTGGTGGAAGTCACCCGCACTGAGGTCCCGCATTCTGGAAGAGAATAAGAAGATCAAGGAATATCTCCAGAGGGGCTATCTGTCGGAAGTCGAAGTCATTGACCGAAAATTCATATTGTGAAATATAGCCACGGATATGCTCAATGGAAAAGCTGCGATGAAAATTGGAAACCCATTGGCGACTGTCTGTACGCTCTCGCGCACCTGCCGTAGCGCGGCAAAGACGCGCAGCGCGTGCTTCAGGAACCGCTGGTCAGCACGAGTCAGCCGTGTGCTGCGCATGGCTTGCATGTTTGGGCGTTCCACTGAAAAGCGCGTGTTTCCGAATTATATATTCAGCGGACAAAACGCGTACACCACGGAAGGACCACTCCCGACGAGAACCTTAGGTGACGAATATGAACCTGGAATATGTTTACGAATTTGATCTCAACGGCTATGTCATCATCCCTGCGGCAATCACTCGGCCCCACCTTCTGCGCCTGCAGGAGTACTGGTCAAAGCATCTCACCGCTCACTTTCTGCACGACATTAATTTCGATTGGGGTGAAGAATGGCGTTCCTTGATTGACCTCGAAACTGTCTATCGCTTCCTAGATATCATTTATCGGTCAAGATTCCGGCTTGACCATATGTTCTGCGCCGACGAGCGGTTCGTCAGTAGTGGTGGCAATCTACACCATGAGGCCGATATGTTCGATGAGGGGATATATTACTGGGTACGAAACCAGCGTATTCACAGCGGTCTTGTCGCGGTCCAGTATGCCATTTCAGATGTGCGCAATACCGAGAATCACTTCTGCTGTATCCCGGGTTCGCATCGCGCCAACTTTCCGGTTCCGGACCGATACCGGATCGTCGCAAACAATCCCCTGTTGCGACATGTCTTCCTACAGGCAGGGGATGCCGTGATTTTCTCGGAAGCGCTTGTCCACGGGACCTGCAAGGTGACGGACTCCAGGCAAAGACGCTCGGTGTTTGCACGTTACATGAACAACCACTCCTATTTCAGGAAGCCTCCTTCACATCAGGAAATTTCTGCGCTCCCGGCCACGCCAAACCATTCGGCATTAGGTATCCAGTCTTTTTCCTCGAATCTTCTTACGCCACGGCAGCGCCAGTTGGTAGCTGTACCCGCCTACGCAAGAAACCACCCACCCATACGGAGCTAGACGGCAATGGAACCCGTTAGCGTAAAAGCCATTATGTTTGGACCTCGAGGCATTCTATTCGTCAAGAATCCGCGGGATGAATTGGAGTTGCCCGGGGGCAGACCTGAAGCTGGCGAAGGGTTAGAGGCAGCGCTGGTACGCGAGGTCAGCGAGGAGTGCGGACTGAATATCACCACGACGAGTTATCTCGGCAGCAGATCCTGCGAGATTATCCCGGGCAGACGTGTGTTGCTTGTGTTCTTTCTGTGCGAGTTCACAGGACAAGGCCTGACTTTGAGTGACGAACATACGGCCTATGAATGGATAGACGTCGCCACAGAGAAGCCGGAGATTCTTCCATCCTTTTACTGGGACTTCTGCCAGAACTTGGACTGCGTTCGCATGAGGCGTTTACATGCGACCCACATGTCGCAAAAAGCTGCAGCGACGTACCCATTGCAGACCGGTGAATCAGATCGACAGCGTCTTCAGATCATGTCGTCGATTTACGACCCAGCTACGAAGGACTTCTTGCGTCGATATCTCCCAACAGAGGGACGTATCTTGGAAGTCGGCTCCGGCCACGGCCAGATAGCATGCTGGATGGCCACCCGTAGTGCGCGGTCAACGGTACTGGGTCTCGATATTAGTCCGAGCCAGATCGATTTGGCCACGTCTGCCGCGCAGCGGCTGGGGTTGACCAACCTGACATTTCGCGTCCGGGATGCAATCCGGTTCCCTGACGCACTTCGGTCGGAAGGTGCGTTTGATCTCATCACTTGCCGATTCACGCTGCTGCATATCAAAGAGCGCGCTGAGGTCATCCAGACGCTCCTTGCCCAGCTCAGCCCGTCGGGAACGCTTGTCATGGAGGAACCATCGCTGGCGAGCCCGTTCTCCGTGCCGGCAGTAGCGGCGTTTGAAGAGGCCAATGCGGTCATGATGGCCTACGGCTGGATAAATGACATCGAGTACGACTACGTCGAGGACATTTGGCCCATCGTGACCGGGCTAGATGTCAACATCAAGGAAGCGCGGTTCAGTCAGCCGACGGTCTGGAAGAAAGAACACAAGGAAGTCGTCTACTTGTCATTCCAGCAGTTCCGCCCTCAGCTCATCAAGCGAGGACTCCTTGACGACGAACGCGCCGAGACTATTGCTCAATCGCTCGCCAGAGAATTCATGGATGACGCAGTCATCTCCGGAGGGATGCGCACGCTGCAGATTGCCATTTCTCCACGCGGAGAAGGAGCATGATGCAGGCGATGATCTCGAAAGTATCCCAAGGCATCTACGAGCACATTCCGACGGAGGACGTAGTGGGATATCTACTGCGCGAGCGCTCCATGCTGGCTTGGGCCATTGATGGTGCGTCCCCCCTCACGGCTGCACCATTTAAGACCTACGAAGACATCACTGACGCCGGATGGTTCGCCCGACGGCTCAGCCAGTTCCTCGAGAGGCAGTTTCAAGAGGTTCCCTTCAGCAAGGCCCAGTTGCGAGACGGCCTGCAGATCCTCCAGGATGAATATCGCCACGACGGAGGCGGTGCCCAGCCGCTATGGGCCTGGCCTGTAGCCGCCGCAACGGTTGTGGAGATTGATCGAACGACTGAACTGGTACACATGTCCATCTATCGCTATGCAGATTGCTTCGTGGAAGTCTTGCAAGGCACCCTACCTAGCGCGAACCACTTCGCTAGGGCTACACAATTGCCACCGAGCTATGATCTCTGGAAGCCATACTCTGGATTCCAGGGGAAAAAGCTGGCCGACCTATGGCAACGCCGTTTGCAACAGCAGACGGGCGAGTGCAGCACCGCCCTTACCCTGAACCCTGCCAGTGCGATGAATGCTGTCGAGGAGCAGCGAGACATCGCTACGCCAGCCCATATCGTTCTGGGCAGCGACGGTCTATCCCGTGTTTGGGATACCTACCAATTGATGACCAGCGAGCAGGCAATGCACCTCGTCGTACAGCATGGACTACCTTCGCTGTTGCAGGTGCTCAGGGATTTCGAAGCATCCGTCCTTACCGGAGGCGCTGACCTCAAAAGACGGGATGATGCCAGCGGGATTCACATTTTTCTGGCATAGCGCCATCGTGTCATGGTCCCCGTCATGTTTGGAGAAAGCAATAGGCTCGTCGGTAGAACCACACGAGAGGCCTCTACGAACCTTGTCTAGCGTGTCCGCCGGACGGCCTATGAAATCCTATTTCCGGAGCACCAAACTACTACCAGATCGCAAGACTACGGTATCGGCCAAGCTTAGCCATCGCAGCGCTCGGTCAACGAGCGACGGGACCGTACTAACGGCAGACATTGACGGAGCGCAGATACGTCGGAATGGCCCATCCTCGTGGCAGTTCGATCGCTGAGAATTGGAGGGCACGGAACGATAAGGTTGGCAACGTTGGCGTCCCGAGGTTCGTCGGAGGCGCATGGAAGCATGGAAGCGACTTCTCCTATCGTCCGTCGTCTTGCGAAGCTGTGCTGATGGCCGTCATCCTCCATAGCCTTCGCGTATTTGCGGAACTTTCGCGGACTCATTCCGTCTTCGCGAAGAATCGCGGGTTCTTCATGTGTCAACCCTTCCATCAAATGGATTAGCTTCGCCATACCAGGCCTCGGTTTCGGCGCGCAACTGGAGCTGGAGGTCTTCGTTCGCAAAAAGCGCGCTGCGGTTGCGTTCAGCCGTCGGCTGCGTCAGGGAGCAAGAGATGAGCGAGTCCTTCGATATACGTGATCTCGTCCAGGCGATCGGCATCCGCAAGTATGGTGAGGCTACCGTCGGCGTGTTGCTAACCGGCAGCTTTGCCAGGGGCAACGCGACGCCGCAGAGCGACGTGGACCTCATCGTCAGCTCTGCCGACATACAGTCAAGCAGACAGCGGATCTTCCGCCACCGCGGCAGGTTGGTCGTTTTGAAGATCCAGTCCCGGGAGACGCTCGCCGCGGTTCTTCTCGACCCGCGAAGCGCCTGCCAGTACCTCACTGGTCTGAGTAATTCCGTCCCCCTCATCGACCAAGACGGGTTCCTGCGAGACCTGCTGAACAAGGCCCGGAACTTCGAGTGGACAGCCGAGATGATCTTCAGCGCGCAGCGTGCGGCGGCCTCAGAATTGATCGGTTGGCTGGAAGAGGTGCACAAGGGCGTCGCCGGGCTCGAATCCGGGGATTCTGGAAGAATGCTCCAGGCCGTCCACGGTTGCTCCTGGGGCATGTTGCGGGTCGCGCAGCTGCACCTTAGAGTCCTGGAGGGCAGCGACAACACCGTTGTCGATGATGTCACGACTGCAGTGGGCTGGGGCCCCAGGTGGTCCACGCTCCTCAGGACGGCGATCGGACTGACGGAGGCCTGTCTTTCCGTCCGGGTCAAGGCAGGCCTCGAGTTGTTCTGCGCCACTGCCGAGCTTGCCGGGGCTTCCTTCCTGCCGGACGAGTTGTGGATGATTGAACCGAGCGTGGTGCAGACCCAGGATTTCCTGGCTTCCCGTTCACGCCACTAGGCGTGATCAACCAACGATAGCCGATGTCCCCTAAGACCCCTTCTTCCTTTGGGCCAGCGGGCACGCATCTCATTGGCGATGTCATGTCCGCCTGGAACGCATTCCGGTACAGCGGTCCGGTAAAAGTAGCGCGTGCGCACGATGCTAGAGTCTGGGCGGAAGACGGCCGTGAGATGTTGGACTGGATTATCGGCCGGGTAACGCTCCTGCTTGGGCCACCCCAACAAACCTTGATCGGAAGAAAAGGGGGTACAGTGAGTTTTATTATTAACCATATAGTATATGACCAAGTTTGCGAAAAAATATTCTCCAGGCCCCACTTTATAGTGGGAGGAGTCTCCGCTAAACCTCTAGCTCATGACATCGGCACTAGCGCTGTTCCGGTACGCGAAGCACTAATTCGACTTGCACAGCAAGATGCATTACATAACATACCATCAAAAGGGTTCTTCGTCCCTCCTGTCAAAGCAATTTCTTTATGCCACTCATTCAATGCCGCCCTGAATTTACTTGACCGGCAACGACAAATTTTAGATCCGAACGATCACGAGGCAATTCGAACCGGTATCGCCACGAACTCATTGTTCGCGCGGCATTGGCATGCATTTGAGGCGACCATCATTCATCCACTCGTTGATTTCCCTAAAAAAGGTCAATGCATAGATTTCGATCGAATGTTTATTTATCTGACATCAAAAAGAATGAATGAAGCGGATTTTGACATTGTTCGATATATATGGGGGAAGACCATACATTATCGCTACTACATCTATAACAATTTCGGGCTCTATGCAGCAACGGAATCGGAACGGTCGAGGTTTAGAACCAAAGACCTACTTGGCAGCTTTATCAGCGATGTCTTCGATCGCTACGCAAAGTTGGCTGAATCGATTGCGAACCTGGAAAGCGCCCATCAGCGTCCCTCACCCTATATGTGAGGCACTCTCTGTCGGCACTCTCCTTACCCCGTCGCGATCCACAGAAGGCTGATCCCGTCCCCGAATAGTGATTACATTGTCTGTTTCACAGATGGCACTCTTTCGATGTGTAATGGCAAGGACCGTAACATCACCAGCAAGCTTACGGATGTGAGCCATGATTCCTGCCTCCGCCGCATCATCCAGAGCGGAGCTCGCCTCGTCGAGGAACAGAAATTGCGGTTCGCCGTACAATGCCCGAGCAATGGCAATACGCTGGCGCTCGCCCCCCGACAGCTTCAGGCCTCGCTCTCCTACGTACGTCGAGAATCCGTCGGGAAGCTCCTCAATCCGCTCAAGGATCGCCGCCTTTGCGGCAGCTTCGCGCAAGCGCGTCTCGCAAATCGGCCGTCCCAAGGCTATGTTCACCTCAAGCGTATCGTTTAACAGCATCACTTCCTGCGGTACGACGCCGACAGCACCATACCAGTCCCGACGGTTGATCTTCCGTAAGTCGACCCCGTCAACTCGAATCGCACCACTCGATGGCTCCACCGCTTTAAGAGCCAGCTTTAATACCGTTGACTTACCTGCACCGCTCTCACCAGCAATAAACGTGATCGAGCCTCGTTCTGCCACGAAATTGACGCCAGCAATCCCGCGTCCATCCGTGTAGGTGAAGTGCACGTCCCGAAACTCTAGACAGCCCCTGTCGGCAAGCGGCTTGCCTCGACTTGGTGTTGAATCGTCCTCTTCAGGGGAAATCCAAATGCGGGCAAATGGCTTCAATTGAACATACGAACGCATCAAGCTCTCAAGGGCAAGCCCCACCATCTCAAAGGGCCGGTTAAGTTGAAGCAGGAGCGTGTTGAAAAGCACGACGTCGCCTACGGAGACCAAGCCGGCGCGATAGCGCGGAAGGAAAATTAAGAACGTGATGGTGAACTGAAGCGCAAGTGCAACGCCGTAGACGCTAGCATAGGCGATCCTCTTCAAGCAGTACCTTCGCCAATTGGTAAGAACCTCTCTCGCCCCCCTACTGAATCGACTACTCATCCAATTCGTGCTACCAAAATAGCGCAGCGTTTCGATTGATGAAATCGCGTTACCAATCAGCTGCGCATTTTGTTGACCAGCATTAGTGGCCGTCTCAAGGTGCGGTCTCGACCAGATGTTGGAGAAGTAAGTCAACATTATGACTATCAAACCGTAGACCAGCACGATTAAAGCGATTCGCGAATCGATCACGGCACCCAGAATAGCCAATGTTAGCGCGAGTTGAACGAAACCAGGGATCAGTACTATCAACCCCACTTGTACAACCAGATCGAGCGCTTGGGTTCCCTGCATTTGCGCGGACTGAATCTCGGCAGGGTTGTGCTCCACAAAGAACTGCGGCGGCTTCTTTAGCAGTCGGTCGAAGAAGCTGGTCGAGGCAATAAAGCGCAGATTCTCAGCACTTATTGCAGCCAGGTAGGAGACCGTGCTTTGCAGAGCAAAAGTCAGACCGGTCAAAACCGCATAGACGAGGAAGCCTGTCGAGAATGCCCCGTGCCAGCCGTCACCAGTCATACGGTCGACAAGGCGCGAGAACAAATAGGGACCGGACACCGACGATAAAGACAATCCGAGAATGATAATCGCAATGACGATGAATGGAGCACGGGAAACTCTCCATAGATCCCGGAAAATACCACCGATCGGAGTGGCCACCATGCGCCACGCGCTATCTCTCTCCATGATTCGCTCTACCATAGTTCAAACCCTAATCGCAGGGCTTCAGTTAGAGCCACAGTCAGCCAGCGAGTTCCCTGTAATTATGATTTTCGTACTTATCTAGGCGATGTACCTCGCATAAGATTGCGCAAACATTTCCAATCGAAGCATATTTAGTACGATTCCCGCCTCACCCGTAGTGACAACATTTGCATTTTCGGTGACGGTATCGTCGATCCATTTATCCTCGATTCCAATTGTAGACGCGACAATCCCGCGCCGGAGGTAGCATTTCACAAGTTCTTCATTGTTGCGAAAGAACGAAAATACCAAACCCGATGATGGCCGCTTTGTTCGACGCCAAGCTACCCACGACGCACTCGATTGTGCAAATGCCCTTCTTATCTGGATTCTGTCGTAATCAGCTGTGAACGTTCTGTGAACGGGCTCACCCAGAACGCCGGCCAGGATGTTCTGCATGAACAACGGGTGAATAACACGGAATTGCTTGCCATCGTTTGGCCTCAGTTGATAGAGGCCCATTAGCACACTCTGGAGGTGCGCGAACTTTGGGGATTGGACTGGTAGTTTGCTCAACAGCGCATGTGGCCGAGATGGGCTCGCTGCCCGACAGTGCCCGATCCTAGCCGCTGTGAGGGATGAACCAGGGCGCACGCCAAGGAATGCGGCCTCTATGTTGAGACGCAACAATCTAAAGAACGGAACCTTCTTAAGCTGGCTGTAAGCCTTTACCGCTTCGATGAAACCACGCAGCCCCCCGTCGCGATACCCGTCCAATCCTACATGAGGCGGGGGATTTTGAAGGAATACGTAGTCTCCCCCCTGCCCCGTCAGGAAACAACCACCGTCGATACCGACTGCCCGAATCTGCTCGTCGTATGCAAAGTTTCGGTCGGCAGGATTTGGCGACAGAGGATAGACATCGAAGGGGCTGTTGATGCGGCCGGCCATCACGAAGGACGACCGCGCAGCCGCAAAGCGTACTGGCGATTCATGAATGCGTAAATCCACGCCGAACTCGCCCGCTACCTGACGCGCAATATCGATCTCCGATGCAGCGTCGTCCAGCGACAGCAGATGCAACGCCACGCAGTTTGGGAAAATCCCCTTCGCTATGTGCAAGATGAGACTGGAATCCAATCCTCCTGAGAACTGCACAAAGACACGTTCTTCATCGGCCACGAATTGCCGAATGTTGTAGTGGAGTTCCTCGATAAAATCCACGCAGCGTGGCTTTGGAACGTTCCAGGCTTCACGGCGCGGTGCAACGTGGCGCTGAAGCACCAGCGCCTCACCCAGCGGTACGTGATCGACGCCTTCAAAAAGCGTGTCGCCTCGAAAAAAACAATCTTCGTTGACGAACTCCGACACAAAGCTTGCATTGATAGGTCGTGTACCGATGATGGCGAGCAGGGCACTGAGGTCGGAGCTTACGACAATTTCGGCACCCTTCGCCATATAGAAGATATCAATGTGCCGATAAAGACTGCTAATGATCGTCACACGGGTCGACTCAACCAGAAGAAATGTGAAATATCCGATTGCTACCCTGAGATCTTCTGCCAAATCGGCTGGCTCTCGATATTCGCCTGGCCTTACCTCCTTTCCACGGAAAACTGCTCGACCAGTGTGAACGAGCGTCGCATCTCCTATGGTCTGGAATTTGAAGTGACCGCCTACAAAGCAGGTGAAATTCCCGCGTTCATGTAGTTGAATGTCGGATGAAAGCCAGAAGTCCCGCTCCCGCAGTCTGCCCTCTATCTCGCCATGACTTTTCGTAGTAACAATTATCATTACACCTCCATAATCACGGCAAGGCTTTGCTTAAGCGTCGGGGTATCGCTCACAACTTGTTTGTGGAGTTCAACCCACGCATGGGAGAAGAAAGGCCTCGTCCGCACACCGATCATCAGTTTGGCAGGTATGCCTCGACCGCGTGCCAAACGGACGAGCGCATAGGAATATGTGAGGCACTTGTTACCGCTGAAGTCCCATATGAAAGCTTCGTTCAACGAGCGCATGAGACTGTTTATTTGTTCAAAATCAGACTCATTTCTGACGGCTGCAGCTTCAAGCAGCGTCCTATGGTGCGTCAGGCTCTCTGCTATCCTGCCAAGCGACGTTCGTGGCATCGTCAACCCTGCAAGAATTACCTCGAAGATGCTTCTTACGCGACAACTTTCATTGTTCTGAACGGCCCCCACCATCGGGGTCATCCAACGTTGCTCAAAGAACCCATCCAGTTTGACTGGCACGACTTGATCGTAGGTTGAGCGTGTCTCCTGTATCGCACCGATCTCCCTCAACGCTTCAACGATCGGCGATTCGCCTTCGTTAGGGTGATCCCTTAGGGCCGCATTAAGATCTGTGACGCTGATATCCATAACTACCTGATAGATATCCGTCTGTAGGTTCAGGACCACAAGGTCTCGATCGCAATACGCCGTCCTTATGTGCGACTTAAACTCATAGGGCACAGCAAACCCCCGATGTCGTAGGGAAAGCAGGAGGGCGAAAATACGTTAGCGCCTCCCGCGGTGTGATCAGTAGTACTTGCCAGATCAACCGTACTTGCCGCTCGGCGTGGGCCAGATTTCAATGACCTGGCCTGAACCGCCAAGCGTGATCTTCGTTGCGCTCTGCCGGAGCGTTACAACCTTCGGCTTGGTGCTATTTGAAATAGGTGCCAATGGCACAGCAGATAGCCATTTCATATGATTCTCCATGAAAGATATCGATTAACGAGAGCACTCATGGCGCTGACGATTGTTCTTCCCCAGCGCCATAGATTTCCAATGGATTGTAGTCATTTTCACGAATAAGCCGTAATATATGAATTATATTTCAAATATAATTTGATCATTGATCAGATATATTCGTAATCGACCGCTTTGCTTGCTGTCTTTGGGTATGCGCCGCTAGTCAAAACCCGCATGACTAGACTTAGCAGCTAGGCTGCCGTACCGCAAGGCGGATATATCCCGTAATTTATTCTGCCGCCCGGCCGAGGGCGCCGATCGCAAGAGACGGGATGACGCCCGGGGGGATTCAACCCTTCCCTGCGTAGCACGCTCATTTCATGGCCCCGTTATCTATTGCGAGAAGGCAATAAGCTGGTCAGCTGCGGCTTAACCATGTTCTCAAGCCACCATTAGATCGCGAGCCCACGCTGTCGACCGATCTCCCATGAGACGCTTCCATGAAGCACTGTCGCGGCAAGCTGTTGCCCCATTCGATGTTCGATCACCGGCTTCCATGGCACCAAGCTAAATCCCATTCCGTCGTCCAGCACTGCGTAGCGGCCGCTGGCGAGCACGATGCTGCGTCGGTAGACGCCGGCAACACGCTGACCATCGGTCACGGGCCGGTACTCAGAACCTGTCTCGGCAGCGATGTCCTTCGCGGTCATCGTCAGCTCGCGGTCGCGTAGGGTCGCCAGCAGATTGTGGGCCAACACCACCCGCTTTCCGCGCAACTCGGCCAAGCCATGCTCAACCAGGAACTCAGTGCGCTGGCGCAGCGATTCCTTGACCTCTCCGCCAAAGCCAAGGTCGCCCAGCCCCTTGCCACCGCCAATCAGTTGCTGATCCAGCCAAGTCGCGCCGATCGCGCGGGGCTGCCGGTCGATGGGCAGGTGAGATTTCAACTCCACCGCCACACCGCCGCCCAGGCGCTCCACGTCGTAATGGCGGCCGCGTTCGGGCAGGTCGTCGGGCACTTGCCAGACGCCCTCGGCCACGCGCTCCACGATGCCGGCACGACGCAGCGCTTCGAGCCGGCGCACGTGTGCGGCGACCAGTTCGCCTGGGTCGCGCTCAGAGGTAGCGTGACCCTTGGCAACTGCAAGGTGGTGATCGGTGCGATACAACCCATCGACCGCGAGTGCAGAGATATTCCGGTCGGCCGCGCGCACCTCGGCCGAACCTTTCACTTCCACGATGGCGCCTGCCGGGTAGTTCTCCAGCTCTGACCGTGGTGGCAACGCGACGTAATGCGCCTTGCCGTCGATCCCGTCGACAATGAGGTAGCCCTTGTCGTACAACTCATCCGCCAGGCCCTTGTCGACCACCCGACCAATGACGGTGCGCCCATCCTCGCCGGACTGGAACACGGCCAGCTCACGCTGCTTGCCGCTCATGGCGCGCTGCATGGTGTGGATGATGTCGCCGCGTTCGCCCATGGCCCGCAAGACCTGTTCAGCCTCGGCATGAATGGCCCACGCGCTGGGCTGCCGCTCTGTCGCCAAGCCCATGCGCTGCAAGCGCTGCAAACGGCCAATCAGCATTTGCCGCTGGCGTTGCAGCCGAGGGGCGCCCAGCGTCTCGGGCAACACCAGACCGTCTACCGCTTCCCGCTGCAAGGTGCGATCCAGCCCTGTCCACCGTTCCTGATCGACTTCCCGAAGTATGGTGCGCTGGATCTCCAGCTCGGTGCGCGGCCCAAGCCATTCCGTTGCCAGCTCCGATGCGCGCATGCGCATCCCCTCGGCGATGTAGTCCCGGGAAATGATCAGGTCTTTCCCGGTGTCGTCCTTGCCGCGTAGGACGATGTGCGTGTGAGGGTTGTCGGTGTTCCAGTGATCCACTGCGACCCATTCCAGCTCGGTGCCCAAGTCTGCCTCCATGCGCGCCATCAGGTGCCGGGTATAGGTCCGCAGGCCGTCGAGCTGTTCGGCGTCCTCCGGCGAAACAATGAAGCGGAACTGGTGCCGGTCGCCCTCGCTACGCTCCTTGAAGGCATCGAGGTCCGCGGCGTCGGTGGTCGGGCCATAGGCGCGTCCCGTGCCACCGTGGCGATCGACGCCTTCGCGCTCGATGTAACGCAGATGCGCAGCAATCGAGCGCCTCCCGACCTTCGCTAAATTGACCAGCCGTGTCTTGATCGTCACGCGCCGGGCATTGGAAGTCAGCGAGCCACCGGCGAAGCGCGCCGCGACGTGGCCGCGTCCCAACCGGGAGCCCGGCCGTTGACCGGCCTTGCCGACCGACTTGCCGAGCGTGGCGCCGGCCTTGTTGGCCTGGCTCAGCACCTTGTTGATGAATGCGTCGCCGCGCCGCCTTGGCGCGCCAGACCGTATTTGGAAACGTTCATCGTCGTGATTCTTCATGCTGCGCCTCTCACTAAGACCAGCGTAGCTGGGCGGGTAAGGCACCCCGCTTCGCCAATGCCGTTGCGGCATTGCCACCTCTCGCGGCACACTGCCGCACCTTGGCGCGTGCCGCGCCCTACCCACGTGCAGACAGGGTTTTCAAGCGGCTGGGTGCCGCGACCTTTTATCTTGCCTTCCGCCTCTGCCCTGCGCTGTCGCTCCGGACGTCGGCGGCCCGGCGGCGTAGCACACAAGGCAGCAGCGCCGCCGGCGACCACGGCCATGGTCACAGGCCGGCCGTGTTCAAGGGAAGAAGCCTGCACGTCGGATCGCCGCGCCGGAGGCGGCGCGAGTGCGTCCGCGCTACAGGTTGGACGACACGGGGACGCCCAGCGGAACGACCCGCCGGATGGCACGACAAAGCACAGTGAGCCGGTGGACATCATCGATCTGCCTCCGGCCAAACGAGATGCGCGACGCCGATCACGGCGGATGCGGCAATCGGCCCGAAATACCGGCTGTCGAATGACGCCGGATCGGTCGTGCTCAACAGGAACAACTCGCCTGAAACCAGACGCCGGCACTGCTGCCAGGATGGCAACGGCCGGCCCATGCGGTCAGCAGACAGCGCTGCGGCCACCGGCACGCCATCGATACGTATGCTGCGCCCGACAATGCAGACTTGCTGCGGCGCCACCGCACCCACGCGCTTGAGCAGGGGAACGTCCGCCGGCAGGTAGCCACGCTGCGCAGCCAGTGCGGCCGCTTCGCCCGGCAACCGAGCCAGCACGATGGTGCCCACATGCACGGAACCTTGCAGCAAGGTGGCCCGATTGCCGGTCGGATCGACGCGATACCAGCCAACCGCGACGCTGTCGGACGGGTTGTAGGTCAAGCGCGGCAGTGGCGACACGAAAGACGCCCAAGCCAGCGCAGCGAGGCCGAGAATAGAGAGGCCTGCCAGCATGACGCGAGCGCGCAGGCGCGAGCGAGGATGCGGCGCGGTGCCGGCAGTGGCAGCAGCCGTCATAATAGCGACCTTCCCGCCAACCAAGCGGCGTGCCGCTCGGCGGTATACGCCGGCAGCGGCAGACGCGCGCTGAGCCGATTCCCCAGCGTGCGCCAGTACGCGGGCGAGACGGCGACCGGGGCGATGCCTAGCGCCTCGATGGCGTCGATCCGCTCCAGCACGGCGCGCACGGCCAACTCGCCCTCGGCGTGCAGCAGGAGTCGGGCCCCGGGCAGCACGCCGGGGATGCGCTGCGCCGCGTCCAGCGGCGTGCAAGTCTGCATCACCATGAGCTGCCACCGCACCGTGCCGTAGTCGTTGGCTTGCCAGCGGATGCGGCAGAACGCCGCGCCCGGCGGGAACACTGCGACGCGACGCGAGGGGTCGAGCCGGATGATATGCGCGGGCTCACCAAAGCGCAGGTAGACGTCGATGCGCTGCTCAAGGTAGGCGAGCGAGACGCGGGTCAGCGGCGCGGTGCGGTCCTGACTGGCGAGCACCGCAAGCGGTGGCGGCGGCGTAGCCGCGGCAGCCGAAGGTTGTGTGTTCATTGGGGTGACTCCGGGAATTCGCGTTCCAGCAGCGCGCGCAGCAGTTCGGCGACGGTCACGCCTTGCGTGAACGCCGACACTTTGATGCGCGCGCGCATCGCCGGTGTGATATCGAGCGTCAGACGTGCGGTGTAAACGTCACCCTTCTGGAGGACGTCTGCATCCCCCTGGCGAACCCACGCCTCAGCGTGCGGGTTCGCCGGCGGCCGCGCGCCAATGGCGATGCGTTTGCCACGGGTGGTCGTCATGTCGGCCACCGCAGCAGTTCATCAACCAGCGCGGTGACTTCGCGCGCGGCGGCGCTGTCGGGCACCGTTTCGCGGGCGAGCCGGCCCCCAGCCACGCTGTCAGCGAACACGATGCGCTGATGCACTTCCGAGCGCAGCGCGGGTAGCGGTTGCTCGGCCAACGCTTGGCGGGCTTCGCGGGCGATGACGGTGGTGCTGACGCGGCGATTGATGATGAAGGCAGCGCGTAGCGCTGGCCGGAAAGCCTGCGCCTCACGGATCAACGCGACCATCTCGGCAGACGCCCACAGGTCGTAGGGGCTGGGCTGCACCGGAACCAGCACACGCTCGGCGGCAAATAGTGCCGAGCGCGCCAAGGCGGCGATGCGTGGCGGGCCGTCGATGACAACCTGGTCGCAGCGTCTGGCCAACTCCGGCGCTTCCTGGTGCAGCGTTTCGCGGGTGAGGCCCACGGCGCTGAACAGGCGCGGCAAGCCCCGATGGCTTCGCCGTTGCGTCCAGTCCAGTGCCGATCCCTGCGGGTCGGCATCGAGCAGGACCACGTGCTGGCCGCGTAGCGCCAACTCGCCAGCGATGTGCGTGGCGAGCGTGGTCTTACCCACGCCGCCCTTTTGGTTAAGTAAGGCGACGATCATGGCCTCGTCCCCCATACTGAAAAACTGGCCTTCGCCGCCTTTGCAAAGCGGTGCTTCCCGTGCCGTTCGATGGTTGTCCATCGACGCGACGCGCGCCTACTACTAGTTAGTCTTTTTAAGTTAGATAAGTTAACGGGACCGCAAACCCGCGCCGTTATTGGCTTTGCGGACGTTTCGTACTCCTGATAGCACGATAGGCGTACTCCCGATAGCACGATACCCGGTACTCCCGATAGCACGAGGCTGTTCACAAGTTGCCCCGGGGTTATCCCCGTGCCGCGGACGGCACGGGCCTGAAGGTCAGCACTTCTGTGGCATCGCCCGGCACCCGCTCGATGCCGAGGACGTAGCCAGGCAAGGGTTGCCGCGCCACCAGTGCGCGCAGGTCGTAAGCGAAATCCGAGAAGCGCGTGGCGCTGCCCGATTTCCGGTGCAGCTGCCGGAAGTCGAATTGCCAGCCGTCCGGCTGCTTGCCGCCGTGCTTGCGCACCACACGGTACAGCCACCGCTCGATGCCGCCAGTGAGCCGGAAGTACGCCGGGTCGATGGTCAGCACCAGGGCAGCGTCGACTACGCCGGCATAGAACCAGTCCGGCAGGATCAGCTCGATGCCCAGCGGCGTGCCGCGGGCGTCGGCCAGCTCCTTCCATTCGTTGACCCACGAGAAGCGATGCAATCGCCGCCCGCTCGTCTCGCGGATGGAAGTCGCCACCGTGGTCGATTGCAGCCGGTCGAGCGCGGCTTTGAGGCGCTGGTAGTCGCGCAGCGACACGCCGCGCCCGATGAATCGAAGAATTTCGTACGGCGTGGCGTGCATCAGCCGCGATGGGCGCAGCCCCGCGTCGCGCGCTTCCACAATCTGGCTGGCCGCCCAGATCAGAATGTCCGCGTCCCAGATCGTGGCAATGCCATGTTCCCGCGTGCCCTCCACGCGGATGATGATGTCCCCGCTGCGAAAGTCGATTGGCACCGCACGCCGCGACTTCGCCAACGAGAAGAACGGGTACGCCATCAAGTCCTGAGCATCGCGCGGCGCCATGTCGCCCGGCATAGCGCGGAAGAGCTCGAGTTGTTCCCTCTCCCCCGATCCGCTTGACATGGCAATGGCCACCGGCGAGCCAGCGATCAGCGCGCACGGCTGTCCGCCGCATGACGTTCGGCGTATTCGGGGTCGGAGGTGGCCTCGTAGCTGCGCTGGTCGGCCCAGGTGTCGAGGTCGGCCACGGCGTACATGACGCGCCGGCCGAACTTACGGAACTTCGGTCCGCCGCCGATCACACGTTGCTTCTCGAGCGTGCGCGGCGACAACCGCAGGTAATCGGCGGCTTCGTCGTTGGTCAGGTAGCGTTGGGGTTGCGGCGTCGTAGCGACGGCAGCAGCGGCAGGCCGCAAGGGAGCGGGACGCATCGGATGATCCTCCATCAATCAAGATCGTCAGCCGCACAACGCGACCGGATGGAGGCCAGTCTGAAGAAAGGGATGCGGGGCGCAGAGGGTCGTTTTGCAGCGAAGGCAAGACGACCCTACCAAGGTCAGTCGAGCTGAGCTAAACGGCGATAGCCGCCGTGCATCAGCGATCGGCCGCGGCGTACCAGGCGACGCACGCGAGAGCGCAGGCCGCCGTCGGCATGCCAACCACTTGCTGCAGCATCGGCCCCGAACAGCCCCTCCCCGACCTCGCGCAGGGACGCACCTGCCTGGGTGGCATCGAGCGCTTGCAAGGTGTGTAATTCCAGCAATGCGGCGGGTGCCGGCCGGGACCGGACCGCGACCGTAGGGGAAGCTTCGGCAGCCACCGAGAGCTTGTCCCACTCGGCCACGAGCGTGCGGTTGCGCGCGCTGAGCGGGGCGCCGGCGCGGACGGCATAGAGATAGGCCATGCCATCCTCCAGGCCTGGCGCCAACACCAGCCGTACGCAGTTGCCGGGCCAGCGAGCCGTCAGTATTAGCCGCTTGCCGTCGTGAACCAGGTGTTTCTGGCCCGGAATGCGCCAAAACTTGAAGGCGCTGGCATTGGGTGGTGGGTCGGCATCCGGGTAGAGTTGGAGCACCGCATCATGATCAGGGAACCAGGCCGGATGCGCGTCGCGCGCATCCAGAGACGGGTCTTCCCATAGATGCAGGCCCCAGCGGTGCGCCGCCTCCGGCCTGCGCTGACGGCAATGCCAGTCGCACCGGTACTTGGGATGGCGACGCAGGTACTCCCAGGCCAGCGCGGGCCCGTCCAGGTGCAGAATGTAGAGATACGCTGCGGTCGGGTACCAAGAATCCGCGCCTCGATCGGCCATGACCTAACCTTCTGTCGAACAGGAGTGTCACCATGGACATCGAGCGCAAGGACTAATGCATCACCGCATCATTGACTCCGAAGCCTTGTGCAGATCGTCCGAATGCGACGGCAATGCCGCGCGGAGATCGCGCGCGGCACCGGTAACCCTGCCGCAAGCCGCCCGGCGGATCATGTCTCTTTGGGTCAAAACCGCACCGCAGTGCGTAAGAATGTCGATCTAGACCGCCATCGCCTTGAATCAGACTGAAATGGCCACAGTGCGGCGCAATGGCTTGCAGCTGGAAGGTCCGCCGTAGTGACGACCATGAATTGGGGCTACGAGTCAAGGTCAGTCGTGGATTCGAGCCATTGAGGCGCACGGCGCCCGTCAGTCACTGACGGGTGCTGGCCACGCCATCGCGCATGGCATGGCCGCACTTGGCTACGGGCCAGAGTGCAAGCGAGAATCCGACAGTTGCCAGTACTGCCACGTAGTGAGCAGGCGCCATGGTGTCGCGCTGTAGCCAGAGCGTGAGGAGCATCGGCGTGAGGCCACCAAAAACTGCATAAGACATGTTGTAGGCAAACGACAGACCGGTGAAGCGCACCGGTGCTGGAAAAGCACGCACGCCGGCAATCGGGACGGTGGCGATGGTGCCGACGAATAGGCCTAGCAGCCCGTAGTGCCAGAACAGCGTGGCAGGCGTGCCAGGCAGGCTGCCGTAGAAGAGGTATGCGGTCATGAACAGTCCGCCCCAGCCAATCAGCATGACGACACGGGTGCCGATGCGGTCGCACGCCCATCCGACGATCACGCAGCCCATGGTCAGCATGAGGGTGGCAAAAGCATTGGTCTCGAGTGCGAGCGCGGCGGGGATATGATGGACCTTCTGCAGGTAGGCGGGTGTGTACAGCACCACCACAACGATAGTGGTAGAAAGTACCCAGGTCAGCAGTGCAACGAACATGCTGGCCGAGCGGTGATCGCGCAGCACGGTGCGGATCGGCAGTTCGCGCGCCAGATTGCTCCGGTCAGCCAACTCGCGAAACACGGGTGTCTCGTGCAGAAATCGGCGCAGGTACACGGACACCATTCCAAACACGCCGCCCAGGAGGAAGGGGATGCGCCAGGCGAACTCGCTCACCTGCTCCGGTGAGTAATGGCGATTGATGGCGACGGCGACGAGCGAACCCAGCAGAATGCCGCCCGTGATGCCCGAGGTCAGGGTCCCGATGCCGAAGCCGTAGTGCCGTCTCGGCACATGTTCACCGACAAACACCCAGGCACCGGGCATCTCGCCCCCAATGGCCGCGCCCTGCAGCACCCGCATCGCCAGCAGCAACAGTGGCGCCGCGACGCCGATGCTGGCGTAGGTGGGCAGCAGGCCGATCATCAGCGTGGGCGCGGCCATCAGCAAGATTGACAGCGTGAACATGCGCTTGCGGCCAAGCCGGTCACCAAAGTGGGCGATCACGATGCCGCCAAGCGGGCGTGCCAGGTAGCCGGCGGCGAAGATTCCGAACGTCTGCAGTTGTCGTAGCCAATCTGGCATGTTGGGCGGGAAGAATAGCGCGCCCAGCACCGTGACGAAGAAGACGTAAATGACGAAGTCGTAGAATTCGAGTGTGCCGCCAAGGGCCGCCAGGGCCAAGGTCTTGTAGTCGCGAGCAGCCAGCGTGCGCGCCGGTGCGGGCAAGACGCCGCCCGGTACGCTCAGGGGATTCACAGGTGGTTCCTGTTGTGGATTCACAGTCGGTCCTCGTCAGGTTGTGGTCAATGGACTTCGGTCAGGGCTGGTCCTTTTGAGACCAAGACCCCATTGGTTGCGCGTGAGCGATGCCGATCAGGCATCGTTCGGTGCGCCACGCCCGCATGGAAACGGTCGGTTGCTGCGCGGACATCAAGTTGTGCACACCGTCTTTCCATGCTGGTTACTTTGCTCGGAATCGACGCCCCTGCATCAATCAATGAGGCGCAGCGGAGGGCTGTCGGGCCGGCCTACCGGAATGGCCGGCGGGTTTGGTCAGTCGGGGATCGAACCGTCAACCTGCGCCAGCTGCGCATACGCCGATAGCGATCGGTTTGGCCGGAAGTACAGGTCGCGAAGAATTGGCCTTTTGAGCGGCCCAACGATGGACGCAAGGTCGGACAGCTTCACATGGCCCAGTTCGGGCATGCCGATACCCACGTCGCACAGACCGTAGGCGGTGTCCCCATCGGCCGGGTCGAGCGCGGCAAGTAGCCATGTCGCATGCGCATCCGGCGTGAACAGTCGCACCACCGGTAGAAGATCGCCAGCGTAGGCGCTGTGGCCGTTGGCAAGTAGCTTTGCACGTTGCTCCTCGGTGATTTGGGTTGGGCACATTGATGCTTCTCCGAAAAAATTCATAGCCATTCAGGGGCGGCGCGACTGGCTCGCCGCTGACCCGCCCCAATTCCGTCACCTTCAGTACTCCTCCGGTAGCAGCAGGGTCGTGACCGAGCGATCCGCTTCGGTTATGACCCAGACGGTCTTACCGGTCTCCAGGACGTAGCTGGACAGCAGCCGCAACCCTTCAACGAGAGCAATTTCATTCTGCTGCCGGTCTTCGTCGTCTAGCTCACCCCAGTCGCCGCATACATGGCGCACAAGCAAGGCGATCGGGTGCGATTGCGACTTCTTCACGGCGGCCAAGGCGCCGGGTGTGGCAAGCAGGCGGCCAAGCCGGAAGCACGGGGCGGTTCCTGTCGGAGGGGGAAGGTCATGCTGCTTCATATGGATGTGGCTCGTACTGGCTGCCGGTCCTCTTGCCACGGCGGCTAGGCCTTCTGAGCCTCGGCTAACTATTGCGGCCTGCAACGCGGCATGACTGCAAACTGCCATTCGCCCTCTGCCTGCGCCACAGGAAAGGCGCGGCAACCTCTTGGTGTCGCCAGATCGATACACTGCCACCGTTCGCTCCCGGCGAACCGTCACTGCCACCACCGTTTCCTGCTAGCGCCAGGGCGACTCCGCTTCCCGGCAGCAAACCCAGACCATGCTTGTACTTGCTTGAATCCATTATTCTTCCTTGCGTAGACAGGAACGACTGGTTCCCGCGGAGGGTTAGCATCAGATCCAGTAAACAACTTTATAGGTTGAATCTCAACTCGTAAAGCACTTCATACAAAGAAGATGATGCTCAACCATATCGGTTGATATGGAGATAGCATGGGCAGAACGGAGATAGACCGACTGGCTGGTGTGGTGGGGCACGCGATTGCCAGGCACCGCATAGCAGCCAGCCTCACTCAGGAACAGGTGGCGGAAAAGTTGGGGATTGGTAACGAGGCGGTCTCCCGTATGGAGCGTGGCGTCGTCATGCCCACGATCGCGCGCTTGGCCGAGTTGGCTGACATCTTCCAGTGCGACACCTCGGAACTGCTGACCGAGGCCAGCACCCGCTCCAGCGATCAGGCCAACCATCTCGCCCGGCTACTGACGAAGGTCAGCAGCCCGGACCGCGCCATGATCGTGGCCATGGTCGAGACCCTTACCACGCGACTGGCTCGTCGCTGATCCGCTCCACTTCCGTACTCCTCCGGTAGCAGCGGGGTCGTGACCGAGCGATCTGCCTGAGAGTGCGCAAAAGTTGGGGAGGCCGGCAAGGGAGCGGGCACTAGAGCATCCGGGCACCGCGCCGTGGACGAGCGTTGGGAGGGCTGCCTACTTGCGGCCCGACTGATCACGTTGTGCATGCCATCGTCTTCCTCGACCAGACGGGCGCAGATCGTGGCCGGGAACGAAGGGGCATCGATGGTCACGGACAGGTAGGGTCGCTTGACTGGGTGACTTCTTTCCACGCCGCGCCGAGATATGTCGATCTGGACCGCCGTCGTCTTGAATCAGACTGACATAGTCACAAAGCGGCCCAGCGGCCTTTGACTAGCGGCGCCTCCCGTGCTTTGGGCCATTGTAGAAGCCTGGAGGCCCGACCACGCACGACACTGTGTCCACCAAAGCGCGAGAACGCGACACAGATTTGCGCATTCGTACACAAGCACGGATCCAGAAACCCTCGGAATCGCGCAACCACAGAAGTACGGAAGCGAAGTTGCGGTAGCCAGGCCAAGGCACAGATGCGGTCGGTCACCCTGATCTGTTGGAATCCGCAAATGCGGATTCCAACAGAAGCCGTAAGCAGCTGAATCAACCGAAAGGCCGAGCAGCTTCTGGCGCTGATGCGCCAGGAACTGGAGGCAATCTTGAAAGAGCGCGACGCGCCGTAGGCGTGCACGCGATGCTGCGGCTAGCAGCAACTGCGCCCCGCCGCAATTGGCGGGGCGTTTGGGGCGGCCGTCAGGCCGTCGGCTTGCTGCGCGACCAGATCAGGTTGTGCGTACCATCTTCTTCCTCGATCAGCCGGGCATAGATTGTCGCCGGGAACGAAGGATCATCGAGGGTCACGGACAAGTAGGGCCGCTCGGATTGGCTGATTTTCTTCCACCCCGCGCCGATGTCATAGCCGCCGGCCGCCTGGATGCGGAAGTCGGGGGCGTTCTCGCTGGTCTTGTCGTTGGGGATGAACTTGACCTTGACGTTGAGCGTCAGGGTGCGAACCGTGCCGGTGAAGCCGTCGTTCTGCGCGGTGAAGTTGCCGATGTTAGCCATGATGCATTCTCCTTTCAGGTTATCCAAGGTCGCGCCCATCGCGTCCTTGTTGTGATCCGATCAGCGGGGGCCGGGCTGGCTGCACCGCTTGCGGCCGACACGCAGTGGAGGACCTGGAGGCGCAAACAATTTGCTGGGGCGAGGAAGCCGCGCAGCGGCGGGGAAATTGTTTGTGCCGGAAGGTTGCAGCCATGAAGGCCGAGGCGCAGCCGCGCCCCTGCCAGGATGCACAACAGCTAAAGGACGCATGGGCCGACCTCCCCGAAAGGAGCCGTGGCCGACTCGGCATCCCCGCATGACAGCTGCACCGGATTGCACCCCAACGCGGGTCAGGACCACTCCATCAACGACAAGCGAGAACGCCCCTGCCGCAGCTTGCGGCGACGTCTTTGAGGCATGGGCGCGAAAGCTCCATAGCGGTCGGTCGACGTATCCGTGAACCGCCCTTCGTGACGTGGTGGGCGACAATTTGCCAGCATCGAGGACGACGCGCTTTCGCACAACCTGTACCAGCAATCCAGGGCGTAGCTCCACACCCAGCCCATTGCGGCGGGGCGCCATCGAAACCTTGCCCGCCTCAGCGGGGCACCGATCGCCGTACCATGCGCAAGGCACTTGCGCGCAGCCACGTCGCCGCCTGGCCGAAGGCGGCGACACGGCGATTTTGCTGTGGAGGTTGAAACCGGGCGCGGCAGATCTGCCGCGCCCGGTTTTGAGCGGATGCCCCGGCGCAACGCGCCGGGGCCAACTGCTCCAGCGTGACGCCACCGGTTCGGTAATCGGCCATCAAGCGCGGCGACACGTTCGCAAGCTTCAGGCGGCGCTGCACCACCATCGGGGACACGCCAAAGTCGGCGGCAATATCCTCGATGGGACGTCCTTCCCTGACCAGCGCGGCGAACGCCTCGAACTGGTCGGCGGGGTGCATCTGCTCGCGTAGCAGGTTTTCGGCCAGGCTCACGGTACGGGCTGAGGCGTCGGGCACCAGCAGGCACGGCACTTCGTGGTCTGCGGCGAAGTGTTTCCTCTTCACCAACAACTTCAACGCGGTCAGGCGACGATCACCGGCCACCACTTCGTAATGCTTGCCATCGCCAGCAAGGATAACAACAAGGTTTTGCAACAAACCGACGCGGGCAATGCTGGCGGCCAGTTCGGGGACGGACATGCGCGCGGTCGTGCGGGCGTTGCACTTGGAACGGCGCGGCAGCAACTGCGAAAGCGGAACCAGGATCAGGTTCTTGGTCGGATCGGCCACTTCCAGCGTGGTGGTGATGGCGCGATCTTCGGCTTGGGTAACGGCGTTCATCGTAGTATCTCCATTCGTAACGAAATCAGCGGCGGAAGGAAACGCAGGGGCCGGGATCTTGAAAGCCCCTCCGCGAGGGTCAGGCCTTCAACTGGCGCATGCCATCGGCCAACAGCCACAGGGCGCGATTCAGGCGGATGTCGCTATCGATGCCCTGCACAGGGCGGGTGCGCTGGCGGCGGCCGTTGGCCGCGCGGGCGGATAGACCGCCTTTGATGAGGTTTTCCTGCGTGCGGTTGAAAACGCTCCATAGGTCGGCGCGGCGGTCATCCAGGCGACGCGGCATCAGGACTTGCGATGCCGTAATCGGCGCGGGCTTCTCCGGGTCGTCGTACTTGAGGGCCAGCGCGGCGCCGGCGAACACCTCCGACTCCCCCACATCCAGCGTGATGGCCTGCATGGCTTCCCGGGATTCCTGCACGCGGTCGAATCCGCGCAGGACCTCGTAAGCCCCCTCGATGACCTGCCCGGCTACGTCGCCCTTGTGCGGCACGCGCACATCGGCGACGGTATCGCCGCACACAAGCCCGTTCTGGCACACGAAGCGGAACATGCCGGCCAGCATCTGATAGCTGCTCGTGCCATCGTGCGAATTCAGCAGGATGATTTCGTTGGCCTCGCTGCCATTGATCTGGCTGGCGTGGCGCAGCCGGATCATGTGCTTGGTGTATTCGCGGCGGTCGTCCTGCCGCACGCGTGTCTGGCAGACCATGAAGGGTTGGAAGCCTTCGCAGCGCAGCTCGTCCAATACCGTGACGGTGGGGATATAGCTGTATCGCTCTGAACGACTGCCATGCGGGGCTTCTGCGAAGATGGACGGGGCTACGCTGCGGATTTGGTCGTCGGACAAGGGGAATTCCGAGCGCAGCACCGGGGAACGGGAAGCGAAGCGGGACGCGAGTTGCATGGTGTTTCTCCTGACAAGGGTTCGCTGTCGAAAACCACCGGATTCCTAGATTCGGAGCCCGCCTTTCGGCTTTTCCGGTGGGGTCGGCGCGGAGACCTGGGCCGGCCTCGTTGCCACCGTCTTTCCTGAGTTCATCGCCCGCGACGGCCAGGAGCGCGCGGAACGGGCGCCGTCAAGAAGAAAAGCGCCGGGTGGGTGCGGCCCGCAGGCGTAGCCGAGGACACGGCCCGGCGCGCCTTGATGGCACACGGCCGCGGGCTACAGTCGCGGACAAGGTGATGAGCGAAGGAAGACGGCTGGACAGGCAACCGACCGCAGTTGGCGCAGGCCCCACGCAAGCGAAGCGCGCAGGCCCGGATCGAAGAACCGGGCCGTAGGCGTCAGCGATGGAAGCCCGGATGGGGCGAGACTCGCGCAGCGAGGCTCGATGCGCAGCACGAGAGCGCGACCGGCCCATCTTCTTAGCCGGGGACGCCCATCAATGGGTTCGCGCTACCATATCGGCATGCAAACGAAGAACAATACCGGGGCCGACAATCCCTTGGAGCACATGCTCCAACGATCGGACGCGCTGCACGAGCGACTGAATGCGCTGCTCGACGACGCCGAGTTCGACCGCTCTCCCCGAGGCGAAGCGGCACTGTACATGTGTCTGGTCGCGATGGAGCACGCTGTTGCCCTGCGAGCCCTGACGGCTTTGGGCTTGCCCACCTCTGCCGTCAGCCTGATGCGACTGCAGTTCGAGGCCCTGACCCTGGCGATGTGGCTGCTCTACGCAGCGAGCGACACGGCGATTGACAAGCTGCAAACCCCGTTGACCTTGGAGAGCGAGAGGCGGCCAAGAACTTGCCCGGCGTCAGCGAGATGATCAAACGGATCGGTATACGGGCAGGACAAGGGACGGCGCCAACTGCCGCACATCAAGTGTTGTCCCACTTCAAGGATGTGTCCTGGAACGCCATGAACTCGTTCGTGCATGGCGGCATTCATCCTTTGCGCCGCACCGCCGATGGCTTTCCCCTCCACCTGATGCTACAGGTGCTGCGCAACTCTAACGGGTTGACCACGATGACCGGCATGACCCTCGCGATCCTCACCGGCGACGAGGCCATTACGAAGCCAATGCGCACGGTCCAGCCGGAATTTGCCGATTGCCTGCCGGATCTGCTGAAATGATAAAAAAGGGGTCCGCCGCCTCCGGGTGGGCCAGATGGCGATGCTGCCGGCGGATCGCGCAACATTTGCATAGATGCGCAAGCGCCTTTCGGCTCGGAATCTCAAGCCCCGCTAAATCGGCAAACTCAATGAAACGCGAACGGCCATCAGTTCGGCGCAATCCGCCTCAACCCCGGATCAAACAGACCGAAGGCATGGCAGTGGTCAATCAGGATCAGCCAGCCTGGCAGGACTGCCTCCAGCGGAGCTCCGGGAATGCTCGATGCGATGTAGTCGCAGATCGAACACGCAAACAGCGTGTTGTCTTGCTTTACTACGCCGATTTGCTGGCGCAGCGACGCGGCATTGACCACGGCGAGGTCAATACCATCGCACAGAGATGCATCCCTGCTCGGCCAGATGCAGGTGCTGGATCTTCGCACCGCATTCCCACTTCAGTCCAGTGGTGTCGAACTCGAACTATTTGCGACCAGCCTGGAACAACGTCGCTTCGACGATCAAAGCCTTTGCAGGTCTTCCGCGCAGGAATAGAACGCAATTTATGTTAAATGTTGGCGAAGGTTGGAATTCTGTTCTGTCTTTTGGACTATCCCTCGCGGTGCCACGACCCGAACCTTTTATATCAACCATATGGCAGCGGTTCGGCCGGCTCAAGTCGGCCAATAGCGGTCGTCCGCTAGAATAGGTGGAGCTAGCCGCCATAAAACAACTCGACATAAAACAATGGGCTTCGTTGAATCTTTTACCCTGACAGCTCCCGCCTTGGTTTCGAGAGTCCCCATTTCCGAGCCCAGGAACGGAATTCCATCGGGCGTCTATAACGGTGGCCTGATAACCGTGCTTGATGCCGACCTCGGGAGACAAGCGATAGCACCTTGGCAGTGGCTACTAGGGGAAGATGCCGCAGCACTTGCGTCGACATGGGGCGGCGATCTCATTTTCTGGTCAGAGAGGTATTCCGGCGTATTCATGTTGGACGCACAGCGTGGCTCCTCCACCTTTGTCGATAGGGATGTGACCTATCTGTTCGACGTGTTCTTGTCCAATCCTGACGTACGTCAGCAGGTGCTGCAAAACGACGCAATGAAGCTCCTCAGTACTCGGATCGGAACCCTTGCATATGGGGAATGTTTCATCGCGGAGCCTTGGCCAAGATTGGGCGGCCACGGGACACTGGATACCTACGTGCGAGGCGACTTAACGGTTTATCTCTCGCTTGTCGGACAAGCAGTTCACGGCCAATTTGAATCTCTACGATCTTCTGAATGACCGAGATGGGTCGGCTACCGCCGCCCGCCGGGTCTCCCTTCCCCCCAACGTTCGAAACGCGGGCCGAACGTAGTGATAATGATAATTATCAAGATATGGCGCTTTCTCTGTCAGCCGGACATGTGAAGCTGGCAGCACTGTGAATGGGCGCCGGGTTTCCCCTCTGCGGGGCGCACGCGAGGGCGTCGGTATAGGCCGCCCGGCCGCCCCCTCCTCCGCGCGGATGTGCCGTGGCATGCCTATGCGCTATCCTGCGCCGGGGGGCTTCATGCCTCCAGGCGCGACCGGGCCGATGGGTAGACGCCGGACCTCAGATCCCGCAGTTTGCGGCGAGCCTCGGCGTCGCGTAGATCAAGCCGGTCACCATTTTTGTGACTTAGGTCAACGTCAGGAAACGCTGGTCGTGACAAAGGAAGCGCATGGCTAAGGCAGTGCAGGAATCGCTAGTAATCAGGGACGCGCTCGCCGAGCGCATCGTGTATGAGTGCGAAGATTTGGAGGACGGCGGCACGTACGTCTACTTCTTCCTCCGGCTCGAGCACGCGTCCGCGACAACGCGCGTCGACATGACGCTCATGCTGCATGTCTTACCGGATCGGTTGTGCATCTATCCCTTCAAGCCGTCCGCCGACCAGGGCTACGTGCCGAAATATGCGGGCCTCGACCGCATTTGCTTGGGCCCACTGCGCTCGGGTCCATACGAGAAGCCAGCGACCCACGACGACGTCGTGGCGCTCCTCGATCGCTTGCCGGATTGGCTGGAACGCAATCCGTTAAACGGGCTCGGATTCTCGACTCAAGATCGTTTTATCGCCACCGCCATTGCCAGCTTAGCGGAGGACGTCGTGGTATTGGTTGGCGGCGGCGATCAGCCCCCGACCTTTGAAGGCCGGGTGTATTTCATCACGGACCTTTATCTCAAGCAGCTTGTGAAGAGCATGCGCTCGATTTCGAGTCGATATCAACGACAGGCGCGCACAGACAGAATGCTTTTCGCACACAATGCGCTGCTGACCGCCGTCGATCGAGATAGATTTCCCCCCAAAAAGCGAAAAGTCAGCGCAGAAGCCGTGTTCGAGATGGTCAAAGTCGGGCGCGTAAGCACCGGCATCCCCAAAGCCGCCCAGCGTGGTGTGGTCAATCTGGTGGCCGACAACGCGGCAGCCATCGCGAAGGAAGCGCCAGAGACGTTGTACGAGCTCGCAGCAAAGATCGAGACAGCGACCTTGAAGGAGATGATCGCCAAGTACAAGGAAAAACTCTCCCAGGACCTCAGCGAGACGAAGTGGCAAAGCTTCTTCGAGGCCAACACATTTATCTTGTCGATGGCCTTTGCCGTACCGACGGTCTTCGTGCAGGAAACACCGTACGTGCATGGCAAACGCGTGAGTGGTCAAGGCGGAAAATACTCTGACTTCCTAATGCGGGGCCAAGGTACCGGTAACGTGGCGCTTATCGAAATCAAGGCGCCAGGGACGAGGCTCCTGGCACCGTACCGTTCCGAACAGCAGGGTCCGTCCAGTGAGTTGACGGGCGCAATCACCCAGGTACTCGGTCAGCGCCGACGCCTAACCACCGGGTGGTCTCACCTAAAACTGGAAGACGACGGTACGCTCGAAGGTGCGGAAGCCTATTCTCCCCAGGCTGTAGTGCTTATCGGCACCCTGCCTGCGTCAAGGCTGGACAAGGAGGCATTCGAGGCATTCAGACAAGTGCTTCGAGACATCACAGTCCTAACGTTTGACGAACTGCTCGCTCGTCTGGAATACCTGCATCAAGCGCTCACGGCAACATCGCACGCGGCCAACACTGCGGATTCCGTCCCATTCTAGCCGCTACGATCCCTTGGGTGAGCGCCTGAACCGCTGTTCGATAGTCCGTCCCCCTGGCTGGAAATTGCGGTAGCAACCGGCTATCACGCAGCCCGGCCGCGGACTCAGCATCACCAGACGCCGCCGAGCTCATGATGTCACCGGACAGCCATTGAGCGGTCATGTCACCAAAGCTTTTGGTGGCGGTCAAGCGGCGCTTCTCGCGCTGCTTCTCGTGGGCTGGGGACTCGCCTTGGGCGACGGCCTTCTTGGCGTCGAGCAGCTTTTCGCGAGCAAGGGCTAGTGAGATACCGGCCGGCCCATAGCGGCCGATGGTCAGCGTCTCGCGGCGGCCGTTGAGACGGTAATCGTAGCGGAAGGTGACGGTACCGGTGGGCGATACCGTCACGTACATGCCATCGCGGTCAAAAGCCTTATAAGTCTTAGACTTAGGCTTGAGATTCCGCAGTGCGGTGTCGGTAAGCATCGAGGTTTTTCCTCCTGTTCATGACGGCTTTTACCGTCAGGGGCCAGGAGACCTGCTGATGCCGGGAAAGCCGCATAAAGCCAGCTTTCCCGAAGAGATTTTTACCGTCAAAGACCGATTTGGCCTGGATAGTAAACGGGAGGGCCTTAATCCGGCCTCCGGGTTCTACCGCCACTTCTACCGCCAACCTGTTCCGCTGGCCGGCGATAGTCACCGATAGCTTCCGCAACCTATTTCTTTTTAAATCAATACGTTACGGCGATTTTTCGATAACTGGCGATAGTCCCCGAAGGACCCGATCCGCAGGATACCGGCAGTTCGAGAAGATCCATGGGGACTTCTGCACCGGCGACCTCGACGCGCTGCGGGCGGCGGTTGATGATCCGGCATGGCATTCCCAACGGACCCATGCCGCCGGGGATTGGGCCTTGCCTGGAGTACGCGATCTACCATAGCCCGCTGCCGCTTATCCGCACCCTGCTCGAGATCGGGGCGGATCCCCGGCCGGTGGATCACGCGGGTTTTCCGCCGCTGATTGCGGCGCTTTCATGTAGTCTCGCCCGGCCAAGCGCACCCGCACGAACGGATGTGATCGAGGTGCTCAGGCTGCTGCTGGCCTTCGGTGCCGATCCTGCGCAGCGCGGCATCAACGACTACAGCGCGCTGCACATGGCCGTGAGCGTGCGCAATTTGCCTGCGGTAGAGATGCTGCTGGCCGCTGGTGCAGACGCAGCTAGGCGGACGCGCATCGACGACCACGAAACCCCACGCGAGATGGCCGAGGCAATGGGGTTGTCCGGGATCTCACAGTTGCTGGCTGCCCATGAAGTGAGCGAACGACTGCAGCGCAGCTCAACCATCGACCCGCACCGAGCACTGTCACCCTCGCCCACCATGCAAGTCATCAAATGGGATGCCACCGCGGCGGCGTCCCGCTCGTTTCCGGCTCACCGCTATCACCCGACCAAGGTGAACAGGTGTAGAAGAATCAGCCATGCAGATCCCAGCTTCGCGGGCGCGTAAAGCGCATTTTGGGATGCCGTCGTGTTGTCGGCTTCCCAGATTCGCCAGCGCTAACGCCCGCTGCGTCCTCGGCCTCTGTAGAGGCGGTCGTCCGGCGACCGAGGGGGCTTGGTATTCCGAGGCGATGTCGTCACCGGCCTCGATCCGGCGTTTGCGCACGGTGCTCGGCGACGCTGCTGACGATTGCGTGTCCAGTCTTCTCGCTAGCCATCGGCGCTGACCTGCACGACATATTGACGAGCTCTCACACCGTATTACCTCGCCAGCGAAATCCGGGCAACTTATACCGGCATGATGATCGCGGTGCCGCCCGAGGTGTGGCAGGCCTATGACCTCCTCACCCCAGCTCAGCTTGGTCGCGATTTGATCAAGATGGCGACGCACGTTGCCCCCCGCGCGATGCGCAAACATATGCGGGGACCGAAAGCGCCGAAGAAGAGAGGCTATGTGGCCGGATGCGTAGCACGGCGGCATGTTTCTACCGCCCGTGTCATCAAGGCTGGACGCGTCGTCTAATCACCTTGAAAGGGTTGGCTCTAAGGGCACGCTGAGACTGCCGATGCACCGACAAACCGCTGCGCCATCCAATCGAGCGCAATCGGAAAGCCGAGGAGGTACGCCGTGGCGTGCTCGGTGGCGCCGATGGTCCGGAACGCGACGCTGCCTCCATGTGAGCACCAGGCAGCGAACAACTTTTGATTCTGGTTGTAGGGAATGATCTCGTCGAGCGTTCCCGCGTATACCAACGCCGGCACGGCGGGTACACCCGTGCCGCTCTGATTTTGCGCCATGCGCGCCTGCCAGTCCGCACGGTTCAGGATGCCAGGCGCCTGGACAAGGACGGCATCGGACAGAAAGGGATAGCTGAGCGCTAAGTCCACGACGCACTTCGTGCCACGGGCGTCCGCCATCACGGACTGCCCATAGGGGGTGAGGATCGCCGGGAGGTCGAGATCCGGGTACGCGGCGTTCAGGGCGATCAATTCAATCGGACCGACCCCGGCAAACGCTCCGCCACTCACATTCGCGTACACGTCCGCGATGCTGAAGGGCCCGGCCCCTGCCGCAACCCCCTTGACGTTTAGGGTGGGCGCATAACTAGCCTGGAGTTCGGCGGCAAAAGCGGCTGCATGCCCGCCTTGGGAGTAACCCATGATGCCGACCGGGGCGTTTGCGGACAGGCCCGCCCCGCTCAACTGCTGTGCCGCGAGGGCGGCATCGAGGACCGCCTGCCCTTCGGCCTTGCCAATCCCCCAGGTATGGTCGCCGGGCGTACCTAGTCCCTGATAGTCTGTCATCGCGATGGCCCACCCCTGGGCAAGGGTCCGGGGCGTGGCACCAGCGATCGTGGATTCGTATTCGGTGCCGAGGGCGTACTGGTGCGAAGGCGCACAATTGTCCGCTTGGCCCTGCGTGCCAGGCGCCCACGCGATCATCGGCCGCAGGCCGGAAAACCACGGCATCAAGGGAACTAGCACGGTGCCGGTAACGGCAATGGCTGCGCCGTTGACGTCTGCGGACTTGTACATGATTTGCCAGCCATTGGCGAGCAATCCGACTGGAATGAACGGCCGGGACCGGATCAGAGTGCCATGCGGCCCTGCTGGCAAGGGCTGGGGTGGGGTGTAGAAGGGGTCGCTCCTCGGGTCATCCAGTGGACCCGCTATCGCCAGCGACATGGTCAGACTGCACAGCACCAGGACAACCAACAGAACAAGGCGTGCAGCACCCTTGGCAATAGCCTCGCCAAGGCAGCGCGAAGCGGTGCAGATGGACAAGGATCCTACGGGAATGCAGGTCATGCGCTTTCTCCAGTCATGTTTGCTTCGTCAAAGAAACCTGGGCACTTCTTGAGCCGCGATACGCCTCGGTTATAGGGAGGCATAGGGGCCGCTACAGTGGGAACTGGCATCACCAAGCAAGTGTGTCTGCCAACCACAATCCATCTCCTGTCTCCGGCGCTAAGGAACACTTGACCCGGAGGCGCCCTTTGCCAGGTCATGTGACAGCCCAGCGATCACCGCGTGACGCGGGCCTGGTAAGATCCCGCTCAGCATCGTCTGCTACCGAGCCCGCCCCTCACAGTCACAAGGCGAAAGCCGGGGAAATCCGAGGAGCGTCTGTCTTGTGATCAAGGCACGTAGGCCTAAGCCGACGTTGTACGGCCCGCCAGTTCGAGCGTCGGCTTCACGCTCTCCAAGGCGCCCCCGCCATCGCAGGGGATCAGCGCCCCCGAGATATAGCCTGCATAGGGCGAGGCCAGGAAGAGCGCAAGATTCGCAATGTCGTCTACGGTGCCGAATCGTTGCAGTGGCACGCACGCTATCGCGGCGGCACGCTCCTTCTCGCTGGGAGCCATTAGCCGCCTGAAGCCCTCGGTACCCTCGATCGGCCCGGGAGAGATTGAGTTGATGCGGATGCCGTCGCCGCCCCATTCCAGCGCCAGCACGCGCGTCAGTTGGTCGACCCCGGCCTTGGCCGCGCATGCATGTACCTGGTAGCGCATCGGCACGAAAGACTGCGGCGCCGTGATGTTGATTACCGTCGCGCCCGGCCTGCGCAGATGGTCATACGCCTGGCGCAGCACGTGAAAGGTGCCGACCAGGTCGATGTCAACCACTACGCGAAAGCCGTTCGACGACATGTCCTTGGCTTCGCAAAGGAAGTTGCCTGCGGCTCCAGAGATCAGCACGTCGATGGGACCGAAGCGTTGGACCGAATCGGCAAATGCCTGGCCGACCGCGTCGAAGTCGCGCACGTCGGCGCAGACGCCATGGACAGCTCCGCCGAGCTTGGCGAGCTGCTCGCATGCTGCCTCGATGTTCTCTCGCTTGCGGCTTGCCACCGTGACGCTGGCTCCCTGCCGGGCGAAGGCTTCGGCAATACCAAAGTTGATGCCTGTGGTGCCGCCGAACACGAAAACGTGGCGGCCCTTGAAATCGAGATTGACTTGCATGGACTTTCCTAGTTGAGGTCGCGGTGCATTTTCCATATCAGGCGGGACAGGATTGGTTCTCATTGGTCATTTCGCAGCGCCAGTCCGGCAGAGCAGCGGGCGAAATGCGAACGACATGGATTCCATTGCGGCGGCCGTGGCCCGGTTCCGCAGCATCTAGTCGTCATGAAAACCGCGGTGCCCGCCTCTCTAGAAAGGCTGCAATGCCTTCTGTGGCGTCAGGGCTTGCGGCCGACGCAATCATCAGGCGATGTTCCAACTCGAGCTGCGCCTGGAGCGACCGCTCGTGCGCCCCATCCACTAGACACTTGATGCGTCCCACTGCTCCAGTCGCGCTATGCGCCAATGCCTCAGCTAGGGCCTCCGTGCGTGCGGCGAGTTGAGCGTCCGGGAGCACCTCACTCACTATGCCCTGCTCCAGGCATTGCTGTGCCGAAAGTGTCGAGTTAGTGAAGAAGATCTGCTTGGCTCGCATGGCGCCGACGCGACGGGTCAGGAACCAGGACGAACCCGCGTCCGGGGTGAGCCCGATGGCCGAATAGCCAGCGCGCAACTTCATTGATTCGGCGGCCAGCACGATGTCCGCACAAAGAGCCAGACCGATACCGCCACCGCCCACGGGTCCATTGAGGGCGCTGATCACGGGCACCGGCAGGGTGGCCAGTTTGTATAGTGCAGCGTGCAGCGGCCCAAGAACCGCGTCGAGAATGGTGGGCAACTTGGCCCCCGCGCCAGCAAAGAAGTCGATGCTTCCACCAGCGCAGAATTCCCGCCCAACGGCGCGCAGCACCACCGCGCGTACTGATGCATCAGCGGCTACCTCGTCAATGCTCCGGATCAGCGCGTGTGACGAGTCAAGGTCAATGGTATTGGCCCGTTCGGGCCGGTTCAGCGTAATGGTGGCGATCGGGCCACGAGTCTCTAGCAACACAGGCTGGGTCATGAAAGTACTCCTCAATAATGCGGCGCAACGCGCTGCGCTATGACGATTACGAAAGCGCGCGCCGGGCATATGGGCATGTTTTTCCTGTCTTTGTCGAGATATCGTTGATCGCCATGGCTGGGCTATCCGTCACGCGTTGATGGTTTTTTACATCCAGCCCAGTGGGCCGGGATAACCTGCGGCCTTGTAGCCGGCCGGCAGGCCAAAATACGGGGTGGTGCAAAGCTTGGCCAGCGCGCGGTATCCACCGTTGAACAAGCCGATCGAGCTGTCGTGCCAGCTCTGCAGGAAGTGCTCGACCTCCTCAGTGCTAGCTTCCTTCCAGGCCTTGCGCACGCCGGTGGTCAGCCAGCTCGTCGGCCCGCAGTTGAGCAGGTCAAAACAGCTTGCGTAGCTCACCCCGCACCGGCTTGCCGGCGCGCATCAGCAGCCCGTCAAGGCTGTGCATCACGGCGGCGCTGGTTTGGGCATCCAGAGGCAAGCCAATGACAACACCGGCGTCACTGCCGCGAACAGCTCGAGATCTGCGTCACGCAGGAAACGGTAGCCCTACGCTGCCGCTTTTCGCTTTCGCTGCAGCCGCTCAGCATCGCGCCGACCCCGGCTACGTCCAGGACCACGGTGCCAGCCACGCCCAGCTTGAGGAACGAGCGTCGATCGAGATCGAAATCAACATCATCCGCGGCCATGACTTTCCCTCTACAGGTGAGCGCAATCCCGGGAGTCGGAATACCCGATATACGATTGGTACGGTATTTACTACTGCCGTGCCCCTGGAGCCGCAATAGCAGCACGCCGAGAACGGCCGTCAGCTCACCCGCGCCGCTGCAAGATGGCGACCGACACTGCGGTGCCAAGGCCACCATTCTGCTGCAGTGCCGTGCACGCCCGTTCGACCTGCCGCGGTCCGGCGTCGCCCCGCAACTGGACGGTGAGTTCCGTGATCTGCGCCAGCCCGGTTGCCCCAAGCGGGTGCCCCTTGGAGAGCAGGCCACCCGACGGACAAACCACCACCTGTCCGCCGTAGGTGTTGCGTCCTTCCACGACAAAACGCTCGAGGTCCTCTTCTGCGCAGAACCCGAGGCTCGAGTAGTTGAGCAGCTCGTTGCTGACAAAGCAGTCGTGCACTTCGGCCACGTCGATGTCCCCCGGCTCCACGCCAGCCCGCGCGTAGGCGCGAACCGCCGTGCGCCGCGTCGCGGCCCGGCTGAGGGCATCGGGCACGTTGGGCGGGTCGAGGTCGGAAGCGATGTCGCTGCCCATCTCGTGCGAGAGGATGGCCACGTCGGTGCGCAGTCCGTGGCGCCGGGCGAATCGATCGCTGCACACGATCACGGCGGCGGCACCACAGCTCGGTGCGCAGGCGTAAAGCTTGCGCAGGCGCCCCCACACCGTTGGCGCAGCCAGCACCGTTTCGATTGTGAGCGGTTCGCGGAAGATTGCGAAGGGGTTGTGCTGCGCATGCGCGCGCGCCTTCACAGCGACCCGTGCAAACACCTCGTCCGGCAACTGCAACTCACGGGCGACCCATTCCAACTGCGAGCCGAACATCAGCAGTGCGGGCGGAAGTGCGCGCTCCGCCTCTCCGAGGCCCATCGCCGCAACCACGCTCTCGCGATGGCGTTCGAGCGGGTCCGCATAAGTCGGGAACACCCGGTCCAGCGCGCCGGGCCGCATCTCCTCGAAGCCGACCGCAAGCGCGCATTCGGCCTCGCCTGCCAGCACCGCCTGCCGAGCCAGGTACAGGGCCGAAGATCCGGAGGCACAGTTGTTATTGACGTTGGTGATCGGTATGCCGGTGATGCCGACGCGGTAGAGCGCACGCTCGCCCGAGCACGAGTCGCCGTAGACGAAGCTCGCAAAGGCCTGCTCCACCAGGCTGTATTCGATGCCGGCATCGGCTAGCGCCGTACGTACCGCTTTCTCCGCCATCACGTCATATGGTTCGCTGTGACCGGGGCGCTTGAACGGCACCATCCCGACCCCGGCAATCAACACGTCGTTGCTCATTTGTTTCCTCGCGTCTACATTCAGATGCTACGGTTCTGCGCTGCCCAATACGGCGCGCGCAGATCCTTCTTCAGAACCTTGCCGTTCGGGCTGCGTGGCAACGAGTCGACGAAGTCGACCGACTTCGGCGCCTTCACGCTGCCCAGCCGTTCCTTGCACAGCGCGATCAGCTCGTCGACGCTCACGTGCATGCCTGGATTCAGTTCGACGACGGCCTTCACGGCTTCGCCCCAGGTGGCGTCGGGCACGCCAATTACCGCGCAGTCCTGCACCGCGGGGTGAGCCCAGATCGCCTGCTCGACCTCGCTGGGGTAAACATTGAAGCCGCCCGTGATGACCATGTCTTTCTTGCGGTCGGTGATGCGCAGATAGCCGTCGCGATCCATGTGCCCAACATCGCCGGTGTGGAGCCAGCCGTCGACGATTGCCTCGGCGGTCTTCTCCGGCGCCTTGTAGTAGCCCTTCATCACGAGGTCGCCGCGCACGCAGATCTCGCCGGTTTCGTCGGCACCGAGCGGCTCGTTGCGCTCGTTCATGATCGCCACCCTGACCAGCGGACCCGGCCGGCCGCAGGACAGCAGTCGCGCGTCGTCGGCAAGTTGCCCATCAACAAAGTTTTCCTCCGGCCGCTTGATCGCGATCGAGCCGGGTGCCTCGGTCTGTCCGTAGGCTTCCATCATCACCGGTCCGAACACCGAGATGGCATGGCGCAACTTCTCGGTCGACATTGGCGCAGCGCCGCAAAGGAAGTACTTTAGAGAAGCATAGTCGCGCCGCTCGATCCCGGCCATGTCGAGCAGCCGGTAGATCACGGTGGGTGGCAGGAAGAGTTCGCTTACCCGGTGCTTTTCGATCGCATCGAGCAGTGCGGCGGGATCCGGCTTGGTCAGTACCACCACCGTGCCGCCGCGCGCGGTGCACGGCAGCGACAGCACGCCCGCAGTGTGCGTCATCGGCGCCGCGGCCAGATTCACGATCTTCTCGTCGGCCCGGTAACTGCACGCGATCATGAACTGCGCGCAAAAGGTCTGGAAGGAGCGATGGGTGTTCATCACCCCCTTGGGGAGGCCAGTCGTTCCGCCGGTCGGCATCACGGCTATTGTGTCGTCCGGCAGGTATTCGATCTGCGGCTTGCTGGCCGGCTGCCGGGCTATCCAATCGAGCAGGCCGCTGGCGCCTGGAACGGGTTCTTCGATGCAGATATAGAGCTTGACCTTGGGCAGCTTCGAACGCAGCGCCTCGACCGCGGAAGCGAACGCCTTCTGAAAAAAAAGTACCTCGCAGTCGAAGCCGTCCAGCAGTTGCTGGTTCTCTTCCAGCGAGCCGCGCGGGTTGACCGGCATCCACGCCATGCCGGCACGCCACAGGCCCAACGTGCAGGTCCAGGCCGTGGGATGGTTGGCGCCCCAGACCGCGCCGACTTTCCCGCGGCCCAGGCCGGCGGCCACGAGCGCATTCGCAATGCGGCACGAAAGTGTGCCCACCGCGTCGAACGTGAAGGCTTCATCGTCCATCACGTAGGCCGCCGCGTCCGGATCGATCTGCCATCCACGGTCAAAAAGGTCAATGATCGCCATGTCTTGTCTCCTGATGCCCGGTTAGCGCCGGTCGGCGCCCCGGATCTCGATCAAGCGCTATCGCCGACCGGTTTGAAATAGCGGATGTCCCAGATGTTTCCCATCCGTTCTTCGGCTAGGACGGCACGCACGCGCATGCCGGCCTTCACTTCCGCAGGATCGACTTCGCCGAGGTAATGCACCAGCGCGGTATCCGCACCATCGAGTCGAACGAGTCCAAGCACATAGGGGCGCGCGACCGGCTGGAGCATCCCGGGTTCGCGCACGATGGTGTATGACACTAGCGTTCCGACGTCGCTGACGTCCACCCAGTCGCGCAGTTCAGCAAAGCAATCATGACAACTGATTCTCGGCGGCAGGTACACGCGTTCGCACGCGGCGCAGCGTGTCGCGGTGATCCTGCCGTGGTCGCGCAGGGCGGCGAAGAAACGGCCGTTTGTCTCGCCTACGTCGTAATTGATGTCGGCATACAGCACCGGCTGCCGCAACATCGCGGGGGGCGCATTCTCCAGGTCTGCGGGGTACATGTTCTCAATCTCCTTGCGTTGAGGCCGGTGCCTGCACCGGCTCCCAGTAGAGGATGTCGGTCATCAGCCCCTGGCGCTCGGCTTTCGGCCTGAACACGGCACGTACGCGCATGCCGTTGTGGACCTTGCTCAGGTCGGTCTCTCCGATGTAATGCCACAGGAAGCCGGCGGTGCGGCCCGGCGAGTCAACCATCAATACCCCCACGGGGTAGGCGCTGGTCTGCACAGACAGATCGTTGGTATCGATGAAGGGCATGTTGAACGACATGAAACCGGCCACGGTGGCCTCGGGCCCCATCTCCACCCATTGTGGATCGTCGAAATTTTCGCCGTGGCAGACGCTGCATACGGCCTGTGGCGGCAGCATGCTAAACCCGCAACTGCGGCAGACCATGCCCAGGAGCCGGCCGTTGTCGCACATCTCGCGCGAGAACCTGCCGTTGAACAGGCCCAGCGGGTACTCCATGTAGAACGGCGTGCGCAGGCGCATCGGCGGCACGGGAAGGGTTTCGGGCTGCTCGGTGTCAGTGTGAGTGTTGGTATCCATTGCCTCTCCTCCTCATTTTTCCTTGGACAGCAGCATCAGCGGCGTCCAGCCGGTGCCGCCGAAGCCCGTGGCCAGGCCGAGATTCACGTCGCGCGGGACCTGGTGCTCGCCGGCGTCGCCACGAATCTGTAGCGCGAGTTCGCCATAGCGGATCAAGGTCGAGGGAACACCGGGGTTGGTGCATGTAACGCCGCCGGACGGATTGATCGGTAGTTCGCCATCGATCTCGGTCGCCCCGGTGCCCATCAGCTTCCATGCCTGGTTCGGTTCGCACAGGCCCATGGCCTCCATCCACACCAGCTCGGCCCAGGTGCATGGCTCATACATCTCGATCACGTCGAGTTGCTTGGCCGGATGTGTGATGCCGTTGCGCTTGTAAAGCACTTCGCAGGCCTTGGCCAGGCTCGGCAGCACACAACGCTCCTTGGGAGCAATGAAATCCTGCAAAGCGGCCCAGTGCTGGGCGGAATGGATGGTGACCATGTCCTTCACCCACACCGGCTTCTTTGTGATCTTGTGCGCCACTTCCTCGCTGGCGAAGATCATCGCCGCCGAGCCCTCGGTGATCGGGCACATATGTAGCTGGCGCATCGGCGCAGTCAGCATCGGCGAATTGAGCACGTCCTCCACGGTCAGGTGCTCGCGCAGATGCGCATAGGGGTTTTTCAGCGCATTGTTGGCGGCCTTGACCCGGGCGATGGCAACCGCTTCCTCGGTGCAGCCGGACAGCTTCACATAGGAGCTTGCCATCAGCGAGAAGGTCCCCACGGCGCCCACGCTGCACCATTTCTCGGTGAGCGCGTGCAGGCCGGAGTTGATCGCCGCCTGCAGGAACGGCCCGCGCGGCAGCGTACCCGGTGGCGGGCCGACAAACTTTGCCGTCGCAGACACCAGCGCGACATCGCAGGCTCCGGCTGCGATGTGATGCACCGCCGAGAGAGCCGCCGAGCCGCCGACAGTGCCGCCGGTCTCGATCTTGACCACGGGCTTGCGATAATGCCCGATCCAGTCTGCCAGTTCCATCTCCGACTCGGCCGTGCCCGAGACGTAGTCGATGTCTCCCAGCACGACCTCGTCGACCTGCTTCATCGTGATCTGGGCGTCCGCCAACGCCCTGCGCACTGCCTGGTTGGCCAGTTCCACCTTGGTCAGCGGGCTGCGCGCCATCATCTCTGTCTGGCCAAAGCCGACAATTGCCACTCTGCGATTCATTCTGTTTCTCCGTTACCGCGCATGCAGGCGTCATTAAAGCGTCGTGCCCAGGACCATGACCTGTTGCAGTTGCCCGCAAGGCCCCGAAGCAAGATGCGCAACGCCGGTGCGAGCGCCTTCCACCTGGCGTGCACCCGCCTCGCCGCGCAGTTGCAACACAATCTCGGCGATGCGGCCGATCCCGATGGTGGTGTGGGAGCAGCCAGACAGCGCGCCACCCGACAAGTTGACAGGCTGGCGGCCATCGCGGGCGCTCGCGCCCGACTCCAGCCATCGGCCTCCCTGTCCCCGCTCGCACAAGCCCAGCCCCTCATAAGCCATCAATTCCTGGTAGGAGAACTCGTCCGTCACCTCGGCCACATCAATCTCACGGCGGGGGTCGGCAATGCCGGCCATGCGATAGGCCTTGTTCGCCGCGATCGCCAGCACCTCGGAATCCGCGAGATCGCGGTCGCCCAGGAAATAGCCGTCGGAGCAATTGGCCTGCCCCTTAATCCAGACCGGCTTGGCGGTAAGTTGCCTAGCTCTTTCCTCATTGGCCAGCAGCATCACGATGGCGCTATCGCCGAACGGGCGCGTCTGCAGCGCGGTGATCGGGTCCGCGAGCGCCTTTGAAGCAAGCACGTCGGCGATGCCGAAGTCGCCCGCGCGCAGCGCCAATGGGTTGTCCTTCGCATTGCGCAAGTTCTTCACGGACACTGCGGCGCATTGCTCGGCCGTTATGCCGTACTTCTCAAAATATCGGTTCGCCTGTAGCGCGGCGGCCTGCACGTTGTCCAGGCCGAGCGGTCGGCAGAAAAAGGGGTCGAACACCTTGTTCTCGATGGCGTTGCCAGCGCCGCTGCTCGTGGAGTCGTGGCACACGGCAACCACCAGCACGGTTTCGAATTCACCCGAAGCGATCTGCCAGGCAGCTTCCAGCACACCGACGGCGCCGTCCTGGTCAATCTTTTCATCGGGGCGCAGGTGGGCGCCGGCGACATCGACCACCAGCGACGCCGAAAACGGCCGCGCAATGCGCGAATGCTCGTGACAGATCACGCTCGCATCGATCCCGCCCTTCTCGTAGGCGGAGAGAAAACGCTGGCCGGTTTCTTCCAGCACCGGCCTGATGGCCTGGTAAGCCAGTTCTTCCGGCGAGTAAGCGCGTTTCTCGCTGTAGTTGACTTGCGCCATCGAGACGATAGCGACACGGTTTGACATGCTCATCTTCTTGGCCTCGTACTAGTGCACCTTGCGTTGCTGGTCTTTCCAGTATTTGTCGCGTACCGTCCTGCGCAGCACCTTGCCCACCACCGTCAGGGGCAATTGCTCGACGACGGTCACGGTCTTCGGGGCCTTGTACCCGATGCGTTCCTTGCAGAAAGCGACGATGTCGTCGGGATCGGCGGTATGCCCCTCCTTGAGCACGACCTCGGCATGCACCGACTCGCCCCACTCCGCATGCGGCACGCCGACAGCCGCAGACATCAGCACCGCGGGATGGGCGTTGAGCGCCGCTTCGACCTCGATGGCGTAGACGTTGAAGCCGCCGCTTATGATCATGTCCTTCTTGCGATCGACGATGTACACGTAGCGATCTTCGTCAATGAAGCCGAGGTCGCCTGACTTCCAATATCCGTTCTGGAACTCCGCAGCAGTCTGGTCCGGATTCTTGTAGTAGCCCTTGATGACGCCGGGACCGCGAATCCAGAGTTCGCCGGTCTGCCCGGTTGGCAACTCGCGTCCCTCGTCGTCCATGACGACGATCTCCGTTTCAGGCAGCGCGATGCCAGTGGAGTCGAGGCGGTGGTCGCTCTCTCCAGGCGCGCACAGGTGGTCTGCCTTGCTCAATACGGCCACGGGCGCCAGCACTTCGCTGCTGCCGTAAGCCTGAATGAAAATGTTGCCGAATTTCTCCTGCAGCAGCGCCAGCTTTGCCGGACTCATCGGCGCCGCCGCATAGAGGATCGTTCGCAAGCTCGATAGGTCGAACATTCCATGCAGATCAAGCTCCAGGAAGCGATAGAGGATGGTCGGCACGAGGTGGGTTGACGTGATCCTTTCGTTCTGGATGTTCGCGCAGAACTGCTTGAGGTCCGCGGTGTTCATCGTGACGTGGCAACCGCCCTTGAAAGCCAGCGTCGTCGCGTAGGCGGCAGAGCCGTGGCTTAGCGGTGTGATGCTCAGGTGGCGGGCGTTGGAGCCGAACATGTCGTCCGGCATCGAGTAAAAGTACCGGTGGAGGGCCAGCCAATTGTTCACGCTGTACATGCAGCACTTGCCTCTGCCCGTGGTGCCGCCAGTGAAGCGATAGAGAATCGGCTCATCCGCGTCGATCTCGATATGCGGCTCGGCGTCCGACACGCCATCCAGCAGATCCCAGAAACAGGCCACCCCCTCGCGGGAAGCCGGTAGCGGGTCCATGCACACGATGCGGATACCCCGCTGGCGCAGTACGTCATAGTATTTGTCCAGCAGCGCGCTTTCGAGGAACACGACTTTCGGCTCGATCCAGTCGATCTGCCAGAGGTGCTCGTCGAAGGTATCGCGGAAGTTGCACCACGCCGCCTTCACGTCCGCCTTGGCGAGCGTGCAGAAAGTCAGCAGGCTCATGTTGTCGTTGTCAAGGATGGTCAGGTAGACGTCACTGGCTCCCAGATTGAGGCGCTCCTTGACCATGCGCGCGATCTGATTAGTCAGCCGGTGCAGATCCAGGTGCGTATAGCGGCGGCCGCGCTCGACATTGACCAGCGCTTCGCGCTGCCCAAAACGCGATGCCGCGTCGAGCGACCACCTCGAAAAGTCGATCTTCATGCTTGTCTCCATTTATGCTTTTTAGCTTCGCGGGAACTTCAATGCGGCTCGATCCCTGTTCATGTGCCGGTGAAGACGGGTGCGCGCTTCTCGCCGTAGGCCGCGAGTCCTTCGCGAAAGTCGTGCGATCGCGTGTGCTGCTGGCACTCAAGCAACTCGTCGCGCAACGCCGCCTCCTGCGCCTGGTCAACTGACCGGTTCGCGACGGCTTTCATGCGGCGCAGCACAAGGCTGCTCTTGCCGGCCATTTGCTCGGCCAAAGCACTGACCGCCGACAGTAGCTCTTGATCAGCGACCACATCGTTAAGCAGGCCCCAGGCCTGCATTTTTTCCGCATCGACGATCTCGCCCGTGAACAGCAACTGCTTCGCACGATTGAGCCCGATCTTGCGTGGCAACACCGCGGCGCCACCGCCGCCCGGAAATACGCCGAAGTTTGCGTGGCCGTCGCCCATCCTGGCGCTCGCGGCGCCGATCAGGATGTCGCAGCACATCGCCAGTTCCAGGCCTCCGGCGATCGTCAGGCCGTTCACGGCAGCGATGACTGGCTTGGGCATATTGCGCAGCAGCGAAAGCATGGCCAGCGTACGATCGGAGAAATTCGGTTCTCCCGGGGCGGAGTCGAGGCCGCCGAGCAAGGCCTTGAGGTCGGCACCGGCACAGAAGGCCCGGCCGGACCCGGTCAGCACCACCACCCGCAGCGCGGCGTTAAGCGCCACTGCGGCCAGCACGTCCTGAAGCTCCTCGATCATGCGCAGGTTCACCGCATTGAGTTCTCGCGGGCGATTGAGCGTGATCCACGCGACAGCCCCCCGCGGTTCATAGATAATGGTTTCGTAGCGCATTGTGATGTCTCCTTGCGTCTTCGCCAGGCGGCGGCTTCCAACTACCGCCGGCCTGCCTCGCTGCGTGCGGTCTGATCCGCTGCTTCTGAATGACTTCATAATGCGTGCTTGGCTCTGGAAACGCACCACACTAATGGAGTGTTAGTAGAGTGGCGCCGTGGAACCCATAAAATGCTTGTCCGCAGGAGACCCTGGCTTGGCCCCCGATCGCCTTCTCATTCCCACCAAGTTCTCGCCACCGCGCATCAGCTCGCAATCCACGCCACGGACCCTGCTGCTGGCGCGCCTGCGGGATGCGCGCAACAGCCGGCTTTCCCTGGTGTGCGGCAGCGCGGGCTTTGGCAAAACGACCTTGCTGGCCCAGTGGCGTCAGGAATTGCTGAAGGACGGCGAACTGGTCGCCTGGCTGTCCTTGTCGCCCTATGAGCGGCAGTTGCCGCAGTTCCGCGCCTATTTTGTTGGTGCGCTGCAGCAGGCCGGGCTGACTGTCGACGACGGGACCGCATTGACGTCCGAGGCGCGGGCGGACCTGCCTGTCGCCGGATTGGTCGCGACCATCGTCGATGCGGTGTGCCAGTCGGGCAAGGACATCTTCCTGTTCATTGACGACTACCACCACGCCGAAGACCCGTCGACGCACGCACTGATCCAGGGGTTACTGGACTACGGCCCCGACGAGCTGCACCTGCTCATCGCCTCCAGGACCAGTCCGCCGCTGGCCGTGAGTCGCATGCGCCTAACGGGGGAGTTGGCTGAGATCACGTTCCCCGACTTGCCCTTCGATTTCCAGGAAACGCAGGATTTTCTCAACAAGCACCTGGGCGATGTTGCGCCCGACGATGCGCGCGTGATTCACGACATCACCGACGGCTGGCCGGTGTGTGTGCAGATGATTTGCATCAGGCTCAAACGGAGTCCGGCGAACCGCGCGGTACTTTCCCAGATGTTGCATCGCCGCACCGATCTGCAACGCTATCTATCCGAGGATGTGGTCCGCCATTTGGCGCCGAACGTTGTCAATTTTCTTGAACAGATCGCGGTATGCCGGCGCTTCACCGCTGATTTGGCGCAACACGTCACCGGCGACGCGCAAGCCCGGTCCCTGCTCGACCAGATCGAGCGGGACAACCTCTTCTTGCTGCCCGTCGAACTCGACAGCCCGTCGCCTTGGTACCGCCTGCACCCGCTGTTTGCGAACTTCCTGCAGGACCAGCTCCAGCAGCGCAATCCGCAGTTGGTGCGCGAGGTCCATGCGCGGGCGAGCCAGTGGTTCGAGTCGCAGGGACTGCTGATCGAAGCGCTGAGACACGCTTACTACGCGGACGACTTCAAAGCCGCCGCGCACATGGTTGAGCGTGCCGACCTGCCGATTCGCAGCATGAGCTTCGTCAGTACGCTGCAACGCTGGATGGACCAGCTATCGGCCGATGTGCTGCTGGACCACCCCAGGCTGCTGGTGCTGGGCTGCTGGGCGCTGGTTGCGACGTGCAGGTGGCGCGATGCGCAGGCCTGGCTCGACCGCCTGCAGCAGGGACAGGCAGAGCTGGCGCCGGAGTTCGCCCTGCATGCGCGCTACCTTCGCGCCAGCATCGCGCTGCAGCGCGATGACTCCGAAGCCGCCTTGGCCCTAGTGACGCCGTCCGACTTCGACACCCTGACGGATCGTTTCCTGCGCCAGGCGCACCTGGCCGTGCTCAGCCTTTCCTATTGCGCCGCCGGCCGGTATGCGGATGCCCGCGCTCTGCACGGCCATGTCGCTCGGCTGCCGCGCTCCGAGCTACAGGACGATATGGCTTTGGTTGCCGAATCGACGCTCCTGTTGAGCCACCTGCTGGAGGGAGACAATGGCGAGGCCATCCGTATCGGCGGCGCCCTGGTCGTGCGTGCGGAGACGGCCCACGGCCGCCGCTCAGTGTCCGCCGTCAATTGCGCAGCGTTCCTGGCCCACGCCTACTATGAAGCCGACCGGCTCAGCGAGGGGCACGATCTACTGGCCAACCGCCTCGATTTGCTGCGCTTCTCGTCACCCGAGCCAATGATCCGCGCCATGATCGTCCGCAGCCGCCTGGTCGCTGCGCAGACCTCCCCGGAAGAAGCGCTTCATGGGCTGGCCGAGGACGAGGCCCGGTGCCGCGAGCTCGCCCTGGACCGGGCGCTGGCACATGTGCTGGCAGAACAAGGCCGGCTGCAGCTCCGGTTGAACCATCAGGACATCGCCCGAAAGCTGCAGGGTGAGCTAGACCAGTTGGCAGATCGCTATCGCGGGGCAGCCGGATTCCTGGCCGAAATCGGCGCCATCGCCGCATTGGGAGCGGCCCGTCTTGCACTGGCTGGCTCTGGCTGGGAGGAAGCACTGACCCGTGTTGAGGGACTACGCAGGCTAGGTGTCGAGTTCGGGCGGCAGAAGATCGTGGTACTGGCGAATTTGCTCTCGGGCGTCGCACTCGGTCAGATGGGCCGCGCCGCGGAGTCCATGCAATGCCTTGCGGCCGGCGTCGAGGCCGCACACAGGCTGGGCCTCGTTCGCACGCTGCTCGATGAGGGCGAGACCTTGAACCGTTACCTGCTGCAGCTGCAGCCCACGCTAATTCCTGGCCCCGTGAAGGACTATCTGGGGGATGTCTTGCGTCGCTGCGACCCGATGCGGGCAGCACCGCTGTTTTCCAGCGAGACCGCGCAGGCGGGCCAGGACCATGGGCTCAAGCCGCGCGAAATCGAGATCCTGCGCCTGGCCGCGCAGTCCATGTCGAACAAGCGAATCGCGCTAACGCTCAACCTCACGTTGGACACGGTGAAGTGGAACATGAAGAACGTGTTCGAGAAGCTCAGCGTTTCGAGCCGCTATGACGCCGTGATCGCGGCCCGCAAGCGCGGTCTGATCAAGTAACTACCTGCCCACCTTGCCCGCGCGCCACCCTAAAAGTGTGGCGACTTTGGCCGCAGGCCACCCCAGAATTCCTTGGAGCCAAATCCAAATCGGACATTGACGCAAAGGAAACCTCATGGGCCAAGAGCAGATTGAAGCACCCGACGTCGCGGCGTTGCCCAGCGACGAAGAGCGCCTGATGCTGCAAGAGAGTCTGCATCGCCTACTGGAGCGGCTTTGGCCCGCCGACCGGGCCGTGGCGCTGGCGGCGGACCCGCAAGCCGTCGCATCGATCTCGCAAGCCCTTGCCGAACAAGGCGTGACCAGCCTGGGCAGCGAGCCCCTCGAAGGCGGCCTGCGCGAGATCTTCGTGGTCCTTGAAGAACTGGGCCGCGCCGCCTGCCCTGCACCGATGATCGGCGCGGCGCTCGCCAACCTGGCTTTGTCGCCCGCGCGCAGCTCGTCGGACGAGGCAGCGTCGCTATTGGCCTCGCTGCACCGGGGCGACGCCGCCGTGAGTTTCGCATTCGGCAGTTTTGATGGCGACCCGCAAGCGGGGGGCGTGCAGTTCGTCGACGGTAAGTTGAACGGCCGCATGGCGTATGTCGAGGCAGCGATGCATGCCACCCACCTGCTGGTGCTTGCGGAGCCAGGGCCGGCGCTTGCGATCGTGCCCCGGAGCGCGCCCGGCCTGACCGTGCAGGAAACGCCGGGGCTGGCGGTCCCCCCCCTGGCGACCGTGCGCTTCGATCACGTGCCAGCACCGACGGTGGCGGTCTCGCGCGCGCTGGCAGAGGATCTGAATCGGATCAGCGGGCTCGCGTTACTGGCGCGTGCACTGGGCGCGGCCCGACAAGGCTTCGACATGGCCGTCGCCTATGCCAAGGAGCGGCATCAGTTCGGTCAGCCGATTGGGCGCTTCCAGGCGCTGCAGCACAAGCTGGCGAACTGCCTGATGGCTCTGGAAGCCGGGCGGATGATGCTGCACAACGCGGCCAGGACGCACGACCTTGGCTCGGATAACTGGAGGATTCTCGGCGCCACCGCACGCGCCTTCGCCGGTCCCGCGCTGCGCCAAGTATCGCTTGAGACGCATCACACCTTCGGTGCGATCGGCTATTCGGAGGAGCATGAAGCACCGCGTCACTTCCGGCGCACGCATGCGGATCTGGCTCGCCACGGCGGCGTGCGGCGAGCGCGGGAAGAACTTGCACGGGCCCTGCTCGACGAGGGGCAAACGCTCCCCGAGCACGATCTCGGTTCAGCCGGCAACGTGTTTCGCGACGAGGTACGGGCGTGGCTGAAAGAAAACTGGTCCAGCACCAGCCAGACACGTGGGCCCGACCAGGCCTATGAGGAATGGGGCTTCGGCACGCAGTTCACCGCCCTGTTGGGGCGCAAGGGCTGGAACAGTATGAGCTGGCCGCGGGAATATGGTGGTCAGGGACGCACGCCTTACGAGCAACTCGCCTTTATGGAGGAAATCCAGCAAGCCGACGCACCAATGGGCGGCCGGGGCGACATCCAGGCGCATGCGCTGATGGCGTTCGGCACGCCAGAGCAAAAGGCCGAGTTTCTGCCCAAACTTGCGCGTGGTGAAATCACCTTCTGCCTCGGCTACAGCGAGCCGGGGTCAGGCTCGGACCTCGCCTCGATGCGGACGACGGCTGTGCGCGACGGCGACGATTGGGTCATCAATGGCCAGAAGATCTGGACCACGGCTGCTGAAAAGGCGGATTACATGTGGCTGGCAGCGCGTACCGACCGAAATGTGGCGCGGCCCCATGCAGGCATCAGTATTTTCATCGTGCCGATGACAAGCCCGGGCATCACGGTCCGTCCATCGATGGCGATGTATGGCCACACGTTCTGTCAGGAGTTTCTCGACAATGTCCGGGTACCCGCCAATGCGCTGATCGGGCAAGTCAACGATGGCTGGAACATCCTGACATCGGCGCTGGCTACCGAGCGGGTGATGATGGGCAGCTTCATAGCCAACGCCCGTGCGGAGTTCGAGCGCCTCGTTGGCTGCGTTCGCGGTGCGACGGCTGGCGATCGGATGCTGCGCGATGACGGCGCTGTTCGCGACCGCACCGGCGCCCTCGCGGCAGAGGTGGAGGCTGGGCGGCAACTGTTCATGAACAGCATCGCCATGGCGGAGCAAGGGAAGGCACCGATCCACGAAGCGGCGATGAGCAAGACCTACACGGGCGAGTTGCTGGAGCGCCTGGGCCAGTCCGCGCTCGACATCCTGGGTACCGGGGCCACTTTGTCTGAGGACGCTGAGGGCGCGATCGCCAGGGGCAAGTTCGAACAGTTGCTGCGTTACTCGATATTGGTTGTGATCGGCGGGGGCACCGCGGAAATCCAGCGCAACCTGATCGCGCAGCGTGGGTTGGGGTTACCGCGTTAGTCGCAAACAGGCATATTTGATTCGCAAGGCTGCCTCAGCCGAGGCTTCATTTTGTTCGAGGTACATTGTGATCGGCAAACAGGACTCGGACCGTCCCGACCGCGCCATGCTCGCGGATCTGAGGACGCTGCGGGCTGAGATCCGCGGCACGCGCCGTCAGGCTAACCGCGCCGCGCCAGCAGAGGGTCGCTGGGGCACGGACACCTACCGGGCTGCGCTAGCGGCGGTCTTCGACGAGTGGATTTGCGTAAGCAGCGGGCAGCGGCAACTGGTGTGCTTTGCGTCAGCCGCCGAGATCGGCGTCTTGCTGGAGCGGCACGTCGACCGCTGCCGGGCCACGGCCATGCAATCTGGGCGCGAGGTGCTGCGCGTGCTCTATTGGACGGTGATGCGGCGATGGGCGTGCCCGCGCCGTCTCTGGGCTGTTGCAGGATTCCCGCCACGCATCCGGCCATCCCGCGCTGCATCGGATCTCGGCGGCCTCGCGCCGCCGGTACTCGGCGCATCTCGAGATCATGTTACGTGAACACCAATGCCGGACCTGTAACGCCCTATGGGTTATGAGCAGCACCTCCGCCGACCCGTTCGTGGGCTGGACTTTACGGACAAACAAGACCCTCGCAAGTGCACTTCCCCGGGATACGACCGATGGGAAATGCAGCGGGTGAAGGAGCAGATTGCGGCCATCATCAACCAACTCGCGAAGCCTAGAAAAATGGCAGGTCAAACATGCAACTCGCTGATCACAAAAAAATGACTCTAGATGAACTCCGATTTCTCGCCTCCAAACTGAGCGAGGGGTCCTTGCTCAAACAGACGATTCTGCGACTGATTGCGGAACAGGAACGTCATCTGCGTCAGCAGGCAGCCATGCCGCTGACAAAAAGCCTGACAAAAAGGGGGCGCCTTGATTCCGCTGCCATTTACCGTAGTAGAGGCCGTGCCAAGATACCGGGAGCTTGCTAGGTAGCTTGGGATAAGCTACTGCAGCGACGTGCTCCACACTTGACCTAACAATTGATTTTCTATGAAATAGCAGTGCCTTAGTGGAGATATTTCGAATTTGACGAATCCCGGCGTATGGCCGCTCTGGCCGATTCTCTGCCGTTGGCTCAGGACTCAGCTACGGCCGGTCTCGGGCCATCGGGCGACATTCAACGATACAGGCTCAAAAGGGCCACAATCCCAAGCCGGCTTTCTCTGAAATGCCAGTGCCGAATGCCACGCACGCCAAAATGCTTCAAGCCGTCCGGCGCCTCGTCGATATTCAGTTTGAGCACCTTCAATCGTCCCGCATAGTCGGCCGCGAGTGTCTCCAGATGGGGGGCCAGTGCCAGACACGGCCGCACCACGGCGCCCAGACATCCACCAGAACGGGAATATCGCCCTGCACGTCGCGGTCGAACGTGGACTGCGTCGTTTCGCTAATCGTCATGCTTTCCTCACTTCAGTTAGGATTGTGTCAAATCGATGGAGATGCTGCATAGCGCCGCCAGACCTCTCAAGTTCAGCGACCTCTGGTGTGTCAGCCGGGTATAGCGCATTGGCGCAGTAGCGCTATTGGCCCCCCCTGGAGAACGCGCGTCGGCACGCCGTGCCCGGCTCCATCCGGATCCAGCCCCGCTTGGCGCATGACAGGTGTCATCTGCGCGTCGAGGACGATGGCCCGGGCATTCCGGCCGACTTTGCACCGCATGTCTTCGAAGCCTTCCGCCGCGCGGAAGGTGACAGCGCCGGCAGCGCAGGAAGTGCGGGAAGTGGGTTGGGACTGGCCGTGGTTCCCGCCATCGCGCATGCTCACGGCGGGCAGGCCATGTGCAGTCCGACCACCGGTGGCGGAACGCAGCTCGAGTTGAACTGGCCCGACCGGGCGGGCCAGCCCTAAACGTGAGCGACTAACCGGTAGCGCACACTCCTTTGCCACGCGAACGACGACAGGCCCTGAGCAACAAACTGGCGCTCAGGGCGGATCTTGTGCACATCCAATGGCATCAGGCAACTCGGAACGCCGCCATTCACACTATGAATGGCTGAGTGTTCAGGCAATGAATTTCAAAAATGAGCGACGGGCCGCTATCCTGCTTCCGGTGAGTTGGTGAGCGCACGGTGGCGGAACGATATCTCGCAGGTCAAGAACAGGCATCGTTCGGACGGAGAACAACGTCGGCTTTCGACCCGCGGCGGGCAGCAGAACGTGGCGGACGCGCACGGCGCCTCCGTCGAACGCCTTGTGCTGAACCTTCGTATCCGCAACCGCGGCGTCTCCAGGTACTTCTTCAACGCGGAATCGTTGCAGCTGGCCTGCCTTCACGGCATCCCGTATCTAGACGATCCTGAATGGCGCAGTTTTCCAAAATCTCGGGTGAACACCCGAACGCCCCCTGACCATGACACACGCATCACAGCAACTCGATATCGCCCGGCTGGCGCGATATCTGGAAGATCATGTCCCCGGCTTCGAGGGCCCCGTCGTTGCCACGAAGTTCTCCGGCGGTCAGTCGAACCCCACCTTTCTCCTGCGGACACCCAAAGCACGCTACGTGCTGCGCCGGCAACCGCCAGGCGACTTGCTGAAATCCGCCCATGCCGTCGACCGCGAATTTCGCGTCCTGACCGCGCTATCCGGCACGGCGCTACCCGTGGCGCGCCCATATCTCCTGTGCGAAGACCGCGATGTCATCGGCAGCATGTTCTACCTGATGAGCTTCGAAGACGGGCGCATCTTCTGGAACCCTGCCCTGCCCGACACGCCGCACGCCGACCGCGCCATCTACTTCGACGCGATGCTGCGCACCATGGCCGCACTGCATGACATCGATGTCGAATCGGTCGGGCTGGCCGACTACGGTAAGCCCGGCAATTACTTCGCACGTCAGATCGGCGTCTGGACCAAGCAGTACCGCCAGGCGGAGACGCAGGGCATCGAGGCGATGGAGCGGCTCATTGAATGGTTGCCGTCGGCCTGTCCGGCGGATACGGACAAGCCCTCACTCGTGCATGGCGACTTCCGGCTCGACAACATGATGTTCGAGCCCCACAGCTACCGCCTGAAAGCCGTACTAGACTGGGAGCTGTCCACGCTGGGCAACCCTCTGGCGGATCTGGCGTACTTCTGCATGTGCCTGAGATTACCGTCGAGCTCGCCTGTTCCCGGGCTCGCGGGGCAGGATCGCGACGCTCTTGGGATTCCTCAGGAAGCACAAATGGTCGCGCGCTATTGCGAGCTGCGCGGCATCGCCCCGATTGAGAACTGGCACTTCTATCTGGCGTTCAGCTTCTTCCGCCTGGCCGCCATTGCGCAGGGCGTCAAGCAACGCGCGCTCAACGGCAACGCATCGAGCGCGCAGGCGAGCAAGGCCGGAGACATGGCGGGGCTGCTCGCAGAAGAAGCCGTGCGATTGATCGACACCCAACACTGAGACTGCTGCAGCCCAAAACGCACAACACCATTGGAGGAGCAAAGCATGAGCACGAATCTGTTCAATCTGACCGGAAAGATCGCACTGGTAACGGGCGCCAGCCGTGGCATTGGCGAGGAGATCGCCAAGCTGCTTGCGGAACAGGGCGCGCACGTGATCGTGTCCAGCCGCAAGCTGGGCGACTGCGAGGCCGTCGCCGAGAGCATCCGCGCGGCAGGCGGCAAGGCCGAAGCCATCGCCTGCCACGTCGGCCGCATGGAAGACATCGCTGCCGCGTTCGACCATATCCGCCGCTCGCACGGCAGGCTCGATATTCTCGTCAATAACGCGGCTGCCAATCCGCATTTCGGGCACATCCTCGAAACCGATCTCGCTGCGTATGAGAAGACTGTGGAAGTGAACATCCGAGGCTACTTTTTTATGTCGGTCGAGGCCGGCAGGATGATGAAGGCACAAGGCGGGGGAACCATCGTCAATACCGCATCGGTCAACGCGCTGCACCCTGGCGACAAGCAGGGCATCTACTCCATCACCAAGGCCGCCGTGGCCCACATGACGCGTGCGTTCGCCATGGAGTGCGGACCCTTGGGCATCCGCGTCAACGCCCTGCTGCCGGGCCTGACCAAGACCAAGTTCGCCGGTGCGCTGTTCGAGGACAAGGAGAGCTACGAGCGCCAGATCAACGAGATCCCGCTCCGCCGCCACGCCGAACCGCGCGAGATGGCGGGCACGGTGCTCTACCTGGTATCCGATGCCGCGAGCTACACCAACGGCGAATGCATCGTCGTCGATGGCGGCATGACGGTCTGACGAGCAGAGACAGCGCCTCGCGCACACAGTCCAAACAAGAGGTAGACCATGCAGATAGGAATCCCGAAGGAGACTCGGGCGGGAGAGGCGCGCGTCGCCGCCACCCCGGAAACCGTCAAGAAGTACGTTGCGCAAGGCCATCAGGTAACGGTGCAAGCCGGTGCCGGCGTCCGCGCCAGTATTCCCGACGCGGCGTTCGAAGCAGCAGGTGCGCGCATCGGCTCCGCTGCCGATGCGCTCGGTGCCGCACTCGTGCTGAAGGTGCGTGCGCCCGATGATGCCGAGCGCGCCCAGTTCAAGCCCGGCTCGGTGCTGGTCGGCATGCTCAATCCGTTCGACATCGAAAACAACGCGCGCATGGCCAGCGCCGCGATCACCGCGTTCGCGCTCGAGGCGGCGCCGCGCACCACGCGCGCGCAAGGCATGGACGTGCTGTCGTCGCAGGCCAACATCGCCGGCTACAAGGCCGTGCTGGTGGCCGCGCACCACTACCAGCGCTTCATGCCGATGCTGATGACGGCAGCGGGCACGGTCAAGGCCGCGCGCGTACTGATTCTTGGCGCGGGCGTGGCAGGCCTGCAGGCCATCGCCACGGCCAAGCGCCTGGGCGCCGTGATCGAAGGCTCCGACGTGCGCCCCGCCGTGAAGGAGCAGATCGAATCGCTCGGCGGCAAATTCCTCGACGTGCCGTTCCTCACCGATGAAGAGCGCGAGATCGCGCAAGGCGTGGGCGGCTATGCTCGTCCGATGCCTGCCGACTGGATGCGCCGCCAGGCCGAACTGGTGCACCAGCGCGCCACCCAGGCCGACATCGTCATCACCACCGCGCTGATCCCGGGCCGCAAAGCGCCCGTGCTGCTGCAGGAAGACACCGTCAAGCAGATGAAGCCAGGCTCGGTCGTCGTCGACCTCGCCGCGGCGCAGGGCGGCAACTGCCCACTGACCGTCGCCGACGAAGTGGTCGAACGCCATGGCGTGACGCTGATCGGCCACACGAACCTAGCGAGCATGGTGGCAGCCGACGCGTCCGCGCTTTACGCGCGCAACGTGCTGGACTTCCTCAAGCTGATCATCGACAAGGACGCCCGCTACACACTGAATCTCGAGGACGACATCGTCGCCGCTTGCCTGATGTGCAATGACGGCCAGATCGCCAGACAAGCTGCGTGAGCAGCGCCAGTATTGAAGCAACGGAGGAGAAGTCGATGGAAATGGTGAACCACACGGTGATCAACCTGATCATCTTCGTGCTGGCGATCTACGTGGGCTACCACGTGGTCTGGACGGTGACGCCCGCCCTGCACACCCCGCTGATGGCCGTGACCAACGCGATCTCGGCCATCATCATCGTCGGCGCCATGCTGGCCGCCGGCCTGACCGAGGGCCCCGTGGGCCGCACCATGGGCACGCTGGCCGTCGCGCTCGCCGCGGTCAACGTGTTCGGTGGCTTCCTGGTGACGCAGCGCATGCTGGAGATGTTCAAGAAAAAGGAACCCAAGGCCAAGGCCGGCAAGGGTCATGAGGAGGGCGCCAAGTGAGCATGAACCTCGTCACCCTGCTCTACCTGCTCGCCTCGGTCTGCTTCATCCAGGCGTTGAAGGGCCTGTCCCATCCCAGTTCCGCGCGGCGCGGCAACGCCTTCGGCATGATCGGCATGGCCATCGCCGCGGTGACCACGCTGGTGCTGATCGTCAAGCTCAAGAATGAGTTCCTGGCCATCGGCGCGGGCCAGTCGTCGGTCGCCGAAGGCATGGCGCTGATCTTCGGCGCGCTGGTGGTCGGTGGCGGCATCGGTGCCTTCGTGGCGCGACGGGTCGAGATGACCAAGATGCCCGAACTGGTAGCCGCCATGCACTCGCTGATCGGTATGGCCGCGGTCTGCATCGCGGTGGCCGTGGTGGCCGAGCCGTCGGCGTTCAGCATCACGCCGCCGGGCTCGCACGATATCCCGTTTGGCAACCGCATCGAGCTGTTCATCGGCTGCTTCGTGGGGGCCATCACCTTCTCCGGTTCGGTGATCGCCTTCGGCAAGCTGTCGGGCAAGTACAAGTTCCGCCTGTTCCAGGGCGCGCCGGTGTCCTTCGCCGGGCAGCATCTGCTGAACCTGCTGCTGGCGGTGGCCATGATCGGCTTCGGCATCATCTTCTGCCTGTCGCAGGACTGGCTGCCCTTCCTGCTGATGCTGGCGATCGCCTTTGTGCTGGGCGTGCTGATCATCATCCCGATCGGTGGCGCCGACATGCCGGTGGTGGTGTCGATGCTCAACTCGTACTCGGGTTGGGCGGCGGCGGGCATCGGCTTCTCGCTGAACAACCCGATGCTGATCATCGCCGGCTCGCTGGTGGGGTCAAGCGGCGCCATCCTCTCGTACATCATGTGCCGCGCGATGAACCGCTCGTTCTTCAATGTGCTGCTTGGCGGCTTTGGCGGCGCGCCCGCGGCGGCCGCTGCCGGCGGCCAGGCGCAGCGCAACGTGAAGTCCGGCTCGGCCGACGACGCGGCCTTCCTGATGGGCAATGCCGAGACCGTGATCATCGTCCCGGGCTATGGCCTGGCGGTGGCGCGCGCGCAGCATGCGCTCAAGGAACTGACCGAGAAGCTGGTCGAGAAAGGCGTGACGGTGAAGTACGCCATCCACCCGGTGGCGGGCCGCATGCCGGGCCACATGAACGTGCTGCTGGCCGAGGCCGAGGTGCCCTACGACCAGGTCTTCGAGATGGAAGACATCAACAGCGAGTTCGGCCAGGCGGATGTGGTGCTGGTGCTGGGCGCCAACGACGTGGTGAACCCGGCCGCCAAGACCGATCCCAACTCGCCGATTGCCGGCATGCCGATCCTGGAAGCCTACAAGGCCAAGACCATCATCGTGAACAAGCGTTCGATGGCCGCCGGCTACGCGGGCCTGGACAACGAGCTGTTCTACATGGACAAGACCATGATGGTGTTCGGCGACGCCAAGAAGGTGGTGGAAGACATGGGCAAGGCGGTCTGACGGCCACGCCAGATTCCGTGAAGCCCCAGCGTGTTTCTGGGCGCTTCACGGCCGATTTTCCGCATCGTGCATCAGATGCATCAGTTGCTCGCGCAGCCACCGGTTGCCCGGGTCCCGGTCAGCACTGCGGTGCCAGTAGCAATGCCACTCCAGATCGGGAATCGCGAACGGCAGCTCAAGGATGCGCGCCGGATACCGCTGCAGGAGCCGCAGCGGCGCTGTCAGCGCCAGATCGGAGCGCATTGCGATCAGCGGCGCGACCATGTAATGCTGCACGCGCATCCTGATGTCCCGGCGCTGACCAAGCCGCGTCAGTTCTGCATCGACATACCCACTGCCCCGGCGGCGGCTAGACACGTGGATATGCCCCATCGCCAAGTAATCCGCTATAGATAGCGCATCACCCTTGAACGGGTGGTCATGCCGGATCATGCACGCGTAGCGATCCTGGCCAAGCGGTGCGTGGTGGAGATACGGGTCGGAGATCAACGGCGCGTCGATGGCGAGGGCGATTGAGCCGTTCGCGAGCGCAGTGGGGACTTCATTGCGGTCAGTGTAGTAACTACGCACGTGCATGCCGGGGGCATGCTGTTGCAACTGCTCACCCAGCGCTGGCAGTACCAGCGCTTCGGTCAAATCGCTCATGCTGACGGGAAAGACACGTCCCGACGCAGCAGGATCGAATACATCCCCTTCATGCACACTGGACTCGAGCAATTGCAGCGCCTCGCGCACGCGGCCAACGATGTTTTCCGACATTGGCGTCGGCATCATTCCGGCCGGTGTGCTGACGAAGAGCTGATCGTTGAAGGTTCTACGCATCCGCGCCAGCGCGTTGCTGACGGCAGGTTGCGTGATACACAGCGCTTCGGCGGCGCGCGTCAGGTTGCGATGACGGTAGATCGCATCAAACGCGAAGAAAAGATTCAGGTCAACCTTTGAGAGGCGCACCGCCATATCCCCCTGGCGACGTCATAGGACGAAGGACTCGCAAACGCTTTGGCCCGATGTACCGCCATGTACATCGGGCCTTGTTCCGAAACATCGACGCGATCACTGCGATGTCCGCTCGAGGCCGCGAAGCGCGTGGTTCGGATCGAACCTCAGCTCTTCCTTCCGCACGCGCTCAAGGGCGCAGTAGGCGTAGTAGATTGCCGGCATGAGATAAGCCCAGGTGCACAGTGCCAGCGTGTAGAAGTTGAACACAACGTTCGTTTCCTCGCCGGGGATCTTATAAAAGTCGTAGATACATGCGATCGCTTGGCAAGCCACCAAAGCCAAGAAAAGTGCCATCGCGCGGAACACCGCGCCAATACCAAGCAATCTCTTGATGACGAAGGCGATATAGACCGACAGCAGCCCCGACATGACCACGTAGTAGTAGGGCAGGACCGCCTCCATGAAGTGGGCGCCAATCAGAACGAATGTCGCCGCGAACGAGGCCACAAACGCTATCACGTCCAGGCGAATCGACGGCTTATAGCCATGCGTGACGGCCGTCATGCCGGCCACGGCGATGATGGGCATGCCAAAGCCGCGGGAGAACGCATCGAAGAAGTGGGAGATCGCATATGAAACCGATGACCCGGTAGCGAAGAACACGATGGCATTCGTCGCAGAGGTTCCGACAACCCACATCTCGATCCCGAGAAGATAGTTGTGCTTCTTGACAAACTTCCAACCGTAGACAAACGAACTCAAAGCCAGCAAGGCGCTGGAAAGAACGAGAGTGAGTGATCTGGGATCCATGAATAAACTCCAGTACCAGTGATTGATTGCGCGTGGCGCGTCAAGGTTGTTTCGGTTCAAGACTCGCGAGATAGCTGGCAATCGCCTTGCGGTCTTCTGGTGAGGCGCCTTCTGCGATGCGCTTCATCATGCCGGTCGCTTCGCTGCGTGTGCCGGACGAAAATGCATCGAATTGCGCCAGGATGTAGTCGTAGCCTTGGCCAGCCAGACGCGGAAACTGGTCATGCCCCATCAGTTGCGGCCCGTGGCATGCCGCACAGTTCCCACCTGCTACCAGTTGCTGCCCCTTTCCACGCAACTGCGGATCCGGCTTGAAGTAGTGGTTTGCGACGGGCGACACCTTGGAGAAGTAATCCGCCAGGTTTTTGATCTGCGACTCCCCCATCGTCATCGACAACGGTCCCATATTCGCGCTGCGTCGTGAGCCATCCGCAAAATTGCGAAGCTGCGTCTCCAGGTAGGCGGCAGGCTGCCCTGCCAGGCTCGGATAGCCTTGATGGAGCGAATTGCCTTTGACTCCATGGCACATGAAGCAGGTGTCGTTCACGTGGGGCCAGGGACCTCCGTCAGCGTCATAAGCCTTGGCCGACGCGTCGATAAAGCGGTCCAGCCGATAGAGATCGAGCATTTCCGGACCATAGAAGATCAGCGCCAGAGCGGCGGTGATGGCGGCAACGCCGATCAGAATGACTTTCTTCATGTTCGGCCCCTTATGCTCGCCGCAGTGCATTGAGCACCTGGAGAGATGCCTGATGGCCGGATCGCACCGCGCCATCCATGTAGCCGGCCCAGATCTCCGCGGTCTCGGTGCCTGACCAGATCAGGTTGCCGCACGGTGGGCGAAGTGCCTCGCCGTGGGCGCTCCAGAACCCAGGCGGGATGGCGGAGATGCATGTAATGGACCAGGACTCTGCGTTGCCCCAGTCTTGATCGTGATAGGCCACGGGCGACAAGGCTTCACGGCCCCATGCCCGAGCGTAGAGTTCAGTCAGCATTGCCTTCGCCGCCTCACGCTCGGACGGAAGCATCGCATTCACAATGAATGCGTTGATAACCCCGATTTCTCCGCCCGGCGGAGAGTTGTCGTAGGCCCAGATCACCGGCCCGTTGACTTGGAAGATGTGTCCATTCAGGCCCTTGTCACGCCAGAACGGGCGACGGTAGACCATGGCTGTCTTGCGGGCCGGCGAATGGGCAGGCCATGCGCGCTGTAAAGCCGCGCGTTTCTCCGGCAGTGGCGGGTCGAATCGCACTTGATGGCACAGGGCCGGATGGATGGCCATGATGACTTTGCGGGCACGCACTTCGCCATGATCGGTATGCAGCGTGACGACATCCTCGTCCCAATGGGAAATTTGTCGCACCGGAGTCGACAGGCGCACCTTGTCGCCCAATTGCCGCGCTATCTTGAGGCTGAGGAGTTGCGAGCCACCAATGAAGCGGGTTTCCTGAGCGCTGTGCTTGATGCTGTCGAGCTGCGAGTAGTCGCAGTCTGCCGAGTTGATCATCGAGAGGAAATGCAAGAGCCCCATCTTGGCCGGCGCCGCGCCGCCGGAAAGGGTGATGCTTGCGTTCCAACCGACTTGATCTTCGGGCTTGATGTTCTGTTTGGCCAGCCAGTCGCCGACCGAGAGCTTGTCCAGTTCGCTGACTTTCGGTGATTTCCAAGGCGTGCCGGAAGGCACGTCGCGCGACAACTGGCTGAGCTTTCCGCTGACAGCCTCGTCCGTGCCAAACGTTCCTTTCAGATCGAGTTCCATCCGGCCATCGCCGCCCAGCATGACCGTCTTGCCATCGTAGTAGCTCGGGAACGTACCCACCTCCAGCTCGCGTGCCAGATCCGCCACGGCGGTCTGACCAGGCCCGATCCACTGACCGCCGACTTCGGAGACGTAGCCACCTTCGATGTTGTAGTTGAGCGTTCGTCCTCCCACGCGGTCTCGCGCCTCCAAGACTACGAAGGAGTTGCAGCCAGCCAGTTGAAGGTCACGAGCGGCGGTCAGTCCCGCCAGCCCCGCGCCAATAATGACGACGTCAAGAACGCCGTTCGATGTCTGCCCGGCCTTGACGGCACCGGCATCGGCCAGCCGGACGCCAAGCACCAAGCCGCCAGCGGCGACCGCAGCGCCAGCGCGTTTGAGCCAATGCCTGCGCGGCAGGTTGGTTGAATTGTCGGGAGGGATCTCTAACATGATGATTCCGTAACTGCCATGAAAATGTTGTTGCGTCCTATGCTTCATTGCGCATCGATCGCGAACCTGCGGATGTGCTGGCCGCCGCGAATGCTTCGGTGCCTGACGGCCCAGACCAGACCACGCAACACCAGCTGATTGGCCGTCTGCACGGCTGCGGTGCATTGCTCCAGGACCTCTTGTTCCGGGAACAGCATCAGTTCCGCCGCGCTCCCTAACACCAGCGCAATCTCAAACGGGGAACGTGTCGTCAGCGCCTGCCGCAGCAGACTGGAGAGGCGTCGCTCAATGGCTGCGCCATCCGTCCCCAGGTCGGCGGCGGCGTCCTTGCGAATGTTCTCCACTGAAGCCCGGATGAAGTGGAGCATTTCTTTTGCGGTAGGCTGCCGCACCCAGGAGGCTGCCGCGCTGCCGGAACATGTCGTCATGACAACCTCCCCCATGCGAAGGCCTTGTCCGTCGCTGCGTGGTGGCTTCCCGGCTGATGCGACAGCCAACGCGCACTCGCGACGTTTACTCCTTCGTCCATCCGTTTTGATAGAGCCGGCTTGCCAGCACGCCCAAGCGTGAAGTTAGAACATAGTTCTCGCCGTCCTCGATCAGTGCAGAGCGACAGTCGCGGAAGATCTTTTCGATCGGATACTCGCGCGTGGTGCCGTTGCCACCAAAGAGCTGGAATGCTTCGTGCGCGATTCTCATCGCTTCCTCGGTCACGCTGACCTTGGCTTGTGCGGTTGCGTACGGGTGGCTCTGCGGCGACATGCGTGCGTACGACAGGCTGCGGCGAGAAATCGCACGCGCCATCTCGAGCCGGCGCAGCATTTCGCCCAGCCGCAATTGCGTCATCTGGTGATCGATGAGCAGTGCGCCGCCCTGCTTGCGCTCGTGGCAATAGGCAAGGGCAAGCTCAAATGCGGAACGGGCCACGCCAGTGAAAACCTGACACATGTTCGTCCCGGCGTGCGACCACGCCGAAGCGATGTTGCCCAGATAGTCGTTCTTCAGTGCAATTGCAAAGCGCTTCGGCACCTTGACGTTGTCGAAGAAGACCTCACCCTGCGGCAGCCCGCGCTGACCGATCTTGTCCAGCGGCTTGCCCCGCGAGATGCCCGGCAGATCCAGCGGAATGATCATCCCGATGCCATTCGTGAACGCTCCGCGTTCGTCGGTGCCGTAGAAGCCGTCACCGTAATCTGCCGCCATGTATGCAAGCGCCACTTGCGCGACCGAGCCATTCGAGACCCACGACGAGTACTGCCCGTTGATAACGATTTCATCGGCACCGACTTTCGCGGTGACGTTGCCCAGAGACTGCCGTCCCTGCGCGCTGACTTCTTCGCGGTAGAGGATTGCTCCATCCGAGCCTCGGTCGGGCTGCGTGTTCGACCAGCAGCCCACCTTGCCGACGCACATGTCAATCAGTTCCTGATTGCCAACCGACTGCGCCACCATCATCGGCATGAGCGAGGCGGTGATCGAAATGGCCAGCCCCGCATCACCCCAACCAAGTTCTTCGCTGATGAGTGATTCAATACGAACGGCCATGTCGGGAGGAAACTGTTCGATCAGCTGTGGATCGAGCCCGAGCTTGGAGGCCTCGATCATGGCCGTCCAGTATGGAGATCCGGGAGCAATCACCTCTTCCGGTGTCATGCGATCGAGCTCCCGGCCGATCGGGCGCAGCACATCACGCGCAAAGCGGTGGACGGTGCTCTGGATCGCACTTTCCTCTTCACTCAACGGCGTCTCGAAACCGGTCAGCCCGACCGACGGCAACTCCACGTTTTTCTTCATGCGAATCATCTCAGCGCTCCTCGTTTCCTCGATACATGCCGACCAGACGCTCAATCTCGCGGACGGCCACTTTGTAGAACGACCTAACAAACATAGGTCACTGTACAAAACAAAAGGCAAAAAAAAAAGACAGGGTATTCCCCTGTCTTCCTGAACTGCAGCGGCAGTATTTCGTCGGCTACCTGGCGTGCGTCCTGGGCATCCCGAGCTGTACGATGGCATGGGCAGTCGCCGCGTATCGCTCTTCGAAGTCTTTCATGTTCGTCCGCTTCATGCGCCCGGTACCGAGTTGAAGCGCCAGCCCGTCGGCCAAGGAGATAACCAGCGAGGCAACGTGCATGCTCTCAGTGACATCGACCTTGGGGTTCATGCCACGAATCACGGTCGCGAGCTCGTTGGTAAGCGTCGCGTACCACTCGTCGAACAACTTGGCGCACTCCGGGTCGGTCGATGCGAACGAAAGGAAATGCCGCCACAACGCCACGTATTTGACGTCTTTCGCGTCGTGAAGCGTCTGCTGGAGCATCGCATCAAACACTTCATGTGGTGGTGCGTTGCTATCGACGACGCGCCTCAGATCCTCCAAGTACACATTGATCTCGGGTTCCATCACCGCCCGTAGCACAGCAGGCCGGCTCGGAAAATAATACTGGAGGTTGCTGATGCTGATCCCTGCCCGCACTGCCACCGCACGCAGCGAAAAGTCCATGGGGCCGACTTCGAGCAGGAGCTTTCTCGCCACGCGCACGATGGCATTGCGTGTGCGCACGCCTTGGGCCCGCAAACCGTCGGGGGACGTCCCCGCAGGTGCCGTCGTAGGCAGTTGACGCTTCTTGGTGGTGCGCCGCTCAACCGGCGCCTTTGTCGTTTCCGTCATGTTTGGACATCCAACCTAACAAAAGTGCTAATGATAGCGTCTCGAAGGGCGGAAGCGGCACAACCTGACAATAACTTCGAATTTCCCACGCTGCCGACATACGGCTTGTGCGACTACACCTGCCTGGCAGCATCGCGTACCTTGCGGTTCGTCCAGTCGTCCATCGCTGCCGCTCCACCCAGAGCCCCGTTAAGGACACACCATCGAATCGGTTCAGGCAATGTCGTAGGCGTGTCATGCTGCAATGCAGCAAGCAGCGGGGGCTCGGCACCATGAATCTGCTGGCCGATCATGTGGCCAACCATGGACTGGGCCGCCACACCGTGCCCGGAACACCCGGCAGAGTAGTAGATGTTCTGGTGGCCCCCTGTCTTCCCGACCACGGGCAGCGCATCACCGGCAAAGCTGATATAGCCGCTCCAGCATGCCCGAACGGCCAGGTTCTTCAAGGTCGGAAAGCGATCGTGCAGGGCACCCCTCAACTCGCGATACTGATCGTAGTCGGGCACATTCGGCGTCTTCGAGCCGTACGGATAGCGAAGCCGCTTGGTCGTCACAACGAGCGTGTTGTGCGCCGTCAAGCGATGGCTTTCCATGACAAAATGCGCAGTCATGATGCCTTCGCGTCGCCCCCAACCGAGGGATTTCAGTTGCACTGCGGAAAGCGGTTCGGTTTCGATGGCCGACACCCGCAAGGGCACCACCTTGTCCGCAAGAAGACCAAGCTGTGGGGTATAGGCGTTCGTGGCAAGCATCAAAACCGGAGCACTCGCGCTGCCACGTGGCGTCTTCACCTGAATGACGGAACCTTCCGTGTAAGACAGCAATGGCGTGTTCTCATAGATCCTGACGCCCGCGCGAAGTGCTGCACGCCGCAACCCCATCACGTACTTGCCGGGGTGGAGCGTACCGCCGCGCGGCGTATATTCGCCAAACAGGAACGCCGGAGGAATGCCCCGCGCACGCATCTGGGCCTGGTCCAGAAACTCCGATTGGATCCCAAATTCGGCGCTAGCCCGTACCCCCTCGCGCACTTTCTCTTCCTGCGACGGGTGAATCCCTGCCCGGATCAACCCGGACGGGTTGTAGTCGCAGTCGATCCCGTGTGCCTTCAGCTTGCCTTCAACGAAGGGGACAGCGTCTTCGTAGTAGCGGACGATCTCCTTCGCGCGCTCCTTGCCGATGTCCTTGAGAAAGAGGTCGTACTCGAGCGCTACGCCACCGCCCAGGTAGCCCGCGTTACGCCCGCTTGCTCCAAAGCCGGCAAACTCGCGCTCAAGGACGATGACTTTCGCCCCGCGCCTGGCTAGTTCCAGTGCGGCGGAGAGGCCCGCGAAACCGGCACCAACAATCACCACATCCGCGTTGACGTCTCCCTCCAGCGCCGGCTGCATGTCATCGGGCTTTTCCACCCATCCACCAAGGGCGCGATACTTCTCGAGATCGGCGGTTTCATTGGCACCCTCCAGCGATTCGGTGCGCGAGCCTTGCATCGCCGCCATGGCTGGCACGACGAATGCCGCGGCTGCCGCACCTTTCACGAAATTGCGGCGGGTCATTCCGGATTGGCCGTCCTGCCCGTCCCCCCTGGTATCGACATCCGTGGTCATCTCCAACTCCCTCCATCGTTGCTCAAGATGTGCACAGCCAGCGCGGCTTCTTCGATACCCTGGAAACCTCCACCGTTCTCCTGAATCGCGTGCCGCGCGCCACACACCTGGCGTGCGCCAGCCTCTCCACGCAACTGCGTTACCAGTTCATAAAGCTGCCCGATCCCCGTCGCACCCAGCGGATGCCCCTTCGACTCGAGGCCGCCGGACGTATTGATGGGAATGCGGCCGCCAATCGTGAAATCTCCGCGCTCGGCTGCAGGACCGCCCTGACCAAGTGGCACCAGGCCCAGGTTTTCGGCCTGGATGATTTCGCCCATTGCCGAGGCGTCATGCACTTCGGCAACGTCCATGTCCTTGGGGCTCAGACCGGCCTGCTCGTAAGCCTGCAACGCGGCCAGGCAGCCGATGTTCTTCTCCGGCTCGTCGATGCGCCGATGCGTGAAACTGCGAATCACGCTTGCTGCGACGCGAATGCAGCGGTTGCGGTCCGCGCCGATGCGTCGCAGCCCTTCCTCCGTGCAAAGTATCGCGGCAGCCGCACCGTCTGTGACAGGTGCGCACATAGGCAGCGTGATCGGGTAGGTGATCGGCGGAGCCGCGAGCACCTCATCGATCGTGTACGCCTGGCGGAACTGCGAATACGGGTTGTGCACAGAATGCCCGTGGTTCTTGGCCGAGACGGCGGCAATCTGCCGTTGCGTTGTGCCGTAGGTCTTCATGTGATAGCGGCACAGTGCGGCGTAGACCGACATGAAGCGACTGTACTGCCGGTCCGATTCCGAACCCGGTGGCGGCTCGACACCCTCACCGAGTCTCATCAGGCTTGCGAAATTCTCTTCAACACGCGACACATCCCACCCGCCCTCGAACAGCGCGAACGACTTTGCCTTGTCCGGCACGTTCATCTTTTCCACCCCGATGGCCAATGCCACGTCGCACGCGCCGGCCTTCAGGCTCTGGACCGCCAGGTGTACGGCGGTGCTGCCTGAAGCGCAGGCGTTCTCGACGTTGAACACTGGTATGCCTTCCAGCCCGATCTTGCTGAATACGACCTGGCCCGGAATCGACAGCTGGCCCTGCAACTGCCCGTTGGTGATACCTGCGTAGAATGCCGTGCCGATCGCATCTGCGCTGCAGCCGGCATCTTGCAGCGCACCGCGCAGGGCCTCGCCCGCGAGGTCATCGAGGCTGCGTTCGAAGTGCCGACCGAATACGGTCATGGCGATACCGACAATATAGATGTTGCTCATGGCTGCCTTTTCGTCTCAGATCCTGCGTTGCATGCCTTGCCAGTACTGCTCACGCAAATCCTTCTTCAGTACCTTGCCAACGGTGCTGCGAGGCAGGGCGGCGACAAAGTCCACGCTCTTCGGGGCCTTGACGGAGCCGAGCTTCTCCTTGCACAGCGCGACAAGTTCCTGGGCGCTCACGGTCTGGCCTGCGTTGAGTTCCACCACCGCTTTCACGGCCTCGCCCCACTTCTCGTCAGGCACACCAATTACCGCGCAGTCTTGTACCGCCGGATGCGCCCAGATGACCTGTTCGACTTCGCTCGGATACACGTTGAAGCCGCCGCTGATGATCATGTCCTTCTTGCGATCGGTGATATGCAGGTACCCATCGGCGTCCAGGTGACCGACGTCACCGGTGTGCAGCCATCCGTCGATAATGGTCTCAGCGGTCTTGTCCGGGGCCTTGTGGTAGCCCTTCATGATGAGGTCGCCACGTACGCAGATCTCGCCGGTCTCGCCTTGCGGTAGCACTTCGCCCTGGTCGTTCAGGATCTCGACACGGATCAGCGGGTTCGGACGCCCTACCGAAGACAGCCGTTCATCGGACGCGATCTTCCCGTCGACGAAGTGTTCAGCCGGCGTCATGTTGGAAATCGATGCCGCTGCTTCGGTCTGCCCGTAGCCGCCCGCCATGACGGGGCCGAATACCTCGATGGCGCGCCTGAGCTTCTCGACTGACATTGGCGCGGCACCATAAAGGAAGTACTTGAGCGACGAGAAATCCTGGTTCTCAATGCCCGGAATATCGAGCAGCCGATAGATGACCGTTGGTGGCAGAAAGAACTCCGTGACCCGATGCCTGGCGATGGCGTCCAGCAGCAACGCGGGGTCGGGTTTCGGAAGCACCACCACGGTGCCGCCGCGTGCAGTGCACGGCAGCGACATCATCCCGGCGGTATGCGTCATGGGCGCCGCGGCGAGATTGACGGGACGCTGTGTGCCATACGGAAACGCGATCATGAACTGCGCGAAGTACGTCTGGAACGCACGGTGCGAGTTCATCACGCCTTTCGGCGCCCCAGTCGTACCACCCGTAGCCGACAGCGTCACGATATCGTCCATGTCGTAATCGACCCGTGGCATCGTCGATGGCTGCCCTGCACTCCATGTCGCCAGCGACGGTGCCCACGGCAAATCGGCGTCAAGGCATACCCAGAGCTTGACTTTCGGCAAGCCCAGGCGCAGGCCTTCGATGATCTCCGCGAACGCCTGGGTGAAGAACAGTGCCTCGCAGTCGAAGGCATCGAGCACGTACTGGTTCTCGGCAGGTGCGTTGCGCCCATTGACAGGGATGTACACCATGCCGGCCCGCCACATGCCCAGCGCGCACCCCCAACCGATCACGTCGTTGTCCGCCCAAACCGCTGCCTTCGCCTCCTTCTCGAACCCGGTGGCCAGAAGTCCGTTGGCGATGCGGCACGAAAGCTCACCGATCTCCTGGAACGAGAAGCTTCGCTCACCCTGGATATAGGCGATTCCGCAGGGGTTGATGCGCCACCCACGGTCGAAAAAATCAATGATTGCCATTTATGAACGCCTTCTTCAACTGAATTCGGCACCGCCCCAGGACAGCCTCCGGGGCGGTACGCTTGTATGTGTTCCGCGGCGGCCCGCCCGCTCACCTGGGCCGCAAGGGAAAAGCGATTACAGCTGCGAGATCGTGGCGCGCGCCAGACCGCGTTGCTCCAGGAAGCCCAGCAGATAGCGGTGTCCGAATGCCTTCGATCCGGAAGCGAAGCCGACCCTGGCTGCGTCTGCGTCGAGTAGCTTGATGGCGCCGGCTGCCTGAATGGCCCCGGTCGCGATGTATGGCGTGATGCCGTGCACAGTTGCCCGCACAGCCGCAAGCTGCCCACGACCGATTGCGAAGTCCACGGTACGATGCACCGCCGTGCGCTCGCGCGGCGGCATGGTTGGGGTGGTCGAATCAACGAGCTGCTTCAGCACCGCATCCTGTTGTTCCCGCGGCAGGCTCGCGTACTCGGCGTCCCACTTCTGGCCAAGCGCGTGCACCATCTGCATCGCGTTGTTGTCATAGAAGCCCACGCACGAGATGCAGCTGCGCACGCGTGGGTCGTGCTCGAAGTACACAGGCAGCGACGTTCCGCCCCACGGCAGCGCAAACACCGACTGCAGGAAGTCAGGGGAGCTCACGTTGAACGAGGCGTGCTTGTCATGCGGCACCAGCGCCTTCTCCCACAGATAGCTGGATTCCTGACGATAGCCTTCGAAGATGGTCGCCGTGGAGCCCACGCTCACGCCAGCGCCGTGGCCACGCGGGCCACGCGTCAACGTAGCTGTTTCCAGCGCATCGACACCCGGCGTCTCCAGTGCCAGTTCGGCGGCGATCTCAGCGAACGAGTACATGTACGCATTCGACGGCGACACCAGCAACCCTGCTTGTCGATACAGCTCGCCGAATTGCTCGCGCACCTGGCGGATGTAGTGCTGCTCGCCGGTGGTGTCGAGATAATGGCAGCCAGCCTTGAGTGCCGCCTCCACCGCGACCAGCCCGAAGTTAAAGAACGGCCCGACGGTATTGCACACTACCTTGGCTCCACGGAATGCATTCACAAGCGAATCCACGTTGTGGTCCGCTTCGATGATCTCGTAGTTGGCCGACTCAAGGCGCACAACGCGCTGCGCCATCATCTCCTTCGTCCGGCCGGCGTTTCGGGCGACGGCTGTGAAAGGAATGTTCTGGTCGATCAACCAGTCCATGATCAACATTCCGGTGTAACCGCTTGCGCCATAAACGACGACGGGGTGCTTTGCCATGGTTGTCTCCTGCTATTTGGGTTGGTGAATATTGAATGCGTCAAACGCGCAATCAGAGCCGCGATTCAGCCTGATCGTTTGTAGTACACATGAACAAAGGTAGGTCATCATGACAACTAAAAAAAGAAAAAAAAAGACAGGGATTACCCTGTCTTTTTGCCGTCAGGCCCGCAGAAAAAAATGCCGTGCGGGCACGGCATCGAAAGACCCCAGAGGAGACCACCGCCCGGGATCCTGGAGGCATGACCTGCGCGAACGCTTCCGACGGCTCCGCCAATGGAGCCGGCCGCCGCACCGACGCATGCGCAGGCCTGGTATCAGCGGCTGGGCAGTATTCCGGCGAGGTAGTGCGCCACCACTGGAATGTCTTCGCTGGACAGCGTCGCTGCCAGGCCATTCATCGCACCCGTCGGGTCCTTGCGCATGCCCGTCTTGAAGTCAGCAAGCTGCTTCGCAAGATAGTCCTGCCCTTGCCCTGCCAGTCGCGGAGCCTGGTCTTTGCCCATCAGCGTCGCACCATGGCAAGCCTGGCAACTTCGCGCCTGGACCAAGGCCAGCCCTCGTTTTTCGAGCTCCGCATTAGCCGGAACGTCCTCGTTGCGCGTCGGAACCTGTTTGGCAAAGTAGTCGGCCAAGACCTCTATTTGCGCATCGCTCAGATCCTTCGAGAGGGGGACCATGTAGGGATTACGACGCTGGTCGCTGGCGAACGCGTGCAACTGCGCAGCGATATACGCCTTTGGCAGCCCCGACAGCGCCGGATACCAGGCATTGCGCGATTGCCCGCGTGGCCCATGACAGACGAAGCACGTTTCCTGCTGCTGCGGCCACGTGCCGGCATCTGTCCTGTTCGCTTCGCCGATCTGGTACATGGCCTTTTCGTAGCGCATGCCGTCCAACAAATCACGTCCGTAGAGCGCGCCCACGCCCACTGCAGCTGCAACCACCACCACGGCGAGGATGATCAAGATCCGCTTCATTTACGCCACCTCGCCTTGATTGGACAAAGCGGCCAGCGCCTGCAACGCGGCGCGGTGGCCGGAGCGCACCGCACCGTCCATCGCACCGGGCCAGATATCGGCGGTTTCCGTGCCTGACCAGATCAACCCGCCCACGGCGGGATGCAGGAATTTGCCCCACTTCGTCCAGAAACCCGCTGGAATCGGGTGGATGCATTGCAATGTCCAGGGATCGACGCGGCCCCAGTCATGATCGTGGAACTGCTTCGGATGCAGCGCCTTCTCTCCGAGAGCGCGTGCATAGATGGCCGACAGCGTTTGCTCGGCTGACTTCGGCTCGCTGGGCAGAGCTCCGGGCGCCACGAATGCGGCAATCACGCCAACCGAACCATCCGGCGGCGAATTGTCATAAGCCATGAACACCGGGCCGCCGACCTGATAGAGCATTCCGCAGTTGCCGTCTTCACGCCAGAACGGCTTGTCGTAGACGTGCACGGTCTTGCGCATGGGCGCGTTCGCGGGCCAGCGTTGCTGCAGTTGTGACCGGCCCTGGGGCAGCGGCGGGTCGAATACCACCTGATTGCACAATGCGGGGTTCATGGCGACGATCACCCGGCGTGCGCGCACCACGCCCTCATCGGTATGTACTTCCACGACATCGCGATCCCATCCCGCGATTTTGCGCACAGGGCGGGACAGCCTGACCTTGTCGCCCAAATCCTTCGCCATTTTGATACTAAGAATCTGCGAGCCGCCGACGAATCGCGTTTCCTGCGCGCCGCCCTTGAAGGCCTCAAGCTTCTCGTAGCTGCAATCGGCACTATTGATGATCGACAGGTAATGCAACATACCGAGCTGCGCCGGCGCCCCGCCGAGCGACAGTTTCGCAGCCAGCGCCAGGAAGTAACCTTCCTCATACTTCACGCCCTGCTGGAGCAGCCATTCTCCGTACGTCAGCTTGTCCAGCTCCGCGGCACGTTGTGCGTTCCAAGGTGCCGCGGAAGGAACGCCGCGTGCAAGCTCGCCAAGCCGGGCGCCGATGGCGTTATCACCGCCTGTACCACCATGAAAATCCTGCGCCACCTTTGCGTCACCCGCCAGGACGACGGTCTTGCCGGCGTAGTAGCTCGGAAAGGTGTCGACTTCGAGTTCGCGTGCGAGATCGGCGATCGCCGTCTGGCCCGGTCCGATCCACTGCCCGCCGGCTTCGGAGACGACACCGTTGCCGAGATCATGGTTGTAGGTGCGGCCGCCAACGCGGTCGCGCGCCTCCAGCACGACGAACGACTCGCACCCGGCACGCTTCAGATCTCGTGCAGCCGTCAGCCCTGCCAGCCCGCCACCGATGATGGCGACATCCAGCACGTCGCGATCCGCCGACGCCGCAGTAGTACCTTCCGCCAGTGACACCTTGCCTGCCGCCAGCGACGCGGCGCCCACAGCAGCCATGCGAAGGAGCTGACGCCGCCCTGGCACATCTGGATTGTTGTTCGGCATCACGCTCGACGCCTCATCCATTTTCATAGCTTCTCTCATTCTTACCTTAATCATCGCCAGAACGGCGGACCTGCTCAGAGCCCCGCCAACACGCCCTCGTTCGAGTACAGAATCGGCTTTCCGGCTGCATCGATCACGGCGGCGTTCAGTGCCGCCCGATCCTCACGCTGAGCGACTTCCAGCGGCGCTCCGTCTTCACGCTGCTTCAGCACCAGCCCATCGAGCCCGACAGCCACCAGACCCTTATTCGTTGCAACGAGATTGGTGATCGAGCTCTTCGTCCTCGCTTTCAGCTCAGACCAGGTCGCGCCGCCGTCGCTGCTTTGGAACAGGCTGCCGAGAAGGCCACCCACCACGATCCGGCCGTCTGGCATCGCCACGCCCGACCATAGCGAGCCCCTTCCGCCCGTCGTCAGGTAGCTCCAGTTCGCCCCACCATCGGTCGACTTGAGCACCGTCCCCTGCTCTGCGGAGATGTAAAGCGCGCCCTGGCGATCTGCAAACACGTGGTACAGGTTGCGGTCCGCCTTGCCGCCGCCAGGTGGCTTGGGTAGCACGGTGCGCGTCCACGTCTTGCCGCCATCATGAGTCTGCAGCATCAACGACCACAAACCGACAGCGACGCCATCGTGGTCGTTGGTGAAGTGTACGGAGAACAGTGGCTGATCGACTGCCGCGTCCATCCGTTGCTCTTCCCACGTTTCGCCGCCGTCGGCGGTCATCAGAATCACGCCCCACTGCCCGACCACCCAGCCGTGCTTGTCATCAGCGAAGGTAACGGCGGAAAGCGTGGCCGCAACCGGCACACGACGGGCTTGCCTGTAGGTTTTTCCTTCGTCGTCCGACAGCAGGACGATGCCCTGCTCCCCCACGGCAACGATGCGCTTGCCAGCACGGGTTGCGTCCAACAGCATCATGTGGGTCGGATCGGTCCAGGCGTGAGCTGGCTTCGTTGCCCAGGTAGTCACTGCTCCTTCAGATTGAGCGAACGCTACCGTGGCCGCACACAGCGCAATGCTTGCAACTAGAGTTTTAATCATGGCTAGGTCTCTGTCATTCCATTCGCGAGCATCAGTGGCTAAACAGGCCGGGCGCGCGTGCCCGCTGGCGACGCGGAAACCAACGCTCGAGCACCGAGGCCAACGCCGGCAACGCAGTCATCGCCATCAGCAGGTTGACAAGGAACATGAAGGCCAGCAGCTTGCCCATGTCCGCCTGGAACTTGAGCGCCGAGAAGCTCCACGTCGCCACGCCGATCGCGAGCGTGATGGCCGTAAAGATCGTCGCCACGCCAACTTCGAGCATCGCGTGCTGCACGGCTTTGACGATGTTCTGACCACCGGCCAGGTGAGCTTGCAGCCGGTTGTAAATGTAGAAGGCATAGTCGACACCAATACCCACTGCCAGGACCATTACGGGTAGCGTGGCGACCGTCAGGCCGATCTTCAATTCCTTCATGAACCAGTAGCCGATGAACGTGGCTACCGACAGCGGCACGCAGCAGGCCAGCATCGCGCGCCAGTCTCGATAGGCGAGAAACACAAGAATAAGGATCGCCGCGTATACGTACAGCATCATCGGCAGTTCGCTCTTCTCCACCTCGTCATTGGTGGCGGCAAGCACGCCGGCGTTACCTGCCGCGAGACGGATGTTGATGCCCTGGAACGGATGCGATGCACGGTATTGCTTTACGTCGTCAAGAATCCTGTTGATCGTCGTCGCCTTGTGATCGGTCAGGAACAGGTGGACGGCGGTCATGCCGCAATCGGCCGACATGAAGCCCTTCAGACGTCCGACGTCGACCGAGACCGCACCATAGGTCTCCGGATCGATCGGAACGACGTTCATCTTCGGATAGTCTTCGTTGTAGCCCTTGTTATAGGCTCGTAGCATTCCCGAGTACGACTGTACGGACACTACGCCAGGCTCCGTGCGCATGGTTGCCGCGAACTCGTCTTCATACAACCCTACAGCCGGGTTGTCGCACGCCTTGCCGCTTGACTCGATCGCGACGGAAAGCCAGTCGAGACCCATGTCGTAGTTGCCTGCAATCGACGTCGCGTCCTGGTTGAAACGGGCATCCTCACGCAACTCCGGCGCACCCGGCTGCAGTGTTCCGATCACGCGGTCGCGGCTCTGCCACGCTGAGAGAGCAAACACCAGTACGGTCACGGCGAGCGTGACCCCCGCGAACTTCGGCTCAGCCACCCGCGCCAGAACACGTAGCGGCTTTGCGCGCTGCTGGGCGCGCGCCAGAGACTTGTCGGCATACTCCTGCGAGAAATTGAAGCATGAGGCGGCAACCGGCAGCAGGATCAGGTTCGTCACGATCTTGTACACCACACCCAGCGATGCGGTGATCGCGAGCTCACGCACCATCGGAATTGGAATCAGCAGCAGCGTAATGAACGACACGAAGGCTGTGATGAGTGCCAGCACGCCCGGAATCAGCAGTCCGCTGAAACTGTGACGCGCGGCGTCGAACGAACTATGCCCGTGCGCAATCTCGCGAACGATGTAGTTCACTTGCTGGACACCGTGGGAGACCCCGATCGCGAACACGAGGAATGGCACCAGCACCGCGAGCGGGTCCAGGCCAAAGCCAAGGAGTTTCAGCGTACCGAACTGCCAGACCAGCGACGTCAGCGAACAGACGATCAACAGCACCGTGAAGCGCACAGAATGGCAGTACCAGTACACCGCGAGTGCCGTCAACAACAGCGCGATGACACAGAAGCCCAGGACACCCGTTGCACCGTCCGCGATGTCTCCGATCTGCTTGGCGAAGCCAATAATCTGGACTTCGTAGCCAGCATCTTCAAATGGCTTGCGAATCTGCGCTTCGAGCAGATGGTTGAACGCCACATAATCAAGCGCCTTGCCGGCGCCATCCCGCTCGTTCAGTTCAGCCGTGATCATCGCGCTGTCTTCGTTGTGCGAGACGAGCGTGCCCACGTAGCCACCGAGCGTCGTTGCCCGACGGATCTTCGCCACCACTTCTGGCGTCAGTTGATCGGGCGTGATCGAACCGGAGATGATCGGCTCCGCGCGAAATCCCTCATCGGTGATCTCGTTGACGAAGGAGTTGGGCGTCCACAGCGACCGCACCCCAATGCGGTCGACGTTCGGCAGGTAGGTGACCGCCTGGGTGACCTTGTACAGGCGCGTCAGCCCTTCCGGCGTCCAGATCGAACCTTTCCTGGCACGTACGACCACGGTGATCCGGTTGGCGCCCAGCAGATCAGACCGGTACTTCTGGAACGTCTGGATGTACTCATGGCCAATTGGCATCTGCTTCTCGAAGCCGGCATCCATGCGCAGTTGCACGGCGAACACCGCCATCAGTACGGTAAAAATGCCGATCACTGCGAGCACAACTGCCCGGTGGCCAAAGAAGGCTCTTTCCAGCCCGTTGACAAGACGATTCAACACGACACTACTCCTTCAAGTATTCCGGCGGCGCCTCACGGGTGCCACCTCTCGCGGGTGCGCCCCGTCAGAAATTCCGCGTCACGAACAAGCCGACGAAATTTCGATCCGAGTAGGGGTTGCCCACCGTATTGTGGCCGCCCCAGAACATTGTGTAATTGATGCCCGCCTGCCAGACGGTTGGGTTCTGGTTGAAGAGGATGTAGAGGTTTGCCGACTTCAAGCCCTGCATGTAATTGGCTGAGAACGTCGGTGTGTACCCATAGAGTCCGGCGGAGAACGTCACACCGGGCGTCACCTGCCAGCCGGGGATCAGCGTGCCGTCATATGTCCAGTTGAAATCGATCGTCGTGCCTACTGAACTCGACGTACCCCGCCCCATTCCAATTGGGTAGCCCGTGCCCGAGTTCTGATTCAGCCAGGTCAGGTATCCGGTCTGGGGCAACTGCGTGACTTGTTGCCCATTGATGGTGCGTGTGACACCGCCCGAGCTCAGGCCGGGGTAGTAGATCCACGTGAGCTCCGTCGTCAGCGTTCCCGAGTCCGCGCCAAGCAGCTTGAGAAACGGATACTCGCTGCGAGTGAGCGCCAGCAAGCCGTTGATGCCGAACTGGAGCTTTTTCTTGTCAACCCACTGCTGGCAGTTGACCCCCGCTGCGTTCACATTCAGATCGGGCGGGCCGCCGGCGCCGTAGCAGCTCGACAGCGCCACGGCGTCTCGCGGGCGATACGACAGTTCGGTGCCGATGGCCCAGGGGCCAAGCGGGAAGTTGGCGCTGACGCCAAAGAGCTGACGGTTTGCAAGGTTCGACCACTGCAGCGTATTGTTCGCGAAGGATGTCAGCACCGGCGACTTGTCGGTGTAGTTTTCGTAATAGAACGCAAAGTTCGCATCGATGGTGCGCGGCGCGTAGTTGAACTTCACACCGAACTGCGGCTTGAACTTCGAAGGCAGCCTGCTATAGACGGGAAGACCGAAGGAATCGGCAAACTCACCGTTGACGAGACCATTGTTGATCGCGGCAATCGTGGCCGGATCATGGGCGTTCCGCCCGGTCATGCCCGCGATCGTTCCTGCGCTCGGGCCGTTCGCATTCAGGTTGTTCGGATTGACGGTGAACGGCTCGGTGCCGCGGCCAACGACGTTCGACACCGACCAGTACGACCCAACTGGCGGGAAGCGGTTGCCGTTCCACATGAACTGGTAATAGGCCTCGGTGCTTACCCCGTGGGACAGATCGGCGGCAAAGCTCAACATCGGCGCCGGCAACACCGCCTGCTTGAGCTGCGAACCCGGGATCATCAGCTTCTGGTAATCGAGCGAGTTGGTGGCGCTGATGCCGCCCGTGGCGAACATGCTCTCGCCCCAGTTGATCACCTGGTTGCCGAGGCGAACGTGCGCATTCCGGTCGGAAATCGTGAAGTCCTTCTGGGCCCACAAGTCAAGCAGTTGCGCGTTGTAGACAATCTGCTGCTGCGCCTCGCTTGTGAGCTGCGTTCGCTCCGTGTTCTTGGCCATGAAGTCGTACATGCCCGTGCCACGCGCCATGAACTTGAGTCCCTGGCTGGGCATCGTCAGCAGCAGCTCGCTGGTCGCACTCAGATACGTGCTGAACGGCTTCCCTTTCTTGTAGTTCAGGTCACCGTTGTCGCCGGCACCCCATTGATCCACATTGGCCGCAGCGCCGCAGCCGTTCGCGTTCGGGTCCCCGGTGAGAGAGCAGCTTGGGGTCTTGGTCCGTACCGCCGCGCCGGCGGTGATGTTGCTCACCAGCGATCCCTTGATGGCATCGTCCGTTCCCGCGGTGAAATCAAAAGCGTACGCACCTGATGTTGCCGCCCCCAACACAGCAAGCGAGATCGTCGTGCGCGCCAGAGTTCTCTTTGTTTTCATCTCTCTCCTCCATCTCTTCCCATACCGGCGCGCGCCTCCTCAAACGCGCGCCGGCGCCGGCCCCGGCTCGCCCGAAGCAGCAAACTCTATCGCTCGCTGACTGATCTCAGCGTTTCCGCGGAGAAGAAGTCCGTCTTGAATCGCGAATCATTGGTCTGTTGATACCAGTGAAGATCCTTGCCCTGGCCGATCGTCGACTGATCGAACACGTATCGTCCATTGATCACGTCGTACTGCACGAACGGTTCGTTGTCACACGCGCCACCAAGCTCCCACACCGGGATGGGGTAGCTCTCCCGCACCTTCCACAACTTGCCCTGCGCGTCGTAGTCCTCTCCGATCAGTGCCATCCAGCTGTCCTCGTCGAGATAGAGGACCTTCTTCGACGCAACGTGGCGCGCGCTGGGCTTGAGGGTTGCCTCGACCACCCAGACGCGATGCATTTCGTAGCGACGGTTCTTGGACGCGATGCCGTCAGGCGTAGCAACGTCACGCAGCTTCTCGTTGAACTTGAGCATGCCGAACGCGTTGTACGGGACGAGCAGCTCCTTCTTGCCCACGAGCTTCCAGTTGAAGCGATCGATGGCGCCATAGAACATGTTGGCTTCGTCGATCAGGTACTGGTTCTCCATGCCGATGACCGGCGCATCGTACAAATAGGCCGGCATACGGCGCACACGCCGCTGCCCCGGGAAGTAGTAGAACGTCTCCGACGTCTTGTTGAAGTACTGGCGTTGCACGAACGCCTGCCCGGCCAGCGCTGGCGGCGACTCGATCTTGAAAAACGCGGCGTTGCTGAGCTGATCGACGTCCTGCGGTGTCGTCTTGCCAGGCTTCGCCCATGGGAAGAACACGTGCTGCGGAGCGATCGCATCGATCCAATCGCCACCGCCCGGACGAGGGGAAACCACGGTCGCCATCCGCGGCCACTCCAGTCCTTCGCCGCGGTACCGGTAGATGTAGTTCAGGATGGCTTCGGCACCAGTCTTCGGTTGGGGGAAAGCGATCCCTGGGAGGACTGCGGTTTGCAGTTGCTCGCCGGTCGAGTCCATCTTCGCTTCGGCGAGATTCGCCTTGGAGTTCTGCGCAACGTAGTCAGGCACCTGGCATTCGCGATGGGACGGATACACGTCCATCTGATAGCCCTTCTTCTGCTTGATCAGCGCGACCTGGCCCGGAGTCAGCTTGTCTGCATACTTGTCGACGTTCGACGCATCAATCGAATACAGCGGCTTCTCGTTGCGATGCTTCCAGAAATCGCCACGAATCTTGCCCCACTCCCACCCAGCGTCGGGCGACTGCTTGCCTGTGTAGGCCGGCACGGCGCCATCCTTGCTGGCCGCGCGATCGCCACCCTCCGGCGTGAGATCTTCCGCCATGGCGGCGGTCCCGATCACAAGACATACCGCAGCCGCGATCGTGGACACGGCTGCAAATCTGGACATTTTCATCATGAGTCTCCTACCGATAACTTCCTCGCTCGCTTGCGTAGGATTCAACGCATTTGTCGAGGGAAAAATTGCGAGTCGCGCGTAAAAGCACAGCGTGCTATTGCAGGCTAGGCCGCTGTTCTCAGCCGCGCTACTCGCCCGACGGCCACGTCACTCCTTGCCTGACCCAGCCACCGCCACTGCCCGTATCTCGATGACCAACTCGGGAAGCGCCAATTGCGTTACCCCCACCGCCGTCCAGGATGGATAGCGGCTCGGGAAATACGCGTCCTTGACCGCCGTGAATGTCTCGATCTCGCCGCGAAGATCCGTGTGAAAGGTCGTAAGCTCAACGACATCCGCCAGGCTGGCGCCCGCCTCCTCGAGAACCAGATTCAGGCACTCGAACGCAATCTGTGCCTGCGCCTGCATGCCCTCGCCAGCCTTGCCCTGCGCGTCGATCCCGACCTGCCCGGACACCCAGATCGTGTCGCCGACGCGCGTTGCCGGCGAGAAGTGGTAGGCGTCGTAGAACGCCTGGAACGGGGCCGGGACGATCGATTGCCGTTTGTTGGTCAATGCCATGGTTGAACCTCTTTTCTCAGAAAATTTGACGGAAGCAGGAAGCGCGGAACGGATCGCCCGCCTTCAGGTGCGAGAGCTCATCGACGAACAGAACGCCCGCCGTGCCGTAGCCCGAGCGGCTGTTTTCGGGAAGTGGGCTGAAGATGGCGTCGTCGCCAAAGAAGCGGAGTACGAGCGTGTGGCGATCAGGAAAATCGGCGTCTGTCGCCCCGCCGCCATGCAGCGAGGCCGGATGCAGCAACAGCACATCGCCCGGTTTCGTGGCCCACGAGATGATGTCGTAGGCGTCCGGGTTGGAGCGGCGCTCAGCTTCGATATCAGGCATCCGCGGCCAGTGCGGCACAGCGGAGTCGCCATGCAACGGGTCGGTTGGGTCATCGAGACTCTGGAACGTAGTGCCGTCATATCGCGTGCCGCGATGCGACCCGCGAACGATCTCAAGCGCATTGCGCTTCGGAACAGCCTCGAAGCTGATCCAGGCGTTGCCCCAATGTTTCCCCGCCCAAGGCAGGTAGGAGGTGTCCTGGTGCCAGCACGAGCGTGCGGCTTTGCCACCGGCCTTGAGGAAGAGCTCCTCAGCGAAATACCAGACGTGCTTGGAACCCCATAGCTCAGCGAACCTCTGGCCAAGTGGGAGTTCGCTGACCAGGTCATCCAACCGCTTCTTCGCAAGCGGATTGGCGTTGTCGACATGCGACTTTTGCTCGGTGCCTTCGAAGACCGTGCTGACGCTAGGGCCTGGGTTATTGATGCCCCAGTCAAAGACGGCCCTGCATTGCGCGAGCGCCTCCTGGTTGAGGCAGCCCTCAATGACAACAGCACCATCCTCGGCAAAGGCCTTGCGCGTGGATTCATTCATCGCTGATCTCCTGACTCGACAGTTGCATGGCAGCCAACCATGAGTACTTGCCGCCACATTTTTAGTAGTACGAAATACCAAAGTTAGGTAACTATGATAAAAATTGGACGAAAAAGAAAGACAGGGATTTCCCTGTCATCGATGTGGCGTTGACATCATCCGGCGCAACGGAGGTCACGCAGGCTTGAACCGGCATCGCCGTAGTAGGGCCCGAGACCAGGGCCATCGAGAAACGAATGCTATCCCGCCATCACGCCCATCACGCCTCACAATCGCACTTTACGTGTTTGTCTCTTTGTCCTATTCTAGGACACAAGCACCATTAACTGCGGCGGGACGGCAGGGGAAGTTGGCAAAATGAGTGGCGAGTCGAGCAGCAAACGGGCAATGAGAGGACGCATACCGTCCAGCGTGATAGCGGGCGTGGCGGCAGCCCTCATGCTCTGCATGGCGGCGGCGCTGGGCGTTGCCCCGCTCAACGCCTACGATGATGCCGAGACGCCTCTCCATCGGGAAAGCCTGCGCATGCCAGACATGCGAGGGCAACTTGAGAAACTGGCGGATGCTGGCGCCACTTATGTCCACGAGGCGTCCATACAGCGCAGCGACACCATCGCCACGCTATTCGTTCGGCTCGGCGTCGATGATCCCGACGCGCAGGAATTCATTCGCAAGAGCGCTACTGCGCGCCCATTCTTCGATCTCGAACCGGGCCAGATCGTGCTGGCCGAAGTCGACCAGGACAACCTCCTTGTCTCGTTGCGTGCCACGCTTGGCGGCGACGTATCTGTCGCGCACGAAATGGTTGTCGAGCGGACCGGCGGCCCCAACCGACCGGACTTCACGACGAACCTGCATGCCGTCAAGAACGAACTGCGCTATGAGATGCGTTCCGGCCTCGTCGCAGCGGATGGCTTCTTCAAGGCGATGGATGCTGCGGACGTACCCGACGACATCGTCCGGCAAATGATCTCTATCTTCTCAGGTGTCGTCGATTTCCACTCCGGTATCGTGCCAGGCGATCGCTTCCGCATTGTCTATGAGACTGGATTCCGAAACGGTACCCCGGTACGAAACGGACGTATCGTTGCGGTCGAACTCGTCAATCGGACCGAGCCCCACCAGGCTGTGTGGTACCCGGCCGACGGTAGCAACGACGGCGCCTATTACACCTTCGACGGCCGCCGCATGACGCGCACGTTTCTACGTTCGCCCGTCGAGTTTACGCGCGTGTCCTCGGGCTTCGGCTGGCGCGATCACCCACTGCACCATCAATGGGTCAAGCATAACGGCATCGACTTTGCCGCACCAACGGGAACCAGGGTTTTCGCCACGGCGGATGGCGCGGTCGAGTTTGCTGGCCAGCAAACCGGCTACGGCAACGTCGTTGTCCTCAAGCATCGAGACGGCTACTCGACCTACTACGCGCATCTTTCGAGATTCGCTGGCATCCGGCCAGGCGTGCGCGTCACGCAGGGGCAACTGATCGCGTACGTCGGGGAAACTGGCTGGGCAACCGGCCCGCACCTGCATTACGAGCTTCGCTTTCACGACGCGCCGCAGAACCCCTTGAGCGTCGTACTGATGGAACCGGCCACGTTGACCGGACTAGCGCGCCAGCGATTCCTGACCTATAAGAGCGCCTTGCTGGGCCGCCTCGACGCGCTACGCACCATTGACGTGGCGTCGAGCCGCAACTGAGGCATCCTGGCTGCCAGACTCCCTGGCGATCGAAGGCCATCTGGCAACGACGGAACAAAGTGGCTCACTAGATACCCAACATCGAGCGAGCGGACCCACCGGGCTTGCACCGGCTGCGGCAACGCGTATTCTGGTTCATGGTTCCTTATTCACGTCGATTCCGGCCGGTCGCGACCGGTCTCTTCCTTCACGGAGACGTCAGACCGCCGAGTGGGGGTAGATCATGCGCAAGCGGCCTCAGGACAGTTCGAACAATGATCGTCCCGTGGCGTCCGAATTCAGGGCGCGCGAGCCGCATTTCAGGCTGCTCGCTGACGGCATCCCTCACATGGTCATGACCGCCGATGCAAATGGTCAGATCGATTACTGCAATCGGCGGTGGTCAGCCTATACCGGCCTCAGCCTCGAGCAAACGCGGTCCGGAGCCTGGCAATCCGCCATACACCCCGAAGACTTCAACAACAACATCGACCGCTGGACGGAGGCGGTGGTGGCAGGAAGAGAATACGAGATCGAATATCGCTTAAGACGGGCGTCCGATGGCGCCTATCGATGGCACCTTGAGCGCGGGTCGCCACTCCGGGATATCGATGGGAAGATCGTGAAGTGGCTGGCGTCCTGCACCGACATCGAGGACCTCAAGCAGGCGCAGGCATCGGCCGAACGTGCCAACCGCGCAAAGTCCGAGTTCCTGTCAAGCATGAGCCATGAGTTGCGCAACCCGTTGAACGCCATCCTTGGCTTCGCGCAACTGATGGCCTCCGACTCCCCATCGCCATCTCCCTCGCAACAGGCAAGCATCGACCAAATTCTGAAGGCGGGCTGGCATTTGCTGGAGTTGGTCAATGAGGTTCTCGATCTTGCGAAGATAGAGGCCGGGCACATGTCGCTGTCCCCCGAGCCGGTTTCGGTCGTGGATATCTTGCGCGAATGTCACGCAATGCTTGAGCAACTGGCACTCAGGCGCGAGATTCGTATGCGATTTCCCGGGGGCGACTCCCCGTGCTTTGTGCGCGCTGACAGGACCCGGTTAAAGCAGATTCTCGTCAACCTGGTTTCCAATGCCATCAAGTACAACCGGAACCAGGGATCCGTCGAAATACAGTTGAACCCGAATGGCAATCGCCTGCGCATCAGTGTCTGCGACACCGGCGCGGGCTTGACGCCGGAACGGCTGGCACAACTATTCCAGCCGTTCAATCGTCTGGGGCATGAAGCTGGCCCAGTGGAAGGTACCGGCATCGGCCTGGTGGTAGCCAAGCGACTGGTCGAATTGATGGGGGGGGACATTGGCGCCGAGAGTACGCCGGGCGAGGGCAGCGTATTCTGGGTCGAACTACCCGCTGCGCGACCACCCGAAATGGCTGGCGAAAGCTCGGCAACGCACGTGCCCGTCAAGGCGCAAATCGAGTCACCCGCTTCGGTACGCACCCTGCTGTACGTGGAAGACAATCCTGCCAACCTGAACCTCGTCGAGCAACTCATCGCCCGCCGCGCCGATATACATTTCTCATCCGCGGTCACGGGAGCGTTGGGTGTCACGCTCGCCCGGGCCTCCCTGCCCGATGTGATCGTGATGGACATCAATTTGCCTGACATCAACGGCATCGAGGCACTGGAACGCCTGCGCGAAGACCCGAAGACCAGGCATATCCCGGTCATCGCCCTCAGTGCGAATGCAATGCCACGCGACATTGAAAGAGGCATCAAGGCAGGATTCTTCCGCTATCTGACCAAGCCGATCAAGATCCGTGAATTCATGGATGCGCTGAGCGCCGCGCTTGAACAACCGCAAGGCCGGACGACCCAAGGCTAATGAAAGTGGAATCTCGCCATGATCAACGCATCGAACATCCTGGCGGCGAGCATCCTGATTGTTGACGATCTGGAGGCCAACGTCCTGCTGCTCGAGCAAATACTTCGCGGAGCCGGATATACCTGTGTTGCGTCGACCACCGATCCGCGCATGGTTCGTCAGCTTCATGACAGGAACCACTATGACCTGATCGTGCTGGACCTCCAGATGCCCGGCATGAACGGCTTCGAGGTCATGGAAGCCATCAAGGACACCCAGCCAGACAGCTACCTTCCAGTGATCGTCGTCACCGCCCAACCTGATCACAAACTACGCGCATTGCAGGCGGGAGCCAGAGACTTCGTCAGCAAACCGTTTGAACTTGCCGAGGTACTGATGCGGGTTCGCAATATGCTGGAAGTGCGCCTGCTGCATGGTGAGGCATTGAACTACGGCAAGGAACTCGAGAAGAAGGTGCGCGAACTGGAGGCGAGCCGGGAGACGATCGTTCACCAAGGCGATGAACTCAGACACCTTTACGAGAAGCTCGTGCGTGAGCAGCAGGTAACCGATCGGCTGCTTCTCAACGTGCTGCCCGCCCCCATCGCGGAGCGGCTTAAACTGCGCTCCGATCTCGTCGCCAGCGGTCCACCGGAGATCATCGCAGACAGGTTCCAGGACGTATCGGTGATATTCGCCGACATCGTGCAGTTCACCCGCTTTTCTCCCGGCATGCGCCCCGAACAGCTGGTGGCGGTGTTGAACGAGATCTTTGCCGACTTCGACAATATCGCCGACAACCGGGGGCTCGAGAAAATCAAGACAATCGGCGATGCCTACATGGCGGCCGCTGGACTGCCTGCCCCTGCCGCCAATCATGCGGCTCGTGCCGCGCACATGGCAATGGACATGATTGATTCACTGAAGCAATTCAATGCGCGGAGCGGCTACAACCTGCGGTTGCGCGTTGGCATCCACAGTGGAGCCGTCGTCGCGGGCGTGATCGGGCGGAGAAAGTTCATCTATGACCTGTGGGGCGATACTGTGAATATCGCCAGCCGGATGGAATCCCATGGCATCGCCGATCGCATTCAGGTGACGGAAGCCACACGACTTCAGCTTGGAGAAGAATTCCAGCTCGAAGAGCGCGGTGTGGTCACCGCGAAGGGCATCGGTGACTTGCGTACATGGCTCCTGGTTGGCAGAGCCACCGATGCGCGGGGATAGGAGCACGTTTCTGCGGACCGCGTGTCGAAATATCAGCATGACAGCCCCTGTCCCATCTCACAGTAAATGGGAGAGCCGACATAGGAAAATCAAGGAATTGCGGAGCCCTGTCGCAAACTACATGGGTCGCCACGATTCCGCCGCGCGTTGACTATGCGTTGACCTCCCTCGGTCACTCGCTAAGGACACCTGTGGAAACACTCGGTCTATGGGCCATCGCGCATCTCCCGGTCATTGAACAGGCGAGACAGGCGTTCGACCTCAGCAAAAGGGATTCCGCATCTGAGCAGCCCCAGTCAAGGAGACAGCGAATTTTTCGGGATATCGCCGCTGATGTCCCAGATGCGGGTGTGGGTTCAACCGATCAATGCAACAACCTAATGGCATCGGCCCATTGCTTTCGCACTCGCTGCCCCATGCACAATGACGCCTGGTTCATCATGCGGGACGATGGAGTCTACTGCGTCCAGTCCATTCTGCTCTCAGGCAAGTGCCAGCCCAACCGACTCCGACGTATGCGTCATAGCGCCTCCCGCGGAATACCCATTTCATCATTCGGGACACCAGGAAGCACGATACCCAAGCGCCCTTCTTGAGCCCAACGAATGATCGCGTCCCGTTCAACTCGCAAGAATCTCGCCGCGACTCTGATACTGGTCCACCGCAAGTCGCAGTGGCTTCCGCATCTTCAATGTCCAAATGAACAACATCCGCTACGACGAGTTTTTTTCCAGCGGAGCAAAGGGCCCGACTTCGTTTGCACCGCCGGAGATGCACCCGCGTCATCGCCGCTGACGTTCACGCCGCGCGGCGCAGCTCGCCTCCGCGGCCCTACCAGCACTGCGCCGGCTGCTCGGGGCGGCCGATCAAGTCAAGAATGGCCATCGCGCCTTGGTTCGGCCCATGTCGGTACAGGTGCCACACTATCGCATCGAGCGTGCTCCTGCTGATGATGCAGGACGAGCTGTAGTCGCTCGGCTCATCGCTGTAGCGGGCACCGGTGTTGAGGCGCCCTGCAGCTTGAGGATGTAGCAGTCGGGCTTGCCATCTGCGAATTGCTTGAGCATTCAGCCCTCGGCAGCAGTGCTCTGGAGCAGGATGCGATCGGCGTTCATGAACTTCGCCATGACGTCCCACGGCACCTGCACCATGTGGTCCGTGTCGTGGTCGGGCTTGAACCGCCAGGTGCGGCCGTACTTATCGGTATGCATGCTGACTCCTGAGAGTTGCGCTGCAAAAGGACTGCTGGTTTCCTTCGCCCCCCACTCCCGTGGGGTTGTCGGCATTTGAGCGCCACGGATACTGCGAGTCATCGCAAGTCGCGAAACTGCCAGCACACACTGAACGGAGCAAATCCAATGCGGACCTCATCCTTAGTTGCTGGCGGTCTTCTGACTGCGTTGATCTCTGGGTGCTCTATACTTACACCGCCGGCGCGGCTCCACGAATTGGATTCGGGCAAGAACTATTGGTTTGAGTACGACGCAAGCCGGAGAGGTTCATTCTTTGCTCACGCTCCCACGGACAAGGATTCAAAGTCGCCCTATTCCTGTGCCGAACCCTCCCCTGACATCGCTCTCACGTTCACGACGGCATTGGACGCAAAGCTCTCATCAGCGAATATCAGCCCTCAAGCGAAAGGAGATCTCGCCGTCAGCGCAGTGAAGCTGGCCGAGAGATCGCAGATGATTCAATTCTCGCGCGAAGCTCTGTTCCGTGTCTGCGAAGTAGCTCAGAACAATAAGCTCAGTGCCGACCAAATAGTTCTTCTGTACCAGAAGATCATTGACACTGCCCTCCGATTGGGTGCCGATAAGGCACTTGATAACGATGCGAAGCTGATAGCAGAAAGAATCGAAGAGAAGAAATCTGAGAACCTGATTGCTGCTGCAAAGCGTGATGAAGCTGCCGCCGCTCTAGCTGCCGCCACAAACGAACAGGAACGAGCAAAGCTTCAAGCTGACGTCACCGCGCAGAACGAGAAGATCCGACAGCAGGGTCTCCAGATGGCAAGCCTCGCGGAGCAACTGCTCGCCGCGGTCAACACCAAGAAGCTGGAGTTGAAGGACACAGAGAAGGCCGCCAATCTCGCCAAGGCAGCGGGAGAAGGTGCCGGCAGCTCTCCTGGCTCAGTACAAGCTCCCGCCCCTTCCGCCCAAGGCACGGTAGCCGTAAAGTAGCCCAGTTTTCTCTCACAAAGGCATGCGGCATGCGGTGCTATGCCACAATTGAGCAGCCTCGCGTGGGGAGGGATGTTCGCTTGCCCTCCCCTTAGGAGAGCAGGTTGTTCATTTCACAGCGCAACGACCATCAACCGCATCGCTGCGCGAAGTCTTTGGCCTGGCGCACACAAGCCTGCAGAACAGCCTTGTGTGCATCCGCGCGAGCGCTGAGAAAGCCAGCGCCATTCTTACGCCGCTCAGTGGCTGCCACGTTGTTCACCGTGCGGCGCACGGTTGCCGATATTGAAGGTCTTGGGCAAGTGGATCGTCGTCATATCGGGTCCGGGTCAGGTCTGTGAGGTTTCGGGTTAATCAGGTGCTGCTTGCGAGTGCGGTGCGGGGTATCAAGATCGTCTCCTGTGGTTCTCCCCTATGGGAGATGCTTGCAGAAGTTACCCACACGACTGCCATGCCCATCTTGGTCCGGTCGTTTAAGCAGACGCGGAGGCTGTAGAGGCTACGGTGGACGCGCCTGGGATGGCGTCACCTGCGGCGCCTTGGTCGCCGGGAACTAGCCGCGCGGTGACGCTTGGGAAACGAACTGGTCGTTCATCAGCCAGATCCGGTTGCCTTCAGGCTGCTCAGGAAAACTTGCGGGCCGAATTGGGTCAAAGTGAAGCCATAGATACCGCTCGTCATCAAGTGCAAGATTCTCATCATCATCGAGCAGCGTCGGCAGATTGATCTTCCAGGCGCTCTGCTCGGTCAAACCATTCACTACCCAAAAGCCCATGGGTGAAAATTTCAGTATGTGGCCATACAATATTCCGCCGGTGCCAAACTCGCTCATTGCGGCATGCTTCATGATTACCTGGCGGCGGAACGGATAGAACCAGTAGAAGATCTTGACGTCATGAGGCAGCTTGGCGCTCGGGTCCAAAACATAGGCTCTCAGCGCCTTGTCCAGAGGCCCACCGGTGTGGTTGGTTTCTAGTTCCGGCACAGCGTTAGCAGCAAGCAGGTGACCCAGCAACGAGCGCGCAACCCTTTGAGGTTGGAAGCGAAACCGATGGTATCGTGGCAACGTCAGCCGCTTGCGGAACAGCAGCGACATGTACTTATTGACGTCCCCAACCAAGTTGATCAATGCTGGATCGTAGTCGGTGCCCAGCCGGCCACTATTGCACTCCTTGCAGACTGTTCTGAAATGGGCGCCACCTTGCGATATCTTAAAGCCACCTTGCTCACCGACCTTCGGCGGCAAGAGTTCCTTGATTACGGCATCACGAACGTTCCCACAACCCTTTGGCGGCACGTGATCGCGGGTAAGGACACGAAACTCTCTGCAAATTGCGCAATAGCCTTCATTGGTGAGTCCGCGGTTCGAGAACCTTTCCGATATCTTTTTCGAGTAATCGCCCATCTTCCTCCGCCCGTCCCAAATGGTTGCTAGACACAACCGCACCAGTGCTACCACACCGGTATCGGCACGCCTGGTGAGTTATTCCGTGCTTAGCCCGCCCAATCGGAAGCAATCCCAACAGCCGCCCAAGTATAAGAGCGTTGCCGGACTGAGCGGCGAAGTGCCACCGGGGTTCCTGACCCATTGATCTGAAAGCAGTGTTTGCCACATAGTGGAGGCTGGCGATACAAGAACAATGAAAATGCCGTAATGCCTAACTGGCTCAGTCGCACCTACTTGCGCTTCAAAGCAGCCGTGACATCCTCGTCCCGGCTGCCCGTCATCCCGCCGCCCAAGGACAAGCTCAAGCAGCAGGGCTTCCCTTCAGACGCCAAGGGGATCGATAAGGCGAGCGAGAAGGTGACGCGAACCGACCGCGGCCTTGCCAACCTGGACATTGCTAGCTATCGCACGGCTTCCGACAGCCGAACGGTAATCCGAAACCTGGCGGCCAGCACCCCTGACCTCTCTGCCGCCGTCTCCGCCTATCTCGGTGTTGCTCTCACCCAGGGCTACAAGGTGTACGTACGGTTCCCATCGTCGTCATTGAGGCCGTCTTGCATGTGCGACTGGATGTCCGTCCATTCGCTTTCCGGGTTCCATTCGACCAAGGCGCGAGTCGCGTCGACTTGCGCCTTCGTGACGCCGTGGTCCTGTACGGCGAGCGCCTCGATGTGGTCGCGATCGAGGTCGACGTAGTCCAGTGCGACGTTGAATTCGAGCGGCCAGCGGCTGTGCCGATCGCTGTAGCCGGCGTTGCGAGCGATGGTAGTGGCGAGTAACTTGCGGTAGGGGTTCATGGCCTACTCCGAAGTGTGAATGGTCAAGCGTCCCCTCTCGAGCGAGCGGCCCACTGAGTAGGGATCTTCAGGCTCAGCCCCACGGTCGTCACGGCATTGATGCGGTGCTCGAAGAGCGACCTACACGGAGGTGCGATGGGATTATCAGGGTTGGGCGCCAGGGGGCTCATGGAGTTCTCGATAGGCATTCACGAGCGCCTGCAAGGCCTCCCGCTCTTCCGGTGTGCCGAAGCGGCCCACAAACCCATCTAACGCGACCAGCAACGAGCAGGCCGCGAGAGCCAAGGTGTCGGCAAACTGCAAGTAGTCGGGGCCGATGTGCAGACCGGCTATCTTCCCTGTGGCGCTCACTTCAACGTGGTGCTGAAGAGAGGTGGCGGACGGGTGGGCGTCCTGAGAGAGAGATCGGTAGACGATTGTATAGAGGTCAGACAGACCCAGGTCTTCCGCCAAGCCGTGAAGGTCAATGTCTTGGTGCTTCCCTGGCGTGCCGATCTCGTCGAGCAACGCGTCGAGCGCTGCTCCCTGTTCGGCTGGCACCTCTGGCATATCCCGCAACTCGGCCGCGACCTGCCCGCGAAATCGCTGGTGCCCGCCCTCGAACGCCTCGACGAACCGCGTCGTCGGCGCTTTGCCCTTCTTGGGCTTGATTTTGGCACCCTGCGACAGCACCACGTCGCGAGAGGCGGCCACGCAGTACAGCGCAGTTTCGAAGGTAGATCGCACCATGGCGCGCGACTGCGCACGCAGCCCCCTGGTGCCCAGGAGCACAGCTCCCTCGAAGTCCTGAACGGCTCTCCCCAGAAGGGTGACGGCGAACAGGTCAGCGTCACGCTGTCGGATGTCGCGCGGCACGATCAGTAGCGCGATGGCGAAGCGGTTGATATGCTCTACGAGCGCCACATGGCCGGGGCAGTAGTCCCGCAACGCCTCATCCGCGAGGGCGTCAATGTGCGTGGATAGGAAGCCGTCACGGCTCAGAGTCATGGTCTTCTCCTTGGCCTCGAAGGCTATCGACGCTGGTCCTGCTCCCTACGGGACTGTTAGTCCAAGGTTCGTGGCGATCGGCCCGTGTCGGTCAGGAGAGTCTTTCGCCTCGAGCTGAGGTCTGACATCCCCGTGTCGGCTTCGAATCAATTATCGGTCATACGCGTACCCTCGCCCCATCACCGTAGATTGCCGCCCGCCGGTCGAAAGCCTCTCGCGAACCCTCTAGAATTGAACATGCGGCCTCACAGGTCTGGGGATGGTCGATTGAACCTCGCGTCACGACTTTGGCGCGGTCGTTCGTTGCCTTTAGCGCAACGATCAACTCGGCATCGCCAAGCACAGCGATGTTCGCATTGTGGGTGACGACGATAACCTGGCGGCGTTCCTTTGCCGCGCGTATCACGGGCACCAGGGTTTTGTAAATAAACTCGCTATCGAGATTGTCTTCTGGCTGATCCACAACTAGAGGCGCGTTGCTCTCGCTAGTGAGCATGAGCGCCAGCAGTACGGACTGTTGTTGGCCCAAAGATAGTCGTTTGAAGTCACGAGGCACAAATTTCGGCCGGCCGTCGGCCGCATCGAAACGCTTCGTCACGTTTAGACGCGGGCGGTCATGCACGGCCACGGTCTCGAGATTGAACAGCGTCTCCGCTTCGGAAAGGCGTTCAAGCAATTGCTCTGCTTCGCTCTTCCCAAAAATTGGCGCATCGTCCTCGTTCTTGAGCTCGACGATTCGATCGATATCCTTCGCACGAATGCACTCGAGCAGCCGTGGCATCGTGAGGCCGCGGATCAACGCCCCGGCCTTCAACTGTTGCAGGGTGCGCCAACCCATTGCATCAATGACAATCCGCTCGGCCTCAGGCGCAAGCCCGTTCGCATCGAACTTCAATGATACGAAGAGATCTGAGAGCGTTCCCCTGAGTGCGGCGTTTGCTTTGGCAGCAAAGGCGGTACGTTTTTTTGATACCTCCGCTCGAGCTGCCCATCGTCGCTGAAGTAAGTCGTTATACTCTCCACGACGGCGATCACGTTCTGCAATCCATGTTTTCAAATTCGCAAGAGTCTGCTTTGCCCTCGCCTCATCAGACACGAGCTTTTGAATGAACGGCATATCAAGCCGAATGCCGTGCTTGAGCAATTCGGCCTTCTTTTGCTCGATCTGACCGATCGATGTTTCCTCCTTCTTCTTCCAAGAATCAATCTGGCTTTGAACCGTCGCGACGTAGCGTTCCGCTGCCTTGCTGAGTGTCTGGTTCGACGCACGCACCTCCACTTCGAAGGCATGAGTTCCGTTCAGGATGGCAGTGGCCTCATCAGCGGCAAGCTTAATCCCGGAAGGGCTCACCAGCAATTTGATTCCCTCGGTGATCTCGATCAGCGCTTCGCAACTCACTGCACTCTCAAGGCTGCCAATTGACTGCTCAAGTGTTCCTCGAGTACGTCGTTCCGATTCAAGCTGCTGCTGCAGAGCGATGACTTCTTCCCCTTTGTCTGTTCGAAGTTTTTCTAGCTGACCGCTCTTGAGCTTTAGATCCTTTTCTGCGTTTGGGATTCTTGCGACATTGGTCAGTGCTTTTGCGATGGCCGGCTGAATCTCGATGAGCTTTTCTCGGATTGCATCTTCTTCCTGAACACTTTCCTCTAGTTGCACCAAGGTATCCAGGAATGTGAGCAGCGCTAGCGGATCAGACTGAACCTTGCGGCTGATCTCGTTGGTCGCACCTTGACGGTAATTCTCCATAGGAAAGATACAAGGGCCGGAGAAGACATTGTCGAGATTCTCAAGGTTGGATTGCCTGCTGCGCGCAAGGCTGTGCTCCTGCCCAGCTTGATCGATATACACTAGACTAAGCAGATCGGGCCATACGTCGCTGTCGATCACACTCACCTCGTCAGTAGGACATCCTCCAAGCAAGCAGATGCTCTCGAAGGCCGTTGACTTTCCGCTTCCTCTCCCGCCGATGATGCAGGTCAAATTCGGACTAAAGTTGATCGCCTCTCCATCTAGGAAGCCACCTTGGAAATGCACGCCGCGCACCATAGGCACGCGCATCGGCACTTCGTCTTCGATCCGGATACGCGTGTCTGCTGACTGAAGAGCCAGCTTGAGTCCTTCAAATGAAGGACTCTCCATCTTGTAGCGGGTAATGCGGCGATTCTGGCTCGCGTTGCGCCCGATTGCGCTAAGGGAGTGAGCATCGCTATTCAGGATGCGAGCGAGGAACTGGCGGGACCCGAGGCGCAGGCGCGATATGCGATCTGCCACTGCGTGTCTCCTGTCCGCATCGGAGTCTTCCGCCGTGTAAGTGATGGGGCAATCGGCGCGCGTGACTTCAATACCAAGGAGCGCTCGATGACAGAGAATATCTAGTTTTGCCGGTGTCAATCGCGGCATGTTGCTTTCGAACGCTCCACCTAGGTCGACATGAGCCATGATTCCAAATCCGCCTTCCACGGCGATCAACTCCAGGCACTGCAAAGCCCCCGTCTGACATCGACAGTTCGGCGTCCCCCTGTCCGCAATTTGTAGTCGGTTAAAAAAGCGCTCCAAGGCGTCTGGTGTTGCGACGTAGCACAGCAGGTGGCCTTCTGGGGTTGATAGCTCGACGGCCGGCACCACCATAGCGCCACATGCTTTACCCGCAGCCACGGCTAATCTGACATTTGCAATTTCGTTGTGGTCCGCGATCGCGATCAATGAAAGCCTTTCCGCCTGTGCTACGCCAATAATCGCCTCTGGCGTCGCGCCAGCGTCACTGACGTCGTAGGACCCGCCGTAGGAATGGATGTGGAGATCTCCACGAAAGAATGCTGCACCGCTACTTGACTCCGCGATCGTTTCCCGCACCACGTATCCCCTTGCAAGGCCATCAGGCATCGAGCGTGGATGCACGCTCGCGCGAATTTTTCCGGAAGATGCTACGAGAGACTGCTCCGAAATACCACCCTCCGGGATCAGGGTAGATGGCTTGGCAGCAGGGATGCGAAATTGGTTGGCGCGATTGAGAGGTGCGCTCATGCTTGCCCGTCGCTCGCGTCTAGATTTCCGTGCCGCCGAGCCGTCCAAAGCAGGTCATTAGACGACTGTTCGCTTATCGTACATTTTGTACATGCTGATCCGATGTTAGTGGATGCGGCAAAGTGCAAAACCAGATCGATCGAGTCGGTGGCCATCGGTCTGACGCGCCGAGGCGCAACTCTGCGGACTGCCACTGTTTGCAGGAATAAGCGGATCTTCCTTCCGCCTGCACTAGGGGATCTCGCGCGTTCGCACCAAGGCTTCTTCCGCCTTGCCCCGCTTGCAAAGGATCACAAGATCATCCGCGTAAATCACAATACGGCTGCCAAGACTGGGCTCAAGCCCGAGCTTCTTCCATGCCAACACAAACCGGCGCATGTAAACATTCGCCAGCAAGGGTGAGATGGGAGAACCTTGCGGAATGCCGCAAAGCCTTCCGCGCCCATACCAGAAGACCGGCCCAAATGATGAAGCAAGCAGGTATGAGGACTTGCAATTCGCGCCAAATTCGCTGGGCTACGCCGCAACAAGTTGTCCCGATAGGTGCTGAACTTCAACATGTCCCCATGCAGCAAGGTCTTTCATACTCATGGAGTCCGAAGTGGAAATCCTTTCGCAGCCATCCAGCGCGCCAAGCACCGATATCAGCCATGCCATACCCTTGCCAGGGACGGAAGCCTACGAGGCACTGCCGCAGTTTCCGAAGAGCAAATCTCTTCCTTTCCGTCGAACCATCCGTCGCCAAGAGCTGCGGCAGATCATTCCCCTTGCCGAAACGACGATCTATGAAATGGAGCGTCGCGGCGAGTTCCCTCGACGCTTCAACCTGACACCGCGTTGCGTCGTCTGGGACTTGGACGAGGTGCAAGCGTGGATCGAGGTACGCAAGCAGGCGTCTCGTAGCGCCGCCTCCCCGAAACCGGATGTCCACCTGCGAAAAACCCGCCCTGTCCGAGCGGGTTCGAGTCGGGAATGAGGCGACGTTGCCCCTTATCCAACCAAGGCCTCCAGATCATCGACAGCCGAACGCGGCAACCGACGCCCCTCCTTGGCCACATTGACCTGCAAGGCCACCCTGGCCACCTCCAGAATGTCTCTGGTCAGCGAATAGCTGCCCCTTGCCTGCAACCAGGCCAGCACGTCGGCCAGATGCCAGATCGACGCACTGCCCTCATGCACCGGTGCCGGGAAACTGCCCGGATGGGCCAGCATCAGCTTGCGCATGTTCTGCCGCGACACGCCTACGATCTCGGCCACATCGCTCAACCCAACCAGATCCGGCGCCACCTCGATCAGCTTGGCCGACGGTACGGCACGCCGTACATCGGCCAGCGCACTGCGCACGGCAGCCTCGGCATCAGCGGCTTCACGGGTGAACTCCAGCGCCAGCCGCCCCGGTTGCCCAATGCCGACCAGGGCATCGTCGCAGCCGGCTTCGCCCAGGCGCTCGATCAACGCATCCGGATCACGGTCGTCGTCGTCGGCTAGTTGGTACTTCAGGGTGAAGGTGTATTCCATCGCGCTATTCCTCGATGCTGCCATCAGCCTCACGCTGCTTGCGGTGCGTGGTGCAGTTGTCCACGACGCGCCGCAAGGCACGCGCATGGTTACCAGGGTTCTTCGGCGTGCTCCATACACTGGTGATGCAGAATTCGCCGCAGCGGCACTCCTCATCGTTGTATGGGCAATAAATCCGCCCCCAGGCGTGGCTGCCGCCGACTTCGATGCGCCAGCCCCGCCCTTCGGCGTGCCTTAGAGCTTCCTCGACCTCTTTCTTCGGATGGGAGGGACGGGCCATCAGTGATCTCCAGTATCGGGGTGATCGGTTAGGTTGTCAAGTGACAACCTAACCGCTGTTTCAGACCGTCGCGCTCAACACCGGCACCGACACGCTCTCCAGCATCAGCTTCGGCACGTAGATCTGCCCGCCGATCCAGGCATCGACCGTGTTGGCCCACTCTTGGAGCATGTGGCGCCGCTGCTCGGCGTACTCGGCCTTGTTATAGATCGAGCGCGAAGAACGTCCGTCCTCATGGGCCAGACACTTCTCGATCCAGTCGCGGTTGAAGCCAATTTCGTTCAGAAGCGTCGAGCCGGTCCATCCCGGGCCGACTTTTTCAAGGCACTGTTCGCTAACAGTGCGAAGAACTACGGCCAACGGCCAAGGGGCTTCAAGCTCACCGATCGGACGCTGGCCTCATTGGCGAACGGTGCATTGGACCTCGGCCCTGACGATCTGGTGGACGATGCGTATATGAAGCGGCTTCGCCAGCGCGAACGTAGCGGGACCAAGTCACGGCGCCGGACGCAGCAAAAAGGGGGCCTTGGCCCCCGAGGTTAGAGCAGTTCACGCTCGGCGAATGACGCTGTGGCATTGCCAGCGACGATGATGTGATCGAGTGTGCGTACGTCCACCAACGCCAGCGCATCCGTGAGCCTCTGGGTCAGCAGCTTGTCGGGTTGGCTCGGCGCGGGGTTCCCGCTTGGATGGTTGTGCGAGAAGATCACCGCTGCCGCGTTGAACCGCAGCGCCTCTTTCACGACTTCGCGCGGATGCACCGATGCGCTGTCGATGGTGCCGCGGAACATCTCGACATACTCGATCAGCCGATGCTGCGAGTCCAGGAACAGTACCGCAAAGACTTCGTGCTCGAAGCCGGCCAACTTGGTGCTCAGGTACTCCTTGACCAGCATCGACGACGTGAAGGGCGTGCCCCGCCGCATTTTCTGGTCGATGACCTGGCGCGCCGCCTCCAGAATCTGCTCCACCGACGCCGGCAGATAGCGCCCCTGCGCGTCACGCACCAGCAGCGAGGAATCGAATGAGGAAAAGGACAGTTGCGACATGATCGTGCTCCAGTTGCTCGGGCGGAATTGCCCGGAACCGCGTCCAGCACGGCGCAGCGCAAGCGGTCACAGGGTCGAAGACGGCCACGCCCGCAAGCGCCCAAAGCGCGCAGCCCTTGACGGCGAGAACGCCGTGATACGGTGAAGGAACCAGCAAGACCGCCCATCCACCTCCAACGAAGACACGGATGGGCAAGCGGAGCGCGCAGGCCCACAGGGCCGGAGGCGTCAGGGATCAAAGCCGAATGGCCGCGACTCGGCACGAGGCGCAGGGCGCAGCCCGCGAACCCGACGGCGGCACGCCGGGACGCCCGGGGAGAACCGTTGAAATTGCTTGAAAGCGAACACCGTTGGTGACTAGCTGATCTTCAGCCACTCACCAGCGAGCTCTCGATTGTCTAGAGGAAATGACTCGACTGGTCAGGGCGGTAGCAGAACGAGACGCTACCAGGTCGGCCGAACAGCAGCCGCAAATGAGCGAAACGCGGTCCTCCCCTCGCGTTTTCTCCACAGCCCTTGACATGGCCCGGGCGATTCTCGGGATGCGGACCAGGCGGAGCACTCCAACCGGATAGACGGATAGCTTGGAAGGAGCGCGCCTGATGCGGATAGCGTTTCCCAACCATAAGCGGGGTATTCAGTCGGCCTTTGCGATTGCCAGCGACAGGCACTATCGCCTTAACACGGCCCGCTCTCGCCAACTGCCGAATGCGACGAGACCTTCGGCCTGAAGCAGGTGGCCGCTAGCATCCGCAGAGAACGGGCATCGGCGAAGGAGCCAAGGTGATAGCGATTGGTGGTATTTTGGCTGGAAATGTTAGTGATTACTTTCACCCTGACGGCTACAAGATGTCTAAGGTGTCATTGATTGGTCCAGATTCGCAGGCTTCCGGGAGGTTCGCGGAAGTATGCGTTGGGCTATGGTGATATCCGTTGGTGAAGCCCTGGCCGATTCTGGGCGACGTCAATTCACCTTTGTGAGTGACTGCTACCGCTGTAACCCTTATATAGCCGATCAATCAACTTGAAACGTGAACTAAGGTGGTACCGTTTGGTGGATCTGGCAACCGTCGCGGGCCTCCGGGGGACCGGCAACGCTCTCTTACCCAAGGCAAAGTGGTAGCGATTGGTGCATTGTGCGGTGCTACGCCGGTAAGCTACATTCTTTTATATCAATAACTTACAAGCTCAATCTTAGAAGTAACACGAAGTAAACTGACGAATCGCTAACTGTACCAATCGATTACACCTTCGCAGCTAGGGGCACCAATGGATAGCACCTTAGTGTCGCCATTGCTTTAGGGCGCCACCAATCACTACCACTTTGGGCAGCACGAGAAGATGGAGCGACGCTAACTTCGATTTTTTATCAAAATAATCAATAGGTTACATACTTCACCTATTCTTCTTGCGCCGGCGGTGTCAGACCAATCACTTACACCATAGCGACCCCGGGGCTCGTCGCTCCAACTCGAACGGATACCACCTTGTTCCTGCGTCGCCGAGGCCACCGACGCGCATGTCACACCAATGGATGACACTCTTTGCGAGGTTTCCCTGGCGTGTGCACACCAACGAATACCACCTTGGCTCGTTACCCTAACGTTCGAGATTAACGAAAAGCCATCGGACTAGGCGAGGGGGTGTCATGGCGTCATTTTGCGAAAGGCAGTGTGTTCGACAAGCGAAGCATACCAATCACTACCACCTTGCCTCGTCTTCCCGGTACCAATCGATTACACGTTGCAGGGCAAACTCGCTGGTGACTTGCCGGCTAGTTTGGCACTGGCACTGGCATTGACGATCGGAGCAGCGGCTGCCGTCTTGCCCGATCCCCTGATTGCACAGGTTGTGCGGAGTGGGCCGTCATGTGAGCTTTGTCGGATCTCCGTTGGCGGGCCTTTGCGCCAACGAATGTACCCGGTCGCCTGGTTCACTCCAGTTAGGTAAAGCTCGAAGCATTCGGGCCGACACCGCGGATGATGCTCGATCCACGAGTCAAGGTGATATCCATTGGTGCTGAACTTCACAAACACTACCAATAAGTGCTTTACGTTTAACTTTTCACGCGCGAGCACGGCTAAGGTGGTATTCGTTGGTGCCGGAAATGATGAAGGTTGGCGCCGAGCACTGATTGGAACGACTGAACGTTTCCTTTTTGGTCACTTATCGTCACTTTTAGCCCGAGCGGAGCTACGCAGGATCCGGGTTTGCACCAATGAGTTACACCTTGAGGACCTCGGTGCCTGTCCATCTGAACGTTGTAGTGCGCGAACGCGTATCACGTTGCCAGCGACAGCAAATCGCACCAATCGACTACACCTTAGAAATTGGTCATCGCCCGGGGAGCGTTATGCCATAAGGGTTGCTGGGCTAAGGACCTGCGGAAAGATCCCTGCGATGTTCTGTCAAAAAGGGCTCGGCATCCACTAGGTGGACATAGGCAGAGGATCGTGGCCTGTCAGGGGAGCAACGGTGGGTTGAGGTTGTATCGCTCTCGGCACTTGCTAGCAAGCTTTCTTGCTTGTAAACAAACAGCTATTACAGGGCCCATTTTCTCCTTTTAAATCAAATAGTTACGATGAGCAAAGCGTTAACCTTTGGTCAGGAGGTGATAGTGGTTGGTCGATAGGTGGCATTGATTGGTACGTTAACGTGTAAGCCTTTGGTGCATCGTGGTGTAATTGATTGGTGCCAAGGCGTTAACAGTTGGTGCAAGGTGTAGTTCATTGGTTATGGCTGTGGATAAGTCCCTGGAACCCGCGCCGTAGTTCGCTTTGCCGTCGTCACAGGATTTCTATGGTGATATCGGTTGGTCGCGATGGTGCTATTGGTTGGTTCGGGCATAGCGGCAATGGCGAGAATCGTGCTTAAGAGCAGATTCGCACCAATGCATACCACTTTGGGAATTTTGCTCTGGGCCGCATGCCAACCAACCGCTGACGATGGTGGCATTGTTAACTTGACCAATTACACCTTAGCCACGATAGTAACGTCCATTGACGCTGAGGGGCGAGGGAAAGCATGGCTAACATCGTGAGGAAAACGACGCCGGAGCAGCTCGGCTTCGACATCTTCACTGCCGTGCGAGAGCAACTCGGACCTGACAGCGCAATTACCGAATCGCCACGGGATATCGGGTACCGAAAGACCAATGTCCTGATTGACGTTACCACGCTGAGCCTGTTGGCACGCCGAACGATCAACGCGCTTTGGCTCGAGGTGTCGGAGCGGCCGGACCAGACCCACTATGACCTTGATCTAGGCTACTTCAAGTGGCTCGCCAAGTACGAGAAGTCGAACAACATCACTCACCTCAAGAAGGTGCTGCGCGAGTGCCAACAGTCGTCGGTGCAGGTGACCGTTGAGGGCGGCAAAGGCGGCGATCCTCAGTGGGCCTCCATACCTTTGCTCGGGCCTGTCGCGATTGCTGGCGGCAGGATCACGTTCAAAGTTGACGAGATGATCCACCGACAACTGAAGGATCCTCAGCGCTATACGTATCTATCGTTGCGGATGTCGGCGGCGCTCTTCAGCTATGCCTACATTCTCTACGAACGCTTGAGCTCCCTGCGATTCATGGGAACCACGGAGTGGATTCCTCTGGACGAGATACGACGCTGGGTGAATGCCGACTCGGTCAAGTCGCTCACTGAATATAAAGAGTTCAAGCGTCAGGTGCTTGACAAGGGTATCAAGCAGATTAATGAGTTGACCGACTTGCACGTTGAGTTTGAAACGAAGAACGCACAAGGCTCTCGCCGCGTTGCCGCGCTTCGGTTCAAGTTGCGGGACAACGCCTCCGGTAAGCTTGTTCTCGACTTCAATTCGCCTCACGAACTGAAGGACCTCTATGAGACGCTGGTCAAAGGCTTTGGTCTTAGTAAGAAGCATCTGGACGAGCTGGTGGAGAACCGGGACGAATATACCGATGAGCGGATTAAAGCTGCAATCGAGTTGACGCGCTTCCGCGTGAAGAGTGGCAAGGTGAAGGCGCCAGCGATGTACCTGATGAAGGCGATCCGCGACAATTTGCGACTTAGCGAGATCGAAGTGCAGATGGCAAATGCGGGCGCACCTAAGCTGACGGTGGCCGAGCCGATCGCCGAGACTACCGAAGCGCAACGGAAGCTGACAAGGACCGCGGAGAGCGAGGCCGAGGCTGGCATCGCGGCTTATCTTGACCTGGGCGAAGATGCGCGGGCACGAGTGCGCAAAGCACTGCAAAAGGAAGCTACCTTCAAGATGGCCGCGAAGCGCGTGAAGGTCAAAACCGTGCCAGACGAATTGGAGATCCTTGGGCACTCTGCCCTACGCCTGGAGCTTGGTTCGTTCATGGGCCGGGCATCTACCGCCGAACTTGTCAGCTAACACCGGGCGGTTGCACCAATCAATTACACCTTAGTTGCTCAGGCCCACGTCCTGAGCAAGTCCAGCTTGGCGTGAGCCTCCTCTGAGTGATTTTGAATTTCGCGGAACGGGAGCAAAAGCAGCGGCGGCACGGTATTGAGTCTCTGGCTCCGAGCTGGATTTCTGTGAGACCTGCACAGACCCCGAAAATGCAATCTGCACGCTGGGCGTCTCTGCAAACGAGCCAAGCCTGCTGGCGGCTGCTACGATCAGCCCTTTGCTATGACTCTAGGCCCTTGAGGTCGAGCCGACAGCGAATGGCCTACAGCAGTGTGACGTGCGCTGCTTCGCCGGCTCGTCCCCTCCGTGATGCATACTCCCGCTCTGAAGCCTTCGGCTTGTAGCAAGGGGGCGGGGTGCAGCGAATCGTGCAATTGTGTTCGAGGCAGCGCCCTTCGGTGCCTCGTTCAAGTCTCCCTCGGCGTAGGGGTACCTACGGACCCCGGCTCGGATCGTGCTGCCCGTATCGCGGTTCTGAGGCGTATCCTCTTTTTCCTGCCCTTGGTTGAGAGTCCTCCCGACAGGAGCAATCCCCTCCGGTCGAGGATCACCTGGCTCGCATTGTGGTCCGCGTTGGCGCGGCAAGTCGCAGCATTGGCAGACAAACACACCTTGCGAGAACCAATTGCTCGGGTTGATGCGGCCACATTCACTACGCTCGTGCGAACTGTGATGCGGAGACACCCTGAGGGGAGGCTTGTTCCATCGCAGTACCTTGTCATGTGACGTGAACGCTCTGCCCCGAGGAGCGCGGACCTGGTTCTTGAGCGACGGGCCTGAGCCGCCCTATTTCGTCCTTGCCTTTGGCGGCGCACCCATGGCCTTGACGCGTCACAACTGAGTCCGCGTTTGGCTTGCCAGCCGGTCATTGACTTGAAGCAAGCCGACCCGAATATGACCAAGCGTCAGAGTTCAATATTAGATTTCAACCCGTCGACAGTTTGTACTACTCACGCAGCAGTACCGCGGCACAACACTTTCACGCGTGAAAGTGCCCTCATATCGTTTGTTCCGAGTAGATGTATTTTAAATATGTATAAAATATATTGAAAACATTTCTTGCGCGCAGAATACGGGCACCTTAACGTGCTACGCACTACCTCCCGTGCGTATTCCAAATATTCTTGGATTCGAGAGACTAGATCCTCAGGAGACATATCTGTTGTTGTGCGGGTGTACTTTCAAGCATGAAAGTCTTGCTCTGACAGCAGCTTCGCTGATCCCACGTGCAGACGTCGTCGCCTACTTTACCCCGCCAGCAGATCAGTTCACGGGTGGTGAGGACCCGCAGCGACAGAGTTTCAAGCATGAAAGTCCGATCGAGGGTTGGCCGCGAACTTTGAGCCGTTTCAGATCAAAATCTCTTAGGCACACGCCATCGAAGATTTTCATGTTTGAAAGCTATCCCCGCCCTGCACAGGTTTGTCATTTGTTGGCATAAACCAATCAAAGCCCATACCTTTACTCTGTTGTTGCAAATGCAGCCGGTGATTTTCATGCGTGAAACTGGCAGTCAGTCATCACGTAAAGCTGCAGCACCAAAGCCTCCCTCAGTGGAGTTTCGAATCCGAATTTCGAGCGTAAAAGCGCTCGCTTATCGATGCGGAGACGTGGCCGTTCTTGTCCACTTTCACGCATGAAAGTAGATGCCTCTTGCCAAAGGACCGGGGGCGGTTCGGGTGTTGCGTACCTGAGGGTTGCACGAATCGCCTATCGTCCTTTCCGACATGCAATGCATCGGGGCTAAATCGGATTGCGTGATAGGCGACGAAACCGACGGCCAGGGCAGGAATGAGAGACGGCGGCCTCCTTTGCGCAGACTAAGTGGGAGCTTTCATGCATGAAAGCCGGCCGTCAGTGTCTGTGCCGCGGGAGTACGAAATGGCGTCACAAGCCTTCGTTGCATGCGGGTCCTCTGGCTCCGTACTTTCATGCTTGAAAGATGACGCCTGAACTTCCGACCAGCTTTCATGCATGAAAGCGCGAGGAAGGTTGGGTGGCTGGGCGCTAAGGGGAGCCATACGCAACCATCTCTCTGTTGTCGCCATGCAACGCATCCTTCATAAATTTCTGGATTTTATGCGTGAAAATGCCTATCACAGTTCGAGGCAAGTTAAAGTTCCACGTGGCTGATATTTTTTATTTGAGTTAGGTTTCTTGGGGAGTGTATGCCGGCAAAGATCGTGACCGTTTTCAACCAGAAGGGGGGCTGCGGCAAGACTATGGTGTCGATGCAGCTTGCCGCGAGTTTCGCTCTGCGCGGGCACCGGACGATGCTGGTCGACATGGACAAGCAAGGAACCAGTACGATTTGGGCGGGGCAGGCCTCTCAGGATAAGCCCTTTCCAGCGACGGTCATTAGCCTTGCACCGCTGCGCGAAAAGCTGATCGGCGAAATTGCGAAGCACGCGGAGAATCACGAAGTCATCCTGATCGACTGCCCTCCAGCCATCGAATCCTCGATCCCGTGGGCTGCGCTGAACATCTCCGATCTCGCGTTGATTCCAGTGATTCCACTTATGGACAACGTATGGGCGAGCCGAGAAGCGAAGGAACTCGCTAGGCGTGCCCTCGAAGAAAATCCGGATCTGCAAACCTTCTGCGTGCCGTCAATGGCCAGGCGTGGGAATGTCTTCAAGGCTTGCACGGAAATCTTGCAGGAGGATCAAGGCATTCCCCTGCTCGAGACCGGACTCCAGCAGAGAAATGCCTATGGAGAGTCGCAGATGTTTGGTCTGTCAGTGCATGGACTATCTGGATCTTCCGCTGCAGTCAAAGAAGTAGAGGAACTAGCGAAGGTCGTGTTGGGCAAATTGGGAATTGAGTCGACGCGCAAGCCAGTGAAAGGTAAGGGCAGCATGAACAAGCAACGGGAGGTCGCATAATGGGGAAGAGCAAGCTCGAAATGATGCGTGAACAGGCTAACAAGGCTGTCGCTGCGGCACCGCCGCCAGACCGTTTCGCGCGTGCCCAGGCTCTTGTTGAACGCCAACCGAACGGATTTGCTGAAAAGCAACCCGAGACGACCGTTGTTATCCCCCCCAATTCGGCTGAGGTATTAAAGCCTAACTTTAAGCATGATGGGGCCGGGGAAGTCGCAGCGAAAGCGGTCGCAACTGTGACCAGAGCGGTGGACGCGCAGGGTGGACCGTACTATGAGGAAGCGGACCTTGGCCTGATTGATGACAACCCATTCAATGCCCGTAGACTCTATCGCCCTGAACGGGTCCACGAGTTGGCTGAGAGCATTCGGGCCGACGGCCAGCTGGTCCCAGGGATCGCAACGATTCGGGACGGCCGCCGTGTTCTCGCCGGTGGGCACTATCGTTTCAAGGCGCTTAAGGTTGCTGGCATTCAGAGTATGCGCTTGCTGGTACACCCAAACTTGAGTGATCAGCAACTCTATCAACTCTCTTACAAAGAGAATGCAGAGCGGGAGGCCCAATCCCCCCTGGATAACGCGTTGGCTTGGAGATCGTTGATTGACCAAGGCGTCTACCCAAACGAGTCGGCGATTGCTGAAGTCACGGGGATGTCACTGCCGAATATCAATAAGACGCTGGCCATCATGAAACTCTCCGAGCCCGTGCTCGAGATAGTGCGGGAGAAGCCGGAGGCGTTTGCCCTTTCCACACTGTATCAACTCACTCTTCTGGAGAAGGTCGCGGGCAGCACCGTAGCCGGTGCCATGGCGACTAAAATTGCTGACGAACAGGCCTTCTGCCGGGACGTAGAAGAGGCCCGCGCACGTTATGAGTCCAAGCCAGCCCGTAAGCAGAAGGAGACGTCCCGCCAGCATCGTCTCATCGATTCCGACGGCAAGCCACTTGGGGTGTTGAAAGATTGGGATTCTGGGAAGGTGTCATTCGAAATCACGCTGCTCGATCCGGCTCAACGGCGTGCGCTTGTCGACGAATTGAAGGAGCGATTCGCACCAGCCCGCCACCCCAAATGAGTTTCAAGCCGCACCGTGCTGCAAAGATGTCGGCGGGAGGATGGTTTAGACGTGGCCATCTTCGCACTTTCACGCATGAAAGTGATCTAATGGCATCTTTCATTGACTGGGAGGGGTGAGTCGGCGCAAATAATGCGCGGCGTTTTGCCCCGGGAGTTGCCGGTCCGACGCATGCGAATTCCTCGTGCTCCAAACGAGCTAATTGCGCTGCTTAATGGAACGTCCGGCGAATTCTCCAACGAGTTGCTTTGCGTTACCTTGGCCGATGGCGGGGTACGAATATCTAGTCGGGGCAAGCATCACTGCGACGATCGGGTGCGGCCACGCTCGCGACGGATGTCAATTGTGCAATCGTGCTATAGGGCATTCCTGAATGGGTGGGATCGACTCGCATGACAGTCTTCACTGCGACCTCGATGCGAGGGAACTGGTGAACACGCATGCCATTCAGAATGGCATGCCACGCAGGACGGTCCGGAGCCGCCGCCGGCGTTGGCCAGCTCGGCGGACCTGCCTTGGCAACTAGTCAGTCCAAGGCACCGGTCGGAGGCGAGCCCGCTAGCCCCGAGACTCAGATCTCGTCTGCTATCAGCAAATCTCCTTTCGAGCGGACGGTCAGGTCACCGTCAACTCCGCGCAATACTTTCGGCGCGAAACGGTGCTAAGTGATTGATTTTCAACATTAATCGTCACCGTTAAATCCGAGCCATGGGAAGTTGCGTACCAAAATCAAATGCCGATAATTCGCGCGCAATGCCAGCCACTTGTCTATTTCGCGACGGCTCGCGGGTCCCTGTCACCGTTGTTTGTCGTGAAGTGTAGTAAAGATGCTACCTCGAGGCTGCACAAAAGATGTGGTAAATCAATAACTTAGCATTTCTTGCGTGCGCATCCTTACCAACATTACTTCGCTTTTTCGCGCAGCAATGTTGTGTATTGCGCACTTTATGTGACGAGGGCGCACTGGCGCGGAGGATGTTGTGGCGTGGAACGACCGTCGTCTCCACCGCCCACCACCACCATTCTTCTTGTTGACGAACGTGGGCGAGCCCGCCAGCCTTGTGCCGGCCGCACGAGTTCACCCGCCTGCGATGGCGATCGGCCTAGCGTCCAGCAAGACAAGGCAGGCCGGTCGTTCAGTTTGGCTTCAATACCCGCAGCCGCAGAAGCTTGATGTTCGCGCGGCCATACATCTGGCGCTTGAGGAACTTGAGCCGGTTGACGTGACCCTCGATCTGACCATTGCTGCCACGGCAGCTTGAAGGCCGCCCGCACAGCCGGTAAGTCGGCGCGCAGGCTTTGCGCGAACCTACGTATTTCCGCAGCGTCGCAGCGCGACACACGCCTCAACCATCGATCGAACTGCAGCAGACTTCGCCGGTGCATGAGCCCGAGAAACTCCCGCGCGAGGCTGCGGACCTCGCCCACCACGGGTTCGATCTTGCACAGCGCCTGCACGAAGCGCTTGTGGTCCGTACTCCTGGGCTCCTCGACGGCAAGCTTCTTCCATCCGACAAGCCATCCGAACACGCGCCGGGCCGACGGGCACGGCATCGTGCGCCCGGATGCCTGGACAAGCGGTACTTTGCCTTGCGGAAAGAGGAGGCGGACCACGCAATTCTGCATGGCGTAGCGACTGCCCATATAGCCTCGCTGCTTGAGTTCTTGCCAGATCAGTTCAGGAAAGCGACCGCCCTGGGCGATTCGTTCCGCAATATAGCTGCGATGGGGATCCAAAGGCGCGGACCTCGCGCCTTGGGTGCGCGCTCGGGGAAGACCCCCGCGGTGACGAACTTGCACACGGTTCGATGGTTGATTGAGAACTCGCGCCCGATTCCCCACATCGTGCCGCCCTGGGCGCGTAGCGCCATCACCCGCTCCTACAGCGCCAGCCGCTTGGCGCACCGCTCACGCGCTGCCATGACCGTAGTGAGGTGCGGCACAGCACCCCCCGCCGGCCCAGGGTCACGCCACCGGTCTCGACTTGCTGCGCGGCTTGACGCAGTTGCGGTCCGAGTCGGTACAGCAGCCTCTCGACGTTGTCGCGCAGGTCGCACAGCAGATGCCAGCGATCGGAGACTTGCTTGGCTGCCGGCAGCGTGATGTCGACCGCCTCGAAGTAGGCACCCGCCCGGTCCCTGGCGACGATCTCGATCGATGGGTGCGCACGCATCCACGCGGTCACCGCAGTTGTTTCCCTGCCGGGGCGAACACTTCGATCGGCTCACGTCGCTCCAGGACGACGATGATACGTTCCGTCTTGGTGACCGCGCGCGATCGCCGAGTCATCGATGCCGACGACCCGCGGTCGTGGTTTGCGCTTGCGTCCAGGAGCTCTTCGCAACTCCTGCAGTGCGGTGTCGGCACTGGTGCGCAAGCCCAAGACGTTAGCAAGCCGGGCAGCTGCCACACCACCGAAGGTGCGGGAGTCACTGGCGCCGCGCTTCGAAGCATCAACAAGGCCATTGCCACAGTTGCCGCGCAAATCAACTAAGCATTGCGCATATCCATAGCCCGTGTCGGGGCATAAGCATGCGTGAAATACTTCGTTCCGCCAGGCCTAGGCCGATGGTTATCCTGCACCACTGGATTTCAACGCTATCGGCTCTCCCTCGCTGGCCTGATGCGGCGAAGCTGTCTACCGAACTTTGCCCCATGGGCGGTCTCCGATCCCCGACGGACGTCATTTGTCGAGTGCGCCGCGGCACCACGTCGCGTGGGATGAAACCGACCCCCTCTCACTCCAGACACCGACATGCTTGCACACAACCAGAACTCACCCGAGGCGGGCATACGGCTCGCCGTTGATGTTGGCGGCACGTTCACTGATACCGTGCTGCTGGTGGGCGCACAGCGCTATACCAGCAAGGTCCTGACCACGCCAACGGCGCCCGAGAACGGTGTGATCCAGGGCGTGCAGGACATCCTGGCTAGCGCAGGGCTGACCCTGGCACAGGTCGACCTCTTTATACTCGGCACCACGCTTGCCACCAATGCGCTGATCGAGCGCAAGGGTGCGCGCACCGCGCTGATCACTACCGCGGGCTTTCGCGACCTGGTCGAGATTGGCTGGGAGGATCGCTTCGCGCAGTACGACATCTTCCTCGACAAGCCCGCGCCCCTGGTGCCGCGCTACCTGCGCTTCGGCGTGCCGGAACGCGTCGACGGCCGCGGCCAAACGCTCTTGGCGCTGGACGACGATGCCGTGGCCGCGCTGGTGCCGCAACTGGAAGCGCAAGGCGTGGAGAGCGTGGCGGTGACCTTCCTGCACAGCTACGTCGATCCCGCGCACGAGCAGCGCGTGCGCGCAATCCTGGGCGAACTGGCGCCACACCTCTGGGTGTCGCTGTCGTCGGACGTGTGCCCGGAGATCCGCGAGTACGAACGCTTGTCCACCACCAGTGCCAATGCCTATGTGCAGCCGCTGGTGGCGGGCTATCTCAAGCGCCTGCGGGAACGCGTGGTGGCGCTCGGCCTGCGCAGCCCGCTGTTCCTGATGACCTCAGGCGGCGCCATTACCAATATAGAGGCTGGCATCGCGCAGCCGGTGAGGCTAGTCGAGTCAGGGCCTGCGGGCGGCGCTATCCTGTCGCGCCGCGTGGCCGAGCAGGCCGGCATAGGCCGCGCGCTGTCCTTCGACATGGGCGGCACCACCGCGAAGATCTGCTTTATTGACGACTACCAGCCGCAGATTACGCGCAGCTTTGAATTTGGCCGCATGCACCGGCACTTGAAAGGCTCGGGCCTGCCGATCCGCATTCCGGTGATCGAGATGGTGGAGATTGGCGCGGGGGGTGGCTCTATCGCGCGCATCGATGCGCTGGGCCGCGTGCAGGTCGGCCCGGACAGCGCCGGCTCCGACCCCGGCCCGGCCAGCTATGGCCTGGGTGGCAGCGCAGCCACCGTGACCGATGCCAATTGCGTGCTTGGCCTGCTCGACCCGCAGCGCTTTGCCGTCGGCAAGGTGGCGCTGCAGCCGGCGTTGGCACGCCAGGCGCTCGGCACCGACATCGCCCTCGGGCTGGGCACCACCCCGGAGTTTGCCGCGCTGGCTGTCACGGAGATCGTTACCGAGAACATGGCCAACGCCGCACGCGTGCATGCCACCGAGCTTGGCAAGGCTGTCGAGGACTACACGCTGATCGCATTTGGTGGCGCCGCGCCGCTGCACGCGGCGGCGCTTGCCCGGCGCCTGGGCATCCGCCGCGTGATCGTGCCGCAATCGGCCGGCGTGGGCTCCGCCCTCGGCTTCCTGTGGGCGCCGATCGCCTATCAGGCGGTGCGCAGCTACTACCAGCGTCTGGACGCCTTTGACGCGGCGGCGGTCAACGCCGTACTCGATCAGCTTGTCGCCAATGCGCGCGACATCGTTGGCCAGGCGGCGCCGGGGCAAGCGCTGGGCGAGCAACGGCTGGCTTACATGCGCTATGCCGGGCAGGGGCACGAGATCCCCGTTCCGTTGCACGCACGCGCCCTGGATGCGCAGGATGCATTGGCGCTGGGCGAAGAGTTCGAGCGCGCCTATGCGGCGCTTTACGGTCGTACCTTGCCGGGCAACCCAGTCGAGATCATCAGTTGGTCAGTCAACGTCAGCACGGCGCCGCCGCCGATCGCGCGCACGCGTGAGGCGGAGACGGCCGCCGGCGGGGTGGCCAGCAGCGGCCAGCGCGCGTTGTTCGACGGCGAGCTTGGCGCGGGACGCGATGTGCCAGTGTTCGAGCGTGGTGCGCTGATGCACGGCGCCGTCGTGCAGGGCCCCGCGCTGGTGGTGGAGGACGAAACCACGACGGTGGTGCCTGCTGGCTTCGTATTTTCGCTGGACCCCGGCGGCCACCTGGTGCTGGAGGCAACGCCGCTGGCCGAGGCTACGACAGACGAAACCACACTCGCGGAGGCCGCACAATGAGCACGCAACACCCAGCAGCCAGCCATGCCACGCTGCGCAATACCATCCACGCCCAGGTGATGTGGAACCGCCTGCTGTCGGTGGTGGAAGAGCAGGCGCAAACGCTGATCCGCACCGCCTTTGGCACCTCCACGCGTGAAGCGGGCGATCTCTCGGCCGGCGTCTTCCTGCCCGACGGTCGAATGATCGCGCAGGCGGTGACCGGCACGCCCGGCCATGTCAACTCGATGGCGGAATCGGTCAAGCATTTCCTGCGCGCCTTTCCTTCGCACACCATGGCCGAGGGCGATGTGTACCTCACCAACGATCCGTGGAAGGGCACCGGGCACCTGTTCGACATGACCATGGTCACACCGGTGGTGCGCGCGGGGCAGGTGGTGGCGCTGTTCGCCTCGACGCTGCACGTGGTGGACATTGGCGGCATCGGCGCGGGACCGGATGGCACGCAGGTCTATCACGAGGGCCTGTTCCTGCCGATCCTGAAGCTGTTCGCGCAAGGCCAGCCCAACCAAGCCGTGCTCGACATCGTGCGCGCCAACGTGCGCGAGCCGGTCCAGGTCATTGGCGACCTGCACGCGCTGGTGGCCTGCAATGAGATCGGTGGGCGCCGCCTGCACGCGATGATGGATGAGTTCGGTCTCGGCGACCTCGCCGCGGTAGGCGAGTACATCATCCGCCAGGCCGGCCAGGCCATGCAATCCGCGATTGCCGCGTGGCCGCACGGCACCTGGCACAACAGCATGACTATCGATGGCTACGAGTCGCCGATCACATTGGTCGCCAGCCTGACGATCTCCGCCGATGGCATCGATGTGGACTTCACTGGCACGTCCCCGGTGGTCGCGCGCGGCATTAACGTGCCCAAGGCCTATACGGATGCCTATACCTCCTTCGGCATTCGCTGCCTGATTGGCGCGGATATACCCAACAACGCGGGCTCGCTGGCGCCGGTGCGTGTGCATGCGCCGGAAGGCTCGATCCTGAATGCGCCGTTTCCCTGCGCCGTGACCGCGCGCCACATCATCGGCCAGATGCTGCCGGACGTGGTGTTCGGTTGCCTGCGCCAGGCCCGCGCCGGCACGGTGCCGGCGGAGGGCGCATCCAGCCTGTGGAATATCCAGCTGTCGGGCGGCCAGCCGCTTGCCGGCGCCGCCGCCAGCGAGCTGATGAAGGGGCGGCCCTTCGCCATCACCAGCTTCTCCACCGGCGGCACGGGCGCGCGCCCCGGCAAAGACGGGCTTTCCACCACGTCCTTTCCGAGCGGTGTGCGCAATGTGTCGGTAGAGATTCTCGAAACCGTGAGCCCGCTGGTGTTCTGGCGCAAGGAGTACCGGCCGGACTCGGGCGGCGCCGGACAACAGCGTGGCGGGCTGGGCCAGGTCATCGAGGTGTCCAACGCCGACGGTGCACCAATGGTGCTGGCCGCGGCATGGGACCGGCTGCTGTTCCCCGCGCGGGGCGCCGATGGCGGCCTGGCAGGGGCGCCCGGCCGGGTCTCGCTGGCATCCGGCAAGGTCCTGCAAGGCAAGGGCCGGCAACTGGTGCCGGGCGGTGATCGCCTGGTAGTGGAAACGCCGGGCGGCGGCGGCATCGGCGACCCGGCAAGGCGGGAGCCGCACCAACTGGCGGCGGACCTGCGCAATGGGCTGGTAGGCGGCGCGGCTGCAATCGAATGCTACGGCGCGCAACCCTCGGGTGTCGTTGCGTCCGATCTTGCCACGCCGGCCTGAGTACCGTCATTCCGTTTCTTTCATCCGATTTTCCATCAGGAACCATTGCCGATGTCTTCGACGCCTTCGCTGCTTAAACGGCTCTTGTCCGCCGGGCTGTATTCCGCCCTGGTTGTGGCCCTCGGCGCTGCCGCACTGCCCGCGCGTGCGACGCCGACCCCAGGCGGCACGCTCAACCTGCTGCTCAACTACGAGCCGCCCACCCTGGTGTCGCTCACCAATGTGGCCACGCCGGCGCTCAGCGTCAGCGCCAAGGTGACTGAGGGCCTCCTGGAGTACAACTACGACCTGACGCCGCGTCCGCAACTGGCCACGTCGTGGAGCATCAGCCCGGACGGCAAGCAGTACACCTTCCACCTACGCAAGGGCGTGAAGTGGCATGACGGCAAGGACTTCAGCTCGGCCGACGTTGCCTTTTCGATTCTGCTGCTCAAGAAGGTCCACCCGCGCGGCAGCAGCACGTTTGCCAACGTGACCGAGGTCAAGACGCCGGATCCGTACACCGCTGTGATCGTGCTGTCCAAACCAGCGCCTTACCTGATCAAGGCGCTGGTAGCCACCGAATCGCCGATCGTGGCCAAGCATATCTACGAGAACACCGATCCTATCGCCAACCCCAACAACAATGCGCCGGTGGGAACGGGCCCGTACCGCTTCAAGGAATGGGTTCGTGGCAGCCACATCGTCTATGAGCGCAATCCGGACTACTGGGACAAGCCCAAGCCGTACGTGGACCGCATCGTGGTGAAATTCATCCCCGATCCGGCCGCGCGCGCCATCGCCTTCGAGACCGGCGCGGTGGACTTGGGCTACCGCACGCCGGTGCCGCTGTCCGACCTGGCCCGGCTGAAGAAGGTGCCCAAGCTGGCCTTCGAGACCAAGGGCAACAGCTATTCCTTCAACGTGACCCGGCTGGAGTTCAACCTCGACAATCCCTATTTCAAGAATCTGAAGGTGCGCCAGGCAGTGGCGCAGGCCGTCAATCGCGATGTGGTGCTGAACACGGTCTACTACGGCTACGGCACCCGCACCGCGTCGCCGATCGCCCCTGGCCTGAGCGCGTTCCACGACGCCACGCCGACGCCCTACCCCTTTGATACCAAGGCGGCGGACAAACTGCTCGACGAGGCCGGCTATCCCCGCAAGGGTGGCGCCGCCCGCTTCCGCGTCACGCTGGACTACAACCCGATCAGCGAGGACAGCAAGCGGCTGGCCGACTACCTGCGCTCCGCGCTGGGCAAGGTCGGCATCGATGTAACGATCCGCTCGCAGGACCTGCCGGCCTTCGTCAAGCGCATCTACACCGAGCGCGACTACGACTTCACCGTCAACGGTGCAAGTAACCTGTTCGACCCCACCGTGGGCGTGCAGCGCCTGTACTGGTCCAAGAACTTCAAGAAGGGCGTGCCTTTCTCCAATGCCACTCACTACAGCAATGCGGAGGTGGACAAGCTGCTGGAGGACGCCACGTCCGAGACCGATCCAGCCAGGCGCGTGGCGCAATTCAAGCAGTTCCAACAGATCGTGGGCAAGGAAGTACCCGACCTGAACCTGGTGTCGCCGCAGTTCATCACCATTGCCAACACCCGGGTGCATGACCATTCGCTGACGGCGGATGGGGTCGAGTCGAACCTCGCAAACGTCTACCTGGACAAGTAGGCCGGTGGCCGGATTTCCATGATGCCAACTGTGCTTCGAGTCGGAACGGCCCTGCGGCGCGCACTATGGCGCGCGCTGCCCACGGCGCTGGGCGTGATCGTCTTCAACTTTCTGTTGCTGCAGCTGGTGCCCGGCGATGCCGCCGATGTCCTGGCGGGCGAGTCCGGCTCGGCCACCGAGCAGACCATGGCGTTGATACGGGCGCGCTTCGGGCTGGACCAGCCGGTGCTGCACCAGTTGCTGGCCTACTTGGGGCACCTCACGCGTTTCGACCTGGGCTTCTCGCCCCGGTACAACACGCCGGTGGCGGAGCTGATCCTGGCGCGTCTGCCCAATACGCTGCTGCTGACCGGCGCCGCGCTGTGCATCGCTCTGGTTCTCGGCGTTGCCTGCGGCGCCGTCATGGCCGCGCGCGTGGGCACGTGGGTGGACCGCGGGCTGTCGCTGGCCGCGCTGCTGCTGTACTCGGTGCCGGGCTTCTGGATCGGGTTGATGGCGATCGTGCTGTTCTCGGTCCACTTGGGCTGGTTGCCCAGCGAAGGCACCAGCACCATCGGCGCGGGCCTGGGCGGGCTGGCGCACTTGCGCGATGTGGCCAGCCATCTGGCGCTGCCGGCGCTGGCGATGTCGTCCTTCTTCATCGCCATCTACGCGCGCCTGACGCGCGCGGCCATGCTGGAGGTGCAGCGCCAGGACTTTGTGCGCACTGCCGCTGCCAAGGGACTGCATCCGCTGCGGGTGTCTGTGCGCCATGTCCTGCGCAATGCGCTGCTGCCAATTACCACGGTTGCTGGCATGCACTTTGGCGCCTTGCTAGGCGGGACGGTGGTGATCGAGACCGTGTTCAGCTGGCCGGGGCTGGGTCGGCTGGCGCTGGAGGCCGTGATGGCGCGGGACTTCAGCGTGCTGCTGGGCGTGCTGCTGCTGTCTTCCTTCCTGGTGGTGCTCGCCAACGTGCTGGTCGATTTGCTGCATGCCTGGCTGGACCCTCGGATCAAGGCGCGCTGAAGAACCGGCTTAGGTATCACTGAATCGCTCGCACAATGAATTCATTAATCGGACCCTTCACAGTCGGATCGACATGACTTTTGCTATTCCCGGCACATCGGCCGCCGCGTCGGCAGCCGCACCGCAAAGCGCGCCGCGCTGGCGCACGCTACGCATCATCCTGCGCAACCCTACCGCTCTGGCTGGCGTGCTGGTGCTGGTGGCGCTGGTGCTGATGGCTGCGCTGGCTGGCTTCCTGTTCCCCGGCGATCCGCTCGATATGGTGGGGCAGCCGTTCCTGTGGCCGGGCGCCGAACCGGCCTTCCCGCTCGGCACCGATTCGCTGGGGCGCGATGTGTTGGCGGGCATCGTGCACGGCGCGCGCGTGTCGCTGCTGGTTGGGCTGGCGGCGGCGTCGCTTAGCCTGTTAATCGGCATGCTGGTGGGCGCGGTGGCCGGCTATTTTGGCGGCACCGTCGACGCGGTGCTGAGCCGTGTTATCGAGTTGGTGCAGACGGTGCCCAGCTTCCTGCTGGTGATCGTTATCGTGGCTATTGGCAGCCCATCCGTCACCACTATTGCGCTGGCGATTGGGCTGGCTTCGTGGCCAACCGTGGCGCGCCTGGTACGCGCCGAGTTTCGTACCTTGCGGGAGGCGGATTTTGTGCTGGCCGCGCGCAGCGTGGGGTATCGCAGTAGCCGCATCATCGTCGCGGAAATCCTGCCCAACGCGTTGCCGCCGGTGATCGTGACCACCTCCGTTATGGTGGCCAGCGCGATCCTGATCGAATCGGCCCTGTCCTTTCTCGGCATGGGCGACCCCAACGTGGTGAGCTGGGGCAGCATGATCGGTGCCGGCCGCGAGGTACTGCGCAGCGCGTGGTACCTAACCGCGCTCCCTGGTACCGCCATCATATTGACGGTGCTGGCGTTGAACCTGATGGGCGACGCCCTTAACGATGCGCTCAACCCGCGCTTGCGCAATGCATGAGATCAACGGCACGGGCCCGCGCACCGTGAATACCCTGCTGGAAGTTGACCAGCTCCAGATCCGCTTCGGTGCGCACACCGTGGTGCACGATCTGAGCTTTGCCATCGAAGCAGGGCAGACCCTCGCCCTGGTGGGCGAATCAGGCTGCGGAAAATCAGCCACCGCGCTGGCATTGATGCAATTGCTGCCGGCGCCGGGGAGAATCAGCGGCGGCAGCATTCGCTTTGCTGGCCAGCCATTGCTGGGATTGCCCGCGCCCGCGCTGCGCAACCTGCGGGGGCGCTCCGTGTCGATGATCTTCCAGGAGCCGATGACCTCGCTCAATCCGGTGCTACCAGTGGGCTACCAGATTGCCGAGGTGCTGCGCCACCACCAGGGCCTGTCCCGCAAGGCCGCGCGCGCGCAGGCCATCGAGCTGCTGGACCTGGTGCGCGTTCCCGCGCCGGCGCAACGGGTTGACGCATTTGCGCACAATCTGTCGGGCGGCCAGCGCCAGCGCGTGATGATCGCCATGGCCATCGCCTGCAAGCCGCAATTGCTGATCGCCGACGAGCCCACCACCGCGCTCGATGTCACGACCCAGGCGGAGGTGCTGGCGTTGCTCGACGACCTGCGACGTGAGCTGTCGATGGCGTTGCTGCTGATCACCCATGATCTTGGGCTGGTGGAGCAATGGGCGGATCGCGTGGTGGTGATGTACGCCGGGCGCAAGATGGAAGAGGCACGAGTGAGCGAGCTCTTTGCCGCTCCGGCGCATCCGTACACGCGAGGGCTGCTCGATGCCTCGCTGCGGCTGGAGCAGGGCAGGTTCTATCGCGACACCCGGCTAACCGAGATTCCCGGCAGTGTCGAGTCCGCCCGGCTCGCCACGGGCTGCCCCTTTGCACCACGCTGCGCGCAGGCCGAGGCACAGTGCCTGGCGGGGACGCCGCGGGCCGAGCCGATACCAAGCGCGACGCTGGTGCCGGGCGTATCCGTGCCAGCCGACGCGACGCCGCACCGGGTCGCCTGCGTATCCGCACACCGCATCGCCATGCCGGGCCCACATCAAAACCAGGATCAGACGCAAAACCATCATGCCGCTGTTGTCAGTGATTGATCTGCATACCCGCTACGCGAGCCGCGAAGGTGTGACCCATGCCGTCAATGGCGTCACGTTCGATATCGCGGCAGGAGAGACGGTTGGCCTGGTGGGCGAGTCCGGGTGCGGCAAGTCCACGCTGGGCAAGACCCTGCTCCAACTGGTGCCGGCCAGCTCGGGGCGCGTACTACTCGATGGTATCGACCTGGGCGCGCTGAAGCCCGGCCCGTTGCGAGCCCTGCGCCCCCGCGTGCAGATGATCTTCCAGGATGCCTACGCGTCGCTCAACCCGCGCCGCAGCGTGCGCGACACGCTGGAAACAGTGCTACGCGTGCACGGCGTGGCCGATGCGGGCGAGCGCCAACGGCAGGTGGCGGCCATGATCGACCGGGTAGGCTTGCCGCTGTCATCGCTGTCCCGCTACCCGCATGAGTTCTCTGGCGGCCAGCGCCAGCGCATCGGCATCGCGCGCGCCTTGCTCCTTCGGCCTGACTTAGTGGTGTGCGACGAACCGGTCTCCGCGCTGGACGTATCGATCCAGGCGCAGATCCTAAACCTGCTGGTCGAGCTCAAGCGCGAGTTTGGCCTTGCGTACCTGTTCATCTCGCATGACCTCGCCGTGGTGCGCTACCTGGCCGACCGCGTCATGGTGATGCAGGCCGGCCGCATTGTCGAGAATGCGCCGCAGGAGCAATTGTGGAGTCATCCCGCTCACCCCTACACCAGACAGCTAATCGCTGCTGAAGCCGGGGCAGTAATCAGGCGGGCACACTGACGCCACTGATCAATGCAACGAGCGGTCGCCTCCTGCTGCTGCGCATTCGGCCGCGTGCATGAAGAAGAAGCGAGTCACCGTAAGTGAGTTGGTCCCCTGATTCGCGTCTTCCAATTTCAATACAAGCCTTCGCCCGGCACCGTACGAGCCTGCTTGAGGAATCACGTGTGCCCCCCGAGTCCTAGCAGCCGCCGTCGGCGGGAACTGATGCAGGGCCCTGGCGCCTGATCACCCCTCTGTGGTTCCTTCGTCAACGAAGGACTTCAACTTATCTAGCTCGGAATGGTTCGTTAGGCCGGACTGCGCGCTTGTGTGAGACTCGTCACTTGCCCATTTGCAGGTCCCTGCCATGTCTATTATCGCTATTCGCGTCGCGACAGCCATTGTCCTGGCTGTCACCGCTGCTTCCTCTTTCGCGCAGGCTGGCGCGGCGTATCCGTCGAGGCCGATCACCTATATCGTACCTTACGCGCCTGGCGGTACCAACGACAATGTGGCGCGCATCATCAGCAAACGACTGGCGGAGAAGACTGGGCAGGGCGTGCTGGTCGAGTACAAGCCTGGTGCCGGCGGCACGTTGGGCGCAGGCTACGTCGCGCACGCGCCGGCCGACGGCTATACGTTGCTCAACACGTCGATCGGCAATCTCGCGATTGCGCCGCAACTGGTCAAGACCACGTTCGACCCGTTCTTGGATTTTGTCCCGGTGGCCTACATCGGCAACTCACGCGCCACGGTGGCGGTCAATCCGCACGTGCCTGCGCGGAACTTGAAGGAACTCATTGCCTATGCCAAGGCGAACCCTGGCAAGCTGACCTACGCCACCTCGGGAAATGGCACACCCGGGCATATCGCCGGCGAGTTGCTTAAATCGCTGGCGGGTATCGACATGCGCCATGTGCCGTACAAGGGCAGCGCGCCTGCCGTGGCGGATGTCATCGCCGGACATGTGGACGTGGTGTTCGATCCCCTCAGCACGGCATCCATCAAGGCAGGAAAGCTGCGGGCGCTCGCCTTCTTCGGTAGCGAGACATCACCCGAACTGCCGGGCGTGCCGTCGATCGCGCAGGCTGGAGTCAACGGCTGGGAAAATGCGTTGGGCGGCTCCTTCTTCATCTCCGCACCGAAGGACACGCCTGCGAGCGTACTGGCGGCGCTGCGGGGATGGCTCAACGAGATCCTGCGAGAGCCCGCGACTATCCAGGCGCTCGCCCGTGTTGAGGTAGAAACCCGTTTGCTCACGCCGGAGCAGACCAAGGCCACGATACGCTCGGTCCATGACCTGTCTCGTCGCATCATTCAAAACAGCGGAACGCAGCTTTAGGCTCGTCGGTGCCGGCGCAACCAATTTCACTCCCTGATATGTCCACACCTTTGCCAAGGCCAATCAGACTTGGCCTGTTCCTTCTGGCCGCCGGTCACCATGCCGCCGGCTGGCGCCATCCCGACGCCGAGTCCGGCACGGAGAATATCGACTTGATCGTGCGGGCTGCGCAAGCAGCGGAACGTGCCAAGTTCGATATGGTCTTCTTTGGCGACCGCTTGCTGACCACGCCCGACTCGCATCCGTCGATGATCACGCGGCCTGAACCGCTGACACTGCTGGCCGCATTGGCGATGGTGACTCGCTACATCGGGCTGGCGGCAACGGCATCCACGACCTATAGCGAGCCATTCAACCTCGCGCGCATGTTTGCCACCGTGGACAAGATATCGAAGGGCCGGGCCGCATGGAACATCGTGACGACCTTCGCCGATGGCTCGGTGAACTTCAGCAGGGAACGGCATCCCGACCATGCCGAGCGGTACGCGATTGCCGATGAGTTCGTCGAGGTGGTCAAGGGGTTGTGGCGCTCGTGGGAGCCTGATCCCTATGTGCGGGACAAGGAGGCGGGCATCTATGTCGACACAGGCAAGATGCACGCATTGAACCACCGCGGCAGATTCTTCGAGGTAGCAGGTCCACTCAACGTGACGCCGAGCCCGCAGGGACATCCTGTGCTGATCCAGGCGGGGTCCTCCGGACCGGGCCAGGCACTTGCAGCTCGTCATGCGGAGGTCGTCTTCACGGCGCAACAGGATCTGGCAGCGGCACGGCAGTTCTATGGGGAGATCAAGGAGCAGGTGGCGAAACAGGGGCGCGATCCGGCCCACTGCCTGGTGATGCCTGGGCTGATGCCCATTGTCGGCCATACCGAGCGAGAGGCTTACGAAAAGCTGGCGGTATTGCAGAATGGCACCGAACAATCCAACGCGGCTGCCTTGCTCTCGGAGCAACTGGGCCACGATATTTCGGGCTACCCGCTGGATGGGCCTTTGCCTGAGCTGCCATCCACCGAATCCATCCAGAGCCGCAGCCGGCTTCTGAAGAAGCTCGCGCGCGAACGTAACCTTACGCTGCGGCAACTCTATCACGTGGTTGCCAGCGCTCGCGGCCACCAGGTCGTCGTTGGCACGGCGGCGCAAGTCGCCGAACATATCACCACCTGGGTGGACGAAGGCGCCGCCGATGGGTTCAATATCATGCCGGCGTACTTTCCCGGGGGGCTGGACGACTTCGCCAATGAGGTGGTTCCACTGCTGCAGACACAAGGGCGGGCACGCACAGAGTATCGAGGCAGCACCTTGCGGGAGCACCTTGGGTTGCCGCGGCCCTACTGAGATGGCGTATGGATGCACAGCGATCGCTTCCGCACAGGCGTGCTTGCTAGTGCTGAGAACACCCGTGGGGAATAAACAGGCGCGCCCTTGCCCGCGCGGCGCAGCAGGCCAGGAACATCGCGTAAGCCTGCGTCCAGCCTAGTTCCTCGTGACGATCCTTGCTGTGGCATCGAAGCGCGGCCACGCTGGGTCGAGCCCGAGATCGTTTATGGCCTGGTTCACATAGCGGTCGTCAATCCAGGCATCCACGCTGAAGCGCTTGCGTATCAGCTTGAAGCGGTAAGCGTCTTCCATCGAGCGCTGATCGGCCGCGCGCACGTAGTCGTCGAAGCGCGGTGAATGCCGGTGGGCTAGGGGAATGCCCTTTAGCTCCTCGTCGTAGATCGCCGCGGGAATGCCGCCCGACGAGGCCCAGAGCTTCAGCACTTCGTCGCGATGCGCTTCCTGCGAGGCATAGCTGGCGGCGCGGACAAGCGCCGTGACCACGCGCTGGGTGAGCCCGGGGTAGGTGCTCGAAAACTTATCCGTCACAAGCACATGGCCGTTGCCACTCGCAGCGGGGTTGTCGCGCGTGCTGTAGATGATCCTGGCCTGTCCCTTGGACTCCAGTACCTTGAGATTCAGCGTGCCGAAGATCGCATCGAGATCGCCGGTTTGGAACGCCGCCAGCGAACTGGCGGGTTCCAGGTTGATCACCTTGATGTCGCGCTCGCTCAGGCCGTTCTGTTCAAGGATCCGGTCCACTGCGAGCTGAGTGGCCGTGCCCTTGTGAAAGCCTACGCGCTTGCCGCGTAGATTGGCGATGGTCTTGATGTCGGAGTCCGGACGTACCGCGACATAGCTGTTGCCGCGCGTGCTGGTCACCATGATCAGCCTCGCCTTGATGCCGACCGAGCGGCCAATCACGGAGGGCAGGTCACCGAGGGTGGTGAAGTCGAGTTGCTCGTTGGTCAGCGCCTCGTTGACCTGTGGGCCTTGTCCCTTGAAGAAGATCCATTGCACCTTGATGTTGTCCTTCTTCAGTGCCTCCTCGATAAAGCCCTTGGTTTGCGCTACCGCCAGCCAGCCCGTGCCGATACGCGGTGGTGTGCCCACGCCCGCGTTGGAAACCCCGAAGCGCACCACGGACGGCAAGGGCTCCGCAAACGCGGTCGCCACCGCGAGCATGAGTGCGAGCGTGGTAAGACGATGAAGAGAAATGGACAGCCCGGACGCAATCATGTTGTTTGAAGGATGAGGATGGGAAAGGCGGTAGGCGCAAAACGCGTGCCTGCTGGATCTGCCGCAGATATGGCCACGGCACCCCACTCAGATGCTGCGCTCCGAGCAGGACGCGTGCGCGCAAGTGTTGTCACGGCAGCAATGCGGTGGGCTCCCAGAAGCCGATCCGGCGCCGGAATGCGGAAGAGGCGGATGGCACGAACTATGCAAACAAGACCGCCGGCCGGCGCCGCAGTTCCGCCTCGACAGGGCACGCCGTGCTGTCCAATTTCAATCGGAGATCCCACATGAACGACCGTCTCAGCCGGTACAACGCATCGCCGTCGGTGGCAGTGAAGGCTGCCCTCGACTATCCCGTCATTGATACCGACGTCCATACCAACGACTACACCCCGGCGCTGGAAGACTATGTGGCGAACTACGGCGGTGTGAAGCTGGTAGACGCCCTGCGCAAGGCCTCCGCATCCCGCCGTCGCACGCAAGAAGGCGTTGGCAACGGCAAGAACTGGTACGAGCAGACCCTGGAGGAGCGCCAGTACTACCGCACCATCCGTTCACCGTGGTGGGCGCGCGTCACGCGCAATACGCTGGACGTGGCCACTTATCATCTACCCGAGTTGCTCTACGAACGGCAGGCGGAGCAGGGCTCCGACTACTCCGTGCTCTTTCCCAACAATGTGCTGGCGCCACTGGCGGAGAAGGACGCCGACGTGCGCCAGGCGCTGCAGCGTGCCGTCAATCACTACCACGCGGACCTGTACCGCAAATACAGCGACCGGCTGACCCCGGTGGCCGGCATCGCGCTGAATACGCCCCAGGAAGGGATCGAGGAGTTAGAGTTCGCCGTCAAGACGCTGGGCCTGAAGGTGATCAATATCAGCGGCGGTGTGCGCCGTCCCATCAAGGCCATCGCCGACAAGTATCCGCCGGCGGAGCACCCGGAGGTGGCGAAGTACGCCTCGTACATCGACTTCTACGGCATCGACAGCGAGTATGACTACGACCCTTTCTGGGCCAAGGTGACCGAACTAGGCGTGCCCGTCACCACGCACTATGGCAGCCAGGGCTGGACGGGCCGCAACTCGATCAGCAACTACATGAACAACCATATCGGCCATTTCGCCGATGGCTCGGAAGCGTTCGCCAAGGCGCTGTTCTTCGGCGGCGTGACGCGCCGTTTCCCGAACCTGCGCGTGGCCATGCTGGAAGGCGGCGCGGCCTGGGGCGCCAATGTGTTCATCCACCTGATCGACCGCTTCGAGAAGCGCGGCCTGGAAGGGCTGAAGCAATATGATCCCGCCGCCACCGACCGTGCCTTGCTCACGGACCTGTTCCGCCAGTACGGCGCGGACCTGAGCAAGGGCCGCTCGATCGAGGGCGAAGACCTGATCCGCGATACGCTGGGCGCGGCATATACCAGCGGCGCGCTCCAGCCCTCCGGCGCGGAGCTGGAAGACTTTGCGGCGGCCGGCATCGAAAAGCCGGAGGACATACGCGAGCGCTGGGTGGACAGCTTCTTCTTCGGCTCCGAGTCAGACGATCGCACCATCGCGGCGGCATTCAACGACAAGGCCAACCCGCTGGGGGTCAAGATCAATGCGATCTATTCGTCCGACGTTGGCCACTGGGATGTGCCCGACCTGCAGCATGCCCTGTCCAATAGCTGGGGGCTGGTGGAGCAAGGCATCCTCAGCTCGGAGGACTTCAAGGCCTACGTGTTCGGCAATCCCTACAAGTTCTACACGCAAGCCAACGCCAGCTTCTTCGAGGGCACGGCGGTAGCGCGGAAGCTCGAGGCCGGCGCGGCATCGCGCGGCTGAGTCCGCGCCCCACGGATGCCTTGGCAGCAAGGCATCCACGGCCCGCCTCGCACAGTTAGAAGGGTCTGGCTCCAGCCAGGTCGACTCGCAGGAAGGTCCCCGGGGCGCTAGGGAGCGCGCCGGTGTGTGCGTGAAGCACCGCCTGGTTGTCCCACCAGACCAGGTCGCCTCGCTGCCAACGGTGCGTATAGCTGAACTGCGGCTTGGCGATATGCGCGCGGAGGCGCTCGATCAGGGCGTGGCCCGGGCCTGCGCCGATGCCCTGCAGATCCACTTCCAACTGCGAGGAGAGGAAGAGCAGGGGCTTGCCAAGCTCCGGGTGGGTTCGCACCAGCGGATGAATCGTCCCGGGCTCGCCTGCCATCGCGTTTCCTGTCGCGGTCGCTTCCGCACTTGGTCTGCGGGAATTCGGCGGCGTGGATGGCGAGCGGACCCATATTTGCTGGCTGGCGAGTTGCCATTTCGTTTCTGCATCGAGATCGGCATAGGCGCGCAGCAGGTCAATCCAGCGGATCTCGCTGCCTTCGTGCGGCGCACCCGCCGCATAAAGGAGGCAGGCAGCGCTGGGCAGCTCGGCCCAGTGCCTGTCGATATGCGCAAAGCGCAGATATGGCTTGATGGATATCGCCTCAGGGCCGGCAGGGCCAGCCGGCGCGGGCATGCCGAAGTAGCTGGCGAAATCCGCCAAGGTCGACTTGTCCAGGGTCTGGCCGGGAAGTATCAACACGCGATGTTCCTGCAACAGGTGCCGGATCCGCAGGAGCCGCGCTGCGTCCAGCGGGAAGTGGGCGTCCAGGCCGGTGACGAAGGCGCCGAGCCCGCGTCCGCTTGTGCGGATTTCGAGTGTGTCGGCACCGCGTGCGCGCGGCCGTGGCCGGCTTGCGTGCGAGTGCGCAGTGCTCTCAGCGAGGATGGTCATCTTGGCAGGTTCCGGTTGTCGGTGGGAATGCCCGTCCCTTTGCAGGTTATGGCGACTGACGGTACGTGCGAGCAAGGCGCGTACCAGCTGGCGTGCTCCGGTGCCAGCGCAGGTCTGCCGCAAGCCTGCTGCGCACGGTGCAGCCGCGAGCCGGCGACTGTTGCGGCAGCAGCAGAGGTGCACCGGGCGAAGGGCAGCGCGCGCGGGCTTACGGAACGTGCTGCAGTTGTGGTGGCGAGCTGGTGACGCTGCCCGAATATTCATATGTCAAATGGGCTGTGAAACTTTGCGCCAAAACGAACACAATGGAGATGGACGGTTTCCAGGGAGCGCCCCGATGCCCATGCCGCAACGTTGTCGATGACCCCGCCTCGCGGTGCCACGGGCCCCTTGGCCGGCGCGGCTCGCATGACAGAGGTCATCACGCGTCATCGTCGTTAACCGTCCAGACAGGATCAGAGGTAGGGCAGGAGAAGAATGAGCGAATATCATCCCGATCGGCATGGAAAGCCGCGAGGCGTCGCCCAGAACAAGTTGCTGAAGTTCGCCAAGCCGGAGGAAATGGCCCTGTCGATCCGAGCCAAGGCGCTGGTGTTCAACGATCCGGTATCCGAGCAATTGCTGGCGCATGTGGAGCGCGTTGGCGCGAGCGACGTCACCGCGCTGATCGTTGGCGAGACCGGCACCGGCAAAGAACTCGTCGCACGCCATATCCACGAATGCAGTGGCCGCGCCGGGCCGTTCGTCGCCGTGAACTGCGGCGCTTTCAGCGAGGCGCTGGTCGACGCCGAGTTGTTCGGCCATGAAAGCGGGGCCTTTACCGGCGCCACGCATGCGCGCCAGGGCTGGTTCGAGGCCGCCAACGGCGGCACGCTGTTCCTGGATGAGATCGGCGACATGCCGCTCGCGCTGCAGGTGAAGCTGCTCCGCGTGCTGCAGGAGCGCCAGGTGGTGCGCATCGGCGCGCGCGTGCCGGTGCCGGTCAATGTTCGCCTGATTGCGGCGACCAATGTCGATTTGATGAAGGCGGTGCAGGCCGGGAACTTCCGCATGGATCTGTTCTATCGCCTCAGCGTCGCGCCCGTGAAGCTGCCGCCGTTGCGCGAGCGGCGTGGTGACATCATGCCGCTCGCGCAATACTTCGCGCAGATCTATGCGCGAAAGCTGAACTTGTCCGAGGGTTCCATCTCCGCGCAGGCGGAGCAAGCGCTGCTGCGCTACAACTGGCCCGGGAATATCCGGGAACTGGAAAACGTAGTGCACTACGCGCTGATTATCAGTGGCACCGGATGCATCGAATACTCTGACCTGCGCTTGCCGGAACAGATCGCCAGGGAAGCGCTAGTGCCGCGCATGCGCGATGCCGGGCCGGAGGTGCTGATGGAATCGATGCAGGAGATCCTGCGACAGTTGCTGGAACAGCAACACCCGCGTTTGCACGAGGCTGTCGAGCGGGCGCTGGTGACGGTTGCCTATGATCATTGCGGCGGCAACCAGGTTCGCACAGCGCGCAGCCTCGATATTTCCCGCAACGTCCTGCGCGCGCAACTCAAGCGCTTCGGGCTGCTCGGGGAGACCTTCATGGTGTCCGTCGATTAGGCCTCGAATCGCCAATAGTCTGACGGTCTGAACCTCCGCGACGAAGAACGGGCCCGCTTATGCGGGCCCTTGTTCTTTGCAAATTCGGTGTCTTCTACCTTTGCTGCGTGCTCAACACCATGAGCAAGGCCGTTGTTGTCTTGCTAACAGGTCAATAGGGAATCGCCGCGTTTTCGCCGTGAAAGCCGTGATTTCCGACATGGCATGGATTTCGCAATTAGAGATCGGCAACTCTGCACCAAATCACACTTAAGGCGCCATTCAAGTTAACCACGCACTGCGGTGCACACGCTTTGCGGATACTCCATGGAACATGTCGTGCATCATTCCCATACAAGAAGAGCTAATTACCTGCTGGGGGCGGGACTATTGGCGATAGCCGGGCATTCCGCTGCCGCGGCACCCAGTACGGAGCAATTGCAGAAGGAAGTCGAAGAGCTGAAAGCCGCGGTACAGAGCCTCAGGCAAGAATTGGCAGCATCCAGGCCAAAGCCCGTGGTGGCCGGCAATCCCGCATTGACCGCCGAGCATGTCACGGTAGCACCGCAGACACCGACACCAGCCTCGACAGCCCCGGAAGGCGACTACGCGACCAAAGCCGATATCGATGGCATCCGCGGCGATCTCGAGAACTACAAGTACGAGCAGACCCGCAGCCGCGAAACCAAGACCGCACTGACCACGCGTGGCACGACCATTGGCGGTACGGTGGCCGTGCGCGGAAGCTACTTCAATCCTGGTACCACCGGCTCCTCCACACCAGGCGCCAAGGCCCGCAGCAGTAGCTTCGATATCGCCTCCGCGCAGTTGAACCTCAGCGGCAGCCTGTACCGGGACTACGCGGAAGGGAGAAACCTGACCTATCGGCTGGCGCTGGCCTACGCGCAGAACGTCAGCTCGGGGCTGACCACCACCGCGCAGAGCAGCGGCAGCCAGTTCAACCTGACCGATGCCTACCTTGACTACAGCTTCCTGCCGACCACTACCGGCCTGGAGGAGGACAAGCTGACAGTGCGCTTCGGCCAGCAGCAGATCCCGTTTGGCCTGGAAGCGCAGACCAGCGAGGAATTGCGGCCGGTGATCAACAACGCGCAGTTCGTCAATGCGCTCGGGGTCGGCACACGGCAGATCGGCGTGGTTTTCCGTGGCGACTACGACTCCTATGTGGACTACGGCTTCAACTACCGCGCGCCGCTGGTCGAGTACGCCTTCGGCGTGTTCAACGGCAATGGCCCCAACAAGGCCGACGACAACAGCGCCAAGGACTTTATCGGGCGTCTCGCCTTTACGCTGCCGGTGGACTACAACAGCGTCTTTCGCGAGCTGAAGCTGGGCGTGTCTTACCTCAAGGGCACGGGCAACCTGACCCGCACGGTCGGCACCACCACCACCACGGTGGCAAGCAACAACTTCACCCGCCGTGGCCTCGATCTCTACTACAACCACAACCCCTACGGCATCACCTACGAATACGCCGATGGCGAGACCGAGTTGCTGGCGGGATCCACCGGCACCGGAAAGTCCACCATCAAGTCGCGGGGCCAGTACGTGACGCTGTACTACCAGTGGGGGGAGCAGTTCCTGCGCAGCTACCGCGGCCAGGCCAAGTACGACGACTGGTGGCCCAAGACCTACCAGGCCTTCCTGCGCTACGACCTGTACGACCCCAATACGGCCGTGGGGAACGACCAGATCAAGGTGGCCACGCTGGGCCTGAACGTGTTCTTCGCCGAGACCACCAAGCTGCAGCTCAACCTGCTGCGGACCTTCTATCAAGACCCGTCCATGAAGAACTCCACCGCCGTGCTGGCGCAGTTCCAGTATGGATTCTGATTGTGCTTGACCGTATTCACCGTCTTACCGCCATTCGAAGGACTCGATCATGAAACGATTCTTTGCCCTGCTGGGCGCCTTCATTGCCTTTGTCACAGTGCTGCCTGCCGCGCAGGCGCAGGAGAAGCCGTCCGTCATCCGCATCGCTGTGCCCAACGCAGGAACGGGCGGCAGGCCGCTTACCACCGGCTTGCTGGCCACGCTGCATCAGACCGGCGCATTCGAGGAGGAATTCAAGAAAGACGGCATCCAGGTGAAATGGGTGTTCTTTCCCTCCGCTGGTCCGGGAGTCAATGAAGCCTTCGCCAACGGCCTGGTCGATTTCTCCGGCCATGGCGACCTGCCCCTGATCGTGGGCCGCGCGACCGGCCTGAAGCACCACATCATCGCCAGCTATGGACGCGGCGGCAATCAGTACCTGGTGGTGCCGTCCGACTCGCCCGCCAAGTCGCTTGCGGACCTGAAGGGCAAGCGCCTGGCGGTATTCAAGGGCACGGCCGGGCAGCTCACGCTGAACCGCGTGCTGGCGCGCGCTGGCTTCAGCGAGAAGGACTTCAAGGTGGTCAATATGGACAACGACACCACCAAGGCCGCGCTGGCGACCAAGGATATCGACGGCACCATCAGCGCTGCGCCGTTCGACCTCGAAGCGCGGGGCGTGGCGCGCATCCTGGAGACTTATGTCGACGATCCCACGCTGACTTCGCCAAGCACCTTCTGGGTGTCTGAGGAGTTCGAGAAGAAATATCCGCAGATCGTGCAGCGCGTGGTCACCCGGCTGTACCGCACGGCTGCCTGGGCTGGCGACGAGAAGAACCGCGATGCGCAGTTCCAGATCTGGGCAAAGGCTGGATCGACGCCGTACATCGATTTCAAGCGTAGCTGGGAAGGCCAGTTGCTCAAGGACAGACTCTCGCCGCTGCTCGACGAATACTACGTGGCCGCCATCAAGAAGGCCATCGGCGAAGCCAAGGATTTCAAACTGACGCGGCGCGAAGTACCAATCGAGGGCTGGATCGAGCCCAAGTACCAGGAGGTCGCGCTCAAGGAGCTTGGCCTGCAAGCCTATTGGGCGGCCTGGCCCGCCGGCGGCAAGACCCGCACCAGCACCGCCGCACGGTGATGGCGCACGCAACCAGGAGCATGCCGATGAGTGAGCTATTGCGTGAAGCGCATCCCGCCGCACTGGGCGGCCTGCGCGGCGTGCATCGCGCGCCTGCATTCCCTTGGCCCAGCTTGCGCCGCCTGGCGGGGCCACTGCTGGCCAGGGCCGGCTATGGCGTGGCCGGGCTGGTGCTGCCGCTGCTGTTGCTCGGCTTGTGGCAGCTCGGCGCGACGCGGCACTGGTTGCCCGAGCAGATTCTTCCGGCGCCCACGTTGGTGTGGCAGTCCGCAGTGGAACTCTGGCAGGACGGCGAGTTGCAGAAGCAGCTGCTGGTGAGCTTGTCCCGGGTGGGTTGGAGTTGCCTGATCGGTGGATCCGCAGGGCTGCTGCTGGGGGTGGCCATGGGCTTGTCGCGCTCGGTGCGGGCGTATTTCTATCCCACCTTCGAGGTCGTGTCGCAGTTTCCGGTGATTGGCTGGATTCCCTTGCTGATCATCTTCGTGGGCATTGACGAAGGCCTGAAGATCTCGGCGATCTCGCTGGCAGTAGTAGTGCCGGTGACGGTCAACACCTACAAGGGCATCGCCAATATCCCGCGGGCGTGGCTGGAAGTGGCGCGGGTGTGCGGATTCAGCCGCACCCAGGTGCTGCGGCAGGTGGTGCTGCCGGCGGCCGCGCCCAGCCTGTTCAACGGCATCCGGCAGGGCGTGATGCAGGCCTGGCTGTCGCTGGTGTTCGTCGAGCTGCTGGCCTCCAGCGAGGGCATCGGCTACCTGATGGTGTGGGGCCGGCAATTGCTGCAGCTGGACCTGGTGGTGGTCGGCATGCTGGCGATCGGCGTAGTCGGGGTGGCGCTGGACTTGTCGCTGTGCTGGGTGGAAGCGCGGTTGCAGGGATGGCGGCGGGGGGCATTCTGAGGAGAGGGCGATGACTTCGTTCGATTCATTGCGGCGCGGGCTGGCAACACGCGACTGGCGCGGGCTGGCGCTGCCGGTGCTGATACTGGGTGCCTGGTGGGTGACCACCACCTTCGGCTGGGTAGACACGCGGCTGATCGTGCCGCCGGCCCACGTGGCGCGGGTGGCGTGGCAGTCATTGACGCAGGGCGCCTTCTATAGCGGGGTGGCTGCCAGCTTGCTACGCGACCTGGGCGGCTTCGGCCTGGGGGCGCTGGCCGGCGTGGCGCTGGGCGCCTTGCTGGGTGTGTCGCGCTGGGCCGAGCGGCTGATTGGGCCGAGCTTCCATACGCTCAAGCAGATATCGCTGTTTGCCTGGCTGCCGCTGCTGACTACGTGGCTGGGCACCGGTGAGCTCTCCAAGCTGACCTTTATTGCGCTGTCCGCCTTCTACCCGGTGGTGCTGGGCACCTTCGAAGGCGTGCGCGCGGTCACGCGGGCTCAGGTGGAGGTGGCGCGGGTCTACCGCTTCACGCGCCTGCAACTGCTGCTGCGCCTAGTGCTGCCCGCCGCCGCGCCGCAGATCCTGACCGGCATCCACCTGGGGCTGATCTACGCCTGGGTGGCCACCATCGGCGCCGAATTCCTGCTGGCGAATTTTGGCGAGGGGCTGGGCAATATCGTGATTCGCGGCAGGGCGGCGTTCAATGTCGAGCTGGTGATCTTCGGCATGCTGGCGATCGGCCTGGTCGGGACTGGCTTCAACCTGGCCGCGCAGCGGCTTGAGCGGCGCGTGCTGCGCTGGCGGGGAGTGCAGGGATGAGCGCTGTGATTCGGTTGATGCACGCGGGCGCGCGCGGGCTGTTGGCGCTGGCGCTCAGCACTGTGCCGCTTGGCGCCGCCTGTACCGAGGCGGCTCCCGCTGCGGTGCGCATTGGCGTGGCCGCGCCGGCACCGGGCAACCCGCCGGTGTTTACCTCGGGCGCTGTGGGGCTAGCCTACACCAAAGGTTGGGTGCAGGAAGCCTTTGCCGGCACGGCGACGCGCGTGGAATTCTCTTTCTTCAAGGGTGCGGGCCCGGCCGTCAACGAAGCCTTGACCAATGGCCAGATCGACTTCGCCTTCCAGGGCGACCTGCCGTCCATCATCGGCCGCGCGGGCGGACTGAAAACGCGCTTGCTGATGGCCAGCGGCACGCTGGTCAACATCTACCTGGCCGTGCCGCCGGATTCGCCGGTGCGCTCGCTCGCGGACCTGCGCGGCAAGCGCGTAGCCCTGTTCAAAGGCACCAATTCGCAATTGCCGATCAACCGGCTGCTCGAAGCCAACGGCCTGAGCGAGCGGGATATCCGCGCGGTCAACCTGGACAACGCGTCGGCCAAGGCGGCGCTGGTCACGCGCGACATCGATGCCGTGTTCGGCGGCTACGACCTGCTGCAACTACGCGATGCCGGCCAGGCACGGATCGTCTACAGCAGCCGTGGAGATTCTCCGGTCTTCACCCGGCAAAGCCATCTGCTGGTGACCGAGAGTTTCGCCGGCCGCTATCCCGACGCTACGCAGCGCGTGGTGACAGCAGTGGTGCGGGCCGCGCATTGGGGCTCGGAGGATGCCCACCGCGACGAGACGCTGGCGCTGTGGGCCCGTATGGGCGTGCCGAAGGCGCACCTGCTGGAAGACCTTGGCGGGCGTCCGGTGCGCGAGCGCTTGAGTCCGCTGTTCGATCCCTTCCTGGTAGCGCGTTACCAGGATGCCGTCGAGCAGGCGCCGCGCTACCGCCTGACCCGTACCCGTTTCGCGGTCGAGCCCTGGATCGACCGGCGCTTCCTCGACCGGGCGCTGGCGGAGTTGAAGCTCGAACATTACTGGACCGCCAATGACGCGCAAGGCAGGGCGCTGGCGGCAGCGCGCCGATCGCCCTGATCCCATCCAAAGCAAAGAGGAAATCGCCCCATGTCATCCCTACCCATCCTTGAGCACGTGCCGTCGCGGCCGCTTGCCGAGGCAGCCAAGCGGCGCCCGGCGCCAAGCGCGCCGCGTGGCGCGCGCACCTGGCCAGGCCGCGCTGCGCGTTGGTTCAACGGCGCCAGGCTCCGGCGCCTGCTGTTGGCCTGGCCCTTCCCGCTAGCGGCGCTGGCGCTGTGGTGGGTCGCGGCGGCCAACGAGTGGGTGCCTTCGCAGATCCTGCCGGCGCCACCGGTGGTGGCGGAGACGTTCCGCGACCTGCTGGCCAGCGGCGAGCTGCAGATGCACCTGGCCATCAGCCTGGAGCGTGTGATCTACGGCTTCCTGGTGGGCAGCGCACTGGGCTTGCTGCTGGGCGTGGGGATGGGGTTGTCCACGGTGATCAAGGAGTACCTCTATCCCACCTTCCGCCTGTTCGCGCAGGTGCCATCGCTGGGCTGGCTGCCCTTGCTGATGATGCTGGTCGGCATCGATGAGGCGCTCAAGATCATCCTGATCGCCAAGGCTGCCTTCGTGCCGGTGACGATGAATACGTTCAAGGGCATCCAGGGCGTGTCGGCCCAGTTTGTCGAAGTGGCCCGCGTGTTCCGCTTCAGCTGCTGGCAGCTATTACGCAAGGTGGTCTTTCCTGCGGCCTTCCCGCCGATCTGGAACGGGGTGCGCTACGGCCTCACGCACGCCTGGCTGGCGCTGGTGGCGGTCGAGTTGCTGGCCTCGTCCGAAGGGCTGGGCTTCCTGATGGTCTACGGGCGGCAGTTGTACCAGTTGGACGTAGTGCTGGCAGCGGTGGTGGTGGTCGGCGCGGTGGGGTTCGTTCTGGACCGGCTGCTGGCGCTGGTCGAAGGCCGCCTGCTGCGCTGGCGCCGTGAGAGCTTCTGAGGGGAATGCCATGACGACTTCGTTTCAAGACACCGCGAGCGGCACCCGTGCCTGGCAACGGCAGGCGCGCCGGCAACGCCGCCGCGTGCAATGGCGGCAATTCCGGCGCGGCATCGCCTTGCCGGCTTTGGTCTTCGCCTTGTGGTGGGCGGCCTATGCCTTCCACTGGACCGATTCCAAGCTGTTCGTGCCGCTCGGTGAGGTCTGGGATACCGCGGTGCGCCTGGTGGGCAACGGCTACCTGCAGGCCTCGCTGGCGGCCAGTGTGAACCGGATGCTGCTTGGCTTTGCCATCGGTACCACCGCCGGGCTGGCGTTCGGCACCGCGCTGGCGCTGTCCCGTCTGTTCGAAAATCTGGTTGGCCCGACCCTGCACACCGTCAAGCAAGTTTCGCTGCTGGCGTGGATTCCGCTGATCTCGGTGTGGTTCGGGCTGGGCGATCCGGCCAAGGTGGTGTTCCTGTCGCTGGCGGCCTTCTTCCCGATGTTCCTCAATACCTTCGAGGGCATCCGCAGCGTGCCGCGCGAGTTTCCGGAGGTGGCGCGCGTGTTGACCTTCAGCCGCTGGCAGTTGTGGCGCCGTGTGGTGCTGCCGGCGGCCTTGCCGTCGATCTTCACCGGCATCTACCTGGCGCTGATCTATTCCTGGCTGGCCACGCTGGGCGCTGAATACCTGCTCAGCGCCGGCGCCGGGATCGGCAACCTGCTGACAGATGGGCGCGAGCATTTCTGGATGGACCAGGTGCTGCTTGGCGTGGTGGTGGTGGGCGCGGTGGGCTTCGCGCTGAACGGGATCGCCGCGCGCCTGGAGGCACGCCTGCTGCGCTGGCGCGGCAAATCGATTGCGCAGTATTGAACCAGACTGAAAGTCTAAAAGGCAATAAGGACCCATATGCCACAAGCCGCAACACTGGAGATCAAGGATCTCTCCAAGCAATACCAGGTCAAGGGCGAGCCATTGCCCGTGCTTGAACACATCGACCTCACCATCCAGCCGGGTGAGTTCGTCAGCATCGTCGGCTCCAGCGGCTGCGGGAAATCCACGCTGCTGCGGCTAATCATCGGGCTGGAGGAGGACTACCAAGGAGAGATCCTGCTGGATGGCAACCGTATCCTTGGCACCAGCCTGGACCGCGGCATCGTGTTCCAGGAACACCGGCTGTTCCCCTGGCTGACTGTCGAGCAAAACATCAGCTTGGGCTTGCTCAACGCCAAGATTCCGGAATCCGACAAGCGCAGCTCGGTGCAGGAGCATATCGAACTGGTCGGGCTCAAGGGCTTCGAGACCGCCTATCCCTACCAGCTCTCGGGCGGCATGTCGCAGCGCGTGGCGATCGCGCGCGCGCTGGTCAACCGGCCTGAAGTGCTGCTGCTGGACGAGCCGTTTGGCGCGCTCGATGCGTTGACCCGGGCCTACCTGCAACAGGAGCTGCAGCGCATCTGGGAGCTGGAGGGCATTACGGCGATCCTGGTGACGCACGACGTCGAAGAGGCTGTCTACCTGGGCGACCGGGTGGTGGTGATGCAGCCGCGCCCCGGGCGCATCAAGCGCATTGTCGACGTACCGCTGCTGCGCCCGCGGGACCGGGGAAGCTATACCTTCTCGGCGATCAAGGAAGACGTGATGAGTGAGTTTGCCGACTCGCCGGCGGAAAAGCTGCTGACGGCCGCGCTGCCGGAGCCGGTGTTGTCCGACTGGAAATTCGCCTGGTAAGCCGAACGACGAAAAGGAAGGACCTCGCAATGTCGAAACTGTTGAAGCTGCTTGCCACCCGCTATGGCGAGAAAAAGGTGGACGGGGTAAGCAATACGCCTGCGGTAGAGGCGCTCAACCCGGTGCTGGAGACCATATTGGCGCATCGCTCGGTGCGCGCGTTCCTGCCAGAGACGTTGCCCGCCGGCACGCTGGAGCTATTGATCGGCGCGGCCCAGTCCGCGCCCAGTTCGTCGAACCTGCAGACGTGGAGCGTGATTGCGATCGGGGACGAGGGCCGGCGCCGCCGCCTGTCCGCGCTGGCCGGGAACCAGGCCCAGGTCCGCGAGGCGCCGCTGGTGCTGGCCTGGCTGGCTGACCTGTCGCGCCTGCGCGGTATCGCCGATCACCGGGATGAGCAGGCCGAGGGCTTGCGCTACCTGGATACCTTCCTGATGGCGGTGATCGATGCCGCGTTGGCCGCGCAGAACGTGGTGACCGCGGCCGAGTCGCTCGGTCTGGGCACGGTATATATCGGCGCGCTGCGCAACCAGCCCGAAGCGGTGGCGCGCGAGCTGAACACCGGCACCAGCGTGTTCCCCGTGTTCGGACTTTGCATCGGCTTTCCCGACCTAGCCAGGCCTGCGGCGGTCAAGCCGCGGCTGTCGCAACGCACCGTGCTGTACCGCGAGCAATACACGCCGGCGTCCGCGCGCGAGGAGGTTGCCGCCTACGACGAAGTCATGAAAGCCTTCTATGGCTCGCAGCAACTGCCACCGGACGCTTGGAGCGCCCATTCGGTGGCACGCCTGCGCGGCCCGGACAGCCTGAAAGGCCGCGATCGCCTGCGCGAGGCGCTGGCCGGCCAGGGCTTCGAGCTGCTATAGCGGCGGCCAACGGGGGGAGGAGACATCTTGAGCCTGGAATTCACTTGGCATGTGCCGTCGCACGGCAGCGCAGCCTTGCACTACAGAGATGCGGCATACCTGATCAACGTCGCCAGGGCGGCGGAGTATGCCGGCTTTCACGGTATACAGCTGGCGACGGGGCCGGGCGGCCTGGAGCCTTCGCTGGCGGCTGCCTTGCTGGCGCGCCATACCGCGCGGCTGCGCTTCCTGGTGGCCTGCCGGCCGGGCTCGGTGCAGCCGGCCGTGGCGGCGCAAAGCACGCAGACCTTGCAATCGATCTCCGGCAACCGGCTCTTGCTCAATGTGGTCACCGGCGGCAGCCAGGCCGAGCGCCGCGCCTACGGCGACCTGCTCGAGCACGAGGACCGTCACCAGCGCACGCATGAGTTCCTGCAGGTGCTGCGGCATACGTGGAAGGGCCGGGCGGTCTTTGCCGGGCAATTGCACTTCCACGGGTCTTATTTCCGTGTCGAGAACGCCGGCCTGCTCAAGCCGCTGCGTAACCCGCCACCCATCTACCTGGGCGGGGGCTCGGCCCAGGCGGAGCAGCTCGCGGCCGAGCTGGGTGACGTGCACTTGCGCTGGAACGAATCCCCCGCGCAGGCCGGCGAGCGCATCCGCCGGCTGCGCGAGCTGGCAGCCGGGTTCGGGCGCAGCCTGCGTTTCGCTTATGGCGTGCATGTTATCGCGCGGGAGACCGAACGGCAGGCCGCGGACGACGCCGCGCGCGCCCGGCGCGCGCCAGGCACTGCTCTGGTGGGATCCTACAAGCAGGTCGCGCAGCGGCTGGAAGCGCTGCACGCACTGGGGCTGGATAGCTTCGTGCTTTCCGCAGAGCCGGAGCTCCAGGAGCTGCTTCGCCTTGGGGAGGAAGTCTTGCCATTGCTGCGCAAAAGGCCGCTCGCGACGCCGCAGGCCCCGCTTGCCGTATGAACTGTTCACCAGGAAAGCGATTCCCATGAGCATCGAATTCAACTGGTTCCTGCCCACCAGCGGTGACGGCAGGCACCTCGTCAATACCGGGGTGCGCAGCGTACGGCACGGCTCGCGCGGCACGCGCTCGCCCGATATCGACTACCTGGCCAGCGTGGCGCGCACCGCAGAGTACGCCGGCTTCAATGCGGTCATGCTGCCGACCGGCCTGACCGCAGAAGACGGCTGGCTGGTGACGGCTGCGCTGGCGCACGAGACCTCGCGGCTGAAGTTCCTGGTGTCGTTCCGGCCGGGGCTAGAGCTGCCCGTGCACCTGGCCCAGAAGGCGGCCACGCTGCAGGTGCTCAGCAACCAGCGACTGTTGTTGCAGGCGGTGGCTGGCGGCAGCAGCACCGAGCAGCGTTCGCTGGGCGATTTTCTTGGCCATGACGCGCGTTATGAGCGCGCGGGAGAATACCTGCAGGTTTTGCGTGGCGCCTTTGGCGGCGCCGGGCAGGTCCACGGAGGCAAGTACTACGTGGTGGACGGCGAGGCACTGGCTGGGACGCTGGCGGGGCTGCCCCCGATCTATTTCGGCGGCGCGTCGGACGCGGCCGAGCGCACCGGCGCCGAACACGCGGATGTGTACCTGATGTGGGGCGAGACGCCGCCAATGCTGGGCGAGCGGCTGGCGCGCACCAATGCGCTGGCGGCGCGCCACGGCCGCACCTTGCGCTATGGATTGCGCATCCATGTGATTGCCCGCGAGACGGAGCAGCTGGCGTGGAGCGAGGCCGAACGCCTGCTCGGCGAGGTGCCGCCGGAACTGATCGACGTCGCGCAGCGGCAGTTGACGGAATCCGAGTCGGTCGGGCAGGCGCGCATGCGCAGCCTGCATCCCGGGCGCGCCGTGAGCCGGGCACGCGACCTGGAAATCTATCCGAACATCTGGTCCGGCGTGGGGCTGGTGCGGGGCGGCGCCGGCACGGCGCTGATCGGCTCCTACCGGCAGGTGGCGCAACGGATCGAAGAGTACATCTCGCTTGGCATTGGCAGCTTTATCTTTTCCGGCTATCCGAACCTGGAAGAAGCGTTGCTGGTGGGGCAAGAGGTGGTGCCGCTGGTGGGGCACGCATGAAGCTGCGCGCGGCCCAGGGGGCCGCGCCAGGACTGATCACGAAGCGGAAGGAAACAAGGCAAATGGAATATCGCAGACTGGGGCGCGCCGGGCTGAAGGTGAGCGCGTTGTCGCTGGGCGCATGGGTGACCTACGGTGGCCAGGTGGGGGTGGGCGAAGCGGTGGAGATCCTTGCCGCCGCGCGGGATCACGGCATCAACTTCCTGGACAACGCCGAGAGCTATGCCCAAGGCAAGGCGGAAAGCGTGATGGGAGACGCATTGCGTGAGCTGCGCTGGGCCCGCGAGAACTTCGTCATCACCACCAAATTCTATGGCGGCCTCAACGACGGCCCCAACCAGCGGCGTACGCTCAACCGCAAATACCTGCTGGGCGCGATCGACGGCTCGCTGGCCAGACTTGGCCTGGACTACGTTGACGTGGCCTATGCGCACCGTCCGGACCCGGACACTCCGATCGAGGAAACCGTCTGGGCCTTCCACGACATCATCGCGCGCGGCAAGGCCCTCTACTGGGGGACGTCCGAGTGGGACGCCGATTCGATCCGCGCCGCCTGGGAATTTGCCGATCGCGCGCACCTGCACAAGCCGGTCACCGAGCAGCCGCAGTACAACCTGCTGGCGCGCAGGCGCGTCGAGCAGGAATACGCACGGCTCTACGCGGACATCGGCCTCGGGCTGACCACCTGGAGCCCGCTTGCCGGTGGCGTGCTGACGGGCAAGTACACGGACGGAATTGCACCGGACAGCCGCGCCGCGCTGAACAGCAACGAACGCCTGCGCGAACGCATCGGCGATGCGCGCGTGCGGCAGGCGGTGGGGCAACTGGCGGGCATCGCCCGCATGCTGGACGCCACGCCGGGGCAACTGGCGCTGGCCTGGGCCTTGCGCAACCCGCACGTTTCCACTGTTATCACCGGGGCTTCGCAGGTGCAACAACTGCGCGACAACCTCGGCGCACTTACGCTGCTGCCGCGGCTTGACAGCGAGATCGCACAGCGCCTGGAAGGGCTGTTTGCCGGGCTGGAGGCATGAGGGCGCGCCCGCTGGCCGAGGCTGCCATGTCATCGCGCCGCTGGCTTGTGGGCCTGCTGGCCGGGGCCGCGACGGTGTTTGCCATGGCAGGCGCCGCCGCCGGGCCGGCACCTGCGCGCATACAGGCCGCCGGCTTTAGCGTGGCGGCGCCGGTCGGTGCAGGCTGGAAGGTAGTCCGGCAACGGCGGGACGCCATTGTCTTCGTCGATAACGCCGCCGCCGCGCGCGTCGGCGCGGACGGCGAGCCCTACGCGGTGCTGGCCGGGACCGTGGTGGTGGATACGGGCAAGCCGCTTCCGGCGGTGGAGCCGGAGGCGGCGCTGCTCGAATGGGCGCGGGACTTGCTGGTGGCGCGCCTGGCCGACCATGGCCACGATCTTGCCGGGCTGGAGGCCCAGGTCGCCAGCCTGGGCGGGGCGCGTTGCGTCCAGTACCGCGCAACCCAGGTCGACCGCTTCGCACCGGACTCGGTCGCGCCGCGCTTCGAGGTTTCCCATCAGGGCTATCTCTGCGTGCCAGCCGGCGGCGCGGCGCCGGTGCAGGCCTTCGTCACCGAGCGTTACCTGCGCGCGCGCGGGGCCCCTGCACTGCGCGCGCCGGTGGAGGAGGGGCTTGCCGCGATTCGCTCGCTCACCTTCGCCCAGCCCTGAGGCACGAGGCCGAGGCACGAGCTACCTCGGCCCCTCTTTCCTACATAGTCTCCATATCATCACACCACGACCATGTCTTCCTCGCCGACGTTCCAGCGTGCGCCGGGCACCCCCGACCTGCCGGCCACGCCCTTTCGCTTTATCTGTCACTTTGTGGCGCGCTACCGCTATTGGTACGCGATGATGCTGTTGTTCGAGGGGCTCGCCGCCGGCAGCGGCATTCTGATTCCCTATGCGCTGGCGCGCATCATCAAGGAGGTGACCACCGCGTCGGGCCACTCCATGGCCCTGGTGGCGGCGTTGCAGCAACCGCTGCTGCTGTTCGTGGCGTTCTCGCTGGGCGAGGTGGTGTTCGGGCGCCTGGCTGGGGCCATCCAGATCCGGCTGGGCCCGCGCCAGCGCCAGAATGTCACGCGCGAGATCTATCACTACCTGCAGCACCACTCGCACCGCTACATCAGCAACAACTTCGCGGGTTCGCTCGCGCACCGCATCAGCGAAGCCTCGCAGGGTGTCACGCAGACCCTGTGGGCCATCATCACGGATTTCTGGCCCATCGCCATCGTCTTCACCGTATCGATCGCGCTGCTGTACAGGGCCCATGCACAACTGGGGTTGTTTGTGGCGGCCTGGGCGGTGGTGTTCGTCGGCTGTTCCTACTGGCTCGCCACGCGCTGCCAACCGTATGCCTTCAAGGCCTCGTCGGCGCGCAGCGAAACCACCGGCAAGGTGGTCGACTCGGTCAGCAACCTGACCAGCGTCAAGCTGTTTGCCCGCCTCGGTTTCGAGCGTGACCACCTGGAGCAATACCTGACCAGGGAGATGACGGCGATTCGTAAATCCAACGGCTACTCGGAGCGGGTACGCTGGTTTCAGTTCTCGGCCGCGGCTGCGCTCAAGATCGGCGTGCTGTACTACGCGCTGAGGCTGTGGGGGCAGGGAGAGATCGGCGTCGGCGAGTTCGTGATGGCGGTGAGCCTGTCCCTGCTGATCATCAATGAAGCACGCAACCTCAGCCGGCGTTTTCTGGAGTTCTTCGAGTACATCGGCAACGTGGCCAACGGCGTGGCCACCGTCGTGCAGCCACACGAACTGGTCGATGCGCCAGGCGCGCGCGCCGTGCCGTTGCGAAGCGGCAGCATCGCCTTTCGCGACGTGGACTTTGCCTACGCCGACGGCAAGCAGGTGTTCCGGCAAATGAACCTGTCGATTCCGTCGGGGCAGCGGGTGGGCCTGGTCGGTTTTTCCGGCTCGGGCAAGTCGACCTTCACCAGCCTGGTGTTGCGGCTGTTCGATCCGCAGCGTGGCCAGATCCTGATCGACGGCATCGATATCCGTGATCTGACGCAGGATTCCCTGCATGCGCAGCTCAGCCTGATCCCGCAGGATCCCAGCCTGTTTCACCGCTCGCTGCGCGAGAACGTCCGCTTCGGGCGCATTGAAGCGACGGATGCCGAGGTGGAGGCGGCGGCGCGTGCGGCCCATGCGCACGACTTCATCATGCAGATGAGCGAGGGCTATGACGCGATGGTGGGCGAGCGCGGCGTCAAGCTGTCGGGCGGGCAGCGCCAGCGTATTGCGATTGCCCGGGTGATCCTCAAGAACGCGCCGGTGCTGATCCTGGATGAAGCCACCTCCAGTCTGGACTCCATCACCGAGAAGGCGATACAGGACACGCTCGACGACGTCATGGTCGGAAAGACCGTGATCGTGGTGGCGCACCGGCTTTCCACCATCGCGCACCTGGATCGTATCCTGGTGTTTGATGCCGGGCGCATTATCGAGGACGGTGCCCATGCGGAGTTGCTGCAGCGGCGCGGCGCGTACTTTGCACTGTGGAGCAAGCAGGCGGGTGGGTTCTTGCCGGAGGATGTGGATGGTGAACGGGTGCGAGAGGATCGCAACCCGCCCGCGGCACGGCCTGGTCCGGTGGTGCTGCCGGAGCCGCGGTCGGTCGATGAGGATGTGCGGGATGGGTTGCGGGCTGGTCGGGAGGATGTGCTGCCTGGTGTGGCGTGAGGTGGGGCGGCAACTGCTCGCTTTGGAGCAGCCTTGTCCCGGCGCTGCTGCGCCAGCAGCAGCCCGAGGGGCACCATCCGGCGCCGCGCGGGTCAGGACGGCTGGCATAGAGCTTGCCAGTCAAGGCAGGGGCGGAGAAGCGTAAGCACTGGCCCAAGCCAGCCACCAACTGCCTGTTATCGATCAAGGGAAAACGCAAAGCATGACCATCGCAGCCATCAACGTTCGCAATCAGTTCCGAGGCCGCATCTCGCACATCATCGAAGGACCGGTCGTTTCGGCGGTCGACGTCGAGACGCCGGGCGGCATCGTAACCTCGGTCATTACCACCAGCTCGGTGCGCGACCTGGGCTTGGCCGTGGGGACGGAAGTCATCGCCTTGGTGAAGGCGACCGAAGTTTCCCTCGCGACCCTGTAGGGCAATCCGGCATGCAACATGACCCAGTTCATTGAAGGCATTGACGAGAAACGAACATGAGCGAGAAGCAGATCAATCTCCCCACCCAGGACGGCGAACTGGACGCCTGGGTATTCCAGCCTGAATGCGAGGGCACCTGGCCGGCCGTCATTCTCCATACCGACATACGCGGCGTGCGCCCGGTCTTCATCGAAAAAGGCCGGAAACTGGCCGCGCAAGGCTATGTGGTGGTGTTGCCGAATCTCTACTACCGCACGGAGCGGGCGCCCGTCGTCGATGCCGCGCTGGCGCCTGGCACAGATGCCGCCAAGGCGCGCTATGCGGCATTGCGCGCCAGCTTGAGCGCGCAGGGGTTGCAGCGCGATCACGCCGCGCTGCTGGCCTGGCTCGGCGCCCACCCGCGCGTGGCGGGCGAGGCGGTGGGCATCGCCGGCTATTGCCTGAGCGGAGCCATCGCGCTGCATGCGGCGGCGGACTATCCCGCGCGCATCGCCGCCGTTGCGTCCTTCCATGGCGGCAATCTCGCCACCACGGCAGCGGACAGCCCGCATCTGCGGGCCGATGCCATCCGCGCGCGCCTTCATTTCGGCCACGCGCAGGATGACGCCTCCATGCCCGAGGCCGATATCGTCCGCCTGGAGGCAGCGCTGGCCGTGGCCAGCGTGGAGCACAGCGCCACCCGCTACCCGGCCAGACACGGCTTTGCCGTGGCGGACAACCCGGCCCACCAGGCCGAGTCCGAAGCCCGGCACTGGCAGGAACTGCTCGGCCTGTTCGAGGCGACGCTGAAGGTCGCCGCCTGACGTCGGCGGCAGCCGGGCTGCCGCTAGTGCGATCAAGGCGCCAGCGGCTTGCCATTGGCGTCGAACTGCGGCCAGGCCTTTTCCAGCTTCAATTCCTTGAGCGCCGCATCCAGATAGGCTGACGCAATCCACTGCGCAACCTCGAAATTCTTGCGGATCAGCCGGAAGCGGTAAGCATCGGCCACCGCGTCCTTGAGCCGCGCCACCAGGAAGGGATCGAAGCGCGGCGACAGCCTTACCGCGAGCGGTGTGCCTTCGAACTCCTCGCGCCAGACGGACGCTGGCGTGCCGCCCAGTGACCAGATCCTGAACACTTCCTCGCGGTTCGCATCGTCGGAGGCCCACAGCGCCGCGCGGGCGAGCGCCTTGACGGTGCGCTGGGTGAGCTTCGGGTATTTGTCGGCAAACGTCTCGGTGACCAGCATCACCGACTGGCCGGTAAAGGTCGGTGCCACCTTCGTCGAGTACACCACGCGCGCCACGCCCTGGTCCCGCAGCTTGAGCAGCGCAGCCCCGCCGAACAGGCCGTCGATGTCCTGGTTGACCAGGGCCGCCTGCGCCGAGCCGGTATCCAGGTTGACGGCGCGGATGTCACGCTCGTTCATGCCATTGGCTTCCAGGATGCGGTTCACCGGTAGCTGCGTCATGGTGCCCTTGCCGAAGGCGATGCGCTTGCCGCGGATATCCGCCACCGAGCGCACCGTGGATTGCGGCGGCACCAGCAGGTAGGCATTGGTGCGGCTGCCCAGGATCAGCAGCACGCGAGTCTTGAGACCATTGGCGCGGCCGATGATGGAAGGCAGGTCGCCCTGCAGGGCGAAGTCGAGCTGGTGATTGGTAAGCGCCTCGTTGACAGCTGAGCCGGTGCCCTTGAAGAAGTACCAGTCGATCTTGATGCCGTCGGCGAGGAACTCCTCCTCGATCAGGCCGCGCACGTTGGCGATGGCCATGGCGCTGCCCGAGGACAGCCGTGGCGGGTTGCCGGACGGGGCATTGGCAATGCCGATGCGTATGACTTGGGGCGACTGCGCCAGCGCGGCGATGGCGAATACAAACAGGGCGAACGCAACCGAGGCGGACAAACGGCGAGGGGTGGGCAGGAGGCGCATGGGAAGGTCTCGTTAAATCGGGCCTGAGGCGCAAGTCGCATGCCACCGTCAATGGCGTGCAAGACCGCGAGATCCGGCACCCGGCGTGTTGCTGGCGCACCAGTTGCGGCACCTGACTGCTGCGAGCGCAGCAACACTGGTGATGCAATCACGCCACAAGCGCGGAGGAAGTCGCGCCGGACGCGTGGCACGCATCGTGCATTTTCCCCGGCAAGCAAGGCTAAACCACGGGAGCAAGGCATGGGCACGAACGGATCGGAAGGACCGGCGGCGGCGCAGCCGGCGGATGTGCTGGTGATCGGCGGCGGGCCGGCAGGATGTTGGGCCGCATGGCGCGCGGCCAGGCAGGGCGCGCGCGTGGTGCTGGCGGACAAGGGGTATGTGGGCACATCCGGCGCCACCGCACCCTCCGGCACCGGCGTCTGGTACATCCCCCCGGAGCCCGAGGCGCGGGCGGCGGCCATCCGCGAGCGCGATGCGCTGGGCGGGCACCTGGCCGATCATGGGTGGAGCGCGCGGGTACTCGACCAGACCTACCAAAACCTGAACCTGGTGGCCGAATGGGGCTATCCCTTCCCGGTCGACGAAGACGGCAAGCAGCAGCGGCGCTCGCTGCAGGGGCCGGAGTATATGCGCTTGATGCGGCGGGTCGTGCGCGAGGCCGGCGTGAAGATCTTCGACCAGAGCCCCGCCACCGAACTGCTGCTCGATGACGATGGCCGCGTTGCGGGCGCGCGCGGCACGCGGCGGCAGCCGGAAGGCGCCTGGACGGTACGCGCCGGCGCCGTGGTTATCGCCACCGGTGGTTGCGCCTTCCTGAGCAAGGCGCTCGGCTGCAACGTGCTGACCGGCGACGGCCAGCTGATGGCGGCCGAGGCGGGCGCGGAATTGTCGGGCATGGAGTTTTCGAATGCTTATGGACTGGGGCCGGCCTTTTCGTCGGTGACCAAGTCTGCGTTCTATCGCTGGGCCACGTTCCGGCACCGGGACGGCACCGAGATACCCGGCGCGGGCGGGCGCAGCCGCAGCCCCATCGCGCGCTTGCTGCAGCAGGGCCGGCCGGTCTACGCAATCCTCGACAAGGCAACCGATGAAGACCGCCGGCTGGCACGCTTCGCACAGCCAAACTTCTTCCTCTCGTTCGATCGCATCGGGCTGGATCCATTCACCCAGCTATTCCCGGTGACGCTGCGACTGGAAGGCACCGTGCGCGGCACCGGCGGCTTGCGCATCGTCGACCACGGCTGCGGCACGACCGTGCCAGGCCTGTTTGCGGCCGGCGACGCGGCCACGCGGGAACTGATCTGCGGCGGCTTTACGGGGGGCGGCAGCCGCAATGCGGCGTGGGCGACTTCGTCGGGGTATTGGGCCGGCGAGTCCGCCGCGGCCTTCGCGCTTGGCCTGGGCGCGAACGCGGCGGGGCGGCCGGTGCGCGGGGCGGCCGCGGAGCGCTTGCGTGGGCGTGGAGAACCCGTCGATGCGGTGGCGCTGATCCGCGCGGTGCAGGACGAAGTGTTCCCCTACGCGCGCAACTACTTCCGCGACGAGGACGGGCTGCGCGGCGCGCTGGCGCGGCTGGATGCCCGCTGGGATGCGTTGCGCGGCGCCGCCGCGCCCGGGCCGAGCGCGACGGCGCGCACGCGCGAAGCCGTGGCGATGCTGGCGAACGCGCGCTGGATGTACCGCAGCGCATTGTTCCGCACCGAGACGCGCGGCATGCACAAGCGCACGGATTTCGCCGGCCAGGACGCGGCGCAGCAGCACTTCGTATTCAGCGGCGGCCTGGATGAGGTATGGGTGCGCCCACAGCGGGCCGCCTGGCATGCCACGCGACCCGCGCCGCAGGCACAGCTGCTGGAGCTGGCGGCATGATCGAGCTCGTCAGCCAGGATCGCTGTGTCGGCTGCGATCTCTGCGTCAAGATCTGCCCGACCAATGTGTTCGACGCGGTGCCGGGCGAGAACCCGGTGATCGCCCGGCAGCAGGATTGCCAGACCTGCTTTATGTGCGAGGCCTATTGCCCGGTGGATGCGCTCTATGTGGCGCCGTTCGCCGACGAGCGCAAGGCGGTGGACGAACGGGAACTGGCCGGCGCCGCCCTGCTTGGCAGCTACCGGCAGTCCATCGGCTGGACGCCGGGCACGCGGCGCGACCATGACCAGAGCTATAAGCTGCTGCGCGGGTGAGGCCGGCGCAGCGTCCCTGGACTTCCACTGTCAGCCTATGCAACTTCCCTGTCCTCCGTTACGCATTTCCGTGGTCGGCCCCGCGGGGGCCGGCAAGTCCGCGCTTGGCATGGCGATCGCGCAGGCGCTCGGGGAAGGGCGCGTGGGGCGTGTGCCGACCGATTACTTCTTCCTGCCCCGGCCGCCTGGCATGACCCTGCGCACCTTCCTGACGAGGCCGCTGGACTACGACTGGGGACTGATCGACCGGCTGCTGGCGTACCGGCCCGGCAGCCCGGCGTCGACGCCGGATGTGGACCTCACCAGCTTTATTCGCCGCAGCGATAGCGGCGGCCTGCGCTTCGCTATCCGCCCGGCCATGTTGTTCGATGCCATGCGGCCGCATCCTCGCTCCGATCTGCTGATCCGCGTCGACGCCCCGGCCGCGCTTCGGCGCGAGCGTATTGCCATGCGCGACCGCCAGTGGGGTACCAATATGCTGGGGCGCTGGCCACACCTGCAGGCAACCTGGCTGGACGCTTGCCGCTGCGCACGGCTGCGCTGGCAATCGCCGGACCTGCTGCTGGACGGCCGCGATGCGTTGCAGGACAACGTGCTCGAGGTGGTCGCGTTGCTACACGAGAGACAGCTGCTGCGTTGAGCGCTGCTCGCCGCGCAGCAGCAAATCCGCCGTCGCCACGGCAGCACGCGGCCCCGGAGGATGGCATGGAGTTTGCGCTTTGGGATGGTCGCCGCGCCCCACGCGTGGTGCCGATCAACCCGCCAGACCATCCCTAGCGAGTATTCCCATGAGCGAACGTCAACTCAAACTCGGCGCCTTTATCCAGGCTACCGGCCACCATATCGCCGCCTGGCGTCATCCCGGCTCACAGGCGGATTCCGGGACCAATATCGACCACTACCAAGAGGTAGCCCGGACCGCCGAGCGCGGCAAGTTCGACCTGGTCTTCCTGGCCGACAGCGTCGGCGTGGTGGAGCGCGGCGACGACGAGGCGAGCAGCCGCTATGGCCGCATCGCGCATTTCGAGCCGGTCACGCTGTTCGCCTCGCTGTCCGCAGTGACCCGGCATATCGGTTTTGTCGCTACCGCCTCCACCACCTACGAAGAGCCCTACCTGCTGGCGCGCAAGTTCGCTTCGCTGGACCACATCTCCAAGGGCCGCGCCGCCTGGAACGTGGTGACCACCGGCAACGAGAATGCCGCCGGCAACTTCGGCAAGGAAGAGCACCCGGCCCATCCGCTGCGCTACGAGCGCGCCGAGGAATTCCTCGACGTGGTCAAGGGCCTGTGGGACAGCTTCGAGGACGACGCCTTCCTGCGCGACAAGCAGAGTGGTGTCTATTTCGACAACGGCAAGCTGCACACGCTCAACCACAAGGGCAAGCACTTCTCGGTCAAGGGGCCGCTCAATATCTCGCGTCCGCCGCAGGGCTATCCGGTGGTGGTGCAGGCGGGCGCGTCGGACGCCGGCCGCGAGCTGGCCGCGCGTACCGCAGAGGTGATCTTTACCGCGTGGCAGACGCTGGAAGAAGCGCAGAAGTTCTACCGGGACGTCAAAGGGCGGCTGGCAAAGTACGGCCGCCATGCCGACGAGCTGAAGATTATGCCGGGGATCTCGCCGGTGATCGGCCGCACGCAGGAGGAAGCGGAGGAGAAGTACGCCGCCTTGCAGGGGCTGATCCATCCGTCGGTCGGCTTCGGTATCCTGTCGCGCTACTTCCCCGGCGTGGACCTGAGCCAGTACGACCTGGACGGCCCGCCGCCGCCGTTCGCCCAAAGCACCAATGGCAATACCAGCCGCCTGGCCCTCGTCACGGAACTGGCGCAGCGCGAAAAGCTCTCGCTCAGGCAGTTGTACGAGCACCTGGCTGGCGCGCGCGGCCACCGCGTGGTGGTGGGGTCGCCCGAGCGGATCGCGGACGAGATCGAATCCTGGTTCCGCAACGAGGGCGCGGACGGATTCAACGTCATGCCGCCGGTACTGCCCGAATCGCTGAACGACTTCGTCGACCTGGTGGTGCCGGAGCTGCAGCGCCGTGGCTTGTTCCGTACCGAGTACGAGGGCCGCACGCTGCGCGAGAACCTTGGCCTGACGCGGCCCGCCAACATCTTCGCGTTGCGGCGCGAGGCCGCGGCCGCCTCGGCCGCCTGAGCTAGCGTGCCTGCCCGTCCAGGTAGTGCGGCGGGCAGGCCGGCGCGCGATGCGTCAATCCGCGGCGAAGGCGAAGCGGCCTTCGGCCACCAGCTGTTCCAACGGATGGCGCTGGTTGGGATGCTCGCGCGCCTGCAGGGCTTCCGGCAGTTGCGACTTGTCGCCCTGCTTGCCGATGGCGACCACTGCCTCGATGGCGTAGTCGTCCGGGACAGCCAGCGATTCGCGCAGCCGGGCCTTGTCGAAGCCGCCGATGCCATGCGCATGCCAGCCCGACAGCGTGACCTGGAAGGCAAGGCTGGCCCAGGCCGCGCCGGCGTCGAAGGAATGAGTGTCGATGGCCTGCGGCTCGGTCCTGCCCGGCGGCGTCCAGACCTTGCGCGACAGGATGGCCACCAGGGCCGAGGCGTTCGCCGCCCAGCGCTGGTTGTATTCGGACAGCGCCGCGAACACCGGCTGCCAGGCCGGCGTGTCGCGGCGCCCATAGATAAAGCGCCAGGGCTGCGCGTTGTACCCGGACGGCGCCCAGCGCGCCGCCTCGAAGAAACGCAGCAAGATCGCCTGGTCGATGGCCTCGCCGGTGAAGGCGCGCGGCGACCAGCGCTGCAGGAAGAGGGGATGGATATCGTGTTCGGTGCTGCGGGACTGGGACATGGTAGCTCGTGGTTGGGTAAAGGTGCGGGGGAGGGATAAGAACTGCGCGTTCAGCCCGACGGCATGTTGCTTGACGAAGGCGCGACAGCGGGCGTGCTATCCGCTATGCGCAGGAACCTGAACGCAAGCAGGCCATAGAGCGGGAGGAAAATGAAGAACACATTCTGCAGGCCGATCACATCGCCAAGCAGCCCGCCGGCCACACTGCCGCAAAGCGAGCCGAGTGGCCCCACCAACAGGTTGGCGCCGGACACCTTGCCCCGCCCCAGGCGCGCGCCAATGCGCGCGATTCGGGTCAGGCTGACGATCTGCAGCAGGCCAAGCCCCAGTCCCTGCAGCAACACGCCGGGCCACAGCCAGGCCGCGTCGGGCGCTCGACCGAGCAGCACGAGTGCCAACGCCACCAGCCCGAAGCCGGCCAGGTAGCTGCGTCGCAGCCCCAGCCGCGCGGTGGCGTTGCCAAGCAGGAACAAGGTGGCGATATACGCCAGTCCGGAGCCCGTGAGGTAGGCCGAGGCGTGGGCGGCGTCCAGCCGCATGCTGTCCAGCGCGATCACCAGGATAAAAGTGCTGAAATACATGTGGGTGGACTGAGCGCAAAAATCGACGAGGTTGGTGATCCGCAGGTCGCGGTCACGAAGCAGGGCGCCCAACTCCCTGAGTACGGCGGCCGGGCCGCTGCGCGGGCCGGACTGCGCAGGGCGGGCGTAGCGCGCGAACACGATGGGCGAGAGCGCAATGGTCAGCGCGAAGCTGGCTGCGATGGCCCACCATGTGCCGCGATAGCCAATCCAGGCGACCAGGCTCACGCCCAGCGCCGGTCCGACCAGAAACATGCCGCTCATATGAGTGCCGCGGTACCAGCCCGCCTTGTTTTCACCCAGCGTGCGGATCTGCTCGAAGAACACGCTGTTGAGCGAGACAAAGCGCAGCGGCATGAAGAAGCTGATCGCCGTGCTGCAGCCGAGCAGGAACCAGGGCGTGGCCGCCCACGGCACGATGGCATAGCCAAGCCCCGCAAGCGCGCTGCCGGTGAGGAACAGCCGGGCGGGGCCGTAACGGTCCACCAGGAAGCCGATCGGCACGCTCATGACGAGGGTACCGATCATCTGCCCGCTGGCAATCACGCCAAGCTGCGCGTGGCTGGCGCCCAGTTCCAGCGCATAGAGCGAGGTGACGATCTTGGCGACTCCCACGCTGGTGCCCATCAGCGAGGCCAGCAGTGCGAAGACGACGAGGAAGCGATTGTGCCGGAGCCAAGCGCGCATCTTTGGGGCCCGCGCCTGGCTCAGGACGCCAGCGGCTTGTGTGCCGTGGCGAATATCAGGTAACGTTCCAGGCGGATGCCTTCGGCGGTGCGGTAGCGTTCCAGCTGTTCGCCCAGGGCCGCCAGCACGTGCGCAAGCTCCACGTCGTCGAAGGCGGCCAGTGTGTTGCCGAAGGAGCTGCTGCGGCTCCATTCGACCAGGTTGGCCGCGTCCGGCACCAAGTCAATGATGGTCCGGGTCGCGCCATCGTAGCCGGCAAAGCCGGCCGCTTCCACCAGCGCGCGGAGCTGTGTGTTGCTGACCGCGCCGAGGTTGCGGCCGTGCGGGCGGCGCGCCGGATCGATGCCGGCAGCCTCCGTGGCTGCACGCAGCAGGGCGCCTGACTGATGCGGGTTGTCGGCGTCGCCGCTGTTTAGGCCAAGCCGGCCGCCCGGCCTGAGCACCCGGAAGATCTCCGCAAGCGCGCGGGGCTTGTCGTCCACCCAGTGGAACACGCTGTTCAGGTACACCACATCGAAGCTACTGTCGGCAAAGGCGGACAGGTCCTCGGCGCGTCCGACGCGCACCGCGAAGTTGGCTTGCCCCTTGGCGGCGGCGATGTCCACCCGCAGCGGCAGCGGATCAATGCCGGTTACGTGGCCGCCGGGCGCCACTTTTTGCGCCACGTAGACACCAAGCCGGCCGGTGCCGCTGCCAATGTCGAGCACGCGTTCGCCGGGACGGAGGGCGAGCGCCTCGATCAGCAGCTTGCCGTGGTTGAACTGGCGCACGCCCACCCGCTCATAGGTGGCGGCGAGCTCCGGCGAGTCGAGCGCGAAGCTGACCTGCCGGCGCGGAACGGATTCGAGCAAAGTAGTCTGGCTCATGGGTTCTCTGTGAAAAGGAGCGTCTGTGGTGGCAGGCCGGTGCCGTTGGCCGCGGCCTGCCGGCTCGGGTACTCAGGCCAGGGCCGGTTCCGGCTGAGCGGGCGTATTGACCGGCTGCGCCAGCGCGCCCGGCGCGCGAGTGCCGAAGGCTTCGCCCTCCACGCTCTGCGAACGGAAGCCGTCCGGTCCCACCGGTACGTCGCCGGTCAGCGTGGTGCGGTAGAGCACGCGCTCGACCTCGATATGGTCGAGATCCTGGGGCGCCAGATGCGCGGTGGCACGATTGTCCCAGAAGGCGATATCGCCGTTGTTCCAGCGAAAGCGCGTGGTGTAGGCCGGCTTGGCGATCTGGTCGAAGAACAACTCGAGCAAAAGCTCACTTTCATGCGGCGAGACGCCGACGATATGCGAGGTGAAGCCCGGGTTGACGAACAGTGCGCGCTCTCCAGTCTCGGGGTGGACGCGTACCACCGGATGGATCGAAACCAGTGGCTGGGCAGCGATCCGTTTGGCGATGCGGCTCTCCGATGGCAGCGTGGCACGTGCGTTGAAGCGATGCTCGGCGCGCAGCCCGTCGGCCAGCGCGCGCAGCGGCGAGGACAAGCCCTCATAGGCCGCCACCAGATTGGTCCAGGTGGTATCGCCGCCGAACGCCGGCACATTGACCGCGCGCAGGATGGAGGCCGGCGGCGGATTGACCACGGCGGTGACGTCGGTGTGCCAGCGGCTTTCGTAGCTGCTGCGGCGGATGCCATTGCGGCGCTCATAGCGGCTGCGGTCGATCGGCAGCAACTGCGGGAAGTCCTCGATCGGCTCGTCTTCGTGCGGATGCGCGTAGGTGACTTCGCCGAAGCGCGAGGTAAAGGCGACTTGGGCGGCGTGGTCAATATGTTGGCCGCGGAAGAAGACAACTTTCCATTTCAGTAAGGCGCGGCGGATCTCGGCAACGGCGTCTTCATGCAACGGCCCCGACAGGTCGATGCCCCCGATCTCGGCGCCGATGTGGCCGGCAACCTGGCTGACGGTGATGTGCTGGTAGCTCATGGTGTGTCCTTGCGAAGCGGATTTGGAGGGAGGCCGCCGATGGCGTCTGCGCGCTGGCGGTGATAGTGAATAGCAAGCGCTGTACCAAGCTGCCGGGCCCGTTGAAAGCCGCTGTATTCCGGGCTTTCCCTCGCCGATATGCTGTTGGCGAAGCAACGGCAGGAGCAGCGTTGCTGCCTGCCGGGCAGCCGCCGAGAGAAGGGGGCTGCAACCCCCTGGGAATCAACAGCCTGCTGCGCAGTGCTGCTGCGTTTCTAGCAGCGGGGGCGGGTCGGCGCCTTCATGCCTGCTTCTAAGCAAATGCGAAACGATCAGTTGGCCGCGCATGCCGCTGCTTTCTATACTTGGCACTCACCGGCAACGATTGCTGATTGCCTGGACACAACACCAGCGCCAGCTCCAGCACCGGCATCAGCCTTCTTTTGTCCTTACTTCCTGGAGCCAGTATGAGCCTTCGCCCACTGCACGACCGCGTTCTCGTCAAACGGTCAGACAACGAAACCCGCACGCAATCCGGCATCGTGATTCCCGATAGCGCTGCCGAAAAGCCCGACCAGGGCGAAGTGATTGCCGTCGGACCGGGCCGGCGAAATGAAGCGGGCGAACGCATCGCGCCGGACCTGCGCGCAGGCGACCGCGTGCTGTTCGGCAAGTACGCCGGGCAGGCGGTGAAGGTTGATGGAGACGAAGTGCTGGTGCTGCGCGAGGAAGACATCCTCGCCGTGGTAGAGCGCTGAATCTCTGCGTACCCGCCAGCATCGATTCGAATTTCCAGAACGAACCCGACAATCAAAGACAGGACAGACAGCAATGGCAGCAAAAGATGTAGTGTTCAGCGACGTCGCCCGCGCCAAGGTGGTCGAAGGCGTCAATATCCTCGCCAACGCGGTCAAGGTGACACTCGGCCCCAAGGGCCGCAACGTGGTGCTGGAGCGCAGTTTCGGCAGCCCCACCGTGACCAAGGATGGCGTCTCCGTGGCCAAGGAGATCGAGCTCAAGGATAAGCTGCAGAACATCGGCGCGCAACTGGTCAAGGAAGTCGCTTCCCGCACCAGCGATAACGCTGGCGACGGCACCACCACCGCCACCGTGCTGGCGCAGGCCATCGTGCGAGAGGGCGTCAAGTACGTCGCGGCCGGGCTCAATCCGCAGGACCTGAAGCGCGGCATCGACAAGGCCGTGACGGCGGCCATCGAGGAACTGCGCCGCATCAGCAAGCCCACCACCACCAGCCTCGAGATCGCGCAGGTCGGCACCATTTCGGCCAACGGTGAAAGTGCCATCGGCGAGCGTATCGCCCAGGCCATCGACCGGGTCGGCAAGGAAGGCGTGATTACCGTGGAAGACGGCAAGTCGCTGGGAGACGAGCTCGAAGTGGTGGAAGGCATGCAGTTCGACCGCGGCTACCTGTCGCCGTATTTCATCAACAACCCCGACAAGCAGGTGGCGGTGCTGGAGCAGCCGTACCTGCTGCTGGTGGACAAGAAGATCTCCAGCATCCGCGACCTGCTGCCGGTACTGGAGCAGGTGGCCAAGGCAGGACGTCCGCTGCTGATCGTGGCCGAGGACGTAGAGGGCGAGGCACTGGCCACGCTGGTGGTCAACAATATCCGCGGCATCCTGAAGGCCGCCGCGGTCAAGGCTCCTGGCTTTGGCGACCGCCGCAAGGCACTGCTGGAAGACATCGCGATCCTGACCAGCGGCCAGGTGGTGTCGGAAGAGGTCGGGCTGTCGCTGGAAAAGATCGCGCTGGAGCAACTGGGCCAGGCCGGGCGCGTGGAAATCGGTAAGGAGAACACCATCATCATCGATGGCGCGGGCGACGCCGTGCAGATCCAGGCGCGGGTGAAGCGTATCCGCACCCAGATCGACGAGGCCAGCTCCGACTATGACCGGGAGAAGCTGCAGGAGCGCGTGGCCAAACTGGCCGGCGGGGTGGCCGTGCTCAAGGTCGGCGGTGCCACCGAGGTCGAGGTCAAGGAGAAGAAAGCCCGCGTGGAAGACGCGCTGCACGCCACGCGTGCCGCGGTGGAAGAGGGCATCGTGGCGGGCGGCGGCGTAGCGCTGATTCGTGCGCGCCAGGCTATCAAGGATCTGACGGGCATCAACCCGGACCAGCAGGCCGGCATCAAGATCGTGCTGCGGGCACTGGAGGAGCCGTTGCGCCAGATCGTTGCCAACGCCGGCGAAGAAGCCAGCGTGGTGGTGGCGCGCGTGGCTGAAGGGACGGGCAATTTTGGCTACAACGCGGCTACTGGTGAGTATGGCGACCTGGTGGAGGGCGGCGTGGTTGATCCGACCAAGGTCACGCGCACGGCTTTGCAGAATGCTGCCTCGGTGGCAGGCCTGATCCTTACCACTGATGCTGCGATCGTTGAACTGCCGAAGGATGAGGGGCAGCTCAGTGTGCCGGGCGCGGCTGGCGGAGGTGGTGGACTGGATTTCTGAGGCCATTGGCTGAAGACTGGTCCGGCAAGGCGTGAACGAAGAGGGCCCCGCAAGCGGGGTCCTCTTCGCTATGCGTTCTTCGTCGTATGGTTCGCGGGCTAGGGCAGGCACCTATCGTTGGTGCGCCCGGCAGGGTCCGAGTGGGATGCAAATCTCGCATGCCTATATGCGTTTCGCATGTCTATGCATAGATGAAATTCATCCTTCGGCGGCCAACTACGCTGCGCTATCGTAGGGCGCTTCTAAGCGTCTGCCTAAGACGGCGGGGGTGGGCGCGCTCCCGCGCCGTTGGGTGCGCAACAGCGGATCGGCAGAGTGCACGGCGAGGGCGGTACCGATCGCGTCAAGGAGGCCGAATCAGGCAAGAAACATGGCGATTCACGCGGGCCTGCTTCTTGTCTAATGCATTGCCGGCAACGAAATACGCCGCACGCGTGAATCCACAAATCATCGACATCGACAGGAGGTTTCCCATGGCTACACCGCTGAAAGTGGTCGCCGTCAACGGCAGCGCTCAGCAGCCCTCGCGCACGCTCGCGCTCGTGCAGGCACTGCTCGCGGAACTGGATAGCCGGCTGCTTTTGCAAAGCCATATTGTCAATCTCGGCGACATCGCGCGTCCGCTGGGTGCGGCGCTGTCGCGGGCAGAGTTGCCGGCCGAGATTGAAAGCGAGCTGGTCGCCATCGAGTCCGCCGACCTGCTGGTGGTGGCCGCGCCTGTGTATCGCGGTTCTTATCCTGGCCACTTCAAGCATCTTTTCGACCTGGTAGGGCAGGAGGCGCTGGTGGACAAGCCAGTGCTGCTGGGGGCCACGGGCGGCAGCGACCGCCACGCGCTGGTGCTGGAGCATCAGTTGCGGCCGCTGTTCGGCTTCCTGCAGGCGCTCACGCTGCCCATCGGCGTGTACGGCAGCCCGGGGGATTTCCAGAATTACCAGGTCAGCAGCGCGACGCTGGCCGAACGCATTCGCCTGGCCGCGGATCGTTGCGCGCCGTTGTTCGAAGCCAGCCGCAAATTGCTGCTGCAGCGTGCGGCTTGAAGGGGAGAACCGCGGCAATGAATGTCTTCTGGTTTCTTCCCACGCACGGCGATGGCCACTATCTCGGCACCACGGAGGGCGCGCGCCCCGTTTCGCTGGGTTATCTGAAGCAGATCGCGCAGGCGGCCGACAACCTGGGTTACTACGGCGTGCTGATTCCCACAGGCCGCTCCTGCGAGGATTCGTGGGTCATAGCCTCCGCGGTGGCGCCCTGGACGGAGCGCCTGCGCTACCTGGTGGCAATCCGCCCGGGCATCATCTCGCCTACCGTGTCGGCGCGTATGGCCGCCACGCTTGACCGTATTACCAATGGCCGGCTGTTGATCAACGTCGTGACCGGCGGCGACCCGGACGAGAATCGTGGGGATGGCCTGTACCTTGACCACAGCCAGCGCTATGCCGCATCCGCCGAGTTCCTGCGCGTCTGGCGCCGCGTGCTGGAGGGCGAGGCTGTTCACTTCGATGGCGAGCATATCAAGGTGGAGAACGCCAAGGCGCTGTATCCGCCGGTGCAGCGGCCTTACCCGCCGCTTTACTTTGGTGGTTCGTCGGATGAAGCGCACGACCTTGCCGCGGAACAGGTCGACGTGTACCTGACCTGGGGCGAGCCACCCGAGGCCGTGGCGCAAAAGATCGCCGACGTGCGCGCGCGCGCTGCGCGCCTTGGCCGCAAAGTGCGCTTTGGCGTGCGCCTGCATGTGATCGTGCGGCGGACCAGCGAGGAAGCCTGGCGGGCCGCGGATGAACTGATCGCGCAGATCTCAGACGAAACGATCGCTGCCGCGCAGAAGTCCTTCTCGCGCTTCGACTCCGTCGGCCAGCGCCGGATGGCCGCGTTGCACGGCGGCCGCCGCGACCAGCTGGAAATCTATCCGAACCTCTGGGCCGGCGTGGGCCTGGTGCGCGGCGGTGCCGGCACCGCGCTGGTGGGCAACCCACGGGAAGTGGCCGCGCGGATCAAGGAATATGCGGACCTCGGCATCGAGAGCTTCATCTTCTCGGGCTACCCGCACCTTGAGGAAGCGTATCGCTTTGCCGAACTGGTGTTCCCGTTGCTGCCGGAGCCGTACGCCAGCCTGGGTCGCGGCGGCGCGACCAACCTGACGGGGCCGTTCGGCGAGATGATCGCCAACGACGTGCTGCCGGGCAGCAAGGCGTCGGCATGAGCCTGAGCCTGAGCCTGAGCGCCGGGTACCGCTGGACCCGCAACGCACGGCGCAGGCGCTGGCGCGCGACTTCGCGCAGATCGCGGTGGAGCGCAACGTCGAAGGCGGCACGCCCAAGGCCGAGCGCGATGCGCTGCGGGAGAGCCGGCTGCTGGCCCTGACCATTCTCGTCGAGCTTGGCGGGCTGGGCGCAAGCCGGTCCGAGATGCCGCTTGCGCGCGCATTTTGGCTTTGTCGAGCGGCTCTATGCGGAGATGGCGCCCGAACTGCGGGAGCGCTGGCTACGGCTCGTCGCGCAGGGCGCAATTTTCGGCAATGCCACCACCGAGCTTGGCGAGGGCACCCTGGGCCAGCGCAAGATCACCTTGTCGCCCGACGGCGAAGGCTGGCGTCTCGACGGTGAGAAATTCTACAGCACCGGTACGCTCTATGCCGACTAGATTGCGGTTAGCGCCAGCCGCGCGGGCTGTGCCGATCCGGTCTATGTGCTGGTGCCGGCCAATGCGCCGGGCATCGACCGCATCGATGACTGGCGGGGTTTTGGCCAGCGCCTCACGGGCTCCGGCACCACGCGCTTCCGCGACGTCGCGGTGTCCAGCGAACAGGTGCTGAGCTTCCCGCGCAATGTGCCCACGTCCATCACGGCTTACGTCCAGCTGGTGCACCTGGCGACGCTCGCTGGCATCGCCCGGGCCATCGAGCGCGACGCCGCTGCCTTTGTGCGCGCGCGCAAGCGCGTCTATAGCCATGGCAGCGGACGCACGCCCGCGGAAGATCCGCAGGTGCAGCAAGTGGTGGGCCACCTGGCCGGCGCGGCGTTTGCGGCCACCGCCACCGTCGCCGCCGTAGCGCAAGGCCTTGGCGAGATCGATCGCCTGCGGCAGCGGGGTGAAGCCGTGCCAGCAAGCTTGCTGGACGATGTCGAGTTGCGTGCCGGCAAGGCGCAGGTTGTCGTGGCGGACCAGGTACTGGCGGCGGCTACACGGCTGTTCGATATCGACGGCGCCTCCGCGCTGGATGAGGACCGTCGGCTGGATCGCCATTGGCGCAATGCCCGCACGCTGGCCTCGCACAACCCGACCATTTACAAGGCAAGGACGCCATCAATGGCTCCGCGCCGGCCTACTACTGGTCGGTTGGGGCGAAGGCTGCCTGAACGCGACGCACGGGACGAGCGGGCAGTATTGCCCGCCCCGGCCTATCCACGGGCTTTGAGAAGCCGCACGCAGCGGTCGCCTGCCCACTGGATCGTGCTGACCAGCCCGATCAGCAGCACGATCACCACCACCATCACGGTCGTGTCGAACCGCTGGTAGCCATAGCGGATTGCAATATCCCCGAGCCCGCCGGCGCCCACCGCCCCCGCCATTGCCGACGCGCCGATCAAGGACACCACGGTAATCGTGAAGCCGCCAATGATCCCCGGCAATGCTTCCGGCAATAGCACGTGCCAGATGATATGCCAGCGCTGGCAGCCCATTGCCTGCGCCGCTTCGACCAGGCCACGGTCCACTTCGCGCAGGCTGATTTCCGCGATGCGGGCAAAGAACGGCGTGGCGCTGATCGCCAGCGGCACCACGGCCGCCCAAACGCCGATGGTAGCGCCCACCACCAGCCGCGTGAACGGCAGCAGCGCCACCAGCAGCACGATAAAAGGCGTGGCGCGGAATCCGTTGATGACGCTGCCCAGCGCGCGATGCAGCCGCGGAGATTCGAGCACGCCACCAGGCGACGTCAATACCAGCACCAGGGCGAGCGGGATGCCGGCTAACACCGCGATCAATGCGGACGCGCCCACCATGGTGAGGGTGTCGAACAGGCCTAGCCAGATGCGTTCAATGGTTAGCGGGGACATAGCCGAGGACCTTGGTGTATTGGGACAGTTGTTGGGAGGCCAGCATCTCGGGCGACAGGCCGGCACCCGCGGCGGCCAGCAGCAGGCGGCCCTGGGTATGGCCCTGGATGCGGTCCACGCCGGCGTGCAGCAGCCGGGCACGGCCCCCCAGCGCCGCGGCGATGCGGGCCAGCTCGGGCGCCGTATCGCCGATGCCCGTGTAATGCAGTTCGATCAGTTGCTCGAACGCGCCGTGCGCGGGGGGCTTGGGTTGCAGCAGCCGCGCCAGGTCATCCGGCAAGCCCGTCTGCAGCGGCCGCAGCAGGGCACGGGTAGCGTCGTGGCCGGGGTTGCCGAACACTTGCCACACAGGACCTTGCTCGGCCATCCGGCCACGTTCGAGCACCAGCACGTTGTCGCAAATCTCGCGGATCACCCGCATCTCGTGCGTGATCAGCACGACGGTCAGCCCGAAGCGACGATTGACGTCGCGCAGCAGCGCCAGGATGGCGTGCGTGGTTTCCGGGTCCAGGGCGGAGGTGGCTTCATCGCACAGCAGGATCTCTGGCCGGTGCACCAGCGCGCGGGCGATACCCACGCGCTGTTTCTGGCCGCCCGAAAGCCGCCCGGGATACGCGCGATGCTTGTCTTCCAGCCCGACCAGCGCCAGCAGTTCTTCCACCCGTTGCGCGATTTCCGCGCGGGGCACGCCGGCCACCTTCAGCGGCAGGGCCACGTTGTCCCAGACGGTCTTGGCGGACAGCAGGTTGAAATGCTGGAAGATCATGCCGATCCGCCGGCGCAGGCTGACGAGGCCGCGCTCGTCGAGCGCGCCGATGTCGTGGCCATCCACCAGCACGCGGCCGGTGGTGGGCCGCTCCAGCCGGTTGATGGTGCGCAGCAGGCTGGACTTGCCGGCGCCGCTGCGGCCGATGATGCCGAAGATCCCGCCAGCGGGAATCTCCACGTCGATGTCATGCAGCGCGTGGACATCGCCAGCCGGCGAGCGGTACACCTTGCCCAGATGCGCGAATGCAACCGAGCCCACGCCGGACGGCCCAGGCCTTGATGGGGCGCGCCCGCCCACCGCGGCGTGCTCGCCGGGCGAGGGTGCCGGCGCGATGTGCTCATGCCGATGGAGGGCGCTTGGAGAGCCTAGGGAGCTTAGGGAGTCCATGGCGTCACTGCTTCAGCCACGGCAGGCTATAAAGCTTGTCGTTATTGGCGAAGGATTTCTTCAGTTGCTGCCGCACCGCCGGCGATTCCTGGTAGATCTTGACGAAGCGGGCGACACGCGGGTCGCTGGCGTTGTCCTGTCGGCTGACGAAGCGGATCGCGAAGTAGAGGTCGTCCACGCCGGAGTAGAGCAGCCCGGCGCCGGCGATCTGCGGCTTGCCCGCGTTGACGAAGTGCGCCGGATAGCCTTGTGCCAGGTCCACGTCATCCAGCGCGCGCACCAGCTGCGGGCCTTCGATCTCGACGAACTTGAGTTTCTTCGGGTTGCCCACGACGTCGTCCACCCTGCCGCGCGCGCCTACGCCGTCGCGCAGCTTGATCAGCCCCGCCTTTTGCAGCAACAGCAGGCCGCGGCCCTGGTTGACCGGGTCATTGGCCACGCCGATGCGGGCGCCCTCCTTGATGTCCTCAAAGCGCTTGACGTGGTTCGAGTACAGGCCGATGTTGGGCAGCACGCCGACCGCCACGCTTTTGAACGCATAACCGCGCTCCTTGACGGCGTTGTCGAGGAAAGCCTGGTGCTGGAAGTAGTTCAGGTCGAGGTCGCCGGCTGCCAGGGCGACGTTCGGCGTGGTCCAGTCGGTCAGTTCCACCACCTTGACGTCGAGTCCTTGCTTGCGCGCTTCGGCTGCGGCTACTTCGACAGAGTCCGCCAGGGAGCCGGGCGTGACACCGATCTTGAGTGGCGCGGCATGCGCCGCTGCGGCCAGGGCGAAGGTGGAGATGCCGGCCAACAATAGTCGTTTCAGTTTCATGATCTTCGATGCCTTCAAAGTGGTTGATGTCTACGGGGCTCAGCCCTGGCTACTGCGAAATCGCGCCGCCGCGTGCCGCGCCGGCAGCCGGTCGTCTTCGGCGAACAGCTTCTTGCGCAGGCTGCCTTGGGCATAGGCTGTCTTGTAGATGCCGCGGTTCTGTAACTCGGGCACCACCAGGTCCACGAAGTCCTCGTAGCTCTCCGGCACCACGGTGCGGCTGAGGTTGAAGCCGTCGATGCCGGTTTCCCCCACCCAGGATTGCAGTTCATCCGCAACCTGCTGCGCGTCGCCCACGATGGCGGGATAGCGGCCACCGAGCTCGAACAGCTCCAGCAGCTTGCGCCGGGTCCACCCATGCTGCTGCGCGGTGCGCGTGGCCGACTCGATGGCGTTGGCGCCACCGTAGTCAACCGGCGCGTCGAGGTCATAGCGGCCGAAGTCCACGCCAGTGCTCGCGGCGAAGTGCGCCAGCCCGGCTTCGCGGCTGGCGTAGTCCTTGTACTCGGCGTACTTCTGGCGGGCTTCGGCGGCGGTCTTGCTTGGTACGACGGCGGTGCCGGCGAAGATCTTGATGTCATCCGGCCTGCGGCCGGCGGCCACCAGTTGCTCGCGCAGCGCCCTCACGGTATTGCGGGCGGCATCCTTGCTGGGCGGCGAGATAAACACGCACTCGGCATGGCGCGCGGCGAACTGCTGGCCGCGCCCGGAGCTGCCCGCCTGGAACAGCACCGGCGTGCGTTGCGGCGAGGGCTCGGCCAGGTGATAGCCATCGACCTTGTAGTACTTGCCCTCGTGCCTGATTTTATGCACCTTGCGCGGATCGGTGAACACGCGGGTGGCCTTGTCGCGCTGCACCGCATCGTCTTCCCAGCTGCCTTCCCAGAGCTTGTAGAGCACGTCCAGGTATTCGTCCGCGCGGTCGTAGCGTTCGTCGTGCGCGATCTGGCCGGCGAGGCCCATGGCGCGCGCGGCGCTGTCCAGGTAGCCGGTGACGATGTTCCAGCCGACGCGTCCGCGCGTCAGGTGATCCAGCGTGGAGAAGCGGCGTGCCAGCAGGTAGGGCTGCTCGTAGGTCAGGTTCACGGTGACGCCGAAGCCGAGGTGCTGCGTGACGGCGGCCATCGCAGGCACCAGCAACAACGGATCGTTGACCGGCAGCTGGATCGACTCGCGCAGCGTCACGTCCACATTGCCTTGGTAGACATCGTAGACGCCGACGATATCGGCGATGAAGAGCCCGTCAAACAAGCCGCGCTCCAGCGTGCGCGCCTGGCTAGTCCAGTACTCCAGCGTGTTGTAGTCGGTCGCGCGGTCGCGCGGGTGCGTCCACAGGCCGTGGTTGATATGCCCGACGCAGTTCATGTTGAAGGCGTTCAGCAGGATTTCCTTGCGTGCCATTTACAGCGCTCCATGCCGGGTGGGGAGCCGGTCGTTAAGGTAAAAGTTGCCGACGGCGTGATACTTCCAGCGCACCGGGTCGTGCAGGGTGTGGGTGCGAGCGTTGCGCCAGAAGCGATCCAGGCCGAGGTGGTCGAGCGTGGCCGCGGTGCCGCCTAGCTCGAACAGCTTGCTGCCCGCCAGCAGCGACGCCGTAGTGGTCAGCGCGCGTGCCTCGGCCACGGCGATTGAGGCCTCGGCCACGCTGCGCTCGGTGGGGGCCGCCTGGGCGGCATCGACGATGCGCCCGGCGCGGCGCATCAGCGCTTCGGCGGCGCGCAGCCTTACGGAGACCTCGCCCACCTGGTGGATGGTGAGCGGGTCGTCGCTGGCGCGTTCTACGCCCGCGTCCACCCAGGGGCGGGCGCGTTCGCGCACGAAGGGCAGGGTGGATTCGAAGGCGCCGCGGCCGATGCCCAGGTCGATCGCCGCGTGCAGGATCTGCGCCACTGGGCCAATCGTGGTCGGTTGCTCGAAGGAGGCCAGGAAGGGCACCACCCACTCCGCCTCGACCCGGACATTGTCGAAGGACACCGAGCCGCTGCCGGTGACGCGCTGGCCGAAGCCGTCCCAGTCGTCGACGACGGACACGCCTTCGGCGCGGCGTGGCACAAAGGCCAGGTAGGTGACCTCGCGACCTTGCTCCTCGGCCACCACCAGCGTCGGGATCCAGTGGGCGTACAGCGCGCCGGTGCAGTAGAACTTCTTGCCGTCCACGCGCCAGCCGTCGCCGTCCGGCGTAAGCCGGGTGCGGCGCTTGAAATCCTTGTGGCCGATCTCGGCAAGGGCATTGCCAAAGCGCTCGCCGGCGAGTGCGCGCTCGTAGAAGAAGCGCTTTTGCGCCTCGCTGCCACCCACGCGAAGCACCTCCAGCGCGTAAAAATGGTTCTGCGGGATCTGCCCGAGCGAGCCGTCGGCGGCGGCGATGGTGGCAATGACCTCGGCCAGCGTGACGTTGGACACGCCGGGGCCGCCGTACTCGCGCGGCACCGTGATGCCCCACAGTCCGCTGGCGCTGAAGGCGTCCAGCTCGGCCCAGGGCAGGCGTCGCTCGCGGTCGCGCAATGCAGCCTCGGGGGCAAAGCGGACTGCGAGCTGGCGAGCCGTCAGGATGGCGTGCGCATCGTCGCGGATCAGTTCGGGTGGCTGGGCGGGCGGTGCGGCAGGCGCGGGCCGGCTATCGGTGGGAACCGGGGAGAGGAGCACGGACATATCAGTTCCAGGAGTGGCGCGCGGGCAGCACGTGGTTAAGGTGGTAGTTGCCGATCAGGTGGGTCTTCCAGCGTACCGGGTCGTGCAGCGTGTGGGTGCGCGCGTTGCGCCAGTGGCGGTCCAGGTTGTGCTTGGCGCGCGTGGCGGACGAGCCGGCGAGTTCAAACAGCTTCTGGCTGGCTTCCAGCGCGATCTCGGTGGTCAGTACCTTGGCCTCGGCCACCGCGACGGAGGCACGCGCGCTGGCCTCGGCATCCAGCGGCCCAGCGGCGATGGCGTCAAGCGTGCGCCCGGCTTCGAGCAGCACTTCGCGCGCGGCGTGCACGTCGATCTGCAGGCGGCCCACGTCCTGGATGATGTAGGGGTCTTGCGTGGCGTGCTCCAGGCCGGAGTCGATCCACGGGCGGGCGTACTGACGGACGAAGGCGATGGCATCGGCCAGCGCGGCCTCGGCGATGCCCTGGTCGATGGCGGCCTGGATCAGTTGCGAGGTGGGGCCGTACAGGCCCGGCCGCTCGGCCAGTTGCCAGATCGGCAGCACGTCCTCGGGCGCCACCGGGACGTTGTCGAAGACCACGCTGCCGCTGGCCGTGGTGCGCTGGCCGACGGAGGACCAGTCGTCGACGATACTCAGGCCACGTACCTCGCGCGGCGTCCACACCTGCACGCTGCGGCCCTGGTCGTCGAGCGCTCGCGCGGGAACGCGATGCGCGAACAGCGCCCCGGTGGAATAGAAGCGGTGCCCGTTCAGCCGCAGGCCTTGGGCGGTTCCGGTGAGGCGCGTGGTGCCTTGCAGGATGGTCTGGCTGCTCTCGGAGCGGCGCTCCGGGCCGGCGTTGCCCAGGCGCGCGCCGGTCAGTACCTCGCCGTAGAAGCGGCGCTTCTGCGATTCGCTGCCGATTTCGCGCAGCACGCCCAGCAATCCGAAATGGTTTTGCGGGATCTGGCCGAGCGCCGGGTCGGCGGCGCAAAGGATGACGAAGACTTCGGCCAGCGTCGTGTAGGACACATCGGCGCCACCGTACTCGCGCGGCACGGTGATGCCACCCAGGCCGCTCTCGGACCAGCGGTCCAGCTCGTCCCAGGGCAGGCGGCGTTCGCGATCCCGTTCGGAGGCGCCGTCGGCGAACACCGCGGCGAGATCGTGGGCGGCCTGCAGTGCCTCGGCATCGCTGGCGATGCGGCGCACGCGTGCTGGGTCCGGCAATCGTGCCGGTGGCGCGGGAATCGGTGTGGCGGGGAGATCGTTCAGTTTGGTCATGGCTGTCGTGTGTAGGGTTCGCGCGGTTCAGGCCGGCGGTTCGAGTCGGCGGTTCAGGCCGGTGAAGCAGCCCGGCGCACGCGGCGCAGCCGTGGGTTGAGCGCGGCCTGCAGGCCGTCGCTGAGCAGGTTGAGCGCGAGGACGGTGAGCACCACGGCGAGGCCGGGGATGGCGGTCATGTACCAGCCGGTGCGCAACGCGTCGCGGCCCAGGCCGATCATCGAACCCCAGCTCACCACGTTGGGATCGCCCAGTCCGAGAAAGGCCAAGCCCGCTTCGGAAAGGATCGAGTTGGCCACCAGCAGGCCGGTGGAGACGATGATCGGGGTCCAGGCATTGGGCAGGATCTCGCGAAAGATCAGGTGGGCGTTGCTGGCGCCCACCGCCACGGCGGCGCGCACGTATTCGCGTTCGCGCAGGGTCAGGAACTCCGCGCGGACCAGCCGGGCGACGCTGGTCCATGAGGTCACGCCGAGCGCGAACACGATGGTGCCGAGGCTGGGCTTGAGCACCGCAACCAGGATAATCGCCAGCAGGAAGGCGGGGATGGTCTGGAAGAACTCGGTGATGCGGCTGAGTACCGCATCCACGGCGCCGCGGTAGAAGCCCGCCGCCGCGCCGATCGTGACGCCGATCGCCAGCGCTACCGCGGCCGACGACACGCCAACCAGCAGTGACACCCGCGCGCCGTGAGCCAGCCCGGCCAGCAGGTCGCGGCCCATCAGGTCGGTGCCGAGCGGCATGGCCGGATCCGCGCCGGGCCAGACGAAGGGCGCGCCCACCATATCGAGCGGATCCGCCGGGAACACCACGCCAGCCAGCGCCGCCGCGGCGAAGACCACCAGCAGGATGGCACCGCCGAGCCAGATGGAAGGTTGCAGGTACCAGCGCTTCATGCGGCGCCTCCTTGTGGCGCTGAAGACACGGGTGCCGAGCCGGCCCGCACGCGCGGGTCAAGCACGGCCTGCGCCATGTCCACCAGCAGGTTGGCCAGTACCACCAGCACGCCGCTGAAAATCAGCACGGCCAGCAGCACCGGGATATCGCGGCTCTTGATTGCCTCGAAGGAGAGCTGGCCCAGCCCGGGCCAGGCGAACACCGTTTCCACCACGATCGACCCGCCCAGCAGGGCGCTGCTTTGCACGCCCAGCATGGTGATCACCGGCAGCACGGCGTTGCGCAAGGCGTGGCCGAAGATCACCCGCGCCTCGCGCGCACCCTTGGCACGGGCGGTGCGGATAAAGTCCTCGGCCAGCGTCTCGATCATCGACGCACGCGCCAGCCTCGCGTACACCGCCACGTAGTAGATCGCCAGCGTCAGCACCGGCAGCACCAGGTGATGGGCGTAGTCGAGCAACAGCCGCGGGCCGTGGTAGCCCGCATTGACTTCGCGCAGCCCGCCGATCGGCAGCCATTCCAGCTGCACGCCAAACAGCACGATCAGCATCAGCGAGGTCCAGAACATCGGGGCTGAGTAGCCCACCGTGGCCAGCGCGGACAGCACCGTGTCGGTCAGGCCATGCGGGCGCCGTGCCGCCGCCACGCCCAGCAGCACGCCGACGACCGTGGACAGCAGCAGCGCGGCGCCGACGAGCGCCAGCGTGGGCCCCAGCCGGCTGAGCACGAGATCGAGCACCGGCTCGCCGAAGCGGAACGAGTAGCCCAGGTCGCCATGCGCGATGCGACCGAGATAGCTTACCAACTGCTCCGGCAGGCTGCGATCCAGCCCATAGAGCTGGCGCAACTGCGTCACGTACTCCGGCGGCACGCTGCCGCTTTCGCTGGCGATCACATCCACCAGGTCGCCGGGCAGCGCCTTGAGCAGCGCGAAGTTGAGCACGGCGGTCGCGACGATCACGCCAACGAGTTGCAGCAGGCGGCGAAGCAGGTGTCGGATCATGCGCACGGCCTCCTCACTTGGCGCTGAGCCAGACGCGGGCGAAATTGTTCTGGCTGTGGTCGAAAGTATCCGTGACGTTGCGCAGGCGCTTGTCCCAGACGCCGAACCAGCGGAACTCGAACAGGTTCAGCAGCGCCAGGTCCTTCTGCGCCAGCTTCTGGAAATCCTGGTAGAGCTGCACGCGCTTGGCCGGGTCACGCTCGACCTGTGCTGCTTCGATCAGCTTGTCGGCCTCGGGGCTGGCATAGCCGGAGGCGTTCTGCCAAGGCGTGCCCTTGGATTCCGCCTTGGACCAGTAATGCTGCTCCACGCCGATCTGCGGGTCCTGCCAGTTGATGCCCCAGGAACTGACCAGCTGGTAGTTGTAGTCGGTGAACACGTTCTTGGTCCAGGTAGGCAGGTCCTGGCCGCGCAGGTTCACATCGATGCCGACGGCGCGCAGAGACTGGCGCACGAACTCGCCGGTGCGGCGGTAATCGTCACCAAAGGGGATGAAGTCATGGTTGAGCTTGAAGCGGAACCCATCCGCCTTGCGCGGGAAGCCGGCCTGGTCGAGCAGGGCCTCGGCCTTCTTGCGGTCGAACGGGTATTGCTCAGTGTCCTTGGTATAGAAGGTCTTGAGCAGCGAGGACACCGGCCCAGTGGCAGGCACCGCGTAGCCGCCCCACACCGTCTTGGCCAGCGCATCGCGGTTGATTGCGTACAGGATGGCCTCGCGCACCTTGAGGTTGCCGATGATCGGGTCGCGCAGGTTGGGAATCAGCCAGAGCCAACCGGCAAAGCCGTTGTAGCCCTCGGTGCTGACCACCAGGTTGGGCGACTTGGCCAGGCGGTCGGCGTCGGCAAAGGTCACCGGGTTGCGCTCGCCGTATTGCACCGCGCCGGTTTCCAGCGCGGTGGCGCGGCCGGCCACATCCGGGATGATCTTGAAGGTGAGCTTGTCGAGGTAGGGCAGCCCCGGCGCCCAGTATTTGTCGAAGCGCTCCAGCGCGATGTGCTGTCCGCGCACCCACTCCTTGAAGATAAACGGGCCGGTGCCGACCGGCTTGTTGTTGTACGGATTGTTCGGGATATCCGTGCCTTCGTACAGGTGCTTGGGCAGGATCGGCGCGGCCACCACGTCGAGCGCGTTCAGGATCACCGGGGTCGGCTTGCCGAGCGTAAGCACCACGGTATGGCTGTCCGGCGTATCGACCTTGCGCAGGTGCTGGAATACGCGGCGCGCGGTAGGCGCGTGCTTGCGCCAGATTTCCTCGGCGGAGAATTTCACATCGGCGGCGGTGAAGGGCTTGCCGTCGTGCCACAGCACGTTCTTGCGCAGCTTGAGCCGCACGGTGAGGCCATCGGATGAGACGTCGACGCTCTCCGCGAGTTGCGGGCGCGGCTTGAGGTCGGGGCCGTAGTCCAGGAGGCCGTCGAAGATCTTGCTGACTACGGTGCGGCCCGGTGTGGAGGTGTTGATGAAAAATGCCAGCGTGGGTGGCTCGGGGTGGACCACGGCATCGAGAGAGCCGCCGCGCTGAGCACCGTCTTCGGTATTCGGCAGCGGCTTGGTCAGTGCGCTGGCCTCGGGCAGCAGGCCGCCAAACAGACCGCCGGCAAGCAGGGCGCCGGTGGCGCCAAGTAGTTGACGGCGTTGCGCGCTATGCGGGGCAGCTTTGTCCAGGGCAAGGGGGTCCGGCTTGGCGAAGGGAAAATCGTGTTCGTTCATGGGGCGTTGAGGTTTCGGTGATGCGGTAACTGCGGAGAGAGACTGCGAGAGTTCAGCTGTGCGCGGGGGCAGGCAGTGGCGCTTGAGCGGCAGCGTCCGGAAGACAGCTCAGCCGGGCATGGCCGGGCACGGCCGCCAGCAGGGTGCGGGTGTAGGGATGTTGCGGGCGCGTCCAGATGGTCTCGGAATCACCTGATTCGACGATCCGGCCCGCCTGCATCACGCACACACGGTCGGCGATATAGCGCACGACCGACAGGTCGTGCGAGATGAACAGGTAGGTCAGGCCGTGCTCTGCCTTCAGGTCGACCAGCAGGTTCAGGATCTGCGCCTGGATGGAAACGTCCAGTGCGGATACGGGCTCGTCGCAGATCACCAGCTCAGGGCGCAGCACCAGCGCGCGTGCAATTGCGATGCGCTGGCGCTGCCCGCCCGAGAACTCGTGCGGGTAGCGGCTGCGCGCGCGCGTGCCCAGCCCGACGTCGTCGAGGATGGCGTCGATGCGGTGCGTGCGTTCGGCACGCTCGCGCACGCCATGGATGGCCAGGGCATGGCCAAGGATGTCTTCCACGCGGTGGCGCGGGTTGAGTGAACCGTAGGGGTCCTGGAAGATCAGCTGCACGCGGCGGCGCCAGGGCAGCAGCGCGGCGGGCGCCAGTGCTAGCAAGTCCTGTCCGGCAAACGAGACGCGGCCAGCGTCGGCAGGTGTCAGCCGCAGGATGGCGCGCGACAGGCTGGACTTGCCGCAGCCAGATTCCCCCACCAGCCCGAGCGTTTCGCCGGCGGCGATGTCGAGCGACACATCGTTGACCGCGCGCACCCGGTGCTCGCCGCTGGCGTACGAGACACGCAGGCCCCGCACCGAGAGTAGCGGCGCCGCGTTGGCGGCTGGCGTGCGTTGGGCGGCGGCGGAATGGGTTGCTGGCGGTCGGGCAAGCTGGAAGCGGCCTTGCCCATCGGTGCGGATCTCGGCCATGCGGTGGGTGGTGTAGTGCATATCCCGCGCGACGTGCAGCGACGCGCCAAGCAGGCCTCGTGTGTACTCGTGTCGTGGCGCGGCGAACACGCTCGCCGTTGCGCCTTCTTCCAGCTTGCGCCCGCCGTACATCACCGCAATGCGGTCTGCATACTGGGCCACTACGCCCAGGTCGTGCGTGATCAGCAGCACGGCCATGCCGAGTTCATGGCGCAGACTATCGATCAACTCGAGGATCTGCGCCTGGATGGTCACGTCCAGCGCGGTGGTGGGCTCGTCCGCGATCAGCAAGCGCGGTTTGCAGGCCACCGCCATGGCAATCATCACGCGCTGGCGCTGCCCGCCGGAGAACTGGTGTGGGTACGCATCGAAGCGGCGCGCGGGGTCGGGCAGTTGGACCAGGCTTAGCAGTTCGATGGCCTGCGCCCGTGCTGCGCGGCGCGACAGCGGCTCGTGTAGCGTCAAGGCCTCGGCGACCTGCTGGCCGATGCTTAGCACCGGGTTCAGCGAAGTCATCGGCTCCTGGAAGATCATCGACACAGCGCGCCCCCGCGTGGCGCTCATCTCCGCCTCGCGCAGCGCAAGCAGGTCCAGTCCATCGAAGCTGACTGTGCCGGACAGCCGCGCATGCGCAGGAAGCAGGCGCATCAGCGCCAAGGCCGTCGTCGATTTTCCGCAGCCGGATTCGCCGACCAGCGCCAGCATCTCTCCTGCAGCGACCTGCAGGTTCAGGTCTTGCAGCGCATGATGGCCGGGAAAGTACACGTTGAGGCCGTGGATGTTTAGCAATGGCCGCAGGGTCCCCGCGCCGGCCTGTGCGCTGGTTTGCATGAACGCGGAGGGCGATGAAGCAGCGTGGCTGCCCGGCTTGGAGGCTGGATGCGCTAAGTAGACCATTCGCGTATTGCAGCATGGTGCCCCGGTACCTTCCCACGAATTTTTGCGTAGATGCTTACTCGGTTCTGTGCTTGTGCTCGCCGCAGAAGTACGCTATCGAGCGAATGCAGAGCGGCAAAACTGAAGCCAGCTGGCTCGGCGAGGAGTCCGAAGCTCTGTCGGAGGGGCAGTGCACGGCGCCCCAATATTGCGTGGCGTGCAATCTGCTCTGGTACGGTGCGCACCGGCTCGCATCTTGCATCGCTCGACGCGGTGGCCAACGGCGCGGCGGACGTCGCCGCCATCGATTGCGTCACGCTGGCGTTCGCGCGCGATCACCTGCCCGAGCGTCTTGCCGCGCTGCGCCAGATTGGCCGCACCGAGGCCGCCCCCGGACTGCAGCTGGTGTCTTCGCGCCACACGGGGCCGGCGCTTTCTTCCGCCGAGTACGCCGGCCTCCACGCGCTGCAGCCGTCGCAGGACACGGGCTGCCTCGCGTCATCGCGGGTGGGCGCCGGCATAGCAGACCGGCCCGGCACGGCCGGGGAGGGCAGCGGACGTCTATCCATCTGCGCATTGCTTCTTTGTTCTGGCGCGCGCGCGCTCCTAGAATATGCCGCTGGTACCACGCTGGCATGGCATGCCTGCCATCCTCAACCGCTGTCTCCATCACACCTCTGCCTATGCGTCCCATTGCCCGTCTGCTGAGCATGCTTGCCCGTGTTGCCTCGAGTTCCCTCATCTCCGTGCGCGTGGCATGCATGGCGCCGGCGCTGGCCATTGCCGTGTGCATTGGCTTGCCAGCCGCCGCGCACGCCCAGGAGTCGAAGGATGCGCTGCCGCGCGAGATCCGCCTGGACTACGCTTACTACTCTCCGCCCAGCCTGGTACTCAAGCGCTTCGGCTGGCTGGAAGAGTCGCTGAAGGCCGACAAGGTCAGCGTGCGCTGGGTGCTCAGCCAGGGCAGCAACCGCGCGCTCGAATTTCTCAACAGCAACAGTATCGACTTCGGTTCCACCGCAGGCCTGGCCGCGGTGCTGGGGCGCGCCAATGGCAACCCGATCAAGGGCGTCTACCTGTACAGCCGGCCGGAGTGGACCGCACTACTGGTGCCCAAGGATTCGCCGATCCGCACGGTGGCGGACCTCACGGGCAAGAAGGTTGCGGCCACCAAGGGTACAGATCCCTATCTGTTCCTGCTACGTAGCCTGCACGACGCCGGCCTGCGCAAGTCGGATGTAGAAATCGTCAGCCTGCAGCACGCTGATGGCCGGGCCGCGCTGGAGCAGGGCAGGGTGGATGCCTGGGCCGGACTGGATCCGTTGATGGCAGCCAGCGAGCTGGAGTCCGGCTCGCGGCTGCTGTACCGCAACGTGGCCTACAACACCTACGGGCTGCTCAACGTCAACGAGGCCTTCGCCGAAAAATACCCGCGAGCGGTAGAGCGCGTGCTGGCCGCCTACGAGAAGGCGCGTGCATGGATCGCCGCCAATCCCGCCGAGACCGCGAAGATCGTCTCCGAGGAAAGCAAGTTGCCGCTGGCGGTGATCAAGGTGCAGTTGCTGCGCAATGACTTCACGCAGCCCGTGCCGTCGCCGCAACTGGTGCAGGCTCTGACGTCGGCCGCGCCCATCCTGACACAGGAGTCGTTGGTCAAGCCCGGCACCGATGTGGGCAAGGTGGTGAAGGCGCTGATCGAGCCACGCTATGCACGCACGGTAGTGCGCTGACGATGGCGACGAACGCACCGGCCACGCGCGCAACGCTAGCTGCCACGCCCGCAGCCCAGGGCAACAGCAACAGCACTAAAGCCACCGCCGCACCCAATCCGCGTGGCGGCGGCCTGGGACGTCGCTGGCTGGGCCTGCTGGTGCCGGTGGCCGCGCTGTTGCTATGGCAGGGCGCGGTGCGGATCGGCTGGATCGCCGCCAACCTGTTGCCGCCGCCCACCGAGCTGGCGCTGACGCTGCGCGAGCTGTTGTTCGACCAGGCATTGCCTGCCCATGTGGGTATCAGTGCCGCACGGGTGCTGGCGGGTTTTGCGCTGGGCGCGCTCCTGGGTGTCGCCGCCGGCATGCTGGTGGCGCTCAGCCGTCTGCTGGAGGCGCTGTTCGACCCGACCTTGCAGGCGCTGCGCGCGATACCGTCGCTGGCGTGGGTGCCGCTGCTGCTGTTGTGGCTGGGCATCGACGAAGCGCCGAAGATCACGCTGATCGCTATCGGCGCCTTCTTTCCCGTCTATCTGGGCACACAGGCAGGCATCCGCAACGTGGACCGCAAGCTGGTGGAGGTGGGCATCATGGCGGGACTGGGCAGGGCGGCTATGGCGCGCCGCATCCTGCTGCCGGCTATGCTGCCGCATTTGTTTACCGGACTGCGCACGGGCCTGAGCCTGGCGTGGATGTTCCTGGTGGCGGCCGAACTGATCGCCGCCACGCGCGGATTAGGCTATCTGCTCAGCGACGGCCGCGAAACCGGCCGGGCCGATATCGTCATCGTCGCCATCCTGATCCTGGCCGTGATCGGCAAGCTCAGCGATGGCTTGCTGCGCTGGCTGGAAGCGCGCAGCCTGGCTTGGCGCGACAGCGCGGTGTTGTGATGAGCGCTGACATGTCGGTCGTTGCCGGAGTCGGGGAGGAAGGGCCGCTTGTGTCCGTGCGCGTGGATGCGCTGTGCTTTGGCGAGCGGCGCGTGCTAGGTGCGATGCGGTTCGAGGTCGCGTGCGGTGAGGTGCTGGCGGTGCTGGGACCCAGCGGATGCGGAAAGAGCACGCTGCTGCGGCTCGTGGCGGGGCTGGAGCCTGGCTTTGCCGGCCGCGTGGCGGTGCATGGCGAGGCGCCCGCGGCTCACGCTGGCCGCAGCGGTTTCGTGTTTCAGGAGCCGCGGCTGCTACCGTGGCTGACCGTGGCAGAGAACGTCGGCTTTGCCGCCGGCCTAGATAAGGCCGCGGCGCTGCGCCACGGGCGCGTTGCCGCTTTGCTGGGCGAGGTCGGCCTTGCGCATGCCGCAGCCATGTATCCCAAGGCGCTGTCGGGCGGCATGGCGCAGCGCGTGGCCATCGCGCGCGGCTTGTTCACCGAGCCCCGCTTGTTGCTGTTGGACGAACCCTTCAGCGCGCTTGACCCTTTCACCCGCATGCGCTTGCAGGATTTGCTACTTCAGCTGACGGCGCGCCATGGCACTACCTTGCTGCTGGTGACGCACGACGTGGACGAAGCGCTCTACCTGAGTGATCGGGTACTGCTGATGGATGCGGATCCGGGGCGCATCGTGGCTGCCATCAAGGTGGATGTGCCACGAGTCGGGCCTGTGCCGGCTGTACCTGGCGGCCCCGCAAGCCTGCGGCAGCGCCAACATCCGCGCCTTGCCCGGCTGCGCGAGGATGTCCTGGCGCAAATGGACTGTCGACCCATCACGGTTTGACACTCCACGCCGCGCTTGTCTGTTTCGGTGATTGCGGCCGAGGCTTCGCCTGCACGCCGGGTGCGCGCGGCTTGGACAAGCTGAGTGCTATCCGGGGCCCCGCCTGGAACCACGCATATCCGATCCATCCTTCTTCGGCCGCGATCGGTTTTGAGCCCGCCTACGGCAATGCGGTGTCGGCGTCGGCCCAGATCGAATGGGAGTTGCCGCAGATGCGGGCCATTCCGCAGCGGGCCGACATCCGCATCGATTGAGGTGAATGGCTACAAGGCAGTAGCCGTGCCGCCTTCGGCAGGAAGCTATTGCCAAGGCCGGCGGCCTGGAGTAGATGTGTCGTTTGTTGTCTTGTGTCAGCCATCCCAATTGCGGGGCACGCGCACTAACGCAACTAGTGGGCACCATTCGCCGAAATAGTGGTACTCAACACCGAGCGCGCTCGACGCGCAGCTAAAGCGCTTCTCCACACGATGCCTCAAGCGCCGAGGCCTCAACCCTGGAACTAGAGTGCTTCGGAATCAAAGCCGCCGTCTCCAGGGCGCCGCATCTACAGATCCAGCGTCAGGATCGGGGTTCTAGAGCGTGAACAGCATGGCAGGAACTGGTCGTTTGCTGTGCGTTCCTCATCGGTCAGGTATGCGTCGCGGTGATCGGGGTCTCCTTCCAGCACGCGAGTGAGACACGTGCCGCATATGCCTTGCTCGCACGAGGTCTGGATCTCGATGCCGCACGCACCAAGCGCCTCCACCACGGTTTGTTCAGCTCTAACGTTTATGACTCTTCCGGAGCTAGCCAGCCTGACCTGAAACGCGCTATTTCCTGCGATGGCTCCTTTCTGAGCGCTGAAGTATTCGCGATGGAGGTTGGATTCTGGCCAGCCGGCACTTCGGGCGCGCGACAGCACGGCATCGACAAAGCCTGAAGGCCCGCAGACATAGGCATGCTTGTCGGCATCGGGGCCCGCGAGAATCGCCTCCAGATCGATATGCTCCTCGGGCGGAGCCGTATCGAAGTAGACTCTGACGCGGTCTTTCATCCCAGGGCGCATCAACTGTTCACGGAAGGCAGTTCTTTCCGGCGCACGTGTGCAATAGTGAAACTCGAACGACGCGTTGACATGAGCCAGTCGCTCTGCCATGCAGAGTATTGGCGTTACGCCGATACCGCCGGCGAGAAGAATCGAGTGCCTGGCTTCGTTGGCGAGCGGAAAGTGATTTCTGGGTTCGCTGATTTCAATCTCCGCTCCTTCCTCCTGAGCATGCATTGCGATCGATCCCCCGCGGGAATTTGGGTCGCGCAGCACGCCCAGGACGTAGCGGTGCGTATCGATCGGATCGTTACTCAGGGAGTACTGCCGTACCAACCCATTGCCGACGTGGACGTCGATATGCGATCCCGCGGAGAACCCGGGTAAGGGTCTTCCGGTGGGATCCACAAGTTCGAAGGAGAAAATATCCGTAGCCGTTTCGACCTTCTTCAATATCTTCACTTTCATGATTGGCTGCCAATTCTCGTGACACGTTCTGCCTCGATCACGCGATCAAGGGTTCTCCGCGCCACGCGCCTGGGCGCGTGGCGCCTTGGGGGTTCTTGTTAGCTAGCGAGCAGCCCGTGCGGGTCGATGACAAACTTCTTCGGCACGCCGGAATCAAACTCCAGATAGCCTTGAGGCGCCTCGTCGAGCGTGATTACCTGCACGTTGACGATGTCAGCAATCGTGATCCGATCCCAGAGAATGGCCTGCATCAGGTTCCGGTTGTATTTCATGACCGGCGTTTGCCCGGTGAAGAAGCTGTGCGACTTGGCCCAACCAAGGCCAAATCGAACGGACAGGCTTCCGCGCTGCGCCGCTGCGTCAGTTGCGCCCGGATCTTCCGTCACGTACAACCCGGGGATACCAATCTTGCCTGCGGCCCGCGTGACCTCCATCAGTGAATTGAGGACCGTTGCAGGCGCTTCTTGATGCGAGCCGCTGTGACCGTGACCCCGAGCTTCGAAGCCAACGCAGTCGATAGCGCAATCCACCTGAGGCTCCCCCAAGATGGCCGCAATCTGGTCGGCGAGCGAAGCGTCTTCGGAAAGGTCGACCGTGTGAAAGCCGACGTTGCGTGCGTGTGCCAGCCGAACCTTGTTGACGTCGCCGACGATCGTGACAGCCGCGCCGAGGAGGCGAGCCGATGCAGCCGCTGCCAAGCCTACCGGACCAGCGCCGGCGACATAAACCGTCGAGCCGGGACGCACACCTGCGGTCACAGCACCGTGGTAGCCGGTTGGCAGGATGTCAGCGCGTACATGCATGCCTACAACTTGCATAACCGTGATTTCGCCGAGCTGGCCGTGCAGCAGCGGGCGAATGCCAGGCTCAACCGCAAGGCGCTGATGACCGAAGTGATCACGGTTGAGGACCACCAGAAGTCGCCGTGGGTCATTGAGCCGTTTCGCCTGCTCGACTGCAGCATATGGAACGACGGTGCAATGGCCGTCGTCGTCTCGTCGACGGAAGACGCTCGGCAACTGCGGTCGTCGCTGGTCACGATCCGAGCGATCGAGGGGGGTACCCTTGGTGCGCCGGTGCGTTCGCGGATCGGCCCAAATCACTGGGACCTGCATGCAGGAACGCTGGCGCAGTCGCTTTACCGAAAGGCCGGCATTCGGGCGGAGGACATCGACGTCGCCGAGATCTACGATCCCTTCACGGGCATGGCGCTGTTGCACATCGAGCAGTTCGGCCTTGCGCCGCCGGGTCAGGCCGCGGCGCGGGTCCGAAGCGGCGAGCTGGCTCTTGACGGGGCCATCCCGACCAATACTCACGGTGGCCACTTGTCAGAGGGCAACATCGCGGGTCTTGGCCACGTTGTCGAGGCCGTGCAACAGCTGCGCGAGGGTGGCGTGCGCGACGACCTGTGCAGCACCGGCCACGACTATGACCGCTGCCGTTGTCGCCAGGTGCGAAATGCCGAGTTCGCGCTGGTCGGCAGCGAATCCGGCGACAGCGCGCTCATCCTAAGGAGGGGGGCATGACGTCTCCATTGCCACCGGGTGTTCGTCCGGACCCAGACAGCGCGGCCTTCTGGGCGGGCTGCCAGCGGCGCGAACTGCTGGGCTCTCGACCGGGCCTGGGTGCTCTGGCGGCGCAAGGCACGCAGGCTCGTGAATGCGTTCGCGCTCGAGGATGGCCGGTAAATCTACTTTTTGGCCTTGTGCTTTGCATCGTGGAGTCGAGCGCGAAGTGTGCTCGTTTGCATGAGATTTCACGCCTGAACGGGCATACGCACCGCCAGCGCACCGAGCGGCGACCGGTGCGGCAAACAGCTTCATTTCCATATCGGTCACATTAAAGGAGTCTCTCTATGCCAGAACCGACCCGCCAACCGGAATACGGGGTCAGCCCCATCTTCGTCGACCGCTGGTCGCCCCCTGCATTCACGGGTGAGAGCATCAGCGAGGAGGAATTGCTGGCCATCATCGAGGCAGGCAGCTGGGCGCCTTCGGCTTTCAATTTGCAGCCCTGGCGTTTCATCTACGCCAGGGCCGACACTCCGGCCTGGCAGCCGCTGTTTGCCACGCTCAACGTCTTCAACCAGAGCTGGGCGCAGCGCGCTTCGGCCTTGCTGATCATCGCGTCGGCCAACAGCGCGTTAGTGCCAGGTGCAGCGGCGCCCACGCCCAACGCAAGTCACGAGTTCGACACGGGATCTGCTTGGGGTTACGTCGCCTTGCAGGCCACGCTGTTAGGCTGGCATGCCCATGGCATTGCCGGCTTCGACAAGGATTTGGCACGCAGCAGCCTCGGCATTCCGGCTGATTACACAGTGCAGGCTGCGGTCGCCATTGGCCGCCGCAGCGAAGACAAGAGCTTCCTGTCGGTATCCCTGCAGTCACGCGAAGCACCCAGCACGCGGCTGGCCATGAAGGCCATCGCCGCAGAGGGAAGATTCGGTTTCAAAGGCTGACCGGCCAGTGCGTTGGGCGGGGGCTTCGTGCGCTGGCTCCAGCTTGCCGTGCCGGCGACTGCTCATCGCGCATGGCTCCCTCAGCCTTGGGCCGGCAATACTGCCCGTTCAATCTTGCCCACGATCAGCCAGTAGCTAAGGATGGCCAGCAGGCCATGCGCGCCGACGTACACCAGGGCGCCATTAAAGGAGTGCGTATCGGCCACGATGTAGCCGATCACGATCGGCGTGACGATGCCGGCGATGTTGCCCACCGCGTTGAACACGCCGCCGGTGCTGCCCACGATGGACGCGGGCGCGGTATCGGCCACCACGGTCCAGCCCAGCGAGCCGAAACCCTTGCCGAAGAACGCCACGCTCATCAGCGCGATCACGATCCAGTCGGTGTCCACGTAGTTGCAGGCAATCATGGTGGCGCTGAGCAGCAGGCCGATGGTGATGGGCAGCTTGCGCGCCATCGTCAGCGAGCCGGTGCGGCGCAGCAGCGCGTCCGACACGAAGCCGGTGGACACGCCGCCGACAAAGCCGAAGATGGCTGGCACCGCGGCCACAAAGCCCGCTTGCAGGATGGAGAAGCCGCGCCCGTTCACCAGGTAGCTCGGAAACCACGAGACAAAGAACCAGGTGATCGCGCTGATGCAGTACTGCGCGATAAAGATGCCCACCAGCATGCGGCTGCGGAACAGCTGGCCGAGCTGCGCCAGCGTTGGACCCTTGCTGCCCTTGGCGCTCCTGCCGCCGAGATGCACCAGCGCGCCGCCTTGCTCGATATAGTCGATCTCGGCCTGCGTCACGCGCGGATGCGCGGCGGGAGCGTGGTAAAGGCGGTACCACGCCCATGCCAGCAGCAGCCCCAGCGCGCCCATGACCGAGAAGATATGCTGCCAGCCGAAGCGATGGTCGAGCCAGCCCATCAGCGGCGTGAACACCACCAGCGACAGATACTGCGCGCTATTGAAGATCGCGCCGGCCACGCCGCGCTCGGTGGAGGGAAACCACGCCGCGATCACCCGTCCCGATGACGGCCCTACCGGCGACTCCATCGCGCCCAGCAGGAAGCGCAGCACCAGCAGCGCGACAAAGGCAAAGGCAAACCAGTGCACCGTGCTCATCAGCAAGGTGGTGAGCGACCACAGCACCAGCCCAAGGCCGATGGCCTGCTTGGCGCCGATCTTGTCCACCAGCCAGCCGGCCGGTACCTGGCTCAGCACATAGGCCCAGGCGAAGGAAGAGAACAGCCAGCCCATCTGGACGGCATCGAGCCCGAGATCCTTGCCCATATGCGGGCCTGCCACCGACAACGTGGCGCGGTCGCCGGTGCTCAGCGCCAGCACGATGGTGATCAGGGCAAGCATCAGGTAGCGGTAGCGCCCGGTGGCCACAGCGGCTGCGGTCGGCTGTGCGGCGGATGTAGCGGCGGATGCGGCCGCGGACTCCGCCGCGTTCGAGGTGGCGGATGTCATGACGACTGACATGGCGGTCTCCAGTCTTGTTTGATGGCACGAAGGCGCCGGGCCCTGTATGGCGGCGCGTCCCCGAGGCAGGGTGCTGCCGGGGCGTATGGACTGCATGCTAGAGAAGGACCGGGAAACAAGATAGCGGCGCCCGGTGACCAGGGTGGGCCACGTCCCAGCCCTTGGGAAATGCGGTGGCAATGTGTTGCTTCAGCCTGCCCGGTGGGCCGATTGGCAGTCATCCGCATGGGTGGATTACTGCTGCGCCACTTTTCCCACACTCTGGGACAAGGCGCGGGTTCGCCGTGCGCCAGCCGCGTTCCGCGCTTGCGGCACATCCGCGCTTACCCAAGAATGGACACGTGTTCATCGCGGGTGGACATGCCCGGCTCCAGCGTGGAGCGACGTGGCGGCCAGGACGCCCGCGCCCCATTCGCATCCAGGAGACGCAGCATGTACATCAGCGAACAGCTACTCAACCCCGACGAGCGCCGCCTGCGCCTGTCCACCCAGCTCGGGGTCCAAAGCGTGGTGCTGGACAACCGCGGCACCGAGCTGGTGTCGGCCACCGGCGGCGTCAGCGCCTGGGATGCCGGCAAGCTCACTGCTTATCGCAAATGGGTGGAGGGCTTCGGCCTGAAGCTCGACGTGTTCGCGCTCGATGTGGGCTCCATCCTGCTGGATTCGCTGGTCGACCTGGATGGTGCGCGCAAGCAGCGCGATGTGCTGGCGCAGAACATCCAGAAGGCGGCAGACGCAGGCATTACCTGCCTCAAGTACAACGCGCAGATGGTTGGCATCACCCGCACCGGCCTCAAGCCAGGACGCGGCGGCGCGCAGAACTCCGGCTTTGTCTATGCCGAGTACTCGGCCGACGACGACCGCAAGCACTCCTACTGGGGCGTGGGATACCCCACCAACCAGGACGAAGGCGACGCGGAGACCGCCATGCTGTGCGGCCAGAAAATGGCGCGCGACGTGCCCCCGGTGACTGAGAGGGCCGGCTGGGACGCCATCGAATTTCTGGTCGAAGGTTTGGTGCCCGCCGCCGACCGCGCCGGTGTGCGCCTGGCCTGCCATCCGCACGATCCCGCCTATCCGGTGGGTGGCCTCAACGGCATTGAGCATGTGATTGGCTCCGCCGGCGGCATCCGCAAGTTCCTCGCACTCAGCCCGAGCGCCAACCACGGCCTGAATTTCTGCCAGGGCACCGTTGCCGAGATGTTCAAGGAGCCGGGCCGCGCGATGATCCCCGTGATCGAGGAGTTCGCCGCCACCGGCCGCATCTTCATGGTCCACTTCCGCAATATCCGCGGCGGCTATCTCGACTTCCAGGAAGTCTTCCCCGATGAAGGCGACGTCGACATGTTCCAGGCCATCAAGGCTTACCAGCGCGGCGGCTACAAGGGCCCGCTGTGCCCGGACCACGTGCCCGTGTCGGACCTTGACGAAAACCGCGAGCGCTTCATGGCCTTCGCGCTGGGCTATACGCGCGGGCTGTTGCAAGCGACCGGCGTGTGGTCCACGCCGGTGCGCGGCTAAGTAGCGCGGTGGCCTAACATGACAGAGGCACAGCAGCCCATCCGCAGGACGCCCGAGACGCTGCGCTCGCACCGCTGGTTCGGCAAGGCGTCGATGCGCACGTTCAACCACCGCTCGCGCATGGCGCAGATCGGCTTTGGCGCCGAGGAGTATCGCGGCAAGCCGGTCATCGCCATCCTCAACACCTGGAGCGAGATCAACCCCTGCCATACCCACTTCAAGGCGCGCGCGGAGGAGGTCAAGCGCGGGGTCTGGCAGGCCGGCGGGTTTCCGCTGGAAATGCCAGCCATGTCGCTGGCCGAGCCGTTCCAGAAGCCCAGCGCGCTGCTGTACCGGAACCTGCTGGCGATGGAAACCGAGGAACTGCTGCGCTCCTATCCGGTGGATGGCGTGGTGCTGATGGGCGGCTGCGACAAGACCACGCCCGGCCTGATCATGGGCGCCACCTCGATGAATCTGCCGGCCATTTTCATGCCGGCCGGGCCGATGCTGCGCGGCAATGCCGGCGGAAAGACGCTCGGTTCGGGCTCCGACATGTTCAAGAACTGGGCCGAGTTGCGCGCTGGCACCATCACGCACGATGACTGGGAGGAAGTGCTGGGCGGCATCGCCCGCTCGCCCGGGCACTGCATGACCATGGGCACCGCCTCCACCATGACCAGCGCGACCGAAGCCATGGGCCTGACCTTGCCGGGCGCGGCCTCGATTCCCGCGCCGGACTCGCGCCACGCGCAGATGGCGGTGCAGACCGGGCGGCGCATCGTCGAGATGGTGTGGGAGGACCTCACGCCGTCCACGGTGCTGAGCGCAGAGGCCTTCGACAATGCCGTGGTGTGCGTGCTGGCGCTGGGCGGCTCCACCAATGCGCTGGTGCATCTGGTGGCGATGGCGCGGCGCGCCGGCGTGGCGCTGGATTTGCAGCGCTTCGACGCGCTCGCCGCCAGCACGCCGCTGATCGCCAACCTGCGGCCTGCGGGCAAGTACTTGATGGAAGATTTCTTCTATGCGGGTGGCTTGCGTGGATTGCTGGAACGCTTGCGCCCGCTGCTGCGGGTGGATGCGCTTACCGTCAACGGCCGCACGTTAGGCGCCAACATCGCCGGCGCTCCGGTCCATGACGACGACGTGATCCTGCCGGTTGAGCGCGCGCTGGTGAGCGGCGGCAGCCTGGCCGTGCTGCGCGGCAATCTCGCGCCCAACGGCGCCGTCATCAAGCCAGCCGCCGCCGAGCCGCACCTGCACCGCCATACCGGCCGCGCGGTAGTGTTCGAGAGCTACGAAGCGCTGAACGCCGGCATCGACGCGCCCGACCTCGATATCGACGCCAACAGCGTGCTGGTGCTGCGCAACGCCGGGCCGTTGGGCGGGCCGGGCATGCCGGAGTGGGGCCAGTTGCCGATCCCCAGGAAACTGCTGCAACAAGGCGTGCGCGACATGGTGCGCATCAGCGATGCGCGCATGAGCGGCACCAGCTTCGGCGCGTGCGTGCTGCATGTGGCGCCGGAATCGTTTGTTGGCGGGCCATTGGCGCTCGTGCGTACGGGCGACCTGATCGAGCTGGACATTCCGGCGCGCAAGCTGGCGTTGCTGGTGGACGATGCGGAGCTGGAACGCCGCCGCGCCGCATGGGTGCCGCCGCCGCCGCGTTACCAGCGAGGCTACGGCGCGATCTTTGCGCAGCAGGTGACGCAGGCGGATGAAGGGTGTGACTTCACGTTGCTGCGGGGGACGGAGCCGACGCCGGAGCCGGATATATATTGAGCGATGCCGGCTGCGGTGCGGTCAATTGCCAGCATGGTCGGCGTGCGCTCTCCGATATGCAGCATCGCGAAGTCCTGGGTATTGGTGTAGGCGCCGATCACGATTTCCCGGCTCTCGGCGCGCGCTGCCACGTTGATCCAGATCGATGCGCTTATGCACTCTCGCGCGGCACGATGCGAAAGCCCAGGTCCATTACCCGCTGTGCGCGCCGGCCGGGCCGCGCTGCGCCTTGCAGCCGGCGCAGCAAGACCTCGCCGGCGTGGCGGCCGAGCTCGCGCGGCCGCACCTGCACGGTGGTCAGCGTGGGATAGCTGGCCGCCGCTATCGCCAGGTCGGAGAAGCCCACCACGGCGATACGGCCCGGCACTTGCCAGCCGTGCTGCCGGCATGCCAGCAGCGCGCCCACGCCCAGGATGTCGTTGCTGCAGAAGACGGCCTGGATGCGCGGGGCGCGTTCCAGCAGCCGCGTCAATGCTTGCGCGCCGGCGTCGATGGTGGAGGGGGGCGGCAGCAGGTCCACCTCGGCAGGCGCCATGCCAAGCTCGGCGAGGCGCGATTGCAAGCCGTCGAGCCGCTTGCGTGCGCGCAACTCATCCGCGCCGATAAAGCCGATGCGCTTGTGCCCGCGCTCGCACAGGTATTGCGCCACCGCGGCACCCACCCCCGCGTTGGAGAAGCCTACCGCCATGTCGATCGGATCGTCGGTCAGGTCCCAGGTTTCCACCACCGGCAGGCCGAGCCGGCGCAGCTTGTCGCGCACGCTTCTTTCGTGGCTCACGCCGGTGAGCACGATGGCGTCCACGCGCCGGCCGAGGAAGGCGTCGACCAGGCCTGCCTCTTCGCGCGGGTGATAGCTCGACTGCGCCAGCATCAACTGGTAGCCCTGCGGCGCCAGCGCGGCGGCCAGGCCATCCATGGTGTCGGCGAACCACGCGTTGGATAGCGTGGGCACGATGGCACCGACGATCTTCGAGCGGGCGGAGGCCAGGCTGCCGGCGGTCAGGTCCGGCACATAGCCGAGTTGCCGGATGGTGGCTTGCACCAGCTCGCGCGTGGCCGGCGCCACCGTGTCGGGGTGGTTGATCACGCGCGATACCGTCACGCTCGCCACGCCAGCGGCGCGGGCCACGTCCGACATGCGCACGGCGCCGGGTCGCGTTTGCGGTTGCAGGGCGGAGGGTTTGCTGTGCTTCATGGCGGGGTTCAACTGCTTTCGCGCGCGACCACGCTGAAGCCGAGATCGACGATGCGGGATTCGCGCCCCAGCGCGCTACTCGGTGCGCCAAGGCGCGCCAGCAACATCTGCCCGGCACGCCTGCCCATCTCATGCGACGGCACCTTGACGCTGCTCAGCGCCGGCACGCTGGCCGCCGCGATGGCCAGGTCGGAGAACCCCACCACCGCCATGCGCGCCGGCACGGCCCAGCCCTGTTCGCGGCAGGCCAGCAGCGCGCCCACGCCGAGGGTGTCGTTGCTGCAGTACACGGCTTGCAGCTGCGGGTTTTGCCGCACCAGTTCGACGAGGCCGCGGGCGCCGTCAAGCATGGTGGAGGGCGGCTCGACCGTGCGCACCATCACATCGGGCAGGCCTTGCGCGGCGATCGTCTCCCTGTAGCCTGCCAGCCGCTTGAGCGCCCGATCTTCCTCGGCGCCGATAAAGGCGAGATGGCGGTGCCCGCGCGCCAGCAGGTGTCCGGCTACGGCGGCGCCCGCTGCCCGATTGGAGAAGCCCGCCACCATATCGATGGGGTCGTCGGTGAGATCCCATGTTTCCACCACCGGCATTGCGCAGCGGCGCAGCTTGGCGCGCACAGTGCCAGTGTGGCTCACGCCCGTCAGCACCACGGCGTCCACTTGCCGCCCGATAAAGGCGTCGATCAGGTTCTCCTCCTGCGTTTGCCGGTAGCGTGTCTGGCCAAGCAGCAATTGGTAGCCGCCGTCCTCCAGCACTTCGCCCAGCCCGTCCATGGTCTCGGCAAACCACGCGTTGGACAGCGTCGGCACGATGGCGCCGACGATGCGCGAGCGCCGCGAGGCCAGGCTGCCGGCGTTCAGGTTGGGCACGTAGCCCAACCTGGCGATGGCGTCCCGCACTGCCGCCAATGTGGCGGGAGAGACCTGGTGTGGATGGCTGATGGCGCGCGAGACCGTCACGCGCGATACGCCGGCCATGCGGGCCACGTCGATCATGCGGCCGCCGCCCGGTGCAGGGTCGTCTTGCCGTGAGGACGCGGGCTTGCTGGTTGCCATTGACTTGGTATCGGTGTTGGGTGGGGCGGCGCCGTCCGCTACGCGTTTTCCCTGATTTGATCGGTGCGAATCACTTCAGCGTGCATTCACCTGCGGCTTTGTCCCAGATCATGGGAAACCGCTGCCCCGGCGGCGCCGGGCAGGCTTGTATTGTCGGCCACCATCCCGAAAAATGGAAGCGCATCCATAAGAGCGCGCCGCCGCCCGCCATCGTTCGGCAAAACGCTGCGCCAAGCCTCATCGAGACACCATGAACCAGTCCCAATCCAAGCTCACCGTCCGGCTGTCCGAGCCCGACAACGTCGTGCTGGCGCGTACGCAGATCGCCGCAGGCACGGCCCTGCCGGAAGCCGGCGCCAACGCATTGCAGGACATCCCCGCAGGCCACAAGCTCGCCGCGCGGGCCATCCGCAAAGGCGAGCCGGTGATCAAGGGCGGCATCGCCATCGGGCGCTCCGCCGAAGACGTGCCTGCCGGCGCGTGGGTGCATGCGCACAATCTGGCGGTGGATGCTGCTGCCAGCGGTGCGCAAGGCGAGGCCGTCTGCGCGACCCCATCGCTGCAAGCGGTGCCCGCCGCGCAGCGCGCCACCTTCCAGGGCTTCGTGCGTGCCGACGGGCGCGTTGCCACGCGCAATTACATCGGCGTGTTCGTGGTGGGCAATTGTGGCGCCACCGCCGCGCGCAGAGTGGCCGACTGGTTCACCGTGCCGCGCCTGGCCGCGTATCCTAATGTCGACGGCGTGGTGCCCTTCGTGCACGAAATCGGCTGCGGCATGGAGATGACCGGCGAGCCGATGGACCTGCTGCGCCGCACCTTGTCGGGCACCATCCGTCATCCCAACATCGCCGGCGCGCTGGTGATCGCGCTGGGCTGCGAGCGCAACAATATCTACGGCTTCCTGGAGCAGGAGCAACTTGCCGTAGGCCCTGCCCTGAAGACATTGGTGATGCAGGAGATCGGCGGCACCGCCAACACCATCGAGGCGGGCATCGCCATCGTCGAGCAGATGCTGCCGGCGGCCAACGCGCATGTGCGCCAGCCGGTTTCGGCGGAGCACCTGGTGGTGGGCCTGCAATCCGCCGGGCCGGATGGCCTCTGTGCCGTTTCGGCCAACCCCGCGCTGGGCGCGGCGGTGGACCTGCTGGTAGCGCAGGGCGGCACCGCGATCCTGTCGGAAACCGTGGATCTGGTGAGCCTGGGGCAACGCTTCACGTCCCGTGCTGCCACGCCCGAGGTGGCTGGCCAGCTCGCGCAGCGCATCGCCTGGTGGCGCCAGTACCACGCGGGGCGCGATACCCAGCTCAACCACCGCGTGCGGGCCGACGGCGGCGCCAGCGGCCTGAGCAACGCGCTGGAGAAGGCCGCCAGCGGCGTGCGCCGCGCCGGCAGCTCGCCGGTGACGGCGGTCTACGAGTACGCGCGGCCTGTCACGGCGCGCGGCTTGGTGTTCATGGATGCGCCCAGCTATGAAGCCGTTTCCGCTACCGGACAGATCGCCGGCGGCGCCAACCTGATCTGCCTGACCACCGGCACCGGCTCGGGCTTTGGCGCGCTGCCCGCGCCCACCATCAAGCTGGCCTCCAACACGCGCACCTTCACACGCATGGAGGATGACCTCGACATCGATTGCGGCCCGGTGACGGACGGCGAGGCCACGGTGGCGCAGATGGGGCAACGCATCTTCGCGCAGATGCTGCGCCATGCCTCCGGCGAGAAGACCTGCAGCGAAGCGCTGGGGGTAGGCGAGAACGAGTTCGTGCCCTGGCCCATCGGCGTGCTCGCCTGAACGAACTCGGAAAGGACAACAAGATGAATCCCAGTATGCAGGACAACGCGCGCAATCCCTTTATCCGCCTTGACCCCCAGGACAATGTGGTGGTGGCGCGCATGGAAGTGCCGGCAGGCACCACCGTACCCAGCGAAAGCCTCGTCACGCTGCAGCTCGTGCCGTCCGGCCACAAGGTGGCCGCGCGCTTTATCGCCAAGGGCGAGCCGGTGCTCAAGTACAACACGGTGATCGGCTTCGCCGCCGAGGACTTGGCGCCCGGCACCTGGATGCACAGCCACAACATCGCTTTCGGCGACCTGGTAAAGGAGTATCGCCACGGCCAGGACTACCAGCCCACGGAATACGTGCCGCCGGCGCAGCGCGCGCAGTTCATGGGCATCGTGCGCGCGGACGGCCGCGTGGCCACGCGCAATTACATCGGCGTGTTCCTGGTGGGCCATAGCGGCGCCACGGTGGCGCGCAAGATCGCCAACTGGTTCGACGGCCAGCGCATGGTGGATTTTCCCAATGTCGATGGCGTGGTGCCCTATGTGCACGAACAGGGCAGCGGCATGGAAATGAGCGGCGAGCCGATGGACCTGCTGCGCCGCACGCTCGGCGGCTATATCCGCCATCCCAACACCGCGGGCGCGCTGGTGATTGCGCTGGGGCACGAGCACAACGCGTTGCCCGCCTTCCTGGCCGACCAGGGTTTGCAGCCCGGCCCGATGCTGAAGACGCTGGTGATCGAAGACGCCGGCGGCACGCGCCGCGCCATCGAGGCCGGTATCGCGCTGGTGCAGCAGATGCTCGCCACGGCCAACGCCGTCATGCGCGAGCCGGCTTCGGCGGAGCACATCACCGTTGGCCTGCAATGCGGCGGCTCCGATGGCTTCTCCGGCCTCTCGGCCAATCCCGCGCTGGGCGCGGCGATGGAGATCCTGGTGCGCCACGGCGGCACCGCGATCCTCTCGGAAACCTCGGAGATCTTCGGCGTGGAGCAGACCCTGACTGCGCGCGCGGTCACGCCCGAGGTAGGCCAGAAGCTGGTGGACCGCATCAACTGGTGGCTCGAGTACAACAAAGGCCGCGACACGCAGATCAACGGCCGCGTCAGCCCCGGCAACAACGCGGGCGGCCTGGCCAACGTGCTGGAGAAAAGCCTCGGGGGCGCCAAGAAGGGCGGCAACGCGCCGCTGATGGAGGTCTACAAATACGCCGAGCCGGTGATGCAGCATGGCCTGGTGTTCATGGACACGCCGGGCTACGACCCGGTATCCGCTACCGGCCAGATTGCCGGCGGCGCCAACCTGATCTGCTTCACCACCGGACGCGGCTCCTGCTTTGGCTCGGTGCCCGCGCCCACCATCAAGCTGGCCAGCAACACGCCGATGTACCAGCGCATGGTCAAGGACATGGATATCAACTGCGGCGTGGTGATCGACGGCGAGGCCACCATCGAACAGATGGGCCAGCAGATCTTCGCGCAGATCCTGCGCCACGCCTCCGGCGAGAAGACCTGCAGCGAAGCGCTCGGGGTCGGGCTGAACGAGTTCGTGCCCTGGCCGATCGGGGTGGTGGATTGATCCCCTGCAGTTCTTGCTTTTTCCGCATCTCATTAAAAGAAATCCAGGAGACACAGCATGACCAGCATCAGCAAAAGAACGTTCCTAGCCGGTTGCGCACTGGCGCTCGCAGGCATCATGCCCACCGCGAACGCGCAGGGCGATACCTGGCCGACCAAGCCCGTGCGCATGATCGTGCCGTTCCCTGCCGGCGGCACCAGCGATATCATGGGCCGGCTGATCGCCGAGCAACTCGGCAAAGCGCTCAAGCAGCCTTTTATCGTGGAGAACAAGGGCGGCGCGGGCGGCACCATCGGTGCGGAGCAGGCTGCCAAGGCGCCTGCGGATGGCTACACGCTGCTGCTCTCCGGCATTGGCAGCAACGCCATCGCGCACGGCATGTCGCCCAAGCCCGACTATGACTCCAGCCGCGACTTCACCCAGATCTCGCAGCTGATTGCCGGTCCCAACGTGCTGGTGGTCAACCCCGCCTTTCCGGCCAAGACCTTCAAGGAATTCGTTGACTACGTCAAGGCCAACCCGGGCAAGGTCAACTACGGCGTGACCAATGCGTCGTCCGGCCACCTCGCGATGGAACTGCTCAAGCAGACGGCGGGCCTGAACATGGTCGGCATTCCCTACCGTGGCGGCGGCCCGGCCCTGACCGATGTGCTGGCCAACCAGATCCCCACCATGTTCGTGAACCAGGACGCGGTGCTGCCCTATGTGAAAGCCGGCAAGCTGCGGGCGCTGGCGGTCACCAGCGCGCAGCGCAACGCGCTGTTCCCGGATGTGCCGACCGTGGCGGAGTCCGGCTATCCCGGTTTTTCGGCGGTGTCATGGGTTGGCCTGTCCGCACCCAAGGGCACGCCAAAGCCTATCGTCGACAAGCTGGAGGCGGAGATGATGAAGGCGTTCCGCCAGCCGGAGGTCCGAGCCAAGCTGGAGGCCAACGGCTTCGTGGTGGTGGCATCCAGTTCGCAGGACTACGCGCGCTTCGTGCAGTCCGAGACCGAGCGCTGGGGCAAGGTGATCAAGGAGGCCGGCATCAAGCCGGAATGATGGCGCACGCGCCTGGCCGCAAGACAGACTTCGAGACAGACGAGGACGACTCATGAGCAACGTTTCACATCAAGCAACCGCCGCGTTGGCACCATCGGCACAAGCCTCGGGCGACCGTATCGCGTGGGTAAAGGTCTCGCTGGTCTACCTGCCGCTGCCCGCCCCGATCAGCGACGCCAAGGTGCTGACCGGGCGGCAGCGCCCGCTGACCGAAATCGCCTTCATCTTCGCCGAGATCCGTACCCGCGACGGACACGAAGGCATCGGCTTCGGCTATTCCAAGCGTGCCGGCGGCCCCGGCATGTACGCCCACGCCAAGGAGATCGCGCCGGAGCTGATCGGCGAGGACCCGAACGATATCGCCCGCATCTGGAACAAACTGCTGTGGGCCGGCGCGTCGATGGGCCGCAGCGGCCTGACCACCCAGGCCATCGCCCCGTTCGATATCGCGCTATGGGATCTCAAGGCCAAGCGTGCCGGCCTGCCGCTGGCCAAGCTGCTGGGCGCGCACCGGGATTCCGTGCGCTGCTACAACACCTCGGGCGGCTACCTGTCGATGCCGCTGGACCAGGTGCTGAGGAACATCGACGCCTCCCGCGCCAACGGCATCGGCGGCATCAAGATCAAGGTCGGCCAGCCCGATACCGCCACCGACCTCAAGCGCGTCAAAGCGGTGCGCGAACTGCTGGGCGACGACTTCCCCTTCATGGTGGACGCCAACCAGCAATGGGACCGCACCACCGCGCAGCGCTTCGGCCGCGTGCTCGAGCAGTTCAACCTGACGTGGATTGAAGAACCGCTGGACGCCTACGACATCGAAGGCCACGCCGCGCTCGCCACCTCGCTCGATACGCCGGTCGCCACTGGCGAAATGCTCACCAGCTTCGGCGAGCACGCACAGCTCATCACCGCGCATGCTAGCGATTTCGTGCAGCCCGACGCGCCGCGCGTTGGCGGTATCACACCCTTCCTGCAGATCATGAGCCTGGCGGACTTCAAGGGCCTGAAGCTGGCGCCGCACTTCGCCATGGAGATCCACCTGCACCTGGCTGCCGCCTATCCGCAGGAGCCGTGGCTGGAGCATTTCGAATGGCTGGAGCCGATGTTCAACGAACGGCTGGAACTGCGCGACGGCAGGATGATCGTGCCCAGCCGGCCGGGTCTTGGGTTTAGCTTGAGCGACCAGGCGCTGGCGTGGACGGCGGACAAGGTGGAGTTTGGGGCGAGGCCGTAGGCAGTCGTTAGCGATAGCGCACTAAGCCATACGCAAGCGGCGCGCTCCAGGGCGCGCCGCTTGCGTTTAACGCCCGCTTCGCGTTACGCCGCGCCAGCGCCACGCGTGTTGACGTACAGCGCGTAAATGGAATGGCTGCTGGCCATGAACAGCCGGTTGTTCTCCAGGCCGCCGAAGCACAGGTTGGCACAGCGCTCCGGTAGGCGGACATGGCCAATGGGCTTGCCCTTGGGGTTGAACACCATCACGCCGTCCAGCGGTGCCGGGTCCACGCCGGGCGCGCCGCCGCTGCCCCAGCCAGCCCAGATGTTGCCGTCCTCGTCGCACTTGATGCCGTCCAGCGCGCCGGGGCCGTCGGCGTCGATATGCTTGGTGCGGTTCGCCAGGCGTCCATCGGGCCCGACGCTGTAGGCCCACACCAGCCGGTTGGGCTGGGCACGGCCTTCGATCACATAGAGCGTTTTCTCGTCCGGCGAGAAGCACAGGCCGTTCGGCCCGGCCAGGTCGTTGATGACCTGGGTGAGCTTGCCGGTCTCGCCGTCGATGCGATACACCGCGTGCGGCAGCTCCGGCTTGCCGATGCGGCCTTCGTAGTTGTTGCTGAGCTGGAAGGGCGGGTCGGTGAACCAGATGGAGCCATCGGACTTGCAGACAATGTCGTTCGGCGAGTTGAAGGGCTTGCCTACGAAGTTGTCGGCCAGCGTGACCACTTTGCCACTGTGCTCGGTACGGCTGATGCGCCGCGTGATGGCACCTTCGCAGGTGATCAGCCGGCCCTGGCGGTCGCGCGTGTTGCCGTTGGGATAGTTGGCGGGCGCGCGGAAGCTCGTGAGCTGGCCGCTGGCCTCGTCCCAGCGCATGATGCGGTTGGACGCCACGTCGCTGACAAGCAGGTAGCCGCCGTCGCCGATCCACACCGGGCCCTCGGCCCAGCGCAGGCCAGTGGCGAGCTGTTCCACGCTGGCGTTGAACAGGCGGTACTTCGCGAAGGACGGATCGAGGATGACGACGCTGGGGTCAGGGTAGCGCAGCGATGGCGTCCACTGCGCGGTGGCATTAGCGGCGGTAGCGCTGGCGGCCAGTGCGAGGCTACCCATCAGGAAGCCGCGACGCCGAGGCGAAGTGGCTTGCTGAAGCGGAAGCGGATGCTCCTCAGGTTGGTGCGAATCGGCTTGTGTCTCCATGCCCGGGCTCCTTTGTGTTGATCTTGCGGGAATCAATACAATAGGAAGCTTTGGGTGCGCTGGCGATGCTCGCGGGGCGGGATCGACAGCGCACTCCCAGCCAATGGGACGGTCGCGCCCGATGCGCGGGAAAACCCCGCCGCCTCAAACCGTGTAATCCACCGCAGCCCACTCGAAATAGCGCTTCAGATCCGCCACCAGGGCCTGGTGCAAGGGATGGAAGAGATAAGCATCCAGCGCCGCCTTGTCGTCTACCTCGGACTCCAGCACATAGTCCGAGCAAATCGCGCGATCCAGTTCATTTGCGGCAAAGCGCCAGCTCCGTATGGCGGGGATCAGCGCGCCCAGGGCCGCCATGCGCGCGGCGAGCGCGGCTTCCAGCGTGGCGTCCTTGGGCACATCCGGCTTGCGCCGGAACAACACGATATGCCGCATTCTTGCCTTCAGCATGGCACCCCCTCGCGCGCAATCAGCCAGGCTGGTGCATCTTGCAGCGCCACCGGACGCAGGAAGCGATCGAGCGCGGCGTAGCCCACCGAGGTGGTGAACGGTTGCGTCGACGCGGGGAAGGGGCCGCCGTGGTGCTGGGCGGCGGTCACGGCCACGCCGGTGGGCACGCCCGCAAACAGCACGCGCCCAGCCACCTGGGTGGCGGCGCGTACGAGTTCCAGCGTGGCGGCGTCCGGCGCTTCGCTGCCGGCATCCACGCCCCACAGCGTTACGGTGAGCGAGCCGCCTACGGCGCGCAGCACTTGCTGCGCCTGCTCGGGCGAGTCGATCCGCACCACCAGCGCGGCGGCGCCGAAGACTTCTTCGTGCAGGCTGTGGTCGGCAATAAAGTCCGCGGCGTCGACCTCGGCGAGGTAGGGGCGCGGCAGGGCGCCGGCGTCCGCTCGCGCCACTTCACCAAGCAGTGGCTTGAGCTTGTCGGACGCGCGCCAGCGCGCTACGCCCTGGTCAAACGCGGCGCGAATGCTGGCACTGAGCATGGCATGCGGCGCGAGCGCGTGCAGGGCGCCGGCCAACTCGCCCACGAAGGCGTCGCCGGCCGCATCCTTGCCGACCACGATCACGCCGGGGCTGGTGCAGAACTGGCCGCTGCCCAGGCAGATCGAGCTGGCCAGGTTTTGCGCCAGCGCGGCGCCGTTGCCGCTCAGCGCGCCTGGCAATACCACGAGCGGATTGACGGAGCCGAGTTCGCCGTAGAAGGGAACCGGATGCGCTCGCTCAGCCGCCACCTTGGCCAGCGCGGTGCCGCCCTTGAACGAGCCGGTGAATGCCATGGCTGCGATTGCCTCCGCTTGCACCAGGCGTACGCCGGTCTCGATGCCAGCGCCTTCGACAAAGCCGAAGATGCTGGCTGGCAGGCCTTGCCCGGCCACCACACGTTGCGCCAGCGCGGCGGTCTTGCGCGACAGTTCCGGATGCGCGGGATGCGCCTTCACTACCACCGGGCAGCCGGCCGCCAGCGCGGCGGCGGTGTCGCCGCCGAGCACCGAGAACGCAAACGGAAAATTGCTGGCGGAGAACATCGCCACCGGGCCCACGGGCACACGCACGCGTGTCAGGCGCGGCCGCCCCGCGGGTGGCGCGCCGGCGACGGCGGGATCGTCAAGGCTGGTGTGCGCGTCGCCGCGCTCCAGCACATCGGCAAAGCCGCGCAGCTGGAAGGCGGTGCGGTCCAGTTCGCCATTCAGTCGCGGCAGGCCGAGACCGCTCTCGCGGTCGGCCAGCGGCACCAGGGTTTCGCGATCCGCTTCGAGCGCGGCGGCCAGCGCGCGCAGCAGGGCGGCGCGTTGCGCGGCGGGGCTGGCGCCCCATTGGCCGGCCACGGCAGCGGCAGCGGCGACAGTGGCGTCGATCTGCGCCGGCGTGGAGGCCGGCCAGCTTGCGCCGATGGGCTGGCCACTGCGCGCGTCGATGGATTGCAGCAGGGAGGACATGGTCATACGCTCTTCAGGTGATAGCCGCGGCCCGCGTAGTCGAACGCCACCAGTTCATTGATGGGCGTCGCCTTGTCGGCGGGCGAGGCGTAGTAGGCACGGATTTCGGCGATCTTGCCGGTTTCGGGATCGAAGTCGTACCACTCGGCGCCACGCAGCGCGGTGCCGCTCTTGTTCTTCCAGTGCGTCCATTCGATCATCGCCTCCGGGCTGTCATGGCTGACGATGAGGCGCTCGATGGTCCATTGCGAGCCGAGCGTTTCCACGCACCAGATCCATTTCTTGGCGATGGTGTCAGCGGTGCGCCAGGGCACTTCGGGCAGGCCGGCGGGGAAATAGTGCACCGCGTCCGGCGTGAAGCAGTCCACCAGTGCGTCGTAGTCGGCCGCGTTGCAGGCGTCGAAGTAGCGGCGGATCAGCGCGGCGTGTTGTTCGGGGGTGAATTTGGCGGTCATCTTGGTCATGTATCCGGTTGGGCGGATTCAGCGGCTGCCGGCGGGTTTGGCTGCAGGGATCGGCGGGCGGCCGGCGGCAATCCATTCGCGATGCTGGGCGCGCGTGGCTTCGCTAGGCGGGTAGAGGCCCCACAGCGCTTCGCCGGCCTGCACGCGCAGCGCCAGGTAGGCTTCAACGTCGTCGCGCTTCTCGCACAGGCTGGCCATTTCCTCGGCTAGGTGGGCGGGGATCACGGTGATGTTGTCGCCGTCGCCGTGGATTACGTCGCCAGGATAGATCGCCACGCCGGCGCAGCCGATCGGGACTTGCAGGTCGGCCACGTGATGGTAGGACAGCCGCGTGGTGGCGGTCACGCCCGTGCTCCACACCGGGAAATCCATCTGGCTGAGCTCGGTGCCGTCGCGGAAGCTGCCGTCGGTGATGACCGCACGGGCGCCGCGCATCATCATCCGCGTGATCAGCATATTGCCCATGGAGGCGGCGCGGCCGTCGCGGTTGCTGTCGATCACCAGCACATGGCCCGGTTCAATCTGCTCCACGCCCACCCATTGCAGGTTGTCGGCGGAAGGCTCGGTGGTGAGGTTGCCATAGATGTCGATGTCTTCGCGCGCCGGGATGAAGCGCATGGTGTACGCGCGCCCGGCAAAGGGCTTGACCTTGGGGTTGAGCGGCGTCAGGCCGTGCAATACCGGCTGGCGAAAGCCCTTGATGTAGAGCTGCGTGGTCAGCGAGCCGCTGGTCACCTTGGCCAGGCGGTCAAGTACCGAATCCGGCACGAACGGCGCGGGCGCGCGTTGCGGGATATTGGCCAGGGGCGGGGGAGGCGTGAGGGTGGGGCTGGTGCTCATGATGCGCGCGGTCCAGGTTGCAAGTGGTCGGGGCGGCCCTTGTCCCAATCGGTGGGACAAACCTGGCCGCGTGTCAGCTGTGCTGGCTGATTGCATGGTATTGAACTTCACGAAAACTTAAAATGCTCACCAGAGGGGCGGCGCCGCCAGACTCCTTCGTTTTTTCCATATATTGAGACAAGCCACCATGTCAGTGAATCCCGGTGACGGTACCGGCGCAATCGAGAAAGCCATCGACGTGCTCGAAGCGGTGGGCGCCACCCCCGGCGGCGTCAGCCAGAGCGACCTGGCCGCGCAACTCGCGCTGCCGCGCACCACGGTGTACCGCCTGCTGGCCACGCTGGTGGCGCGCGGCATGCTGCGCCGCGATCCGCTGCGCAAGGTATACCGGCTGGGCTTTCGCTGCTTCGAGATGGCGCGCCAGGCCTACACCATGCCGGACCTGGTGGCCGCCGCCGCGCACGAGATGCGCGGCCTGCGCGACCTGACCGGCGAGACCTGCTACCTCGCCACGCTGGACGGGCTGGAGGTGATCTCGCTGGAGCGCTGCGACGGCGCCCACAGTGAACGCTCGGCAGCGGTGCTGGGCCAGCGCAAGCCTCTGCACTGCACCAGCCAGGGTAAGGCCATCCTGTCAGCCATGGACGGCCCGGCGCGCGATGCCATCGTGCGCGACCTGACGTTGAAGGCGCTCACGCCGCTCACCATCACCGATCGCCGCCGCCTCAACGCGGAGCTCAATATCACCGCGGCGCGCGGCTACTCGATTGACGACGAAGAGATCGTGATGGGCGTGCGTTGCGTGGGCGCGCCCATCGTCGACCCCGAAGGCGTGGTGCGCGGCGCCATCAGCGTGGCCGGCCCGGCCTATCGCCTCACGCGCGCGCGGCTGGAGCTGCTCGGCCCCGAGGTGGCGCAGGCCGCCCGCCGCATCGGCGCGCAGCTCGAAGGCGTACGCGCCCCGGCAGGAGACGCCGCGGTGACTGCCGTGCCTGGGCCGTGGGCCTTCCAGGGCGGGCATCCGCTGTGGTGCGCGCGGCGCCAGCGGCTGTACTGGGCCGACGTGCTGGCACCGTCGGTGCGCGTGCTGGACACCACGCAAGTCCCCGCGCGCGATGAACAATTGCTGCGGCTGGATGCGCCCATCACGGGCATGCTGCTGCGCGGCGAGGAGGTATGGGCCATGCACGACGATGGCGCGGTCGCCATCGCGGCGGATGGCAGCCGCCGCCCGCTGGAGGGCTGGCCCCGCGCGCCGCTGCAGGCGTTTTGCGATGGCGGCGACGCAGGCAACGGCGCGCAAGCTGCGCAAGCGACGTGGGCTGCCATGGAGTCCGCCGAAGGCGGATCGTCGGTCGGCCTGCTGCACGCCAACGGCAGCCTTGAGGTGCGCTGGCATCTCGGCGAGGCCGTGCAGGCGCTGTGCTGGAGCGCGGCGGACGACACGCTCTACGCCACCACGCCCGCCTCCGGCGCCATCCTGATGCTGCAACCCGGCTCCGCGGCGGTGCGCCGGCTGGCCAGCATGCCGCCGGGCGCGGGCAAGCTGAGCGGGCTTGCGCTGGACGCCAGCGGCGGCATATGGACGGCGCTGAGCGAGGGGTGGAGCGTGGTGCGCTTCACGCGTGACGGCACGCTCGATCGCGTGGTGGGCATGCCCGTGCCGTGTCCCAGCGATGTGGCGCTCGGCGGCGCGAACCTGGACACGCTCTACATCACCACCTCGCGGCAGCAGGTGCCGCTGGAAACGCTGGCCAAGGCGACGCAGTCCGGCTGCTTGTTTGAAGTAAAGGTCTGAGCGGTTCGAAACCATGCGTGCCTTCTAACTTGTAGTGGTGGATCTCATAGCCGCATTCCCCATCTTCCCATGTGAGCGTTGCTTTTTTATTTGTTCCAGGTCCATGCTGGCGAATGAGCAAAAAGCATGGGGAAATCCGTCGCGAAAGGGAATCTGTCGACAGACTCTCGCGAAGAGGTTCTATGCGCATCTTGATCCAGGCATGGGTTGAAGGGCAGGGAAACACGGCCCACTTGTCATCATGGCCAGTGTGTTCGCGCGCGAAGCCGATTTCGCACAGGCATCCGATCTGGGCTTGTTCACGCACCCGAGACCTCTATCCGCGATCAACAGCGCGCACGTGGCTCAATCCATCAACGATGAGTACAAAGGCGGCAGGCGAATTGAAGGGGTTGTTTTACAATGACAGTGCTCCTTCAGCTTTAATGCAATTAATCGCACCCCAACCCGTAACAGGAAATGTCGGCCGCCAGAGGCGCGTAGGGCAAGGCCTGGAGCAGGAAGCGCAGAGCGCGACGGCGGTAGCTGCGATGGTGTCCGCGGCAGCTCAACAACGAGCAATGGATTCCAGTCGTCGAGTGCAGGGATGCGATGCCCGGATCGCGCTTCGGCAGCGCACTACACACGCGCAGGTGCACGCACCCCACGACAAATCAGTTGGGATTCGGCGCAGTCGCTGGCTGAGATAACGCGCGCCGCACGTTGGGCTTGTAGTCCCTGTGCCCGTTTCGCACCGGCCTGTGTAACGTGTCCCGCATGCTGACCCGCCAGATCCACATGGGGCACCTACCACCAGACAGCAGCTCCTATCTGACCGCGATATGGCTATCCCTGCGGGAATCGCTGGCGCCGACATACGAGCCACGCTTCCTGAGCAGGATCTGCATGCCCCCGAAGTCCCAGGTACTCTCGGTCCTGGCGACCACGTCGTGGCCCAGGGCGGTGAGGCCCGAGATGGTTTCGGCAGGAAAACCGGGTTCCAGCACCACCTGTCGCCCCGGCCCGACCTTGAAGCGCGGTGCATCGACAATGGCCTGCGGGCTCTGCGCGTAATCGTCCAGGCGCACCATCATCTGGACGTGGCCCTGCGGCTGGAATGTGCCGCCGGTCGCGCCGAAGGCAATCGGCTCGCCGTCGCCGGCAAAGGCGAATCCCGGCAGGATGGTATGGAAGGGCCGCTTGCCGGGCCTGAGGAAAGACGGGGAACCGGCATCGGTGGAAAAGCATGCGCCGCGATTCTGCAGCGAAACACCGGCGTCGGGCACCACGATCCCCGAGCCGAATCCCATGTAGTTAGACTGGATCAGCGAGACCATCATGCCATCGCGGTCGCCTGCCGCAAGGTAGACCGTGCCCGCCAGTGGTCCGAACGTGTGGCCGAAATCCGAAGCTTGCCGCATATTGATGCGTGCCGCGGCGGCCTGAAGGCAGGGGGCTTGCAGGCGGTCGCTGACCTGCCCGATTGCGTAGTCCGTATCGCCGATCAACGGCCCGACTTCGGCAAACGCCAGTTTGATGGCCTCGATCTGGAGATGCAGCGAGGCCGCCGAGTCGGCCGGCAAGCGCGCGACATCGTGATGCGCGAGCACGCCCAGCGCAAACAGTGCCACCGCGCCCTGGCCGTTTGGCGGCAACTCGCTTACCTGTAGCGTGCCGTAGGGCGCCTGTATGGCATCGACCCACTCGGGTGCGTGCAGGCGTAGGTCTTCGGCGCTAAGGGCACCGCCTGTTTCGCGGGCGAACGTGGCGATTCGCCTGGCGGTCTCACCGGTGTAGAAGTCCTTGCCGTTGGTGCGCGCCACGCGTTCGAGCGTCTGCGCAAGCGTCGGCTGCAGGAACAGCGCCCCGGCCACGGGCGCTGCGCCGCCGGGGAGAAACACCGCCTCGAAGCCCGGCTGGCTGCGCAGCTTGGGCACCTGTTCCCGCCACTTCTGCGCGACACTGGGAGAGACGTGGAAGCCGGCCCGTGCGTAGCGGATCGCCGGCTCCAGCACGGTAGCGAGATCGAGCCGGCCAAAGCGCGTGACCAGCGCGGTCCAGGCCGAGACGGCGCCGGGAACGGTGACGCTATCCCATCCGCGCTGCGGCATCGCGGGCTGCCTGGCGAGACGAGCGACGTCGATACCCAGTGGCGCCCGGCCGCTGGCATTGAGGCCATGCAGCTTGCCGGCAACGAAGACCTGGGCAAACGCGTCGCCGCCGATCGAGTTGTTGGTGGGCTCCACCACCGCGATGGCGGCTGCCGCAGCGATGGCTGCGTCCACCGCATTGCCGCCGAACGCGAGGATGTCGAGCCCCGCCTGCGCGGCCAGCGGTTGGGATGCGATGACCATCTCGCTGCCATGCACGGCAGCCTTGAAGGAAGGGTAGCGCTCGGGGGCGGAGGCGGATGGCGCGTGCATGGGTTACTGCACCGCTAGGTGCTTGCTTTGGATCAGGTCGCCCCATTTCGCGTACTCGCTTTGCACGAAGGTCCTGAACGCCTCGGGGCTGCTCCATTCGATCTCGGCTCCCTGCGCGGCGAACTGCTGGCGCACCTCAGGCGACTTGAGGACGGCGACGAGATGCCGGTTGAGGACATCCACAACCGGGGCGGGCATGCCGGCCGGCCCGAAGACTCCAAACCAGGCGGTCACGTCGAAGCCCTGCACGCCAGACTCGGCGACCGTGGGCAAGCTCGGCAGCAAGCTGCTGCGGTGCGCTCCTGTGACGGCCAAGGCGCGGACGGTACCGGCCTGGATCTGGGCCTTGGCGGTGACCTGGAGGTCGAACATCAGGTTGACCTGGCCACCAAGCAGGTCGGCCAGGGCAGGTGCGCTGCCCTTGTACGGGACGTGGAGCAACCGGATATTGGCAGCCTTGGCCAACAGCTCGCCCGCGAGGTGGTTCGAGGTGCCGGCGCCAGCCGATGCATAGGTGATCTGGCCGGGGCGGGCTTTCGCCAGCGCAATCAGTTCGCCCATGGTTTTTGCCGGCACGGACGGGTTCTCCAGCACGACAAACGGCACGGATGCCACGCGGGAGATCGGCGTGAAGTCCTTGAGCGGATCATAGCCCACGCCACGATTGAGCGCGGGGTTCATCGCATGTGAGCTGACCGTGCCCATCAGCAGCGTATAGCCGTCGGGTGCTGCCTGGGCCACGAACTTGCTCCCGATGGCGGTGCCGGCACCCGCGCGGTTGTCCACCACCACAGGTTTGCCCACCCGTTCGGCGAGCCGCTGGGCGAGCAACCTGGCCAGGATATCGGCGGTGCCGCCAGGCGGATAGGGCACGACGAGGTGAATGGCGCGGTCCGGAAAAACTTGCGCGACGGCGGGCACTGGCAAGGCCAGTGTGGTGCTTGCTACGGCGAGTGCAAGCAGCCGGTAAAGAGATGTCAGCATAAGCAAGGCAGAGGAAGAATGACGCGCGGTCGGCGCGGAACGCTCAGGACAGCAGCGGGGCTTTGCCTTCGTCGACTTCGGCAATCGCCGGGATCTCCACGCCATGGCAGCCGACGTCTTCGCGGATCTCATCCAGCGAGCGCTTAATGATCGCCATCTCTTGCTCGGGATGCGTGGCGCCCAGGCCGTATTCGGCAGCGAGGGCGCGTGCCCGGCCCGCGCGCCGCTGCTCGTCCTCTGGCAGGTTGACGACAGCGTAGACCCCATTGAGCAGGCTGCCGCGCAGCTTCTTGGCGAATTTCTGCCCGAGCAGCGCCTTGTCGTCCGCCGATATTTCCGAGAAGAAGCGCCGCATGATGATGCGTCCGAACTGGATATGCCGCGCCTCGTCGCGCAGGATCAGCTTGCAGGCCGTCCTAATGGACGCGAAGCGCGCGTTCTCGTAGCGGGCCTGCAGCAGTTCGCCGGATAGCTGCTCGAACAAGGTGTTCACCGCCAGGCCGGCGAAGAAGCTCATCTGCTTCTCATCGCGCTCATCGTGGAAGCGGGGGATGATGGCGCGGAAGTAATCCGAGCGCGGCGACTCCTGGTAGCCGGATATGGCACGCGCTACGCGGAACGAGGCCTCGTGGTGGCGCAGTTCCTCGGCGATGAAGTTGACGACGTGCTGCTTCACCTCGAACGGCTGGTGCTCGAAGATCGCATCGCGCAAGCGCTCGGCGCCGTAGGGAATGGCGCCGTGTTCCATCCAGGCGCGCAGGCTCCACCACTCGCCGCCAGCCTCGCGCACTTCCGCGGGAATGTCGGCCTGCTCCAGGTCCGAGTAATCGATCTGCGTCGGGTCCCACGCCAGCGCACGCGCCTGCTCGCAAAGGCCCCAGACATCTTCGTAGGCCAGGGTGGAGACGATGGGGTACGGGTTGGGAACGGGCGTGAGTTCTTCAAGCAGGGAGGGGCGCATTGTGTGGTCCTGTGGGGCTCTTGCGTTTTGCTATATGGGCTCACTGTAGTTTGCACGGCCCTGATATTCCAAATACTATTCAAAGCTATCCTTGATACATGGAGTGAATCACCGTGACCGACTTGCGCCAGTTTCAACAGTTTGTCGCCGTGGCCGAGCTGCTGAGCTTCCGGCGCGCGGCCGAGGCGTTGCACATGTCCCAGCCGCCCCTGACGGTGGCCATCAAGAAGCTGGAAGAAACCATCGGCACCGAACTGTTTGAGAGGAACCGGCACATGGTGCGGTTGACCCCGGCCGGGGAAGTCTTCCTGGTGGAGGCGCGCAGGACCATTGCCCAGGCCGAGATCGCGGTCGAATCGGCGCGGCGCGCGGCTAGCGGCATGTTCGGGACCTTGCGGCTTTCGTTCGTGCCGAGTGCGGCGCTTGACGTGCTGCCGGACATCCTCAGGCGATTCCAGCAGGAGTACCCTGCGGTCAAGCTGATCCTGACAGGCGAGAGCAGCGGCAAACAGCTGGAGCTGCTGCGGCGCGGCGATACGGATGTCGCCATCGTGGTGCCGCCGGTGTATGAGCCCAAGGACCTGAGCATGGATATCCTGTGCGAGGAAACACTGGTGGTCGCCGTTCCGGCGGCGCATGCGCTGGCCAGGCGCAAGCGCCTGCGGCTGGAAGAGCTGAAGGCCGAAGCCTTCGTCGCGTTCCCCTTCGCGGAAGGGCCGGGCTACTCAGGGGTGATTCTGGCGGCTTGCCAGCGCGCGGGATTTTTTCCGCGTGTGGTTCAGGAGGCGGCGCAGATGCAGACCATCATCACGCTGGTCGCCGGGAACCTGGGCATTGCCATTGTGCCCAGGGCAATGACGAGGGTGCAGGCGCTGGGCGTGGTCTATATCGACGTGACGGAATCCCGTTCTTCGTTGCGATATCCCCTGGTGATGGCCTCGCTGACCAATACGGAAAATGCACTGGTGGGGGCGTTCGGGGCGGTGGCCAAGCGGTCGCTTGCGGGAGAGTGTTCTCTGCATGCGCTTATGGCGACGTGATGATGGCAGAGCGCGCCGCCACACATGCGGCACGCCGCGCCAGACGTGCAACAACGATCGCATCGTCTAGCGCCGCGAGCAATTAGAATCGGAAAGCGCTCCAGCGCTGATTCCAGCATGCTTTCCACGACGTTCCTACGAATACTTGCGTAGACGCTTACTCGGATGGGTGTGCACTAGGGGCGGAGTATGGAATACACCGGGCTTCGGCTCTCTAGCCAACTCTGATTTCGAATTCGAAGCTGGCCTTATCGCTAGTCCGCATAAGCAAATACGTATAAGTACCTTCCGTGCCGCACGGCACCTGCGTTATGTTCGGCAGGCATGCTGCGCTCGTCTTCGCGGCAAACTTTGTAGCACGTCATGAACCACACGGATCGCGTGGTCCATTGGGTTCTGAGCAGCCTCGAACTCGAGACCACCCTCTTTCACTTAGGGCAGTATTGTGGCAACTGGCGCGCCTCGGTTGCTGGACGCTTGCGTGCAGGGTTTCATCTGGTGCTGCATGGCGACTGCTGGTTGCACCTGCCCGGCGATATGGCCCCCGTGCAGCTGCGGGCAGGCGATGCAGTGTTTTTCCTACGCGACGTGCCACACCATCTGGGGCCACACGCCGAGCCGCAGGCCTGCGTGGCAGACGGCGAGATGCTGTCATTGGATGCGCTCTTGCCGCCATCGCTGTCCTCGACCGGACTCGCCTGCGGCTTCTTCGATTTCCGCCCCGGCCTGAGCGAGGTGCTGCTGGCACCATTCCCCGACTACTTGGTATTGCGAGGGGAGGGCGGTGAGCGTGACGATGCCGATGATGGATTGGCTGCCACCTGCGCTTTGTTTGATCTGATCCTCGCCGAGGCACGGCGTGGCGGCAGCGAGCCTTCGCCGCTGATCGCGCGGCTGATTGATCTGCTGTTCTTTTATGTGGTGCGTCACCTGGCCGCGCGCGACGACGTGGCGCAGGGACTGTGGCCGCTGTTGCGCAGCGCTGAGTTCTCGGGCCTGATGCTTGCGCTGATCCGGCATCCTGAACGGGCGTGGACGGTGGAGGCCATGGCGGCGTTGGTGCATATGTCCCGCGCCACCTTCTGCAAACGCTTTGTCGAGGCTAGCGGGCAGTCGCCGGCTGCCTTCCTGCTGTTGCTGCGGATGAAAGTGGCCGAGCAGCTGTTGGGCAGCCGATGCAGCATCGCCCAGGCGGCCGAGCGTGTTGGTTATCGCTCGGAGGCGGCCTTCGCGCGCGCTTTCAAAAAGGTAACCGGCTTGCAGCCGGGAGCCATGCGGCGACAGGGGCAGCGGTTGTCGCTGTCGTAGCACTCCCCTGGGCGGGCATGGCACACCGGCCAGCGAAACGCAGACGAAATGGCAGGGAATCGCGACGCTCGCGCATGGCTCCTGGCAGCCACTCGTCGCAAAATCGGCTGGTGTTCCACCTAATCCCAACGTGACGCCATGAGCCGTATCCCGCTGCAATCCGCCGAGACCGCCCCCGAAGCCAGCCGCCCCCTGGTGGCGCGCGCCATCGCCAACAACGGCTACCTGCCTAACCTGATCGCCGTACTGTCCAACGCGCCGGCGGCGCTGGAGGCCTACCTGACCGTGTCGGAGATCAATAGCCGCGGCTCACTGACACTGGCCGAGCGAGAGGTGGTGCAGCTCACCGCGGCCACCACGCATGGCTGCGGCTTCTGCGTGGCCGGCCATACGGCAATCGCGGTGAAGAAGGCCAAGCTGGATGCTGACACGGTGGGCGCATTGCGCGCCCAGGCCGCGTTGCCTGAAGTCCGGCTGGAGGCACTGGCCGACTTCACCCGCGCCGTGATCAGCATGCGCGGCGCGGTGCCGCAGGACGTGTTCGATGCCTTCCTGGCAGCAGGCTTCACCGTGGCGCAGACACTGGATGTGGTGCTGGGCGTGAGCCTGGCCACGCTGTGCAACTTCGGCAACAGCCTGGCGCAGACACCCTTGAACCCCGAGTTGGACGCGTACCGGTGGACACCTGCCGCGGCCTGACATCGCTGAATCGCAGAGGAACGCCGATGACTTTCTCCACATTCTCAAGCGTGCTGCCGCCGGATCTGGCGCAATGGCTGGCCGCCCATGCCGACGGGCTGGACAACGGCACCGCCGACCCGGGCGAGGTACTGCCACGCCTGGCTCAGGCCGGCTTATTTGGCGTCGGCGTGCCGCAGATCCTGGGCGGCAATGGCGGCACCCTCTCGGATGCTGTCGAGGCAGTGGCGGCAGTGGCCGAATATTCGCAGACGGCGGCATTCGTGTTGTGGGGCCAGCGCGCTTTCATCGAATACCTGCTGCAGACACCCAACCGCGCACTGGCGCAGCGCTGCCTGCGCGCGCTGCTGGATGGCCGCCTTGCCGGCGCCACCGGGCTATCCAATGCCATGAAGTTTCTTGGTGGCATCGAATCGCTACAGGTAACCGCGCGCGTCGGCGAGGCGGGCAACGTCTGGCTGATCGATGGTGTGGTGCCGTGGGCCACCAATCTGCATCCCGCGGGCTTTGCGGTGGCAGTGACTGCGGCCAGCGCATCCGGCGGATGTGCCGCCGTCTATGCCATTCCTTCGGGCCTGCCGGGCGTGGCGCGCAGCGAAGACCTGGACCTGATCGGCCTGCGCAGCAGTCATACCGCGTCGGTGCGCTTCGATGGCGTCGCATTGGATGCCGGCTGGTTGCTGCACGAAGACGCGCACCAGTTCTTGCCGCGTGTACGGCCGGCCTTCCTGGGCCTGCAGTGCGGCCTGGCAATCGGTCTGGCCCGGCGCGGCATTGCGGCGGCACGCGACGGTGTCGAAAGCGGTCGTTCCGTACTGGATGAAGAACTCGATGCGCTTGCCGCCGCGCTCGTCGGCGAGACACGCACGCTGCATGATGGACTGGGAGTCGGCGACTTCCTCGCTGCTCCCCGCACGCTGTTTGGCATCCGTATTCGCCTGGTAGAGCTGGCCGCGTCGGCGATGCAACTGGAGTTGCAAGCGCGCGGCGGTGCAGCCTACCTGCACGCGCGTACCGATGGCTTTGCGCGGCGCTGGCGCGAGGCGGCGTTCCTGCCCATCGTCACGCCCAGCCTGGTGCAACTGAAGACAGAGCTGGCGAGGCAAGCGGTGCTAGCCCCCCGGGTGGCGGCATGAGCGGAGCGCTGCTGGAGGGGCAGGGCCTGACGCTGGTCTACGGCAGCGGCGCGGCGTCGCGCACTGTGCTGCGCGGTGTGGACCTGCGGCTGGCAGCCGGCGAGGTGGTGTCGGTGATCGGCCCAAGCGGCGCCGGCAAGTCCAGTGTGCTGCGCCTGTTGGCCGGGCTGCAGCCGGCCACGCGAGGCAGGGTGCACATGCAGGGGGAGGTGCTGGACGCACCGCATCCACGCATTGCCGTGGCATTCCAGGATGCCTGCCTGCTGCCATGGCTTTCCGTGGCGCGCAACGTGGGGTTCGGCCTGGACTTTCGGCATCAGCCAGCCCTGGCGTGCGCAGGGCGTCATCAGCGTGTGGCGCGCACATTGGCTGCCGTCGGGCTGAGCCATGCGCAGCACCTCTTTCCCGCGCAATTGTCCGGCGGCATGGCGCAGCGGGTGGCCCTGGCGCGTTGTCTGGCGCGCCAACCGCTGGCACTGCTGCTCGACGAGCCTTTCGGCGCGCTGGACGAGATCACGCGCTCCGACATGCAGGCGCTGCTGCTGCGCATGGTACGCGAGTACGGCCCGGCGACGCTGCTGATCACCCACGACATTGACGAGGCGCTGCTGTTGTCCGACCGCATCGTCCTATTGGGGGCCGCGCCCGGCGAGCCGGCCAGCGTGCTGCGCGAATGGCGCATCGCGTTGCCCCATCCGCGGGAGGCGGAGGTCGAGGCTCTGGGTGCCCTACGCGTGGAGATCGTACGGGCACTGCGCAGCCTGCTGCGGCCCGGCGGCAGGACTTCCACCGCGCTGGCAGCGCATCCAGCGCCGCTGCACCAGACCGCGGCCATTTGAGGCAGCGCGACAGACACCACGAAACACCAAGACGAGGTCAACGATGTGCCAGGTTCCGATGTCCCGGCGCGAGCTTCTGAAGCTCTCCGCGCTTTTCACCGCTGGCGGTGCTCTGCCGCTGCTCAATGCACTGAACGCACGCGCGGCCAGCGAGCCGGATGCACCTGTGCGCATCGGCTACCTGCCGATCACCGATGCTACGCCACTGCTGGTGGCGCACAACAATGGCTATTTCGACAAGGAAGGCATTCAAGCCGAGAAGCCCACGCTGCTGCGCAGCTGGGCACAGTTGGTGGAGGCCTTCATTTCCGGCCAGGTCAATGTGGTGCATTTGCTGTCGCCGATGACCGTCTGGGCGCGCTTCAGCAGCCAGGTTCCCGCCAAGGTGGTGGCGTGGAATCACGTGGGCGGCTCCGGGTTGACGGTGGCGCCGCAGGTCGGATCGCTGCGCGACCTGGGGGGCAAGACGGTAGCGATCCCGTTCTGGTATTCGATTCACAACGTCGTGCTGCAGACGATGCTGAAGAAGGACGGCCTGGTGCCGGTGAGCCGCAAGAGCGGGGCGCTGGCGTCCAATGAGGTCAACTTGGTGGTGATGGCGCCATCCGATATGCCGCCCGCGTTGGCCACACGCCAGATCGAGGGCTATATCGTAGCCGAGCCGTTCAACGCCGCAGCGGAGACGATGAAGATCGGCAAGATACTGCGCTTCACTGGCGACGTGTGGCGCAATCATGCCTGCTGCGTGGTGTTCATGCACCAGCAGGATCTGGAGCGGCGCCCGGTGTGGGCGCAGAAGGTTGTCAATGCCATTGTCAAGGCGCAGCGCTGGACTCAGGACAACCGCGCCGAGGCGGCCGCGCTCCTGTCCAAGGATGGCGCCAACCGCTACACGCCACACACGCTGGACGCGTTGCGCCGGGTGCTGGTTCCCGATGCGGGCGAGCGTGCCCGCTATCTGGCCAGCGGCGCCATTCATCATGCCGACTGGAACGACAAGCGCATCGATTTCCAGCCCTATCCCTACCCCAGTTACACGGAAGAACTCGTGCGCCGGCTCAAGGGCACGCTGATCGAGGGCAATAGTGCCTTCCTGGCCGGGTTGGAGCCGCAGCGCGCCGCACGTGAGTTGGTGGACGATCGCTTCGTGCGCCGCAGCCTGGCCGAGGTGGGTGGGCTCAAGGCCTTCGGCTTTGGCGAGGGCTTCTTGCGGCAGGAGGAGATTGCAGCGTGAACGAGTCTGCCAACGATGCCTGGTCCGCCAGCGCCATAATGCGCGCACTGGCGGCACGGTTGTGGCCGGGATTGGCCGGTATGGCGGTGCTGCTCCTCCTTTGGTGGCTGGCCACCGGTGCCGGGCAGGCGCAAGGGCTAGCCACGCGCTTCACGCCCGGCGCCGCGCTGGCCAGCGCGGCGGAACTGCTGCGCCAGCCCGACTTTGCCCAGCATGCGCTGGTGAGCCTGCGACGCGTGTTGTTGGGACTGGCGATGGCACTTGCCGTGGGCGTGCCGCTTGGCTTGCTGGTGGGCGGAGCGGCGCTGGTGGATGCCGCGGTGTCGCCGGCTTTCCAGTTCCTGCGCATGATCTCGCCGTTATCCTGGATGCCCGTGGTCGTGATGGTGCTGGGCGTGGGCGACCGCCCGGTGCTGTTCCTGCTGGCCTTCGCCGGAGTCTGGCCCATTCTGCTCAATACCGCCGCCGGGGTGCGCAACCTTGACCCCCGCTGGGTCACGCTCGCCCGCAGCCTGGCCGCCACGCGCGGGGAGATGCTGATGCGGGTGGTGCTGCCAGGCGTAGTGGGCAGCGTGCTGACTGGGCTGCGGCTGTCGATCGGCATCGTGTGGATCGTGCTGGTGCCGGCTGAAATGCTGGGGGTGAATGCCGGCCTGGGCTACTTCATCCTCGATACGCGCGATCGGCTGGCGTACTCGGAGCTGCTTGCGACCGTGCTGGTGATCGGGCTGCTGGGTTTCCTACTCGACAGCTGCGCGCGCTGGCTGCAGCGCTGGTGGGCTCCTGCATAGCAGACCAGTGCGGGGCGGGGGAGGCGCCCCGCCGCCTCGTGGTGGCCGCCATCTCAATCAGTGAGAGATCAACCGTCAAGGGGCGCCAGTCTTCGCGCAGCCGGGGAAGCTGCGCAAGCTAGCGCTCCGGTGGCTTCCCTCGGGCTCGGGCTGTTAGGCACATCCTGCACGGACCCGGGCTCGCAGCACATCCGCTTTGATGATGGTCACTTGTCCCGAGCCATGCACCTATCGAATTTCGCCTGAGCATATGCATCCGCCCCGCATATGCTCAGGCGAAATGGGCGCTTGGCCCGACCCTCGTCGCAGTCCAGAATCTACGCTTTTGATGTTCCGGTACTTGCGTTCCGCAAGGGCCAGCAGCGCTTTCCTATGCCTCGCCAGATTCGCTTTAATGCCTTCTTGATGAATTGCGTGGTGCACCTCGCACCTGGTCAATGGACCGCTCCGGACGACAATTCGATTGGTTACCTCGACCCCAGCTATTGGGTCGATCTCGCCAAGCTGCTCGAGAAGGGGTTGTTCGACGGCCTTTTCCTCGGCGACATCACTGGGATCTATGACGTATTTGGCGACAGTGCCGACGTCGCGCTGCGTACTGCCGCCCAGGTGCCGATGAACGATCCCGTACCACTGATCCCGCTGATGGCGCATGCCACCCGGCACCTGGGCTTCGGCGTGACGGTATCCGTGGCTTACGAGGCCCCCTACCTGCTGGCGCGCCGCCTGACCACGCTGGATCACCTCAGCGGCGGGCGCGTGGCATGGAATATCGTCACCTCTTACCTGGACAGCGGCGCGCGCAGCCTGGGCCAGCGCGAGCAGCGCGCCCACGACGAACGCTACGAGCGTGCCGACGAATACCTGGAGGTCTGCTACAAGCTGTGGGAGGGAAGCTGGGAAGACGCCGCGCTGCAGCGCGACGCGCAGCGCGGCGTGTACGCCGACCCTGCCCGCATCCATGCCATCAAGCACGATGGACGCTACTTTCAGCTCGACGGCGTGTTCCAGTGCGAGCCCTCGCCGCAGCGCACGCCAGTGCTGTTCCAGGCCGGCGGCTCGGCGCGCGGCACGCGGTTTGCGGCCAGGCATGCCGAATGCGTCTTCGTTGGTGCACCCACGCGCAATGGCCTGCGTAAGTCGGTGCAGGCACTGCGCACGGAGCTGGAAGCGGCCGGCCGCGCCCCCGACAGCGCTCAGCTGTTCGCCATGCTCACCGTGATCGTCGACGAAACCGCCGAGAAGGCGCAGGCCCGCTACGCCGCCTACAAGCAGCGCGCCAGCTACGAAGGGGCGATGGCACTGCTCTCCGGCTGGACCGGCATCGACTTGTCGCACTACGCGCCCGACGACACCCTCACCTATGTGGACACCCAGGCCGGCCAATCCGCGCTGGCCTCGTTTAGCAAGCTGGACCCCGAACGCATCTGGACCGTGCGCGACGCGGTGGAGTTCATCGCGATCGGCGGGCGCGGCCCGGTGGTGGTGGGTGACCCGGTTCAGGTGGCGGACGAGCTGCAGGCTTGGATGGAGGACACCGGCATCGACGGTTTCAACCTGGCCTGGGTGGAATCGCCGCGGACCTTCCATGACATCGTCGAGTATCTCGTGCCCGAGTTGCAGCACCGTGGTGCCTACAAGACCAGCTATGCGGCGGGCACGCTGCGCGAGAAGCTGCTCGGCAGCGGCCCGCGGCTGCAGGCACCGCATGTCGGCGCAGGTTTCCGCCGCGGCAGCGATGCGGCCTGAGCCGCATTCCTTTCCCACCAATTCCATAGCAGGACCACCATGCCCCGCGTCAGCGAACTCGACCCCAATACCTTCGGCCACGCCCAGCGCGAGCTGTTCAACCAGTTCACCGGCAACGGCGCGCACTTTGCCGACCAGTTCTCGGTGCTGTCCCACGTTGGCCCGGCAGCCGAACACCTGCCGCGCATGCTGCTGGAACTGAAGGCGCGCAATGCTGTGCCCCACCGCTATATCGAGATGGCCATCGTGGTGGTGTCGCTGCTTAACGACTGTGACTACTGCGTACGCAGCCATGCGCCGCGGCTGGCGGTGGAAGGCGTCAGCGAGGCCGGCGCGCAGCGCCTGCTCGACTACGCCGATCATCCCGAGCTGGACGCCGTGGACAAGCTGGTGGTGGAGTATGCCGTTGCCGTCACCAATGCCCCGCAACGTATCCGCGACGGGGTATTTGCCCGGCTGCTCGCGCATTTCAGCGAGGCGCAGGTGGTGGAGCTGACGCTGCGTATCTCGCTGTGTGGTTTCTTCAACCGCTTCAACCAGGCACTGCAGATCGGCGAGGACGCCACCGCCGTGCATCCGGTTTGAGCGCTCGCACTGACCACGCTATTGAAGTCATTTCCCTCTCTCGAATACGTATTCATGCCTGAATCTTCCCTTGACCGCCGTGCATTCCTCGGTCTCGCCGGCGCCGCGCTAGCCGCGCTTTCCATCCCCAACCTCGCCGTCGCGCAGGGCAACGGACCGATCCGCATCGGCGTGCTGGTGCCGCTGTCCGGCGGTGGTGGCGCCTACGGGCCGGGCATGGCCAACGCCGCGCGCAAGGCGGCCGAGTTCATCAACAACGAAGGCGGCGGCGTGCTGGGGGGGCGCAAGCTGGAGATCCTGGTCGAAGACAGCGAAAGCAATCCCACTGCCGGCGTGGCCGCGGTGCGCAAGCTGTTGGATGTGTCCAAGGTGTCGGCCATCGTCGGCGTATGGAGCAGCGCCGTGGCCATGGCCATCAAGCCGTTGACCATCGAGAAAGGCGTGCCGCTGCTGGTCAGCGGGTCGGGCGACGAAGTGACCCAGGGTGACAACAAGGGCCTGGTGTGGCGCTTCCAGGCCCGCGGCAGCGACTGGGGCGCGGTGTTCGCCCGCGCCGCGCTCAAGGACGGCGCGCGCAAGGCCTCGCTGCTGGTGCTGCAGACGCCGTTCACGCTGAGCATGGTTGATCCCTTCATCAACGCCTTCAGGCAGGGCGGTGGGCAGATCCTGGATGTGGTGTACTACAACCCGAACCAGCCCTCCTACCGTGCGGAGGTGGAGAAGGTCTTCGGTAAAAAGCCCGATGCGGTGTTCCTGCCGAGCTATCTGCCGGACCTGTCCGCCATCGCGCGGGAGGTCTATCGCAGCGGCTTTAGCGAGACGCGCATCTATGCCAATTCGTCGTCGGCCGATGCCGAGGGCGCCTTCGTCAAGAACGTGGGCAAGGCCGTGGCCGAGGGGATCCACCATATCCAGTCGATTCCGCCGGCCGAGTCCACCGCCTACAAGACCTTCGCGCGCCAGGCCACTATCCCGGCTGGCACCTTGGCTATCTTCCCGTCCAATGTGTGGGACGAGATCTCGGTGTTGGCGCTCGCCATCGAGCGTGCCGGCAGCGCTGATCCGCAAGTATTCTCCAAAGCCATCTTGCCCGTGGTCAATGGCACGGGCACCGGCGCTAAGCTCGTCGAGAACCCGGTGGACGGCCTGAAGGCGTTGCGCGCCAGGCAGGCCATCGCCTACAGCGGTGCCGGCTCGCGCTTCCAGTTCACCCCCACCGGCGACCAGCTCAACCGGCAGTACGGGCACTTCGTCGTCAAGGACGGTGCCAATAAGCTGCTCGAAACGCTGAAGTGATGCCTGATGCTGCATTGCAGGCTGGCCTCGTGGCGGACGTCCACGCGGCCACGCCGTTGCACTCTCAACGCACCGAACGTACCCTACGCACGTTGTCGGCCGAAGCGGTCAGCTTGGCCTTTGGCGGGGTGCGCGCGCTCGATGGTGCCACACTGCGCTTGGCGCCAGGCCGCATCACCGGGCTGGTCGGGCCCAACGGCGCTGGCAAGTCGAGCCTGTTCAACGTGCTGGCCGGCTCGCTGCGCCCAGATCGCGGCAGCGTGCGGCTCGCCGGTGCGGACATCACGCGCTTGCCGGTGCATGCGCGTGCCCATGCCGGCATCGCCCGCACCTTCCAGCTGGCGCGCGAGTTGGACAGCTTGACCGTGCTGGAGAACATGCTGCTGGCAGCACCCGTGCAACCCGGCGAAAGCCTGAGGCGTCTGCTGTTCTCCCGCCGCAGCGTGCGGCGCGCGGAAGAGCAGGCCATCGAGCGCGCGCTGTCTTTGCTGGCGCGTGTGCGCCTGACTCGGCTGGCCGATGAATCCGCCAGCGCGTTGTCGGGCGGCCAGAAGAAGCTGCTGGAGCTATGCCGCGCGCTGATGCTGGAGCCGGATATCGTGCTGCTCGACGAGCCGGCAGCCGGCGTCAATCCGGCCTTGATCGAGGAGTTGTGCCAGTTCATCCTCGCGCTGCGCGACGAGGGCAAGACCTTTGCCATCGTCGAGCACAACATGGACATGGTGGCAGCGCTGTGCGACCACGTCTACGTGCTGGCCGAAGGGCGCGTGCTGACGCAAGGCAGCTTTGATGCCGTCACCGCCGATGCGCGCGTGCGCGAAGCCTACCTGGGAGCACTGCAATGAAGACGGGCTTGAGGCTGCATGGCGTCTGTGCAGGCTATCAGGGCAAGGACATCCTGCACGAGGTCAGCTTTGAGATTCCGCGGGGCGGTGCGCTCACTGTGATCGGGCCCAACGGCTCGGGCAAGTCCACGTTGCTGAAGTCGGTAGTGGGTCTGTTGCCGCTGTCGGCTGGCACCATCCATCTTGGCGACGGGCCGATCGGCACGCTGGACGCACCGGCCCGCGCCCGCCTCGGCCTTGCCTATGTGCCGCAGGAAGGCAACGTCTTTGCCAACCTGCCGGTGTCCGACAACCTGCGCCTGGGCTGGGAATTCCTGCACCCCCGCGCCGGCGCCGGCGCGCGCCGCGAGCGGCTGGACTACGTGCTTGAGCTGTTCCCCGAGATCCGTGGCCGCCTGGCGACCAGTGCCGGCCTGCTTAGCGGCGGCCAGCGCCAGATGGTGGCGATCGCCTCGGCGCTGATGCAGACGCCCTCGCTGCTGGTGCTGGACGAGCCCTCGGCGGGACTGTCGCCGCGCAATGCGGGGTTGCTGTTCGAATCGATTGCCCGCATCCGCGCCACGGGGATCACGCTGTTGATGATCGAGCAGAACGTCAAGCTCGGTCTGGCCGCGGCCGACACCGGCTTGGTGCTCGCGGCTGGCCAGGTCAGGCTCGTCGCTCCGGCGGCGGGGCTGGCTGCCGATGACGCGGTGCATCGCCTCTACCTGGGCTCTCGCCCCGCCGAAGCCGCTGCTTCCTGAAGACCCCCATTCCGATGCTCCAACTTGTATTCAACGGCCTGGTTTCCGGCCTGCTGGTGGCGCTGCCGGCGCTGGCTCTCGCGCTGAGCTTCAGCGTGCTGCGTTTTGCCAACTTCGCCATCGGCGCCATGCTGACGCTGGGCGCCTACCTGATCTACCTGTTCAACGCTGGCCTGGGCTGGCCGCTGCCGTGGGCCGCCGCGGCCGGGACGCTGCTGGGTGGCGTGATCGCCATGGCGGTCGACTGGCTGGTCTACCGTCCCTTGCGTGAACGCTCTGGCGTGACCCTGCTGGTGGCCAGCATGGGGGTGGCATTCATCCTGGAAAACGCGGTGCGCTTCGTTGCCGGCAGTACGCCGCTGGGGTACGAGACAGAGCCTTCGCGGCCGTTGCGCATTGCCGCGATGGAGCCGCTCGGCGGCCTGCGGGTCAACCATGAGCAGTGGCTGATCGTGCTGGTCGGCGTGGCTAGCCTGGCGCTGGTATGGACCGTGTTTCGCTACACCCGCCTGGGCCGCGCGATGCGCGCTGTGGCCGACAACCCCGCGCTGGCCGCGGTGCGGGGCATCTCGCGCGCGCGCGTGGTGGGGCTGACTTGGTTCATCTCCGGCGCCCTGGCCAGCGCTGCTGGCCTGCTGGTGGGGCTTGACGCTACGCTCGATCCGCAGATGGGCTGGAACTACGTCCTGCCGGTATTCGCCGCCGCCATCCTGGGCGGCATCGCCAACCCCATGGCAGCGGTGTTCGGCGCGCTGTTGATGGGCGTGGCGGCCGAGGCCTCCACGCTGGTGCTGCCCTCCCATTACCGCACGCTGGTGTCTTTCGCCGTGCTCAGCGCGCTGCTGCTGGTGCGCCCGTGGGGCGTGTTTGGCCAGGCCCGCGTCAACAAGTGAGCCGTTAAGTCATGACCCCCTACCTCATCTCCATCCTGATGCTGGTGGCTATCGCCGGCATTGCCGCGCTCGGCCTGAACCTGCAGTGGGGCCTGAGCGGCCTCGTCAACTTCGGGCTGTTCGGCTTCTATATGCTGGCCGCCTACGCCTATGCGCAGTTCACGCACGTGGGCTGGAATCCATGGCTGGCGCTGCTGGCTGCCATTGCGCTGACCACGATTGCCAGCGCGCTCACCAGCCTGATCTCCATCCGGCTCTCCGACGACTATCTGGCCATCGTCACGTTGGGCTTTGCCGAATGCCTGAAGCTGGTGGCCATCCATGAGGAATGGCTCACGCGCGGCAGCCTGGGCATCGCCAACATCGCGCGCCCGGTGGCGAGCGATGGCGCGCTGCTGGCGCTGACGCTGATCAGCCTGGCGGCGGTGTTCCTGTTGTTCGAGGCGGTGGCGCGGGCTCCGCTGGGCCGCACTGCCCGCGCCCTGCGCGACGACCCGCTGGTGGCCGCCACGCTGGGCAAGAACGTACTGGCGCTGCGGCTGCGCCTGTTTGCGCTGGGCGGCGGCGTCATTGGCCTGGCCGGTTGCCTCCACGCCGTTTACTATCAGTACATCGACCCCACCCAGTTCGGCCCCATCATCACCGCCTACGCCTTCATGGGGGTGATCATCGGTGGGCGCGGCAGCAACCGGGGTGTGCTGCTGAGCGCGTTCACCGTCGTGCTCCTGCTGGAGGGAACGCGTTTTCTGAACGACTACATAGCCTGGCTTACGCCCGGCCAGCTGGCATCGCTGCGGTTGATGCTGATCGGCCTGGGGTTGATCCTGGCGCTGATCTACAAGCCGGCGGGACTGGTCACTGAGTATCGGCTGAAGGTTGGCAGTGGCAGCGGCGCAGCCTGAGATTCAATTCTCCGGCGCGGCCTCGCTGCTCCCGCTGTGCAATCAAAGAAAACCACCATGGGCTGCTGAGAACGCCTTGCGAGATTTGTCGCTGGCCCCCGAACTGCAAGCAAGCCCGCGGCGCACTACCAGAATGCCACGTCGTGGGGCAGTCTCCTGTTTCTCTCCGGAAAATCCGCCGCGCCGGCACCGCGAGAAAAGCTCGGGCGCGAATTCTCCGTCGGCGAGGCAAGCACTTCGCGCATCTTGCCGCCTCGAACTCTTGCTCGCGCTGTCCGCGCACTGTTTTCCGTCGCCTTGTGCGGCGCCTTTGGCGCGTATGCATTCACCTAGCCGGGTGCCCCGGAACCGACGGTCCCGGCCGGAGCAAAGCTAGTCGTGGCCGACCGGAACGAAGCCCTGCAGAAGCGGCCGCGTAGCGCCAGCGAGCAGGGCAGGCTGGGCGCCAGCATTGCCTACGCCAACTTCCTCGGCAGCTCTGCGATTCTGGAGGCCTTCCGAGGGTGCCTTGGAGCTTGCCGTGGTTGGCGATACCCCGCCCGATCCAATGGCATGAGTGGGGAATTTGACGCAGGCATGCCAGCGTGAAGATACACGGGAGCGTGCCGAATATGCTCTGTGAGTGTTCGGTGGGGGCATGTTCTCCAATACCCTTTAGGAAGATCATTCAGTATCGACGGGCTGCGACGCCCCCGATCATTTTCCTATGAGATCCCGATCGGTACCACCCAGATGGAGTCGTTTCTATATCCTGGATGCGAAGAACCGGCCTGTCCAGGTGTTGGGCCAGGGCGAGTGGTCGCGCTGGATGGCTGAAAACGAACTGATCTTCCGCCGCACGCTGTTGGAAGACTGCGGCGTCGTGGTCACCACCCGCTTCCGCGGAGTGTCTGAGCGAGCACCTAGGGACACGCCACTGTTCGTGACTCGTGTTGTTGGGAAGGTGGCGGACCAAAACGAGAGCTATGGAGCCTGCACCCTTGATGAAGCGTTGGAGCGACATGAACTGCTAGTGCAGAAGCTCATTCGCGCTGCGCTAGATTGAGCCAGGATTTGAGCCCGCGCGACGGTGTTCGCAATCCATATCCGCTCTCAAGGGATGCAATTAATCACTTGCCGTGATAATCAAGCAAATTTGACCCGCTGGCAGGAGGGCGGGGGCCGCCTTAGCGGGTCCACCCGATTCGGTGCTTATACTGCGTGGCTTCGTGTCGCGCATCCTCTTGTCGGGAGTGCCGGTACCTGGGTCCAACGGAACCGCATCCTGCTTCGTGCGGGCGGGCCACACCATCGATTTTCTACTGGGCGCCCAGCGCGACAAGGCTGCGGCGCGGCGCTATTTCGAGAAGGCCATTGCGCACCAAGATCTTCATCACCTACGGTGAACACGACATGGCGCAGAACATCGTCCATCTCGTGCTGGCGCGCACGCCCACGGCGCCCGAGGGCGTCAAGGGCATCTCGCTGTTCATCGTGCCCAAGTTCCTGGTGAATGAGGATGGTTCGCTGGGCGCGCGCAATGATGCGCACTGCGTGTCGATCGAGCACAAGCTGGGCATCAAGGCCAGCCCCACAGCCGTGCTGCAGTTCGGCGACCACGGTGGTGCCATCGGCACGCTGGTCGGCGAGGAAAACCGCGGCCTGGAATACATGTTCATCATGATGAACTCGGCGCGCTTCTCGGTCGGCATGCAAGGCATCGCCGTGTCGGAGCGGGCCTACCAGCAGGCTGTGAATTTTGCCCGCGAGCGCGTGCAAAGCCGTCCGGTCGATGGTTCCGCGCGCGAGGCTGTGGCCATCATCCATCACCCGGACGTCAAGCGCATGCTGATGACCATGCGCTCGCTGATCGAAGGCGCGCGCGCGGTAGCGTATGTGGCCGCGGCCGCGTGCGACACGGCGCACCAGCATGCCGACGACGCGGTGCGCAAGCAAAGCCAGGCGTTCTACGAGTTCATGGTGCCCATCGTCAAGGGCTGGAGCACCGAGTTGTCCATCGATGTGACCAGCCTCGGCGTGCAGGTGCACGGCGGCATGGGCTTCATCGAGGAGACTGGCGCGGCCCAGCATTATCGCGATGCCCGCATCCTGCCGATCTACGAAGGCACGACCGCGATCCAAGGCTGGCAGCTTGGCCGCGCGATGCTCGCGGCGGACGCGAAGCGCGCCGAGGATCCGTCCTTCCACGACGCCAAGATCTCGACGGCGCATTTCTTCGCGGAGCACATCCTGTCGCAGGCAAGGGGTTTGCGCGATGCCATCGTGGCGGGCGCGGTGCCGGTCAATGCGTTGAGCGAAGCGCAGTTCTGAGATCGCACGGTAGCGGGCATTTGCCGAAGCCGACAAGTTGCGCCAACGCCGATTGAAGTGATGACGGTGTTGACTCCCTCTGGCACTGTCACGTTGATGGGGCGGTCGCGTAAGATAGTGCGATGATGAAGACGAAATCGCACTATCGCGGCCACCGCTTCCCGGCGGTGGTCATCAGCTAGGCGGTGCGCTGGTACTTCCGGTTCAACCTGAGCCTGTGCGACATCGAGGAATTGCTGTTCGAGCGCAGCGTGACTGTGACCTACGAGACGATCCATTGCTGGTGCAATAGGGTGAACAATCGGGCAGAGAACAGTCACCAGCCAACCCGCGAACGGGAGCGGCGCATGCTGTGGCTTTCGCGCCCTGACGCGTACGCGGGCGTTCCTGTCGAGCTTCGGCCCCATCCGGGAGGCACTTCGCGCTCAAGCGACATCTGTTGCGCGCCTCGCTCTATCGCAAGCAGCTTGCCGCACGTTTCGTTGCCTGGCGCGAATTGACCGAACACGCCCAAAATCCGCAGGCTCCGATCTGAACGATGCTCGCACCTGCCGCCGGCACGTCTTACTCTCGGTAAGTTAACAATGCCCGTTCGACACCGACAAAGTCTACTCCAAGCCTTTGCGACAAGCCCTTTTGTCCATTTCGCGACGAATCTTGTGGTTTCCGCGCGAGATCAATTTCCGGGTGCTGTCTACCATCTTCCATTCAAACATCAAGGAGGATCCAGACATGCCATTATTCGCCCCCTCGCCACGCCTCGCCTGCCGCACGGGAGACGCCGCATGAACAAGAAGCGGCTCGGACTGCTCACCGGCACGCACGCGGTCAACGATCTCTATCAGGGGCTCGTGCCGGCCCTGCTGCCCTTCATGGTGCTGGAGCGCGGCTACAGCTACGCGGCCGTGAGCGGCCTGATGCTGGCAGCCACCGGCCTTTCCAGCGTGGTGCAGCCCCTGTTCGGCGCCTATGCCGACCGCGCGCACCGCGGCTGGCTGGTGCCCACCGGCTTCCTGGTGGCCGCGCTCGGCGTAGTGCTTGCCGGCATGGCGTCCACCTATTTCGCCACCTGGGTGGCCATCGCGCTGACCGGCCTCGGCATCGCTGCCTACCATCCGCCGGCCACGGTGGCCGCCCGCGCTGCCGGCGGCACCTCGCAAAAGGCAATGAGCGTGTTCTCCGTGGGAGGCACCGTCGGTGCGTCGTTCGCGCCTTTGCTGGCCGCGCTCGCGGTTGGTGGCGGCGCGCTGGCGCGCAGCTACCTGCTGGGCATCCCGGCCGTGCTGATGGCCGTGCTGTGGCTGGTTGCGTCGGCGCGTCCGGCGGCCGTGCCCGGCGCAGCCGCGGCCAGGCGTTCGCAGGCGGCGCCGGTGCCCAATCACTGGCGCGCGTTCGGCCTGCTGGTAGCCACCATCATCTGCTGGTCGATTCCCTATGTCACGGTGCTGTCGATGCTATCGCTCCATATGACGCGCGATCTCGGCGGCAGCGCCTTTTTCGGCGGCGCGGTGCTGACCGCGTTCACGGCGTCCGGCGCGGTGGGCACGCTGCTGGGCGGCTGGCTTGGTGACCGCCGCGGCCGCATGACCGCGATCCGTGCCGGCTATGTACTGATGCTGCCCATGCTGGCTGGGCTGGTGCTCGTGCAGAGCGCGCCGCTGGCGCTGGTGTTCACGGTCTTGCTGGGCGTTGCCATGTTCCTGCCGTTCACGGCGCAGGTCACGCTGGCACAGGACTACCTGCCGCGCAACCCTGCCATGGCCAGCGGCATCACGCTGGGCCTGGCACTGTCGGTGGGCGGCATGGCATCGCCGCTGTTCGGCCTGCTGTCCGACGCACGCGGCCTTGCCTTCACGCTGGCCACCGTGCTCGGCGTGCTGTGCGTGGCCAGCGCGCTTGCCCTGCGCCTGCGCGACCGCGCCCCGCGCATCGACGAGCAGGGCCTTGTCGCCGCCTAGCCAGCGGTAAGGAGGCACCGCCCGTCGCCAGCCAATGGGCGGCGGCCGGGCTACACTGGCGCGCACGATGACGCTTTCACCGGACCATAGATCTGCCTCATGAAGACCCTGTCCGACGCCGCCCTCCAGCAATCGCTGCAGACGCCCCGGCCGATCGTGGTGGTGGCCAACGACCAACCGGACGGCTCCGAGCTGGCCGAGCACTGGCACCAGCACGGACAACTGATCCATGCCATCTCCGGTGTGATGATTGTGCGCACCGCGCGCGGCGAATGGGTGGTCCCGATCGGGCGCGCGGTGTGGGTGCCGCCGCAGCTCAGGCACCGCATCGGCGCCGTCGGCGATGTGCGCATGCGCACGGTCTTCGTGGCCGGCGACGCCTGCGCGGCCATGCCGCAGGACTGCCGCGCCATCGAAGTCAGCCTGCTGCTGCGCGAGCTCATCCTGCATGCGGTACGGATCCCGGCCAGCTATGCGCCGGAAGGGCGCGACCAGCGCATCATGGCACTGATCCTGGACGAAATCCGGGCGGCGCCCGTGCTCTCCCTGCACCTGCCGATGCCGCAGCACGCCCGCGCCGCGCAGCTGTGCGCACGCCTGATCCAGAGCCCCGCCCAGGCGGCCACCCTGACCGGCTGGGCGGCAGAGCTGCATATGAACGAGCGCACCTTCGCGCGATTGTTCAAGCGCGAGACCGGCATGACCTTCGGCGCCTGGTGCCGCCACACGCGACTGCTGCTCAGCCTGCCCAGGCTGGCGCAGGGCGATGCCATCCTGGAGGTGGCGCTGGATCACGGCTACGACAGCCCCAGCGCGTTCGCGGCGGTTTTTCGCAAGACCTTCGGCGTCAGCCCGAGCGCGTACTTCCGCAAGGCCGAAGCACCGGACTGACATGGCGCCCTGGCGTGCCGGGCGGAAGTGACGACCCGGGGCGGCGGCCCTTCGCTGCGCCACAATCCGGCAGCCAGCGGCGCACATGACACCGGCCCTTCCCACAAGGGCAGACACGCGCTCCCCGAACTGCAGCAGTGAAGGATAGCCGTGACACGGTGAAATAGGCGTAATCAAGGCGCACACCAACTTAAACGGAACACGATTACTACACTTCACGAGTACGCGCAGACCAGGATCGCCCCGTGCCAGGGCGGGGCTTCGCTAGGCATTTTGAGTACGCCGCGCCGGCATGGCTGGTTGCTCTATGCCTTGGCAAGATGGCGCTCAAACCATTGGGTCGCCAGCCGAGCGACCGTTTCCAGTGCGCCGGGCTCTTCGAACAAGTGGGAGGCACCAGGCACAATGTCCAGTTCCTTTTGGCATGTAAGCAAAGCAAATGTCGACTCATTGCGTTCGATAACGCTTGAATCGAGCCCTCCAACGATCAATAAGGTAGGCGCAAGCAACTTTGCGAGAGCGTCACGACCGGCCAAGTCAACTCTGCCACCTCGCGAGACGATAGCGTGGATTCGGGTTGGCGACGTGCTCGCAGCACGGATTGCCGCAGCGGCACCAATGCTTGCTCCAAAGTAGCCCAACGGCAGCGGTATCGCCTGCTGCTCTGTCACCCACTTTGTCGCTTGCACTAGCCGCGCCGCCAGGAGATCAACGTCGAAACGGGTTGCCGGGATGCTGTCCTCCTGCGGCAATAGGAGGTCCATCAGCAGCGTTCCCATGCCGCTTCGATTGAGTTCGGCGGCCACGTACTTGTTCCGCGGGCTATGTCGGGAACTGCCGCTACCATGCGCAAACAATACCAAGGAGCCCGCACCCGGCGGCAGTGTGAGTATGCCCTGCAGGTACACGTCCCCGGCCGGGATCACAAGTTCCCGTGTCGCTGATTCAGTCCACATGGCGCGATCCCTCATCAGATGCGCATTGACGCGTGCAGCCTTACAGCCGCGTCCTTTCCCTGTTCACTATGGTAGGGCGGACGGAGCCGCGTGGCGAGTTGCCATCTCCCCATCTCGGCGAAGCGCCACCATGGCACGATGCCTGGTTTGGCTTTTCGCCGTGATCTGCGCCGGCTGGCACGTTTGCGGGCACATCTGGATCCGGCGGTGGCGTGTCCGGATCAGAGTTAGGGGTGCCACGTGGCATTAGGCGACCCCGCATCAGCACCGAAGCCCTGCGGCTACCACCGCGCCAACTTTTCCAGGATCGAAGCACGAATATTGTCGATGTGCTGGGCCGTCTGGCGCGCTGCTTCCTCGCTGTCCCCTCGTTCGAGGGCGTCAATCATCGCGAGGTGTTCATGGCAAACGGGTCCCAGACGTCGCTCCAACCGTTTGAGCGAGAACATGCGTGTCTTGCGTCGTACCTCCCCGATGATGCCGGCCAACATCTCGTTGTCGCAGTAGTTGCAGATGACGCCGTGCAGATCTGCGTCCAGTACCTGATGCTCGGGATTTCCAGGCTCATTGTGCGCGAGCAGCTCCTCCACCCGCTGGCGAAGCCTGTCCAGTTCGAATCGAGGAACTTGCCCAGCCGCGCGAGCGGCCGCATCGGGCTCGAGCAGGCGCCGTACGTGCAATGCTTCGAGGATCTCCTGCACGGTCACCTGCCTCACAAACAACCGGCTGTTCGCGCCGCGCTCGAGCAACCGTTCGCCTTCAAGCCGATGCAAGGCTTCGCGCAACGGCGTACGCGAGAAGCCGAGCTGGACGGCGAGAGCGCGTTCCTGGATCGGGTCTCCGGGATGCAGTCCACCGGAAACCAGCAAATCGAGTACCGCCTCATAGGCGACGTTTCCCAAGGCGCGCTCCTTGGGCAGTTCGTCAGCCAACGGCTCCGCGTCCGGGTCGGTCTCCGCGGCGGACACTGAATAGGCAAGGGCAGTCTTTTTCGTCATGTCTCGAAGTATGGCACGGGGTTTGCTTGAATGCCAGTGGTATACCAATGGCATTCAGTGGGAATGCCGGTTCCGACAATACGCGATTTTCATGCCGACCTCATTTGCCGCCCCTCGTCTTTCCCAGCGCCTCGCCATGGCGCGCCCGTCCGCCACCGGCGCCATGTCCGAAGCCGCAAGGCGGCTTGCCGACACGGGCGAGTCGGTCATCAGCTTGTCCGAGGGCGAGCTGGATTTCGACACCCCGGCCCATATCCAGCTTGCCGCCATCAAGGCGATGACGGCGGGGGAAACGCGCTACACGAGCGTGGCCGGCACGCCCCAACTTAAGGCAGCGATTGCACGAAAACTGGCACGCGACAACGGCTTGCACTATGACGAAGCAGAAATCATCGCCGGCACCGGTGCCAAGCAGATGCTGTTCAATGCGCTGCTTGCCACTGTCGACGCGGGTGACGAAGTCATCGTCACGGCGCCTTACTGGGTGTCGTATAGCGACATGGTGCATATCGCTGGCGGCACACCAGTGCTGGTCACGGCAACGCCCGCCGACGACTTCAAACTCACGCCCGCCGCGCTGCGCGCGGCGCTGACGCCACGCACGCGCTGGCTCATGCTCAACTCGCCGTGCAACCCGTCGGGCGCGCTCTACTCGGCTGACGAACTGCGCGTGCTGGCCGACGTGTTGTGTGACTACCCTGATGTGCTGGTCCTGTCGGACGAGATCTATGAGGAGATCGTGTTCGAGGGTGAGTTCGTGTCGTTCGCGCAAGCCGCACCGGACATGCGGGGCCGCACGCTGACCGTCAATGGCGTATCAAAGGCCTACGCGATGACCGGCTGGCGCCTGGGCTATGCAGCGGGCCCTGCCTGGCTGATCAAGGCCATGGCGCTGTTGCAGTCCCAAAGCACCAGCAATCCGAGCGCGATCAGCCAGGCGGGTGCGGTCGCCGCTCTCGATGGTCCGCAGGATTTCCTCGATGGCTGGCGTGCCCGCCTGCGCGATCGCCGCGATCTGGCGTTGTCTGTGCTCGCGGACGCGGCACCGGTCCTGACCATGCGTCGTCCGCCCGCCGCCTTCTATCTCTATGCAGACTGCGGCGCGGCCATCGGCATGCGCACGCGGGACGGGACGCGCATCGAAACCGATACCGACTTCGCGATGTACCTGCTTCATGTCGCCAACGTGGCGGTGGTGCCCGGTTCGGCTTTCGGGCTGGCACCCTATGTGCGCTTGGCCTTTGCCCTGGCCGATGCTCGCCTGAGCATGGCTTGCGAGCGCATCGTGATGGCCTGCGCCGCGTTGGAACGCGCGTGATGGCCATCGCGCAACCGGAATCCGGGCTGCTCGCGCTGACCGATTGGCGCATCGAGCCCGTTGGCGACCGCTGCCTCCAGATCCGCCTGGGCGATCAGGTCAGCGTGGCGGTCAGCCAGACTGTGCATGCCGTGACGGAGTGGCTGCTGCAGCAGCACTGGCCGGTCGTGCGCGACGTGATGCCGGCCTTTACCACGGTCGCCGTGCATTTCCGCCCCGAGATGTTTGCGCGCGACAAGGGCCCGGCCTTCGCGCAGCTTTCCGCGCAGATCCGGGACGTGCTGGTCGAAGGTGTGCCCGCCGTGGTCCATGCTGGGCGCGAAGTAGAGGTGCCCGCCTGCTATGGTGGCGAGTACGGTCCCGACCTCGAAGACGTAGCACGTGCCTGCGAGATCGATACGGCCGAAGTGATCCGGCTGCATTGCGCCACGCCGCTGGTGCTCTACACATTCTTCTTCTCACCAGGCAATCCGTTTGCCGGGCCGCTGCATCCACGTCTTGCCGTACCACGCCGTGCCACGCCACGCACACTGGTGCCGGCCGGCTCGGTGGCGATTGCCAATGGCATCTCGTCGATCTATCAGAACGCGTCGCCCGGGGGCTGGAATGTGATCGCGCGCACGCCCTGGAACCTGTTTCACGTCAACCGCAACCCGCCGACCCGCCTGCAGCTTGGCGACCGGCTGCGCTTCGTGCCCATTTCCCCGGCCGAGTTCGATGCCATGCTGGAACCACGGCCATGAACCTCATGTGTGTGGACCGACCCGGCATGCTTTCGGTGCTGCAGGACGGCGGCCGCTACGGCTACCAGCGCTTTGGCGTGCCGGTCAATGGCGCGATGGACGAATGGTCGCACCGCTTGGCGAACGTGCTGGTGGGCAACGCCGCCGACACAGCGGCGCTCGAAATGACGCTCAATGGTCCGACCGTGCGCTTCACACAGGACACGCTGATCGCCGTGACGGGCGCCGACATCGTCGTGACTGCCGCCGGCGTGCCGCTGCCTACGCACTGCGCGCTGATGGTGCGCCATGGCGTGCCGATCGCGTTTGGCCATTGCCGTCGTGGCGCCAGAGCATATCTGGCGGTGCGCGGCGGATTTGCACCCGACGCGGTGCTGGGAAGCCGAAGTACGAACCTGCGTGCCAGATTCGGTGGCTTCGAGGGCCGCCCGCTACGCGCCGGGGATCGCGTCGCCGTCGCTTCCCCGTACCGCGAAATGTTGCCGCTGGCCCGAATGATGGTGCAGAGCGCCATGGCATCCGTCGCAGCCGCAAGGCCCGCCGGCGTAACAGGTCCCGAGGCGTGCGATGCGATTCGCTTTCTGCCCGGTCCGCAATGGGAGCGCTTCAAGCCCGCGGCTCGAAAGGCCTTCGAGCAGGAGAGCTTCACCGTGTCGAATCAGTCGGACCGCATGGGCTACCGCCTCGAAGGGCCGGTGCTGGCGCTGTCCTCTCCGCTCGAGATGGTGTCGGAGGCCGTCAGCTTTGGCACCGTTCAGGTGCCACCCGGTGGCGCGCCCATTGTACTGATGGCTGACCGGCAGAGCGTGGGTGGCTATCCAAAGATCGCCTACGTCATCAGTGCCGACCTGCCGTCGCTGGCCCAAGCCATGCCGGGCACTGCGCTGCAATTCCGTGCCGTGACGGCCGATACCGCGCAGCGCGAGCTGCTGGCGATGGAAGACCGCCTGCACGCCATTGCGGCCGAGGCAGCGCGTCTGCTCGGTCTTCCGCCCCAATAACCTCAGAAAACACGAAGAGATCATTCGATGCCAACTCTCGATATCAACTGTGACATGGGCGAAAGCTTTGGCGCCTGGCGCATGGGCGACGATGAAGCGATTCTGCGTCACGTTACGTCCGCGAATATTGCGTGCGGCTTCCATGCCGGAGATCCCGACGTGATGCTGGCCACGGTACGCGCAGCCGCCAACGCTGGCGTAGCCGTCGGCGCCCATCCTGGCCTGCCCGATCTGCAGGGGTTTGGCCGTCGCGTCATGGCGATGACGGCTGCCGAGGTGTACGCGCTGACCGTGTATCAGGTCGGCGCCATGCTTGGCGTTACGCGCGCCGTCGGCGTGCCGCTCCACCACGTCAAAACGCATGGAGCGCTCTACAACATGACCGCGCGCGACGCGGTGCTCGCCACCGCAGTGGCCGACGCCGTACAGGCCGTGGCGCCCGACGTGCTCATATATGTGGCGAACGCCAACATGGCGGCGGCGGCAGCGGCGGCCGGCCTGCGTGTGGCCAATGAAGTCTATGCGGATCGTTCGTACCAGGACGACGCCACGCTAACGCCGCGTTCTATGCCGCACGCCATGATCGAAGACGTCGAGGCGTCGATCGCCCAAGTGCGCCGCATGGTGCTGGACGGCAGCGTGCAGGCACTGTCAGGCAAGTCGGTGCCCATCGCGGCCGACACGTTGTGCCTCCACGGCGACCAGCCCGGTGCCGTCCTGTTCGCCGAACGCATCCGCGATGCACTGGCTGCCGACGGCGTCGTCGTCCAACCGCTGTAACCTCCCGCCCCTCGTTTTCATCGATAACCAGGTAAATCCATGTCCACCAAGCTCCCCCTGCCCACCGCCCGCCTGCTCAAAATCGCGGCGTGCTCGATCGCCCTGACCGTCGGTATTGCCGCGGGTGCTCACGCACAGACCCGTGGTGGCACGTTGCGCGCCATCGCTCAGCCCGAGCCGCCCACGCTGATGCTGGGTTTGAACCAGCAGACGCCTACCCAATACGTGGCCGGCAAGATCTACGAGAGCCTGCTGACCTGGTCCCCTGACATGAAGCCCCAGCCGAGCCTGGCCAGCTCGTGGACCATCTCGCCTGACGGCAAGGTCTACACGTTCGAGCTGCAGCCAAACGTCAAGTGGCATGACGGCAAGCCGTTCTCGTCAGACGACGTGGTGTTTTCGATCGACAAGTTCCTGCGTACGGTCCATCCGCGCGCCCGCGTTGTAATCGATCAGTTCGTGCAGTCGATCAAGGCACAGGGCCCGAACAAGGTGGTCATCACGCTCAAGGAGCCGTTCGCGCCGTTCCTGAAGTCGTTCGTGAGCGACAACATGCCAATGGTGCCGAAGCACATCTATGACGGTACCGACTATGCGAAGAACCCCGCCAACCAGACCCCGATCGGCACCGGACCCTTCATGTTCAAGGAGTGGAAGAAGGGCGCCTATATCGTACTCACGCGCAATCCGAACTACTGGCAGAAGGGCAAGCCTTACTTGGACGAGATCGTCTTCAACGTGATTCCGGACGCGGCCTCGCGTGCGGTCGCCTTCGAACGCGGCGACGTACAGGTGGTCAGCGCTGGCGACGTCGACAACGTGGAGATCAAGCGCCTGCGAGCGCTGCCCAACGTGGAGTACACGACCAAGGGCTGGGAGATGTTCTCCAAGCTTGCCTACATCCAGATGAACCAGCGCAAGGTACCGTTTAACAATGTGAAGGTGCGTCAGGCCATCATGGAAGCCATCAACCGAAAGTTCGTGGTGAACAACATCTTCTTCGGACTGGGCAAGGTCGCGACTGGGCCAATCTCGTCGACCACCCCGTTCTATGATGCCAATGTGCCGGGATATGGCTTCGACCTCAAGAAGGCGCGCGCGCTGATCAAGGAATCGGGCGTGGATCCGTCGAAGACCACTATCCGCATCCTTTCTTACCCGTACGGCGCCACATGGGACCGCCTTGGCGAGTACACGCGCCAGTGCTTGGAGCAGCTCGGCTTCAAGGTGGAGATCGAGTCCGCCGATGCGGGCACTTGGGCCAAGCGCGTGTCCGACTTCGACTTCGACCTGACTTTCAGTTTCACATCACAGTACGGCGACCCCGCGCTGGGCGTCTCGCGGCTCTACTTGGCGCGCAATCAGGTCAAGGGCTCGGCGTTCGTGAACAACCAGGGCTATGTGAATCCGGGCGTGGATGCGCTGTGGGACAAGGCCGCGGCCGCCACGTCCGACACCGAGCGCCAGCAGCTCTATTCGAACATCCAGAAGACGCTGGTCCAGGAAGTGGCCAACGGCTACCTATTCGAGATGGAGCTGCCCACGCTCTATAGCGGCAAGGTGCACAACCTGGTCCAGACGGCCATAGGGCTGAACGACACGTTCGCCGACGTCTATATCAGCAAGTAACTCTGCTACAGGACGATGCACTGCGTTGGCGGTGCATCGGATGTTCCAGTCCCAAAAAGGATCCGATCACGTGGAAAAAGCACTCTCCATCCTGATCGCCAGGTTAGGCAAGGCGCTATTCGTCGTGCTTGGCGTGGTCATCATCAATTTCATGCTCGTGCGCATGGCGCCTGGCGATCCCGCTACGGTATTGGCCGGCGAGTCCGGTTCGTCCGATCCGGCCTATGTGGAAGAACTGCGTAAGGAGTTCGGCCTCGACCAGCCGCTGCCGGTGCAGCTTGGCCGCTATCTCTGGGGCGTGGCGCATCTCGACCTCGGGTACTCGTATCGGGAGCGCCTGCCTGTGCTCGACCTGATTCTCGACCGGCTGACGGCCACGCTGCTGCTGATGTCGTGCGCGTTCGTGTTCGCGCTGGGCTTTGGCGTGCTGTTCGGCGTAATCGCGTCGCGTGCCCGCTATGCCGGGCGGCGCACCTGGCTCGACAGCGTGCTGATGACAGGCTCGCTGCTGATCTACGCGACGCCCCAGTTCTGGCTGGCGCTGCTGGCCATCCTGTTCTTCTCGCTGCATCTCGGCTGGCTGCCGCCTTACGGTATGGAACAGGTGGGCGGCAATCTGTCGGGCTGGGCGCGCGTCAGTGACATCGCCCACCATCTGGTGCTGCCCACCGTATCACTCGGCTGCTTTTTCATGGCCGTCTACGCCCGGCTCACGCGCGCGTCGATGCTAGAAGTGCTCGGCATGGATTTCATCAAGACAGCGCGCGCCAAGGGCGTGCCGCTTGGCGAAACCATTCGCCGCCACGCGCTGCGCAATGCACTGCTGCCCGTGGTGACGTTCGCGGGCATCCAGCTTGGACAGATGGCAGGCGGCGCCGTCCTGACCGAGACCGTGTTCGGCTGGCCCGGTATCGGCCGCCTGATGTTCGACGCGCTGATCCAGCGCGACTACCAGCTGCTGCTCGGTGTGTTCCTGGTCACGTCGACCATGGTCGTCGTGTTTAACCTGCTGACCGATCTGGTGTACCGCCTGATCGACCCGCGCATCGGTCGGACCTGAGGAGCTGCGAGATGTCCTTCCTGAAACGCTTTGGCGCCAATCGTGGCGCCGCCGTGGGCCTGGTGCTGTTGCTGGTCGTGATCCTGACTGCGGCGCTGGCTTCCACGTTGTATGAAGATCCCCCCTGGATGATGGTGGCGGACCCGCTGCTGGCGCCGTTCCATGACGGCGCTTATCCGCTAGGCACCGACATGCTCGGACGTGATATCGCCGCCGGCATTGCCTACGGCGCGCGCGTCTCGCTGATGATCGGTGTGATATCGACGCTGGTGGCCGTGCTGATCGGCATCGTGGTCGGTGCGCTGGCCGGCTACTACGGTGGTCGCATCGACGATGCCCTGATGCGCGGCACCGAGTTCTTCCAGACCATTCCGCAACTGGCGATGGCTCTGGTGCTCGTGGCGATCTTCAAGCCGTCGCTCTATTCAATCGTGGGCGCCATCGCGATCGTGTCGTGGCCTCCAGTGGCGCGGCTGGTCCGCTCCGAGTTCATGACGCTGAAGGAGCGGGAGTTCGTGCAGGCGGCAGTAGTGATCGGGCAATCGCCGGCGCGCATCATCTTCACGCAGATCCTGCCCAACGCAGCGTCGCCGGTGATCGTCACGGCCTCGCTGATGACCGCCACTGCCATCCTGACGGAATCGGCGCTCTCGTTCCTGGGCCTGGGCGACCGCAACCTGATGAGCTGGGGCTTCATGATCGGCGCGGCACGCACGATGCTGCGCGAGGCCCCGTGGATGAGCCTGTGCCCGGGGGTGGCAATCATGCTGACCGTGCTCGCGATCAACCTGATTGGCGAGGGGCTCAACGATGCCCTGAACCCCCAATTGCGCAAACGAGGGAGCTGACCGATGAACGAACCCCGCAATCACGCGACGCTCGCGCCACTGCTGTCGATCCGCAACCTGAGTATCGCCCTGCCAAAGGGCGGCGACCGGCCTTTTGCGGTACGCGGCATCAGCTTCGATATCGGTGCCGGCGAACTGGTCTGCATCGTTGGCGAATCGGGCTCGGGCAAGTCAATGAGCGCGAACGCGATCATGGGCTTGCTGCCGCAGTACCTGAAACCCGAATCAGGCCGGATCCTGTTTCAGGGTCGCGACCTGTTGACGCTGGACGAGGCTATGCTGCGCGGCATGCGCGGCAAAGACATGGCGATGATTTTCCAGGAGCCGCTGTCCGCGCTCAACCCGCTGCATCGCGTGGGCGACCAGATTGCCGAAGTGATGCGCGTGCATGGGGCGCTCGACACGGAATCGCGCCGCGCGAGGGTGCTGGAACTGCTGGCCTTTGTCGGCCTGCCCGATCCGCCGTCGCTGTACCACGCCTATCCTTTCGCGCTGTCGGGCGGCCAGCGCCAGCGTGTGATGATCGCCATGGCCCTGGCGCTGGAACCGGCCTTCCTGATCGCAGACGAGCCCACCACGGCGCTGGACGTGACCACGCAGGCGCAGATCCTGGCGCTGATTGCCCGCATCCAGAAAGAGAAAGGTATGGGCGTGATGTTTGTCACGCACGACTTCGGCGTGGTGGCCGAGATTGCCGACCGCGTGATCGTCATGGAAAAGGGCCGCATCGTTGAACAAGGGCCGGCCGAGCAGGTGTTGAATCGCCCGGCGCATCCCTACACGCGTCGCCTGATCGGCAGCGTGCCGTCGCACCGGGCACGTGCCAGCACGACCGCGGACGATTCCGCGAGATACCCGGTGCTGCGCGTCGAGGGCCTACGCAAGACCTATAAGACACCGGGCGGTCTGTTCCAGCGCAAGCGTGTGGTGGAAGCCGTCAAAGGTGTGAGCTTCGAAATCCGTGCCGGCGAGACGCTGGGCATAGTCGGCGAGTCGGGCTCCGGAAAGTCGACGATTGGCAAATGCCTGCTGAAGCTGACCAGTAACGATGGTGGCGTGATGGCATTCGAAGGGCGCGATATCGCGCCTATTAGCGAGCAGGCATTCCGCCCGCTGCGCCGCCATATCCAGATGATCTTCCAGGATCCGTTCGCATCGCTGAATCCGCGGCACACGGTGGGCCGTATTCTCTGCGACGGCCCGATGGCAAACGGTGTGCCCCGTGCGCAGGCCGAAACACGCGCCCGGGAACTGCTCAAGCTCGTGGAATTGGAACCCGGCGCATTCGACCGCTATCCGAGTCAGTTCTCGGGCGGCCAGCGCCAGCGCATCGGCATTGCCCGCGCGCTGGCCATGGAGCCGCGTCTGATCGTGGCGGATGAGTCGGTGTCGGCGCTTGATGTGTCGGTGCAGGCACAGGTGCTCAGGCTGCTGGCCGATGTGCAGAAGCGCCTCGGCATCGCCCTGATCTTCATAACGCATGATCTGCGCGTGGCCGCGCAGATCTGCGACAAGGTACTGGTGATGCATCGTGGCAGCGTGGTGGAGGAGGGTACTCCAGCCGAGATATTCGACGCCCCGCGTGATGCCTATACGCGCCGCCTGATCGACTCGATGCCCGGCAAGTCGTGGGATCCGCAGGCCGTGCAGCCGTCCGACGCGCCGGAAGCCGAAGCGATGGAGGCGCCATGAACCTGCCAGTCGAACCCGATCACGCGCTGGCAGCATCGCTTTTCGAACAACTGGTCGCGCAAAGCCACGATGGTGTGGGCATCACGCGCGATAGCTATGGCATTGGCGAAAACGCCGCGCACGAATTGCTTGGCGCGACGGCGAAGAGTCGGGGACTAGAAGTACGCTGCGACGCTGCGGGCAATCTCTATTTGACCCTGCCGGGCCGTGACCGCAGCGCACCGGTCGTGATGACGGGGTCTCACCTTGACTCCGTGCCGCGTGGCGGCAACTTCGACGGCGCCGCTGGTGTGGTGGCCGGACTGGTCATTCTGGCGGGATGGCGCCGCGCGGGCATCTTGCCGGACCGCGACGTGACCGTCATGGCCATCCGTGCGGAGGAAAGTGCCTGGTTTCCTGTGTCCTATGCAGGCAGCAAGGCAGCGTTCGGGCTGCTCGACCCGGCGGCGCTGGATGCGCGTCGCGCCGATACCGGTCGCACGCTGGCTGACCATATGCGTGCAGCGGGCGGTGACCCCGGGGTCGTGGCGGCCGGCGTTCCCATGCTGAAGGCTGCCGATATCGACTGTTTTGTCGAACTCCATATCGAGCAGGGTCCCGTGCTCGATGAAAGCGGCGATGTGCTGGGCGTGGTGACCGGCATCTGTGGCAGCCAGCGCTACCGGCACGCCACGATCTGCGGCCAGTATGCGCATTCTGGCGCCACGCCACGCAGCCACCGGCGCGATGCCGTGGTGGCAGCAGCGGCGCTGGTTACCGCATTGCAGCGCGCTTGGGTGGAGCTCGAGGCCGCGGGCCATGAGCTGACGGTGACGGTCGGGCAATGCAGTACCGATGCGGCGCAGGCCGATTTCAGCAAGGTCTCGGGGCGCGTCGACTTCAGTATCGACATGCGCTCCCGCAGCCGTGTCACGCTCGATGCGATGGATTCGGCCGTCCAGGCTATACGGGCCGACATCGCGCAGGCCTGCCGCGTCGAGATAGACCTTGGTCCGGTCACGGCGAGTGCGGCGGCGGCCATGGACGCGGGATTGCAGGCCATGCTGACGGCTGCTGCCGCTGAAGCCGGCGTGTCGGCCCGTGCCATGCCCAGCGGTGCCGGCCACGATGCGGCGTTGTTTGCCGCCCAAGGCGTACCGGCCGCGATGCTGTTCGTTCGCAACGCCCACGGCAGCCATAACCCGGACGAGTCGATGCGGCTCGACGATTTTGCGCAGGCTACGCGCGTACTGGCCGGCGTGCTCGGCGTGCGAGCCGGTGTTTCTGTTTCCACATTGACGTTGAATTCATGCCAGTCTGTTTGATAACCCAGCCAATTCATGCCATTGGCGCCGAACGCATGCGTGCCGCTGGTATCGAGGTGCGCCACAGCACCGCCACGAACGAGGCCGAGCGCATCGCGGAAGTTCGTGACGTCGACGCAGTGATTGTCCGCGAGGGCCTGTCGGCAGCAGCCATTGATGCTGCGCCGCTCCTGGCCGTCATCAGCAACCACGGCACGGGCACCGACAAGATCGCGGTGGCGCATGCGCACGCCTGCGGCATACCGGTGGTGTCCACGCCGGCAGCCAACGTCCGCGCGGTAGCTGAACATACGATGATGTTGATTCTGGCCGTAGCGCGTGGCGCGGTGCAGGCCGATGCGGCCACGCGCCGGTCCGATTGGCAGCATCGCTACAACGTGCCGATGCATTCGCTGTCTGGCAAGACGCTTGGCATCGTGGGATTTGGCCGCACGGGACAGATCGTGGCGCAAATGGCGCGGGTCGGCTTCGGCATGCGCGTGGTGGTGTGGTCGCCGCGCGTCGACGAGGCCGAGGTAACGGCACAAGGCGCCGGGCGCGTCGGGACCTTGCAGGCACTACTTGAAGTATCCGATGTCGTGTCGTTGCATCGCCCGCTGCGGCCCGATACACATCACACAATCGATGCTGCTGCGCTGGCGGTGATGAAGCCCGGCGCGATCCTGGTCAATACGTCGCGCGGCGGGCTGGTCGATGAGTCGGCGCTTGTCGGTGCGTTACGCGCTGGCAAGCTGTTTGGCGCGGGGCTCGACGTCTTCGAACGCGAGCCGTTGCCGGTGACGTCGCCGCTGGCGGCGTTGCCCAATGTCGTACTGAGCCCGCATCAGGCGGGCTCCACGCAGGAGGCGCTGGCCGACACGGCCAGCCAGTGCGCTACGCAGGTCATCGACGTGCTTGCCGGCCGGCAGCCCGACCATATGCTCGATCCGTCGGTATGGCTGCGCCGTCGGCACGGCGCGGTGCAACGCGCAATGGAGGTGCAGACATGAACGCCCCGGTTTGCAAGGTCGCCCAGGGCCGGCTGCCGCTGGTCATCTCGATTCCACACGGCGGCGAGTTGTTGCCCGACTGGCTAGTGCCACGCCTGACGCCCGTGGCGTGCCTGCGCCCCGATACCGACTGGCATCTGCGCCGGCTGTATGCTTTCGCGGCGGAGCAGGGCGCGTCGGTGGTCGAGGCCAACTTTTCGCGGTATGTCATCGATGTGAACCGACCCGGCGACGGTAGCAGCCTGTATCCCGGGCAGACCACGACCACTTTGTGCCCGGTGGAGACTTTCCGCGGTGCCCCGCTGTATCTGCAGGGCAATGGTCCATCGGCCGAGGAAATCGACGCGCGCAAGCGCGATTACTGGCAACCGTACCATGGTGCGCTCGCCGCCGAGATCACGCGGCTGCGTGGGCAGCACGCCAATGTTCTGGTCTGGGAAGCCCATTCGATTGCCGGCGTATTGCCACGGCTCTTCGACGGTAGATTGCCCGACCTGAACCTTGGCACCCACAGCGGTGCGAGTTGCGCGCCGGCCATGCGCAATGCGGTGATCGCGGCGGCGGCTGGCAGTCCGTTCACCTGGGTGGCGGATGATCGATTCAAGGGTGGCCATATCACTCGCCACTACGGCCGGCCCGCTGAAGGCGTGCATACCATCCAGCTCGAAATGGTGCAGGCAATTTACATGCGCGAGCAGCCGCCGTTCGCGTATCTGCCGGACGCGGCTGCGCGTGTGCAACCCGTGTTGCGCAACATGCTGGACGGGGCGCTCGACGCCATGGGTGCGCTGTAGTCTCCGACGGGTGGTGGCGTGGATCTTGCGTCGGTCCGGCAGTCTCTAGCTGTACGCTTGCATCCACTTTCGCCCTGCATGTCTCCTTCCGCACCGCCGCTCAGGCATCCCGTCGCGCCGCTGAACCTGCGGCAGATCGAAGTGTTCCACGCCATCATGGTGGCCGGCTCGCTCAGCGAAGCGGGCCGCATGCTGTGCGTTTCGCAGCCGGCAATCAGCCGGGTACTGGCCACGATCGAGGCGCGCATCCGATTCACCCTGTTCGACCGAGAGCGCGGCCGGCTGCAGCCCACGCCAGAAGCGCACCGGCTGTTTGCCGAGGTACGGCCGATCCTTGATGGCGTGAGCCGCTTCAACGCCGTGGCCGCCAGCCTGGCCGAGCATGGCGACGGCAAGCTGTCGATCGTGTCGAGTCCCAGTTACAGCGAATGGCTGATGCCGCGCGCCATCCAGCGCTTCCGGCATCGGCATCCCTCGGTGCGCGTTCTCTACCGGCCGATGCCGTTCGACGCGCTGCTGCCCTTTATGGCGCAGGGGCAGGCCGATCTCTGCATTGCCTCGATGGCGCCGCCTGAAGGATCGCAGCTACGTGCGCGCGAGATTGGCGAAGGCAACATCATGTGCGCAGTGCCGCGCGGGCATGCGCTGGCCGATTGCGATGAGCTGACGGTTGACGATCTTCGCGGCTCCACGTTTATTGGGTATGGCGGCGATACGCCATTCGGCAGGCTGTCCGCACGATTCCTGACATCGGAACGCGGCACGCTGACGCCGGATATCGAAATCCGTTCGACACCCGAGGCCATGGCGCTGGTGCGCGAAGGCGTCGGGGTGGCCCTGATGGAATCGTTCGGGTACACCCCCGAGGGTGCCGGCGATATCGTGCTCAAACCGATTCGCCCTGCGCTGTCCCACAAGATTTACCTGATCCACGCGCGGCAACAGGCCATGTCGACCCTTGCCAAGGGCTTTGTCGCGACGCTGACCCATCTTCTGGAGCGGCAGCCGACCTGAGTGTGGCGGCGTAGCGACGCGCGGCGCCCGCCACAGTATCAATGTTTGTCTGGCAACCATAACGCGAGGTTATGAGCCGGGCGCGGCGGGGACACCCGCGATGCCGCGCTTTGCCTTGTCAACCAAGGGCATGACACGCAAGACGTGCATTGGCGCAGGGCGGCGCGGCGCGCGGGCCGCGCGCTTCCGGCACGGCGGGGAGCTCCCTACACTGACCTTGCCTTCAACGCCTGATGCTCCAAGCACCCCCGATTCATGACCAGACTCATCACCGTAGCGGCTGCGCAACTCGGCCCGATCCAGAAACACGAGGGCCGCGACGTCGCGGTTGGCCGCATGGTGCGGTTGCTCGAACGCGCGCACCAGCGTGGGGCGCAGGTTGTCGTGTTCCCAGAACTGGCGCTGACCACGTTCTTTCCGCGCTGGTATCAAGAAGATTTGGCTGACGCCGACGGCTGGTACGAGGCCGAATTGCCGTCACCGGCCACGCAGTCGCTGTTCGACGCGATTCGCCGCTACGGGCTGACCGTCTACCTGGGTTACGCCGAAATCGCTTTCGAGCCCGACGAGACTGGCGTGGTGCGCAAGCGCCGGTTCAATACGTCAGTCGTGATCGCGCCTTCCGGCGAGGTTGTGCTCAAGTACCGCAAGGTCCATCTGCCCGGCCATGCCGAATATGCGGCACATCGCAAGGTGCAACATCTGGAGAAGCGCTACTTCGAGATCGGCAACCTTGGATTCCCGGTCAAGCGTGCGCCGATTGGCGAAGTGGACGTGAACGTGGGCATGATGATCTGCAACGACCGCCGCTGGCCCGAATCCTGGCGGGTGCTTGGCCTGCAGCAGGTGGAACTGGTCATGCTGGGCTACAACACGCCCAGCATGAACCAGGAGAACCGTGGCTTCGAGGCCCACCATCTGCGCGTGTTCCATTCGCAGCTCTCGATCCAAGCCGGCTGCTACCAGAACGCAACGTTCGCGGCTGCCGTGGCCAAAGCAGGCACTGAGGACGGTCACGAGATGTTCGGCCATTCGATCATCGTCAACCCGCAGGGCGAGATCATGGCGCAGGCCACCACGTGGGATGACGAACTGGTCGTGGCCGACTGCAACCTCGACCTGTGCGAACTGGGCCGCTCCACAGTCTTCAATTTCGGATTGCACCGCCGTGTGGAAGCCTATGGCCGCATTACGGGGCAGACCGGCAGCGAAGCGCCACAGGTCTGGACGCCGGCGTCTGTCTGAAGGAGCTGCCCCATGAAAACGATCGTCACCCAGGCAAGGCCGGCGCTACCGGCATCGATTCGCCACGAGATGCTTGGCGAAATGCGCCTGCCTGTTTTTGCCGACGTGGAACGTGCGGCGCGAGCGCTCACCCCGCATATCGTCAGGACACCGCTGCTGCGCAATGCCAGGCTTGATGCGCTGGCCGGCGCACCGGTCTGGATCAAGCCTGAGTGCCTGCAGGTCACGGGCTCGTTCAAGGCACGCGGCGCGTTCAATGCGTTGCTGGCGATGGACGACGCTACACGGGCGCGCGGCGTCATCGCCTATTCGACCGGCAATCACGGCCAGGCCATTGCTTGGAGTGCGAAGCAGCTCGGCGTGGCCGCCACGATCGTGATGCCGGCCGACGCGCCGCGCAACAAGGTGGAGCGCGCGCTGGCACAGGGTGCACGGGTCGTGCTCTACGACCGCCGACACGAAAGCCGCGAGACGATCGGCATGCGGCTGCTGGGCGAAACCGGCGGTACGCTTGTGCCGCCCGGGGACCACCCCGACGTGCTGGCGGCGCAGGGCACGCTTGCGCTGGAGGCGCTGCAGGATCTGCCGCACGCTGCGCGCGAAAACCTCGGCACGTTTGCCGCGCCGTGCGGTGGCGGCGGCATGCTGGCCGGCTGCGGCGTGGCGATCGAAGCGTTGAGTCCGGGCACCAGACTCGTGGCGGCCGAGCCAGCTGCATTCGACGATACCATGCGCTCGCTGCGCAGCGGCCAGCGCGAGACCAACGCAGCGGGCGCGACATCGCTGTGCGACGCCCTGCAGGCGGTCACGCCCGCCGAACTGCCCTTTGCGATCAATAGCCGCTATCTCGATGCGGCGGTGGCGGTCAGCGATGACGAAGTGGTCGCCGCAATCCGTTTCGCGCTCGAAGAATTGCGGCTACTCGTAGAGCCTGGCGGCGCCGTGGCGCTGGCGGCGCTGCTGGTGGGCCGGATCGACCTCGCCGGACGCGATGCCGTTCTCGTGCTATCCGGCGGGAACGTTGACCTGCCGCTCCTACAAACGATGCTGCAGCCCACTGCAGCCGCTTCGCACGGATTTTGAGACGACCGCGCTCATGCCGGCGTGCTTTGCAGCCCCGTCGGATGTCTGTCCACCCCCGCTGATTCAGGAACTGTTCGTCATGTCTCTCAAGTTCACCTCGTTGCGTGCGTTCGCGCGTATGGCACTAGCGGCTGCGTCTCTGCTGCTCTCCGCCCAGGCCTTTGCTGCGTACCCCGACCGGCCGATCACCCTGATCGTGCCGTTCAACGCTGGCACCACGCCTGATATCGTGTCGCGCCTGCTGGCCGACGCTGTGGGCCGCGACATCGGCCAACAGATCGTCGTCATGAACCGCGTGGGTGCGTCCGGCATCATCGGCACACTGGCCATTGTCAATGCGCCGGCTGATGGGTACACGATTGGCTTTGCCAACGTGGCCACGCTGGCGATAAACCAGTCACTCTACAAGAAGCTGCCGTATGACGCCGACAAGCAACTGGCGCCTGTGGCGCTGACCGGCTTCGTGCAGAACGTTCTGGCCGTGCGCAAGGACCTTGGCGTCAAGAGCGTGGCCGAACTGGTCGCCAAGGCCAAGGGCGAGCCCGGCAAGCTGGCCGTGGCTTCGGGCGGCAACGGTACCACGGGACACCTGAGCGCAGAAATGTTCAAGTCGATGGCCGGCGTCTCGATCACGCACGTTCCGTACAAGGGCGGGCCGGAGGCCGATCTGGCAGTGCTGCGCGGCGAGGTGGATCTCGTGTTCGAGAACATTACGTCGATTTCCCCATACCTCAAGAACGGCTCCATCGTGCCGCTGGCCGTGACGGGCAGGCAGCGCGACAGCCGCCTGCCACAACTGCCGACAATGGCCGAGAGTGGGCTCAAGGATTATCAGGCCGTGGCGTGGACCGGATATGTCGCGCCGGCGGGCATCGATCCGCAGATCCTGGACCTGCTGAACCGCGCGTTCAACAGGGCTGCCAACTCAGATGCCATCAAGGCGCGCCTGGCCGACATGGCGTACGAGGTCACGACGGGGCCGCGCGGTGCGCTATTCGATCTGGCCCGCAAGGAACGTCCGATCTGGGCAGGGGTGATCCGCACCTCTGGCGCTACGCTGGATTGACGTCCATGGCCGATTTCGACGTAGTGCTGCGCGGCGGGACGGTTATCGACGGCACCGGGTCGCCACGCTTCGATGCCGACGTGGCCATCGACGGTCTAAGAATTGCGGCTATCGGTGACCTGTCCGGGGCACGCGGCCGGTGCGAGCTCGATGTGCGAGGCTGCATCGTGGCGCCTGGCTTCATCGATGCGCATACCCACGACGACCGCTACCTGATGCAGAACCCGCTGATGCGAGCAAAGCTGAGCCAGGGGGTGACGACGGTTGTCACCGGCAATTGCGGCATCAGCCTGGCGCCGTGGCGCGCGGCGCCAGGGCAAGTCGTGCCGCCGCCGCTGGACCTGCTCGGCGACGACCCTTCGGCCTTCCACTATAGCGGGTTCGGCGACTACCTCGATGCGTTGGAGCGCGCAGCGCCTGCCGTCAACGTGACCTGCTTGGTGGGCCATACCACCTTGCGCGTGGCGGTAATGGACCGGTTGGACCGTGCCGCGAGCGACACCGAGATTACCGCCATGCAGGCGCTGCTGCGCGATGCGATGGTCAGCGGTGCCTGCGGCATGTCGACCGGTGCCGCCTATCCTGCGGCCATGTCGGCCCCGACCGATGAAATGGCGCGGGTCGCCGCGGCGCTTCAGGGCTTCGGCGGGGTACATGCCAGTCACATCCGCGATGAGGGCGATCGCGTATGCGAGGCCATCGACGAAGCCGTGGCCATCGGTGCAGCGGGCGAGGCCCGGACCGTGGTTTCGCATCACAAGCTGATCGGCCCGAAGAACCACGGGCGCTCGGTGGAAACGCTCGGTCACCTTGCACAGGCGATGCGCCACCGGTGCGTGGGCCTCGACTGTTATCCGTATCAGGCCGGCTCGACGATCCTGCGCAAAGATCGTCTTGCCATGTCGAGCCGCGTTATCGTGACCCGCTCGCGGCCGCATCCCGAGTATGCAGGGCAGGATCTTGACGTGATCGCGGCTGCGATGGGCCTTTCAGAGGAAGAGGCCGTCGATGCGTTGCAGCCGGCGGGCGCGATCTACTTCCTGATGGATGAAGCCGATGTCCGCCGCATCCTGGCATTTCCGCAGACCATGATCGGCTCCGACGGTCTGCCTCACGATCCCGCGCCGCATCCCCGCCTGTGGGGCACATTTCCGCGCGTGCTAGGCCACTACAGTCGCGATGCGGGGCTGTTTCCGCTCGAGACGGCGGTCCACAAGATGAGCGGCCTGACGGCGCGACACTTCGGCCTGGCCGGGCGTGGCGTTCTGGCCGAAGGCAACTTCGCCGATGTGACGATCTTTGACGCCGCGCGCATTGCCGATACGGCCACGTTCGAACAGCCGGTGGCGCAGGCCACGGGCATCGCATATGTGTTCGTCAATGGAGGCCTGGCATGGCGCGACAGGGCGGCGACCGGCACGCGTGCCGGTACCGTCATCCGGCCTGGCCATCGCGCATAATGCTCCTATCCACTCCTATCCACTAACCCAGCAAACTGAAGAATCATGACGCAGTCCGTTTTTCACCTGGCATTCAATATCACCGACCTCGACGAGGCGCGCCGCTTCTACGGCGACGTACTGGGCTGCAAGGAAGGTCGTAGTACCGACACCTGGGTTGATTTCGACTTCTTTGGCCACCAGATCTCGCTGCACTTAGGCAAACCGTTCGAGACGGCGCGCACCGGGAGGGTGGGCAACGCCTTGGTGCCGATGCCGCACTTCGGCATCATCCTGTTGCTCCCGGAATGGAGCGCGCTGGCTGACCGGCTGACTGCGGCCGGCACGGACTTCGTACTGAAGCCTCACGTTCGATTCGAAGGCGAGCCAGGAGAGCAGTGGACGATGTTCTTCATCGATCCATTTGGCAATCCGATTGAGGTCAAGGGATTCAAGGCCTGGGAGGCCGTCTACGCGCACTAGCGCGTCAGTACGGTCGGCCAAGTCCGAGCACTCGACGACAGGGAAGGAATTATAGCGGCTCGGGCGAGTAGAGCGCACTCTGGAATTCCGGCACGTCAGCTGAGCGACGTGGTGTGAGGGGCGGCCGGAAGGCCCACATGAAGCAGGATGCGGTTCCGTTGGACTCAGGCGCCGGCACTCCCACCACATCATGCGGTTGCCGACGAACTGGTAGAACATCGGCACTGCGGGCGACAGTTCACTGCCCGTAGCACAACACAGCACGCCCGGGGCCATGTGGGTTGTGCAGCCGGCGGCGTACCAATCGCCGCCTGTCTTCGTGGCGGCCGGTTGCCCGCAGAAGGGGCATGGATTTAGCTTCTGGGCGCCCTTAGATATGGCTGGCTCCGTTGGCGGTTCCCGCGCCGACGCACCTCCGAACGGCGTTGATCGCGAGTTTCCCTTGGCCTCGGAATGCTGCGTGGATGCGTCGCTGCGATTCTGGCAACGATTCACTGTTGGGATCGGCTACCAAGGCGCAGAAGGACGCAACGAAACGCTCCGCGCGGGTGACGCGGTCGTATGGAAACGCGTCCGTCTACCTCTGCAATCTGGGCAGAACTTGAGCTCAACAGTCTATTCATACATAGACATAGCCTCATGAATCCCGCGGATCCATTTCATCGAGGCTGCGGGCGTGTTTCGGCGAACGAGACAAGCTCCGCTCCGACCGGGTCTCGTTGGACTCGCAATGTCGCACTGCACAAATTTCATATATTTTCGTAAAACGCAATAATCCGCCATTTTTGTTGACTTGACGCCACAAACCTAAGCGTCTAGGATGCGCGCAACCGCCACAAAGGTTCGCATATAGAACTAATGTTCGATATATGGTGAGTTTGGCTACATTTAGGGGACAGTGAAGTGAACAAGATTGCCGGGTTCTTTACAGAACTGATGCGCCGGTATTTGCCGGATCCGTTTGTTTTCGCCATCGGGCTGACGCTGCTGACGATGGTTATGGCGATGCTAGTGCAAGGCCAGGCCGCGCCGGCCGTGATAGTTAGCTGGGGCAAGGGCTTCTGGAATCTGCTCGCGTTCACTACGCAGATGGCGGTGATCTTGGCCATGGGCTACGTGCTGGCCACCGCGCCACTGACCGACCGCCTGCTCGACCGGATCGTCGGCAAGGTCAACACGCCGCGCGGCGCCATCATCGTCGCCACCCTGGTGGGTGGCATTGGCAGCTACCTGAACTGGGGCTTCGGTCTGGTCATCGGCGGCATCATCGCCAAGAAACTGGCCCGCCGCATCAAGGGCGTGCACTACCCGCTGATTATCGCCTCAGCCTATAGCGGCTTCACGATGTATGGCCTCGGCCTGTCGGCCAGCATCCCGGTGCTGATCTCCACCAAGGGGCACCCAATGGAAAAGCTGATGGGCGTGATCCCCTTGTCCGAAACCATCTTTTCCACGCCGATGCTGCTAACCAGCCTGGCAGTCATCGTCACGCTGCCGCTGCTCAACGCCTGGCTGCACCCACGCGATGCCAAGGACGTGGTCGAGTTGGATACGCGCGCCGAGGACAAGGCCGAGGCTGCCGCTGCCGTCTCGCATAGCATCGGCGGCGACGGCACACTGGCTTGGCGCATGAACAACAGCCGGTTGCTGAGCCTCGTGATTGGCGTGTGCGGGCTCGCGTACGCCGTGCTGTACTTCACGCAGGGGGGCACGCTGGACCTGAACCTGATCAACTTCCTGATCCTGTTCATCGGCGTGCTGCTGCTGGGCACACCCGTCAAGTACGTGGCGAAGCTCAACGAGGGCATCAAGACGATCTCCGGCATCATCCTGCAATACCCGTTCTACGCCGGCATCATGGCTATCATGGCGGGCTCGGGCCTGGTCGATACCATATCGCGCGTGTTCGTCGATATAGCCACGCCGCAGACGCTGCCGTTCTGGGGTCTGGTCAGCTCGTTTGTGATCAACTTCTTCGCGCCATCGGGCGGTGGCCACTGGGTGATACAAGGTCCGTTCATGATCGACGCCGCCAAGGCGATCGGTAGCTCCGTGAGCCAGACCTCGATGTCGGTGATGCTTGGCAACGCCTGGAACGATCTTGTGCAGCCGTTCTGGATCCTGCCCGCGCTGGCGCTGTCCAAGCTCAGCCTGAAGGACGTGATGGGCTATACCGTCATCATGATGTTCTGGGTGGGCTTCATCTTCATTGTGTCGATGCTCTTGTGGGGCGCGCAGATCGTCTGACGACACGTTCGCTCTTTTTTTGCCACGGCCCGCTGCCGGCGGGCCATTGACCAGGCGATGCTAGATGCCTTACTTTATCGAGACTTGGGACAAGCCGAACCACCAGACGGTCCGCCAGGCGACCCGCCAAGTCCACCTCGAGTTCCTTGAGCAACACAAGCAACTGCTGCTCGCGTGCGGTGCCAAGCTGAACGACGACGGCAGCGATGCGGGCGGCGGTGTCTATATCATCGATGTCGATACGCGCGAAGCTGCCCAATCGTTCATCGATGCCGACCCCTTCACGAAGGTCAGCCTGTTCGCCGAGGTCCGCATCACGCGCTGGCGCAAGGCCTATCTCGAGGGCACCTGCTGCCTCTGAACCGCTATCAACGACAGGCCTCGGCGCCGCGCGCGCGGCATGGCATCATGCCGCCCCAGCCCGCTACTGGAAAACGCAAGCCATGCGATGGAAGAATCGGCCGGAAGGCTCCAACTGGGGCGACTTCGGCCACGACGACCAGCTCGGTCGCCTGAACCTGCTCACCGCCGAGCGGATCCTTGCTGCAGCGCGCGAAATCCGCACCGGCCAGCGCTTCTGCCTGTCGTTACCGCTGGACTATCCCGGCGGCAACGGCCTCAACGTCCGGCGACATCCGCCGGTACTGCGCCCCACGTACCGTGAGGATATCGCGTACGTCAACTTTCCCCTCACCAAGGTGGATCCTCGCGCGACCGACGTGCTCAGCGACGACCAAGTGTTGTTGTCGCTCCAGTATTCGACCCAGTGGGATTCGCTGGCCCATGTTGGGGCCCTGTTCGACGCCGACGGCGATGGCGTGCCGGAGCGCGTTTACTACAACGGCTACCGTCCCAATGCTGACATCGTCGGACCAGTCGACTACCGCGAGGACGATGGTTTCGCTGCTCACGCTTGCGGACATGATCACAGCCGCGCCAATGCGCTGGGCATCGAGACTCTGGCCGAGCACAGCATCCAGGGCCGTGGCGTGTTGGTTGACCTGGCAGAGTATTTTGGGCGGGAGTTCCGGACGATCGGCTACGATGACCTGATGCGCTTGATGGAGGCCCACCAGGTCGACGTCGAATCAGGCGACATCCTGGTACTGCGCACCGGTTTTGCCGAGATGGTGCTGGAAATGCAGCGCGAACCCGACCCCCATCGCTTGCACAACAGTTGCGCCGCGCTAGATGGCCGCGACGAACGGCTGCTGCAATGGATCACTGACTCCGGCATCGCCGCCATCGCGGCCGATAACTACGCCGTCGAACGATTCCCGGCGCGCGAGGCGGCCGGCGCTGCCCCGGCGTTGCCGCTGCACCACCATTGCCTGTTCAAGCTGGGATTGCCGCTTGGCGAACTCTGGTACCTGCGCGAGTTGGCGACGTGGCTGCGCAGCCACCGCCGCACGCGCTTTTTCCTCACCGCGCCGCCGCTGCGGTTGCCGGGCGCAATGGGTTCGCCCGTCACGCCCGTCGCCACTGTCTAGGCGTTAGGCACCGGCCACCCCAATATCCCCAATACCGCTAGCAAAAGGAGACCTCTATGTTGTTCATGGCCGAAATGACCGTCCGCATTCCGCACGATCTCGATCCGCAAGTCGTCGAGAAACTGAAGGCGAACGAAAAAGCGCTGTCGCAGCAGTTGCAGCGGGAAGGCAAGTGGCGCCATCTGTGGCGTGTGGCTGGAAAGTACGCCAACGTCAGCATCTTCGATGTGCGCGACAACGACGAGTTGCATACGCTGCTGACGTCACTGCCGCTGTACCCGTACATGGAGATCAGCGTCACGGCGCTGGCCCAGCACGGCTCGGCCATTGCCCAGAACTAAGACTGCCGTTCCGTCAATCCGGTGCGCGCCTTGTACGTTGCGCCCTCAACCTGCTATCGTTCATGCCCTTTGCTGAATTTTCCGGCGTGCGCCTGCACTACCGCCTCGACGGGGATGACACGCTTCCCGTCCTCGTTCTGGCCAATTCGCTTGGCACCAACCTCGACATGTGGAATCCGCAGATCGAGGCCTTCGCTAAACACTTCCGCGTGCTGCGCTACGACACGCGCGGCCATGGCCAGTCGTCCGTCACGCCTGGTCCGTACACGATCCCGCAGCTCGGCGAAGATGTGATCGCATTGCTCGACGCATTGAAAATCGATCGCGCGCATTTCTGCGGCCTCTCGATGGGCGGTATCACGGGCATGTGGCTTGCGTTGAACCATGCCGGCCGATTCGACAAGATCGTGCTGTGCAACACGGCTGCCTATATTGGCCCACCGGAAAACTGGACGAATCGCGCAGCTGCGGTGGAACGCGACGGTGTGGGTTCGATCGCCGACGCCGTGGTCGACAAATGGCTGACGCCGGGCTACGCCGCGGGACAGCCCGCGTTGGTGCAATTGCTGCAAGCCATGTTGTCCGCCACCGATGCTGCCGGCTACGCCGCCAACTGTCGCGCGGTGCGGGACTCGGATCTGCGCGATGCCGTGGCGGGCATCACCCGCCCGACGCTGGTGATCGCCGGCTCTGGCGACATCCCCACGCCGCCGCGCGACGGCCAGTATTTGGTGCAGAAGATTCCGGGCGCACGTTATGCCGAACTGGACGCTGCGCACCTTTCGAACCTCGAACAGGTCGAACTGTTCACGCACGCCGTGCTGGATTTCTTGCAGCATTGAGCTGTTCTGGCTGGAATGCTAGGGATGCACCTCCCAGCGGAGGGCCGCGGGGTGAGAGCCGAACGGAGGGCGTTTCGCATCAGGGGGACGCCCACTTCATCCACGCTATGCGAGATGTTCCGTTCTGAATGGTCAGGATTTACACAATTTCAGGCATTGGCATCCGCCTGATAGTCGAATCGAGGGATTTGCGGCTGCAACGCCTGCGTTATAGAAGGCGGCCTCGATTTGGCCATTGGACGGCCAGAAGGGTATTCAGCGTGAGCGAGACGCCCGCCCGATCCGCCGCCGGTGCAAGGCGGGCCTCGGCCATTTGTGGCTTGTCACCTTGCATCCGTTTGACGACGGCAACGGCCGTATCGCCCGTGCGATCGGCGACCTGCTGCTGGCGCGCGCCGATGGCAGTCCGCAGCGTTTCTACAGCCTGTCGGCGCAGAGCCAGCGGGAGCGCAAGGCCTACTACGATATCCTGGAGCGGATCCAGAAGCGGTCGATGGATGTCACCGAGTGGCTGGCCTGGTTCCTCGATACGCTGCATCGCGCCCTCGATCAGGCGCAGGACACGCTTGATGCTGTGCTGGTCAAGACGCGGTTCTGGCAGCGCCGAGCGACCACGCCACTGAACGAGCGGCAAGTGAAGCTGCTAAACCGACTGCTCAATGGCTTCGAAGGCAAGCCCACCAGTTCCAAGTGGGCTGCCATCGCCAAACGCTCTCCAGACACCGCGCTGCGCGACATCACGGATCTGCTCGCACGTGGCGTCTTGCGGAAATCGGATGCCGGCGGGCGCGGTACCTGCTACGAGTTGAATGACCTATCCGAGTAGGTGCGCCGCCGGCCGATCTAGCAGCGAGCGTGCTGATGCCGAGGCCAAAGAGCCGGTGAGCGGTGACTACAAGCGAATGTCGAGGGCAATGTGATGATGCGCCTATCGAACGACTATTGCGCCAGCATCATCCCGCTCATGCGCTGTTCAAGTTGACCGTGGGAATCCGTGGAGTGCTGCGCGGAGGCCGGGTAGTTGAGTCGTGTCTTATCGAATGTCTGGTGCGTCGCATAAGGCGCTTCGTAACGCGCGCATTGGGAATGTACCAGTGCAACATTGACCGTCTGGGACACCTGTCTTTGAGTTGAGCGCCTGTCGTCTGCTTGCCTGCAGTCGAAGAGCAGGGTAACGGAATCAGCGGCCTCAAGGCTGTGCTTCGACCATAGTTACACAGCACATTGCACTTTTTTGGGACGGCCTGCACTCGCCGGCGCTTTCTGCATTAACGTGCCAAGTGCGGTGGCTGGGGGGGAACGGATTTAATCTTCCCAAACTGCCTCCACTTCCCGCATTAAACGCCCTGCGAGGATATAGTCCCCCAGTTTGGACGCCTTTGCCTCCAGGCTCTCCAGCTCAGCTGTCGGCAGTTCGCTCAACTCAAACTGGCAATAGAGGTTTCGCTGCCGGAAGGTCGCTTTTGGTCGCATTAGGCCGGCAACCAATGCCGCCGGAGATTTGACTGCGATGTTCTCTTGCCCGCGATACTCCACGCATATCCCTGCCTTCTGGCCGAGCCGACCAAGTTCAATGGCATCTTGCCAGCCAGCCTCATAGTCCAGTTCCACCACCGTCACGCCTTCCGTCCCGAGGAGTCTTAGTGCCTCCCCTTTAGTGCCAGCTCGAGCTGTCGCCATCTACTTCTCCACTCACATTCTCGGCGCACAGTCCCTGCGCCCTCACGGTATTGTAGCCGTCAGGGGAGCGTCGAGCCCGATGGCCCTCCCGGCGATTGACAGGTGCGGGCACCGCAGAATGCGGGCGCGGACTTGGTGGCACAAAGAGAGGGAGCTGCGATTTCGTCGCTCTTCTGGAACACCCTTCATTCAGCTAGTTGGATGTTCGCCTAGCCAGATTCTGCCAGTGCCACTGTCACAGCGAGGGCCTTGTTGGTTTCTTGTTCATCAATTTCTGCTTCGGGTGGCCGACTATCGCCGAAATGCTTGTTTGTCCGTACCATTCTGCACATTGGCCGCCTGCTCCAAATTCACTCGCTAAAATACAGGCTCAACGGTACCTGGCGGACTACAAGCAAGGAGTTGATGAAAGTTCGGCGATGTGCTGTAGGATATCGAACTGTTCTTAATTGATGGAGACCAACATGGCTACCTACAAGCAATTGCTGGCAGAAAAAGAAAAGCTCGAAACTCAGCTGGCTGAGGTTCGTCAAAGCGAGATCGCTGGAGTTATCGAGAAGATCCAGGGATTAATGGCGGAGTACGAACTCACGGTTGAGGACTTGGCACCGAAACGACGCCGCGGGCGCCCGGCAGCTGGCGATCAGGCTAAGGCTCCGGCAAAAGAGAAAACCTCGCTGCCGCCAAAGTACATGGACCCGAAGACCGGCGCCACTTGGACCGGACGTGGTCGTGCACCGGCGTGGCTGGGGAAGAATCGCGACAAGTTTCTGATTCCGGAGGCGTGAGCAGGAGCAGCGGAATCCGTTTGCCGAGCTGAATTTCGTTGGCCTGAGGAGTTGCTGCCAGAGTGATCTCTTGGCGTCAGCGACGCGGTATTGTCCCCGCATGTCTAAGTTTGCCCGCACTCTATCTGCGTTTCTTTCATTTCGCAGTATTGATGGAGCGGGTAGTCGTTTTTGCGCGTACTGAGCAATATAAAGAGATGGATTTTTTGCGGTCCGTCCTCGGCCTTGCTAGTGACTCCCGCGTTGGAGAAGGCATCCCCGGGGAGGGCTTGTAGCCGGAAAGCTAATCAAGCGCGGCACGCGCACCAACATCAAGGCATCGAAACAGTTGGCAAGTATGCTGCATTGCAGCAGTTTCAGTATCCCGCTAATGGAGGGATTGTCCGAGGGGAAAAATAGTCCCCCGACAAATGGCTGGGGGGCTGGGCAGGGCCGCTCGATGATAAGAGGGCCTACCGCCACACGGTGGGTGACCGTCCATGTCGAGCATCCTTTGATCATCAAAACGCAATTAATCGCCAGGATTCCTGTCCCGACCTTAAATCGGGGTTTGGCAGCGCAAGCTACCTGCCAGGGGAGGGGCGGACGGAATTTTAGCATCGGCCCATCCCGCACTGACGCGCTTGTGTGACTTCGTGCCGTGCAGCGTCCTCGCTATGCAAATCTGTGCAGATAGTGCCGAATCTCCCATACCACGCGGTGGCGAACGTCATCCTGTCAACCCACCGTGCAGCAGAACTAAACCGCGCTGGCCAGGTGTCGGGAAAACTGGTTCTTTCACGAACGTGAACATTAGTTGGGGGTGCCGGTACCTGAGTACTACGGAACCGCATCCTGCTTCGTGTCGATGGGCCATACCATCGACTTTCTGCTGGGCGCCCAGCGCGACAAGGCTGCGGCGCGGTGCATTTTCGAGAAGGCCGTTGCGCACCATGGTCAGCCCGACTCGGTAACCATCGACGGCAACTCGGCCAACTTGGCGGCACTGCACGAAATCAACGCCGAATGGGAAGCTCCCATCGCCGTCCGGCAGTTCAAATATCTGAACCCCAGGGGCGCTGCTTGCCTCGCTCCCTTACTGCGACAGAGCCCTCATCGCCGAAAAGCCAAAAAAGTGACGAGCTAGCGCAGCTTATGACAAAATAAATGCCCCCTGGTCACACCGGAAATGACGTTGCGGTCCGGACGTCGACGCACCCTTGAGTCATATTTCTGGCACGGTTCCCATTTCGCTAGTCAACGGCTTCCTGTCGGGCGCCGATCCCGCCGCCATTGAGCGGCTGGCGGAGCGCTCTGGCATCCCCCACGACTTGCTGCGCCGCCCTGGCTCCCGCGTGACCGAGGAGCAGTTCTCCACGCTCTACCGCCTGCTCGCGACCGAACTGGACGACGAAATGCCGGGCATCTTCAGCCGCCCCTTGCGCAATGGCACGCTGAAGTACCTTTGCCTGAGCCTGCTCGACGCCCCGCGGCTGGAAGTCGCGCTGCATCGGTTCGGCCAGTTCTTCCACCTGATCCTGGATGATTTCCGGCTGGATTCGGGCCGCGACGGCGAAGGCGGCTGGGTTGCCATGGTGGCGGATCCGGCGGGCCCCGGCGTGACCGAACTCGGCCGCGAACTTATCATGAAGCTGGTGCACGGCATTGCCTCATGGCTGGTTGGGAAGCGGATCCCGCTGATTGCGGCGGAGTTCGATTTTGCGCGTCCCGCGCACGCAACGGACTACCTCTTTCTCTTTCCGGGGCCGGTTCAGTTCGGTAGCGCACAGACACGCATGCGTTTCGAGGCGGCTTATCTTGATATGCCCGTGCGGCAACGCAAGGCCGACCTGCAGAGATTTCTGGCGCGCGCCCCGGAAGACTGGATCTTCGTCTCCTTTGCCGACCAGATGGTTTGCCACCGGGTCAGGCAATTCCTCGCCGATTGCCTGCCCGCCATGCCGACGCTGGAAGTGGTTGCCCAGGACCTGCATTATTCCGTGCGCACGCTTTGCCGCCGGCTTGCGGACGAAGGCACGACGTTCCAAGCGATCAAGGACGACGTCCGGCGCGATATCGCGATCCAGCGGCTCACGCGTTCGCCCGACGCCATCGCGGCAATCGCCTATGACGTCGGCTTTGACAACCCGACCGCGTTCCACCGCGCCTTCCGGCACTGGACCGGCAGCACGCCCAAGGCGTACCGCAGCATGGCCTGAGCGGCCCGGCTAGGCGGCGGCACCACTGTAATGGGTGCCGAAACGCTGCCTGAGCACCAGCTTATGCAGCTTGCCGGTCGCGGTCAGCGGCAGTTCCGGCACAAACACCACATCGTCCGGGATCCACCACTTGGCCACCTTGCCTTCGTAGAAGGCCAGTAGTTGTTGCGCATCGAGCGTGCTGCCGGCGCGCCTTACCGCGACCAGTAGGGGTCGTTCGTCCCACTTGGGATGGGCGCAGGCGATACAGGCCGCCAGTTCGATCTCCGGATGTGCAACGGCGATGCCTTCCAGTTCGATCGAGGAAATCCATTCGCCGCCGGACTTGATCACATCCTTGCTGCGATCCGTGATCTGCATATAGCCGTCGGCGTCGATCGTGGCGACATCGCCGGTGGCAAACCAGCCATCATTCTCCAGGCAGGTTTCCTCCATGCCGAAGTAGCGCTCCACGACCCAATGGCCGCGCACCATCAGGTCGCCCGCCGAGCGTCCGTCCCACGGCAACTCGGCACCATCCGCATCGACGATCTTCATCTCGACACCCGGCACGACCCTGCCTTGCTTGGCCTCGAGCTGCGCGCGCTCCTGCTCCGGCTTTTGATCGAAGCCCTGCGAGGGAGAAAACACGGAGCCAACCGGAGACAGCTCGGTCATGCCCCAGGCGTGTACTGACTTGATGCCCAGCTCGCCCAGCGCCTTGGCCAGTTGCGGCGGGCATGCCGCGCCGCCCACGATGACACGCTCCAGGCTGTTGCAGCGCTTGCCCGTGCGGCGCATATGGTCGGCCAGGCCGAGCCAGACCGTGGGCACGCCGGCCGACACCGTCACGCCTTCCTGGTCGAACAACGCCGACAGGGACGCGCCGTCGAGCGCCGGACCCGGCAGCACCAGTTTCGCCCCGACCAGCGCCGCGGAGAACGGCAGCCCCCAGGCATTGACATGGAACATCGGCACGACAGGCACTACGGAGTCCGCCGCACGCAAGCAAAGCGCGTCCGGCAGCGCCGAGGCATAGGCCATCAGGCAAAGCGAACGGTGCGAGTACAAGACGCCCTTCGGGTTGCCGGTGGTGCCGGAGGTGTAGCAAAGCACCGCGGCCAGCTGCTCATCGAGGCGGGGCCAGTCGAAATGGCCGGGCTGTCCGCCGATCAGGGCCTCGTAGCTTTCGAGTGGCAGCGCCGGTGCTTGCGGCAGGCTGGTGGCGTCGCACAGCATGACCCATGACTCGACATGAGGACATTGCGGCGCGATCTGCTCGACCAGGCCCAGGAACGAGGCATCGAAGCAGACCACGCGGTCGCGGGCATGATTGATGATGTAGGCGATCTGTTCGGGGAACAGGCGGGGGTTGATGGTATGACAAACCGCGCCAATGCCGGTCACGCCATAGTACAGCTCCATATGGCGATAGCCGTTCCACGCCAGCGTGCCGACGCGGTCTCCCGCCACGATGCCGCGGCCCGTTAGCGCATTGGCCAGTCGCATGGCGCGGACATGGCAGTCCCCGTAGGTATAGCGGTGAATGTCGCCCTCGACGCGCCGGGATACGATTTCCACCGTGCCGGAGTGCCGCGCCGCCTGCTCCAGCAGCGCGGATAATTGCAAAGGCGCGTACATCATCTGACCGAACAGGTCCATAGTCTTGTCTCCTGACAGGCGGTTTGTCGTTATGTCGGTTGCATTCATCGGTCATGGCGACGCCCGCTGCGAGGCATTTTAGAGGTGCACGCCACCTCCGGCACTGACAGGAATGGCCGAACTAGTGACAAATCAGGCCAATCGAACCGGGGTGCATGGCAAGCGACCCGCGCGACGCAGAGCGGCAGGTTTTGTCAATGAATGGGCAGGTTTGGTTATTCCCGCATGACGCGGCGGGCGCTACGATCCGGTACCCAGACCATGCGGTGCCGGCATCCGGCCAGATGCACCGCGCCCTGTCCCCAAAATGGAGTCCCCAAAAAATGACCTATCGTGCCCCGCTCAAGGACATGCTGTTCGTGATGAACGAACTGGCTGATCTTGACGCAGTCAGCAAGCTGCCCGGCTTCGAGGACGCCACGCCGGAGACGGCGCAGGCGGTGCTCGACGAGGCAGCCAAATTCAACGAACAAGTGGTGGCGCCGCTCAACCGCATTGGCGACACCGATCCGAGCAGCTGGAAGGACGGCGTGGTTACCACCACGCCCGGTTTCAAGGACGCGTTCCGCCAGTTTGGCGAAGGTGGCTGGCAGGGCGTGCTGCATCCGCAGGAATTTGGCGGCCAGGGTTTGCCCAAGTTGATCGCTACCGCCTGCAACGAGATGCTGAACACGGCGAACCTGTCGTTCGCGCTGTGCCCGCTGCTGACAGACGGCGCCATCGAAGCCCTGCTGACCGCGGGCAGCGACGCGCAGAAGGCCACCTTCCTGCCCAAGCTGATCTCCGGCGAATGGACCGGCACCATGAACCTGACCGAGCCGCAGGCCGGCTCGGACCTGGCGGCCGTGCGCACGCGCGCCGAGCCGCAGGGCGACGGTACCTACAAGGTGTTCGGCACCAAGATCTTCATCACCTACGGTGAGCACGACATGGCGCAGAACATCGTCCATCTCGTGCTGGCGCGCACGCCCACGGCACCCGAGGGCGTCAAGGGCATCTCGCTGTTCATCGTGCCCAAGTTCCTGGTGAATGAGGATGGTTCGCTGGGCGCGCGCAATGATGCGCACTGCGTGTCGATTGAGCACAAGCTGGGCATCAAGGCCAGCCCCACAGCCGTGCTGCAGTTCGGCGACCACGGTGGTGCCATCGGCACGCTGGTCGGCGAGGAAAACCGCGGCCTGGAATACATGTTCATCATGATGAACTCGGCGCGCTTCTCGGTCGGCATGCAAGGCATCGCCGTGTCGGAGCGGGCCTACCAGCAGGCTGTGAATTTTGCTCGCGAGCGAGTGCAAAGCCGTCCGGTCGATGGTTCCGCGCGCGAGGCTGTGGCCATCATCCATCACCCGGACGTCAAGCGCATGCTGATGACCATGCGCTCGCTGATCGAAGGCGCGCGCGCGGTAGCGTATGTGGCCGCGGCCGCGTGCGACACGGCGCACCAGCATGCCGACGACGCGGTGCGCAAGCAAAGCCAGGCGTTCTACGAGTTCATGGTGCCCATCGTCAAGGGCTGGAGCACCGAGTTGTCCATCGATGTGACCAGCCTCGGCGTGCAGGTGCACGGCGGCATGGGCTTCATCGAGGAGACTGGCGCGGCCCAGCATTATCGCGACGCCCGCATCCTGCCGATCTACGAAGGCACGACCGCGATCCAGGCGAACGACCTCGTCGGCCGCAAGACGCTGCGCGACGGTGGCGCGGTGGCCCGTGCGATCTGCACGCAGATCGCCGAGACCGAGGCGGCGCTGGGCAAGCATGGCGGTGCGGCATTCACCGCGGTGCAGGCGCAACTGGCCAAGGGACGCGCCGCGCTGGAGACCGTGGTGGCGTTCGTCGTGGCCAATGCCAAGTCGGATCCGAATGCGGTGTTTGCCGGCAGCGTGCCTTACTTGAAGCTCTGCGGCATCGTGTTTTCGGGCTGGCAGCTTGGCCGCGCGATGCTCGCGGCGGATGCGAAGCGTGCCGAGGATCCGTCCTTCCACGACGCCAAGATCTCGACGGCGCATTTCTTCGCGGAGCACATCCTGTCGCAGGCATCGGGTTTGCGCGATGCCATCGTGGCGGGCGCGGTGCCGGTCAATGCGTTGAGCGAAGCGCAGTTCTGAGATCGCCCGGCGCGGGCATTTGCCGAAGCCGACAAGTTACGCGAACGCCGATTGAAATGATGACGGTGTTGACTCCCTCTGGCACTGTCACGGTGATGGGGCGGTCGCGTAAGGTGGTGCGATGATGGAGACGAAATCGCTCTACCACGGCCACCGCTTCCCGGCGGTGGTCATCAGCCAGGCGGTGCTCTGGTACTTCCGGTTCAACCTGAGCCCGAGCCGTACCTGCTGTGGCGGGCGGGCGGTCGGCGAGCACGGTGCCGAACTTGATATTCTGTTGCAGAAGCGACGCGACAAGGCTGCCGCCAAACGTTTTTTCAAGCGCGTGCTGCGTTCCAGCCCAGCCCAGCGCCAGATCGTCACCGATCAGTTGCGCAGCTATCCGGCGGCGAAAGCCGATATCCCGGAGTTGGCGAACGTCCAACACGTGTTCGTCAAAGCCGCGGCCCGGGTGAACAATCGGGCAGAGAACAGTCACCAGCAAACCCGCGAACGGGAGCGGCGCATGCGCGGCCGTCGCGCCCTGAAGCGCACGCAGGCGTTCCTATCGAGCTTCGGCCCTATCCGGCAGCACTTCGCACTCAAGCGATATCTGCTTCGCGCCTCGCTATATCGCAAACAGCTTGCCGCACGCTTCGTTGCCTGGCGCGATTCGACCGAACACGTCCAAAATCCGCTGGTCCCTATCTGAACGATGCTCGCACTTGCCGCCGGCACGTCTCACTCTCGGTAAGTTGACAATGCCCTCCTGTGCGGTCTCCTGTGGCGCTGCGCCTGCGTCGAGAACGAGATCCTAGAAGATGACGTTTCTTCTGGAAGGCTTAACGTCTGACAGCCTTCTGACAGGTTCCAGACAGGTTAGCCACCTAGAATCGCTCCGCCAGTCGCCATAGCGATCGGCGATCCCAGAAGCTATAAGAAGTCCGGCATGCAAGACGTGCTGCGGACAGGAGACAATGCCTCGCGTTTCGCACGGCTCTTCCAATGTCTGTTTCGTCGTCCTGCATCCGGTTTCCCACTAACCCAGGAGAAGGAGACCGTAGTGCGTCGTTCGATTCATCGCTTTGCCCACGTCGTCATGGCTTCGGCCGCGATCACCGCCACCGTGGCTGCCGCGCCCGCGCCCGCGTTCGCGCTCGACAGCGTGAAGTTCATGATCGGCGCCAACCCGGGCGGCGGCTTCGATCAGACCGGCCGCTCGCTGGGCGCGGCGCTGGTTTCCGCCGGCGTGGCCAAGACGGCCTCTTATGACAACAAGGGCGGCGCGGGCGGCACCATCGGCCTGACGCAGTTCGTCAAACCCGACAAGGGCAACCCCAACGCGATGATCGTCACCGGCGCGGTGATGGTTGGCGCAATCGAAACCAACCATCCCCCGGTCACGCTGAAAAACGCCACCCCGATCGCGCGCCTGTTCGCCGACACCATGGTGATCACCGTGCCGGCGAACTCGCCGCTGAAGTCCATGAAGGACCTGACCGCGCAACTCAAGGCCAACCCGGGCAGCGTGAGCTGGGGTGGTGGCTCCAAGGGTTCGATCGACCACATCCTGGCGGGCCTGGTGGCCAAGGAAAGCGGCGTGGACCCGAAGAAGATCAACTACGTGCCCTTCCAGGGCGGTGGTGAAGCGTCGGCCTCGATCCTGGGCGGCCACGTGAGCGTCGGCCTGGCCGGCGTGTCCGAGTTCCTGCCCTTCATCAAGAGCGGCAGGATGCGCGCCCTGGCCGTGACCTCCAGGGACCGCACCGCAGATATCCCGACGCTCAAGGAGCAGGGCATCAACGTGGAGATCTACAACTGGCGCGGCGTGTACAGCGCGCCGGGCATCACCGCCGAGCAACGCAAGGCGCTGGTGGATGCGGTGGTCAAGGCGACCGAAACCCCGCTGTGGAAGGAAACGCTGGCCAAGAATGACTGGACCCCGTTCCTGCTGACCGGCGACGAGTTCGGCAAGTTCGTGGACAGCGAGTCGGCCCGCCTGGGCGGTTCGCTGCGCGAGCTGGGCGTGGCGAAGTAAGCCACGCTGCCTGAGCGTTTCACCGCATTATCGTTTTACTCCTTATGGGCTTACACCGTGGCGTCCGGTCGCGCCGCGCGCTCCCACCAAAGGCGTGTCGGTCATCGCGGCGCTGCCGTTCCCTTTATAGGGCAGAACCGTTTCTTCGCGAATGCCGGGCGCATCCATGGGCTTGGGAGGCTCAGAAGATATGTTTCACGCCAAACATCGCGCCGAGCTGATTGCCACCCGGAGCCGGATTTGACCCCGTCGCCCCCGAACTGACCGACAAGGCCAGGCTCCCCCGGTTGTCGATGAAGCCAGCCGTTGCATACACGGAGGTCCGCTTGGAGAATGCGTACGTTCCACGCGCCGCGTATAGCCAGGCCTTATTGGCGCTGCTGTGGTAGCGCAGATGGAACACCTCACCGTCGACACTGAATGCCGGTGTTACGGCGTACGAGATGCCGCCGTACCAGAGATCGCTGAGGGGCGTGGCGGCATTGCCATTGTTGTCGCGCCGGATCCAGCCCCCGCCCAGCTTGGCCAAGCCGATATTGGCGTAGCCATTGACCGACAGGCGATCGTCTTTCAGCCCGCTGTTGGTGAGACCTGCGAACGCCCCCGGCGCGCCACGCAGCGAATCATAGGCCGCGCCTACGCCCCACGCTCTTGCATCGTACTTCAGCAGGGCCGACCACTCCCTGCAAGCGAGGTGATCGGCGGGATTCTCGCCGGCGCAGTTGGTGCCAGCCGGTCCTGGCCCCGCATTGGCGCCGTCGCGCCCGAAGCTGTAGGTTGCGCCAAGTGTCACGCCTCCAAACGTGCCCTTGTACGAGACGGCGTTGTCCGCGCGAGCATTCGGCAGGTAGCTGTCCAGCGACGATGAGCCGAACGTGTTCGGTCCCAGCATGTCGGCGTCGAGCGTCGACCAGAACAGCATGGTGTACTGCCGTCCCAGTGCCACCTGGCCCCACGGCCCGGTAAGGCCCACCCAAGCCTGGCGCCCAAACAGCCTGCCGCCCTGGTTCGACACACCTGAGTCTGGCGCAAAGCCTGATTCGAGCGCGAATGCGGCCTTAAGGCCGCCGCCGAGATCTTCGGTGCCGCGCATGCCCCATCGCGAGGGCACCGTGCCGGACAGATTGTCCATGCGGGCCACGCTGCTGTTGCCTGCGCCTATGTGGTTCACGTACTCGATGCCGGTGTCGACCACGCCGTATAGCGTCACATTTTGGGCTTTGACTGCGCAAGGCACTGCGAAGGCCACGCTGGCCGCCAGAATCCTGAATTTCATGTTTCCTCCATTCTTGTTCTAGTTAATTTGGGCACGCAGCGACCCAGGCAGGCGCGGTCGCCGACCAGTGTGTTACTGCGTCATTGGTTACTCAGAGAAGTGTCAAGCAGCGTGTTCGCGCTTGGCCGCGGCCTGCCGGCGAAGAAGGAGTGCCGCCAGAGCTGCGACTGCTGTTGGCGCGGCCATCCAGGCGACCATGGCCAGATAGCTCCACCCTTGTGACAGGAAGAACCCGCCAATCAAGGGCCCCAGCACCGTTCCGACGCGCCCCACGCCAAGTGCCCATCCCACCGCGGTAACGCGAATGCGCGTCGGATAGAGTTCCGTTACGACCCCGTTCATCAGGAGTTGCGAGCCGACCAGACCGGCACCCGTCAGGAAGGTTGCGACCATGAGCAACTGGCTGTTGCCACCGCTTGCCGCGACGACGATGATTCCGAACACGGCGGCCGCGTATGACGCAGCGATCAGCGACAAAGGGTGGAAACGACGAACGGACGCACTTAGCAAGGCGCCACCCATTACCCCGCCCAGGTTCAGGAGTGCGGTGGTAACGATGGAAAGCGACACGCTCATCCCCCGTTGCTTGAGGAGCGTCGGAAGCCAGGCAGTCATCGTGAACACAACCAACAGCGTGCAGAAGTAGGCGAGCCAAACCAGAAGCGTGGTCCGGCGGTGGTCACTTCGGAACAACTCGGATACGCTTGGGGGAGTCACTACGCCGGAGGTCGGCTCTTGCGCAATGGTTTTTTGCGACACGGCGCCGAAGCTTGGAGACTCGGGGAGCCGCAGAAGCAGACCCAGGGCCACCAGCAGCGGTAATCCGCCACCGAGGTAGAACACGACTTGCCAGCCAAACTTCCCGATCAGTCCGGCGCTGGCGAAGCCGCCAACCACGGCCCCAAGCGGATAGCCCGAGAACATGATGGTCACCATACGCGCCCTGGCTGTGGGTGACGACACCTCCGAGGTCAGGGCAATTAGATTTGGCATGGCGCCGCCCAGCCCGATGCCGGTCAGGAAGCGCAGCACCAGCACCTGCTCGATGGAGCCGGCGTAGGCCGTCGCCAGGGCGAAGCCACCAAACAAGATAGTCGACCCAATGATCACGGGCCGTCGGCCAATCTTGTCGGCATAGGGGCCGACGAAGAGTGTGCCGACGGTCAGCCCCAGCAAGCCAGCCGCGAATACCATACCGAAGGAAGCCGCGGGAATGCGCCACGCCTCGGCAAGGACAGGGGCGACATAGGCGATGGCCTGCGTATCGAATCCATCCAGCAGTGCAACGAGGGCGCACCAGAAGGCAACTTCACCGGGAACTGCGCGCGTGGCCATTTGCGTCCCCGCCAACGAAGTACTTGTATGGTCCATGATTCTATCCAAGTAGAAGGGGCGATAGCGGCATCAAGCCGATTGCAGGCAGGCATAGTTGCCAGCGTGGAAGGCGAGGGGATTCGCATCGCAGTAGGTGTAACGCTGCACGAGTCCGTAGAAGATCACGTGATCGCCCACGACCTGGTGGGAGATGCGCTTGCACTCGAACGTCGCCAGCGCTCCCTTGAGCGTGGGCAGGCTCCCGATTCCGCTATCGAATGCGTCCTCGATTTCCGTGAACTTGTCCATTTGAGGCCGGCAGAAGTGGCGGGAGATATCGATCTGATCGGCATGCAGCACGTTGATGCAGAAGTGTTCTGCGGTGATAAACGTGGCAAGGCTGCCGGCGCCGCGACGCAAGCTCCACAGGACGATGGGCGGCTCCAGCGAAACGGAGCTGAATGAATTCGCGGTCAGGCCCTCGCGCTTGCCGTCGGATCCCATCGTTGTGATCAGGCATACCCCGGTAGCAAAGCGCCCCAATGCGTTGCGCAGATCGCGCGGATCGAAGTCCGGCGCTGCTAGTTCGCCGTTCGGCAGATCGCCCGGCGAAGCGGCCCATGCACTTTCCCAGCTCATGATAGTCTCCTCAGAGTTTGTTCCCGAAACGGTGGTGCCGCTCAGGCTTACATGCATGTGCATGCTAAAATTCACTTCGCACCGACACTGCGACGCTGTATGGACAGCCACCGACCCGCCAGCATGAAGCCGACCAAAAAAAGTACCCAGTCCGTTGCTCGAGAAGCGAAGCCGAGGTCCGGGGGCATTGAGCCTGCTATCACTGCCGTCCCGGAGGGATTCGACCTCGAGCAATCGGTGCCGTATCTCCTCAATCGTGCTGGCGTAGGCATCGGCGTAGCCTTCTCGAAGTACCTGCGGCAGTTCGACATTACGTTGCCCGGCTACCGCGTACTTGCCTCACTCTCGCACCGCGACGAGCAGGCCATTGTTGAACTCGCGGAGCACACCAGCATCGACGTCTCCACGCTGTCACGCCTGATCACTTCGCTCGAAGAGAAGGGCCTGGTTGCCCGCCGCCGCGACACTGCGGATGCGCGTTCGATCAAAATTCAACTGCTTGCGCCGGGTGCTCAGCTCGCTTCCCAGACCATCCCGCTTGGCGCTTTGTTCGAAAGGGTGGTCATCGCGGGCTTCAGCGCGGAGGAAGTTAAGGTGCTCAAGCAGATGCTTGTGCGCATGTATTCCAACCTTTCGCCGCTTGCCGGTTAGTATCAATATATTTGCGTTTGCAAATTAGTTGAGAGTATAGGTTCTCGCGCCTTCTCTGAGCGAATTTCTTGCATCGGGGTTTTTCCCAACGGGGAATTCCCTAAATAAGTGGCAAAATCCCTGTCTCCCCTCGTGCCGACGCGGCGCAACACTGCATTCACTTCCTAAAAAATCACTCGAACAAGGGTAATTCCCTACGTCCAGTTATTTGCGTTTGCAAATAACTGGACGTAGATTGTAGGCAGGCAACGACGCCATGTCCCGAAACGAGTGCAGCGATGAACGATTCCCCCAACCCCACCCAGGCCTCCCGTGTGGATACGGCAGGCGCCCCAGGCAGGCACTCGCCAGTGGCGAGCGCGCCCGAACTCTCTAAGCTGATGGCGCGCGCCAGGGAGATATCGGAAGGCTTCCTGAGGCCGCATGCCCAGCAGACCGAGGAGGCACGGCGCGTCTCCGAAGAGGCCACGGCGCTCTTTCGCGACGCAGGTTTCTTCCGGCTCATGCAGCCTGCGCGCTTCGGCGGCTACGAGTACGGCTTCTCGGCATTCGTGGACATCATCAGCGAGCTCGGGCGGGGCTGCCCCTCATCGGCCTGGGGTTGCTCGTTGGGCAGTGTGCACCAATGGCTTCTCGGCACTTTTCCGGCTCAGGCTCAGGAGGACGTCTGGGGCACCAATCCGGATGCTATCGTGTGCGGCTCCTATGCTCCGACGGTAAAGGCCGAGCGCGTCCAGGACGGCTACGTCGTCGCCGGCAGATGGCACTGGGCTTCCAATATCGACAATTCCCATTGGGCGTTGATCGGCGTGCAGTTCGCGCCTGACGACGAGACACCGGTGCCACATGCCGGGTTCCTGCTCGTCCCGCGTGAGCAGTGGACGATCCATGACGACTGGTTCACCGCCGGCCAAGCGGGAACCGGCTCCAAGGCCGTCGAGATCAAGGTGCCCACGCTGGTGCCGGCTCATCGGAAGCTGACATTCGCTCAGGCCTCATCCAACCTGCCGCCCGGCGCGGCGGTGAACACCAATCCGCTCTACCGCATCCCCTTCCTGTCGGCGCTGCCGGTGTGTCTGGTGTCGCCGATTCTTGGCGCCGCGCAAGGCGCTATCGATGCCTTCCTCGCCTCCGCGGGCTCGCGCGTCACGCGTGGCGCCGTGGCAGGGGGAGGCAGCCGCCTTGCAGAGTTTTTCCCGGTCCAGTCTCGGGTCGCAGAAGCGTCGGCGATGATTGATGCCGCCCGCCTGCTGATCTATCGCGACGTGGCTGAAGTAGAGCGACTTGCTCTGGCTGGCCAGGAAATCGACGTCGATACACGCATCCGCAACCGACTCGACCATGCCTTCGCCGCGCGGCTCGCCCGCGATTCGATCAACGCCATCTTTGACAATACGGGCGGCAACGGCCTGGCGCTGTCGCAGCCGATCCAGCGCCTTTGGCGTGACGGCAATGCCATCGCCAAGCACATCAGCCTGAACTGGGATGCGGTGTCGTCCATGGCCGGCCAGCATTTGCTTGGCCTGGAGGCCAAGGGGCAGTACTGAGCCGCATCGACGACGCCTTCCTCACGTTTGCCCGGATCTGTCCCGGGACCTTAGATTCGACAACAAGGAACACCATGCAAGGCAAGATTGGACTGGAAGAGCATTTCGCCATTCCCGAAACGCTGAACGACTCCGCCGGCTTCGTCCCTGGCGACTATTGGAAGGAATTGAGCCGGCGGCTGCTCGACATCCAGGACGACCGCCTGCGGCAGATGGACGAGAACGGCATGGAGATGATGCTGCTGTCGCTGAATGCACCGGCGATCCAGGCGATTCCCGATCGAAAGAAGGCGTGCGAGCTGGCTGTCCGTGCCAACGATTTTCTGGCGGAGCAGGTGGCGCGGCGTCCAGACCGGTTCCAGGGGCTGGCTGCACTGCCGCTGCAGGATCCGGACTTCGCCACGACGGAGCTAACGCGTTGCATCCGGGATTTGGGCATGCGCGGCGCGCTGGTCAACGGCTTCTCGCAGATAGATTCACCCGACAACGTCGTCTATTACGACGCGCCGCAATACGCGCTGTTCTGGGCTGCTGTGGAAAAGTTGGACGTTCCGTTTTATCTGCATCCGCGCAACCCGATCGCATCATGGGCCCAGATCTACGAAGGTCACCCCTGGCTGCTGGGGCCGACGTGGGCCTTCGGGCAGGAGACCGCGGTCCATGCCTTGCGCCTGATGGCTTCCGGTTTGTTCGACCGGCATCCCGCGTTGCAGATTGTCCTCGGCCACCTGGGCGAGGGACTGCCATACAGCCTATGGCGCATGGACAACCGCAATGCCTGGGTCGATACCCCCAAGTCTTATCCCGCGCAGGAGAGCTTCCGCCACTATTTCCAACGGAACTTCCATCTGACTACATCGGGCAATTTCCACAATCAGACGCTGATCGACGCCATGTTGGAGGTCGGCGCGGACCGCATCCTGTTCTCGACGGACTGGCCGTTCGAGAACGTCGATCATGCCGCGAACTGGTTTGACCACGCGAGCATCAGCGACGCGGATCGCGAGAAGATCGGCCGCGGCAATGCCATCAAGCTGTTCAAACTGAAGTAGCCGGCGGGCCGTCCGCCGCGGCGGACGCCACGACACCTTCATCCGGATCATGGCAACAATGAAAGACATTGATGAAGTCAGTATCACCCAGGCCGTGCTCGCGGCCAACCGCTCGGGGAATCCGCGCCTGGTCAAGATCATGGAGAGTCTGGTCAAGCATCTCCACGAATTTGCCCGTGAAGTGCAGTTGACCGAAGAGGAATGGCATCAAGGGATCCGCTTCCTGACCGAAACTGGCCAGATGTGCGACGACAAGCGCCAGGAGTTCATCCTGCTCTCCGACACACTGGGACTCTCCACGCTGGTGACTGCATTGAACAACCGTAAGCCGCCTGGCTGCACCGAAGCCACGGTATTCGGCCCGTTCTACGTGGAAGACTCGCCCGTCGTGGAGAACGGCGGGGATATCGCCAACGGAGCCAGTGGCATGCCGTGCTTCGTTTCCGGGACCGTCAGGGGACTCGGCGGCGAACCGGTCGCGGACGCTGAAGTGGCGGTCTGGCAATCCGATGAAGAAGGTTTCTACGATGTCCAGCGTGCCGGGCTGGATCACCTGCAGGGCAGGGGGAGGGTCCGCACGGATGCCGCGGGTGCCTTCCATTTCCGCTCGATCCTGGCCGTGCCTTATCCGATCCCCTATGACGGTCCGGTAGGCCGCATGCTGCAGGCTCTGGAGCGTCATCCATGGCGGCCGGCGCACCTGCACTTCAAGATTGAAGCCGAAAACTATGACCGGCTGATCACGCATATCTTCCGCAGCGATGGCCCGTATCTCGACTCAGATGCCGTGTTCGGCGTCCGCTCGACCCTAGTGTCCAACTGGATCTCGCATCCGGCCGGCATCGCGCCCGGCGGGGCTGCACTGAATCAACCCTACTACACCTTGCACCATGACTTTGTCCTCAACCGATGCTAATTCCCGTCACAGTGATTCCACCTTTCAGGAGCCGCGCATGATGCGCCATATAGTCATGTGGAAAGTGGCAGCCGGCAGCGATGCCGAACGCCAGGCCGCCTGCGAACTGGTAAAGCGCCAATTCGAGAGCCTGGCCGGCCGCGTTCCCGGGCTGTTGCATATCGAGGTTGGCGTGGACATCAGCCGTATCGACTACGCCGCTGATGTCGTGCTGCTGTCCGATTTCGAGTCGGCGTCCGCGTTGCGCGCCTATGCTGATCATCCCGCCCATACCGCAGTGCGCGACGCACTGGAAGGCGTGCGCATTTGGCGGCAGCAGGTGGACTACGCCGTTCTCAACCGAAAGGAAGCAACATGACGCCGTTCATCTATATGGTGAATCCCGCGCGCGTGATCTTAGCCACGACTTACGACATCGTCCGCTTCGCGCGGGGCAGCCTGCTGTAGGACCGTTTCGGAGCGTTGCGATCCGCCCGATATCGACGTCAATTCTGAGCGCCGGCGGCGCGGGAGTTCATCCAACACCGAAGTACGGACCCACCGCGCGCTGGTGTCCATTCGACCGTGCGACGATAAACTCCAAGGCGGCGGACAGCAACCAGCCCTGGGTCTAAGTCGGGACAGCGCCGATCTGTTGCAACAGGGAAAGCAAATCGGGTTGCCCGCGCTCTTCAACAAATTTCCCGCCAGACAGCCGGTAGAAGTTTGTCGCTTGAACTTCAATTTTTTTGCCTGTGGGGGGAACACCGAAGAAGGTGCCCTGGTGCGTACCACGCATCGTGAATCGAGCTGCCACTTTCTCACCTTCAGCGACCAACTCTTCCAGCGTCCATTGAATATCCGGAAATCCACCGCGCATCATGCCGATGATCTCAAGATAGCCGGCCGGACCCACCACGGGCTCCGGGCGTCCCGGAACATGGAACGCCGCCTCAGGAGAAATGAGTTCTGCGGCGAGTTGTTCGCTGGCGGTGTTGATGAAGTCCACGAAGCGGGACATGATTAGTTTGTTTGTTTCTGCCGTCATAATATGCTCAGCCTTTCTGAAAAAAATGGTGATCATTGCTACTGGTACTTCGTATGTCGTGCCATGAGTTCTCCATGAAGACTGTACAACAGCAAACATAATGGGATAAATTCTCGCAACGTTTCATCATTCCCAACAGGATGTTTCGAGTGGACCGCATCACTAGCATGCAAATTTTTGTCAAGGCGGTCGAACTTGGGTCATTTTCGGCGGCAGCTGACGCACTTCTCATTTCGCCGCAGTTGGTCGGGAAGAACGTCCAGGTGCTCGAGCGGCACTTGGGCGTGCGCCTGTTGAACAGAACCACAAGGCATCACAGCCTTACAGAGATCGGCAAAGCGTTCTACGAGAGGGCCAAGATTATCTTGGCCGAGGTTGAGGCCGCAGAGTCCCTGGCAGCGGAAACCCGTGCAATTCCGCGTGGGTGCATTAGGATCACTGCACCTGTGACGTTCGGCATTCATGCCTTGGCGCCAAGACTTCCCGAGTATCTCTCGACACATCCGGAGGTTTCAGTTGATCTTACCCTGTCCAATCGCGTTGTTGATCTGATTGATGAGGGATACGATGCCGCCTTCCGAGTTGGCGAGCTAGCTGACAGCGGTCTAATGGCTCGGCCTCTCGCGCCCTATCAGCTGATAGTGTGCGCTGCTCCGAATTATCTGAGTTCTCGAAGCCCGCTCACGACTCCGATGGATCTCCAACACCACGAGTGCCTCGGGTTCTCGCATACCTCATTGCGATCCCACTGGGTGTTCGAGGATCCTGCTGGGCACATTTCCGTACCCGTATCGGGACGCCTAATGATCGATAGCGGGGAGGCACTACTCTCCGCTGCGGTCGCCGGGCTTGGAGTCTTGCTCCAACCCATGGAGTTGGTCAGGGCCGAGCTTGAAGCCGGCCGCCTGGTAGCCGTCCTGTCTGATTACAAGGTACCGACCCGGCCGATGCACATTCTGTATGCGCCTGACAGGCGCATGACTCCTAAGTTACGAAGCTTCCTCGACTTTGCGGTGGCAGCTTTTGGATAGCGCTCTGCGGACCTACGGCACAGCTTCTACAATCAGGCGGTTATCATGGTCGCGGCAACTCGGTTCGCGCTCGATCGGGACAACTTGCCCAGATCTCCATAACAAACGACGATCTAAGGCGCCTAGACCAGACAACGTGGCGCCTGGAAATCAATTACGTCCTTGATAATGTCACGCATGGCGGTGATCACCACGCGGGCGTCATCGCGACGCCATTGCACGGCATAGTGCAGCGGCTCCAGCGCATCGCTGCCCGGCAGGATCTTTAACACGCCGCGCGCCGCAAGCGCCTGGGCCCATTGCTCGGGCATGAACGCAAAGCCAAGCCCTTCAGCGACCATGCCGACGACCGCGCCCCAACTATTGCACATGAGCCGCCGGTTCACCATCAGCCCCCGGCACGCCAGCCATTGATCGAGGACCCGCGTACCGCCCGCGCCCACCGGCAAGCTCAGCAGCACATGTTCGTGGATCAATGCCTGGGGATCTTCTGTGCCGGCCTCATCAAGAAACGACTGACTGGCCACCCACGCGAAATCTACCTGACTGATCCGCTCGGCCGCAAGGCTGCTGCGGGTGGAGGGCCCAGCCAGCACCGCCAGGTCCAGTTCGCCATCGTGCAGACGCTGTTCGAGCACCTGGCCGATATCGACATAGGGCTCCAATAGCAGAGCAGGATGGCGGACCGATACTTCGCTCACGAGCTTCGGCAGCCATGTCAGGCCGCTCAGCTCGCCCAGCCCGACGCGGCAACGTCCCATCAGCCCGTGGCGCTGCCCGGCCGATTGCTCCAGCTCTGCGGCAGCGCGCAGCAGTTCACGAATTTGCGGCAGCATCTGCTCTCCCTGCGCGGTCAACTCTGCGCGCCTGCCGCTCCGGTTGAATAACTGCACGCCCAGCGATGCTTCGAACTCGGCCACCCGCTTGGACAGTGACGACACCGACAGGTGCACCCGCTCCGCAGCCACGGAGAAGTTGACGCAGGTGGCGGCCCAGTAAAACGCTTCCAGTTGCTTGAGAGTCATGGGGTGGCGGCCGGCAGCCGTTGTGAATTTTTCGAAAAAGCGAAATTATACCTTCGTTATTTTTCGCTTTTCTCGTTGGATCGCAATTGCTAGATTTGGCGCGAGACCACAGCGTTCCGTCCCCTTGAACATGTCAGTTGCCCCCGCCAATGGCGCCCCACAGGCCACAGCACACAACCCGGAATCCGCCCGGGGCGCTTCCGCTGCGCCGCAACAGGTTGCTTCGGCTCCACGTGATGTCGCGTGGCTGAGAAGGCGGGTGTTGGCGCTGAACGACTTCGAAGCGCTCGCGCATCGCCGCTTGCCCAGACCGCTGTACGCCTACGTGAGCGGCGCGGTCGAAGACAGTATTTCACTGGCGCAGAACCGGCGCGCGTTTGAAGAGATCGCGCTGCGGCCGCGCGTTCTGGCCGGTGTGGCCACGCGCGACCTCGGCATCGAACTGTTTGGGCGGCGCTATGGTGCACCGTTCGGCATTGCGCCGATGGGCATCTCCGCGTTGTTCGCCTATCGCGGCGACATTGTGCTGGCACAGGCCGCCCGGCACGCCGCGGTGCCGGCCATCATGAGCGGTTCTTCGCTGATCCGGCTGGAAGAGGTCATGCACGCAGAGCCAGGCACATGGTTCCAGGCCTATTTGCCAGGCGATATGGCCCAGATCGACGGGCTGTTGTCGCGTTGCCAGTCGGCTCGCGTGGAGACGCTGGTGATCACGGTCGATACGCCGGTGGCCGGCAATCGCGAGAACAACCTGCGCGCGGGCTTCTCCACGCCGTTCCGGCCAAGCCTCGCACTGGCCTGGCAAGGCGTCACGCACTCGCGCTGGCTGCTTGGCACCTTCATGCGCACGCTGGTGCGGCATGGAGTGCCGCATTTCGAGAATGCTTACGCCCATCGCGGCGCGCCAATTCTGTCGCGCAATGTCGAGCGGGACTTTTCCGATCGGGCGCATTTCACGTGGGCTCACCTTGAAACGATCCGGCGCCGCTGGAAGGGCCCGCTCGTGGTAAAGGGCATCCTGACTGCCGAAGACGCGCTGCTGGCACGCCAGCACGGCGTGGACGGCATCATTGTTTCGAACCACGGCGGCCGGCAGCTCGATGGCGCCATCGCGCCAATCCGTGCCCTGCCGGAAATCGTCGACGCCGTGCCAAACCTGCCCGTGATGCTCGACAGCGGCGTGCGCCGTGGCACCGACGTGATCAAGGCGCTCGCGCTCGGCGCGCGCTGCGTGTTCGTCGGGCGGCCATTCGCCTATGCGGCGACGGTGGCGTCCGTCGCGGGTGTGTCGCACGGCATCGCACTGATGCAGGCCGAGATCTCGCGCGACATGGCCATGCTCGGACTGAGCCGCGTGGCGGATATCGGCCCGGCCTGCATCCGGCGCGCACCGGTATGAGCACCATCCCGCCACCCCAATTCCAACACGCCGACGCACTGGCCAACACAGGAGACATCCCGATGACTACGCCTCACGGCTTCCGAATCCACGCCCGGCCCGAGCCCACTGTCGGCAACGCGCTGCTTGAGCGTTTCAAGCGCTTTCCAGTGGCCAATGTCAGCGATGCCATGAGCCGGACCGTCGGCACCACGCAGTTGCGCCCTTTCCATCGCCGCGAAGGCCCGTTGGTGGGCCGCGCGCTGACCGTCCGCACGCGCCCCGGCGACAACCTGATGGTGCACAAAGCCATCGACATCTCGGAGCCTGGCGATGTGATCGTGGTGGACGCCGGCGGGGCCGGACCCAATGCCATCATCGGCGAGATCATGCTGGCGCTGGCGATGGCGCGCGGCGCAGCGGGCTTTGTGATCGACGGCCTGATCCGCGACAGCGACACGATCGGCAAGGAGCCGCTCCCAGTCTATGCGCGCGGCGTGTCGCATCGCGGCCCCTACAAGGACGGCCCTGGGGAGCTGCATATCCCGGTCTGCATCGACGGCATGGTTGTGCGCCCGGGCGACCTGGTCATCGGCGATGGCGACGGCCTGCTGGTGGTGCCCGCTGAGGAAGCCGAATTGATCGCCGCGCGCGTGGAAGAGGTGCAACGCACCGAGGCTGCCGTGCTCGAATCGATTTCGCAAGGCCGCGCTGACCGTAGCTGGGTGGAGCGTTCGCTACGCGACAAGGGGGTACTTTGAGCGCACTCACAATCCCCAGGCGCGCGAACCATCTGGTGGTGCGGTTCGACTATTGGCTGGATCCGTCCTTCGACCGCATCGTCGGCGACGCGCCCGGCGTGACGCTGCACACCTGCGCACGCGAAGGCGCCGATGATGCAGCCTGGGCGCAACTGAGCCGGGCGCAGGTCTACCAGATCACGGCGGCCAAGGACGAAATTCCGCGCCGCTGGTTTGTCAACGCTGACCTGCTGTCGCGCTGCCCGGCCTTGCTGGCGGTGTCGTCCAGCGGCTCGGGCTGCGACACCATCGACATCGACGCCTGCACCGCCGCCGGCGTGGCGGTGATGAACCAGGCCGGCGGCAACGCCGACTCGGTGGCCGAGATGACGCTGGGCCTGATGCTGTCCGTGCTGCGCCGCATTACCGAGTCCGACCGGCGCATGCGCACGGACACCACCGCGAGCCGTGAGGACCTGATGGGGCACGAGCTGCGCGGTCGCACACTCGGGCTCGTGGGTGTGGGACACGCCGGCCGCAGGGCGGCGGCCTTGGGCCGGGCTTTCGGCATGCGCGTCATCGGCTGCGATCCAGCCTTCGACACGGAGGAAATGGCCGCACGCGGCGCGCAACGTGTGAGCTTCGACGAACTGCTGCGCACCGCCGACGTGGTATCGCTGCACTGCCCGCGCGATGTCACCACACTGGGCATGATGGACGCCGCCGCGTTTGCCGCGATGCGGCCCGGCAGCGTCTTCATCAGCACGGCCCGCGGGGGTATCCACGACGAGCACGCACTGTACGCGGCGCTGGCAAGCGGCCAACTCGCCGGGGCGGGGCTCGACGTGTGGGACCAGGAGCCGCCGCCGCGCGGCCATCCGCTGCTCGCGCTGGAGAACGTGGTCGCTACGTTCCACACGGCAGGCGTCACGCATGAGGCCCGCCGCAGGAACGCCACGCTGGCTGCCACGCAAATCGTCGAGCTGCTGGCGACCGGCTCCCGGCCCGAGCGCCTGGTGAACCCCGAGGTGTGGCCGCGCGCGCGCGAGCGTATCGAGGCCGCACTGCAGTCAGCGATGGGCTAGGCTCGACCGACGCAACGTTTGAATCAACAATACGTCGCCCCATCGAGGGCTGGCGAGGAGACACAACATGCATCGCAATCCCGACCTTCGGCGTCGGCGCTTTCCCCCGCGCCTAGCTGCCGCATTCGCTCTCGCTTTTGGCACGATTGGCGCCACGACTTCCGGTGCAGCCCATGCCGAGGCGCCCTATCCGAGCCGCCCGATCGAAATGATCGTGGCCTACGCGCCTGGCGGCGGCACCGACCTGGTCGCACGATTGCTGGCCCGGCATCTGGAAAAACAGCTCGGCGCCACCATCGTGGTCCAGAACAAGCCAGGCGCCGGCGGTGCCATCGGCTTTGCGGAACTGGCGCGCGCCACGCCCGACGGCTACACGATCGGCTTCATCAACACGCCGAACCTGCTGACGATTCCGCTCGAACGGAAAACCACGTTCACATGGAGGAGCTATGACCTGATCGGCAATCTCGTGGACGATCCGGGCGGCTTCACCGTGAACAATAGCAATGCCATTGATTCGCTGGCGTCGCTGGTGAAGTACGCCACGGCAAATCCGGGCCATGTGACCGTGGGCACCACCGGCGTGGGTTCTGACGACCACCTTGCGATGCTGCTGTTCGAGAAGGCGTCGGGTGTGACGTTGACCCATGTGGGTTACAAGGGCGCCGGAGAAGTCCGCGCCGCCCTGGCCAGCCAGCAGATCACGATCGGCGCCATCAACGTGGGGGAGGCGCTGGCGTTCCAGAAGGGCGGCACGCCGATCAGGTTCCTGGGACAGATGGGCATGACACGCGCCTTGCTTGCGCCAAACGTCCCCACGTTCCGTGAGCAGGGCTTCAACATCGAACTGGCCTCGCTGCGCGGTCTGGCCGCGCCAAAAGGCTTGCCGGAGCCGGTGCGCAAGAAGCTTGTCGACGCCATGGCACGTGTGGCCGCCGATTCGCAGTTCCGCCAGCAGGCCGACGCCATGTACGCCCCGCTACGCTATCTGGCGCCCGCCGCGTACGCGGCCGAACTCGAACGCGGCGAAGCAGGCTTCCGCCAGCTCTGGAAGGAGATGCCATGGCAGGAAAAGTAAGCTGGCTGGCGGCGCTGGCAGTCGGCGCCGCCCTGGTCTCATCCGCTCTGGTATCCGCGTCGGTATCCGCACAGGCGCCGCTGCCGCCGGGGCCGGTCACGATGATCGTCGGCTGGCCCGCAGGCGGCCCGTCCGACGCCGTGGCGCGGCTGGCGGCGGCGCACATGTCGAAGGCGCTGGGACAGACGATCGTGATCGACAACCGCGCTGGTGCGGGTGGCAATATCGGTACCGACGTAGCTGCCCGCGCGCGGCCCGACGGCAGCACCATCTTGCTGGCCACCGTGGCCTCGCATGGTCTGAACTCCGCACTCTACAGCCGGTTGAACCACGACCCGATCAAGGACTTCGCGCCGATCGGGCTAATCACCATGTCACCAAGCGTGCTGCTGGTACCGCGCGACTCGCCGCTGCGCTCGGTGCGCGACCTGGTCGACAAGGCACGCGCCCAGCCCGGCCAGTTGAACTACGGCTCCGGCGGCGTCGGCTCGAGCCAGCACCTGGCGGCAGCCGTCTTCAGGAAACTCGCCGGCGTGGACATCGCGCACATCCCCTTCAAGGGCACGGCGCCCGCTATGACGGACCTGATGGCTGGCCGCGTCGACTTCGTCATCACCACGGGCGCGCTGCCCTTCATCCGCTCGGGCAAGGTCCGTGCGCTGGCCGTGGCCGCGCACCAGCGCCTGCCCGCGCTGCCCGATGTACCTACCTTCGACGAAGCCGGGCTGAAGGGCTTCTACACCGATTCCTGGTACGGACTGGTCGCGCCGGCCGGCACACCCCGTCTCGCGCTGGAGCGACTCAATGAATCCCTGACGCAGGCGCTACGCGACCCGGCCCTGCAACGGCAGTTCACCGAACAGGGTTCGCTGCCGGTTACGCCGATGGGCGTGGACGAGTTCTGGACTTTTGTGAATAAACAGATGCCGATTGCAGCGGAACAGGTTCGGATTTCGGGGGCGAAGGCGGAGTAGGGCAGCGATGCGGAACCTTGCCCCTTCCGCGCCACGCCAACTATGCGTCCGCGATCGACCGACAATGACAAACATCGGGATGCTCGCCCGGGGCAGCCGCAAGGGGGCGGGCAGACATTTGGCCAGATGGGCAAGCATCTCGAGTATCGCCTTGTCGAGCGCTGCCCGACTCCTATTCATCACTTCCTCAGATTCGTTAGCTACCTTGCTCAGCGATGAGTTGCGCCGCAAGCTTCCATACAAATCAGACATGGCACACGATTAGCAAAGTAGTCGAGGAACAGTCCCGGCTTGATCGGTTTGCCAACGAACCAGTCTCCCCTGTTTCAAAGTACCCCCTTACTGAAGCTCAAGGCATTCCACTTGCGCTGATGCAGACCGGCGCCAATCGCCACGACATCACCCAACCGTTACCACTAATCGAAGCGATTCCGCCTCTGCGCGACTTAAAGCGATTGCGCGTCTGCTTCGGCCGCCTCGCAATCATCCATGTCCTGAAGATCGCCTGTTGTAGGCGACGTCGCGGGCGGTCGCCACTACCGGGCCATACCGATACCCGAGCGTACGCCACTGTTGCACGGCTAGCATGACGCGATGGCGCATTTCGCGCGCGTGCTGGAGTGGGGACGCCCGCGGCACCATCCCGTGGTTGTGCTCCCCGGAGCGGACCACTGTCTGCCCCAGGCTCTGGATGTTGTGGCCGCTCACTTCGTGAGAAACGGCGTCGTCTGACATGACATCACGGCGCTGCGCCGGGTGATCGGCGCCGGATAGCCTTAACGCCCGTAGGTTGCCGTCAAGGCTGTCTCGCCCAGGGCACTTGCCTTTGCGAAATAGCCGACCTGAGACGGCGTGGCATCCTTGGTAATAAAGTCGGGCAGCTTGGCGATCTTCAGTGCCGTCAGAGTGATGACGTAGCGATGGAGCGTCCCTTCAGGTGGGCAAGGACCGCCATAGCCCGGCGCGCCGAATGACGTTTGCGTTTGCAAGGCGCCCTGTGGCAGATGATCTCCAGCAGGGGTCACGCCGCGCGGCAGCCCACTTGCATTTCCCGGAATATTCGCAACGACCCAATGAACCCATCCAAAGCCGGTGGGCGCATCTGGATCGTAGATCGTGAGAAGATAGCTTTTTGTCCCTTTGGGCGCACCGGACCACGCCAAGGCGGGGGAGAAATTCCCCCCCTTGCAGCCAAAGCCATACCCTTCGCTGAGGGCTTGTTCATTGAGAATCTTGCCGTCACGGATGTCGGAGCTGGTAATCGCGAATTCTTCTGCAGAGGCCGCACAGGTTGCGACCAAAGCAACGGAAGCCGCCAGTAAACCCAGATGTTTTTTTGTCATGCGTTTCTCCAATCTCGAAAACACATGCATCTTATAGGGCGGTGCGGTCTGATGCGCCTTCGACTCGATCAAAAGCAAGTTCGATCCGATCATCCTGGGCGTGCGGGAAACGTCTGCCTGTCAGTTCGTCAGGGCGCTCCTTGGCTTCGCTGATGTTCGGATGGTCGAGGGACTAAATCCATACCGTTCGCGAAACCGCGCTGCGAAGCTTGATGGACTGTCATAGCCCGTTTCGTAGGCGATCTCCCGGACGGATAGATCCGTCATTTGCAACAATGCTAGGGCACGCGACATGCGGGCCTCGACCAAGATGGCACTGAACGATGTACCCTCTTCAGCGAGGCGTCGGCGCATCGTAGCTTCGCTCATGCCGAGCTGCGTGGCTACCACCGGTCCGGTCCAGTCGGCGGCAACGTCGTCCGCTATCTTCAACCGGACGCGACGCATGGTTGAGCGATGCGTTGTTGGCGGAACAAAATGGCCGCCGTGGTGATCGAGCCAGGCGAGCACTTCGATTGCCCTGGAAATGACCGCTTTTTGGGGAACGTGTTGCTCTCGGGAAATCCCGTTCCTCAAATGTCGGAACGACGCGTAGAAGTCATCATTCAGCTTGGGAAGAGGATACAAGCTTCTGATCGGCACACCCGCCGGATTGTCCCTCGCAAACAGCGCAATCAGATCGGGATCAAACAGCAGCAATTCGGCCCTGTAGAGGCCTGACACTGAGCACGGGGCATTCACCACATCTATCGACTGGCCCTCCGCGATCGCAATAGCATCTCCCGGCTCCAAATTATATACAGCGTGGCCGCTGACTATCCTCTTCTTCCCATCTGTGACGAGAACAAGCATGGCGCTGTCAATGGGGATGCTGCGCGTAAGTGTCTCACGATGCTGCACGATCTGCGCGGTCGTCCCGACGCCGCTGCGACTTAGTATTTCCCTGCTCACGCTGCTCTGCTCCGACCGCCGCACCGGCGACTAGGTAATCTTAGAACCAATTTGAAGCCCTCGAAGTACCCTCCAGCGCTCACCACTGGTCGCACGCGGTGACTGTATTCGCGAAGGTGATGGAATGACGGCCCCCTGATCGCGACCATCGAGCCCGCTATAACGATATCCCCTGGCCACGACTTCGGCCTGCTGTATCAACGGGCATCGCATCTGACTGGCTTCGACTAGGCCTGAATTCGACGCGCGTACGTAGTTCCGGCGCGCTGAGTCCCCTTGGCCTGACACCCAGGAGGAAATCGAGCCGTGAAGATGACTATCCCGCTACTGTTCATCTTGACGTTGACGGCCTGCGGCCAGTCTGAGCCAAACGAGACCGTGGAGACAGGCACGCCATTTGTGCGCCTACGTGCAGCGTAGTCATCCGTGTTCAGAATACGGCAGCCTCCTCCGCGGTGGTGGACGTAGCTCTTCACGACTTGGTCGTGCCATGCGCCGGCCAATTTCATTGTGCCATCGAGAGCGGCCCGGAATTCAGGGGATGGCGCTTCAGCGTTCGCATGCATGTCTACAAGAATGGTCGGGCGGCTCTGGTTGAGTTGGACCAGCGCGGTAAAAGAGCCTCGCAATCAAGCAGCTTCGACAGCTTTCTCGCATCTTCGTCAGTCGGATCGTGAAATCAGTTCGTATTGGTAGGTGCATCAAACTCCGAAACTGTTCTGCCTAATATCCGCATGCATCAGTAGATTGCCGGTCGGTGCAGGCGAAACTGTTTTAATCTCATTTAAAAATTTGGAACGATTTGCAGAATATTCGGGATGCTCTGTCGTATAGGGGATCTAGGCAGTACGACAGATCTCGGCTCAATTCATTCCGGGGTCCATACGAGAAGCGTGCGTGTTGGCAAGGCATTCGACTTCGAGTAAGCGTGCGTGCTGAAACGAGTTTTCAAAGAAAGAATCGTTCCAAAAAAGTGCAGCATGAGCATCATAGAAATACAAAATCATAGGCGATTTATCATGATTTCGTTGGTAAATTCCATTATAAGTGCTCTATTGACAACACTAAGGAGCATCTAATTCTGTGCGAAAAATCGCGCAAAAGTTGATTAAAATTATTAAAATCTGCGTACTAAGTGAAAGTTGCACTAAATTTAACTAAAATAGTTGGATCGCGAAGTAAAAGCCAGGTATGTCGACGTGTTATAGCAGAAGTCGAAAATTCTATTTCTGTCTGACCTAGTGCGCAAATATCATCAGTCCAGAAGCTGAGTGCCATTCTTTGAGCTAAGAGGAATGGGACTATTTTATTTCGCTGAGGCCAAATGCTGGGGTAATCTCATCTGAATCGATCTATCAACCAATATTTATATATTGCCCGAGAAACTGTGGTTGATAGGGATAAGCTTCATGTGGTGCGGTAATAATAATATGCGCCAGTTTAGGTAGCCCCACGGGGCAGACCACGTCGGCTCGGTTGGCTGTACTTACTTCGAAAGCTGAGGCGCTCAATATATTTCCCATAGCGGAGGAGCCAAATGAAACACCTTTTGCAATGTGTTGTTCCTTGCGTAGCTTTCGCAGTCTCGGCACTGCCCGCCCAGGCTAGCGACTATCCGACAAAGCCCATTCGCATTGTCGTGCCGTATCCCGCCGGCGGCTCTACGGACGCGCTCGCGCGCATGGCTGCCCAGAAGCTGGCAGCGAAGCTCGGCCAGGCTGTGGTTGTTGAGAACCGTCCGGGCGCCAGTGAGATGATTGCGGCTACGTACGTCGCGCGCTCAGCGCCAGACGGCTACACCATTCTGCTTACAACCATGACCGGGCTCACTGTCAATCCCGGTCTATATGGCACCAAGCTTTCATACAACCCGCAGAAGGACTTTGTGCCGATCATGCTCGCGGCGACCATTCCCAGTGTGTTGGTGGTCAACCCGTCAGTGCCGGCAAAGTCGACAGCAGAATTGCTCAGCTATCTGAAAGGCAAGCCCGGCGCAGTGAGCTATGCGTCCGCAGGCAACGGAACGCCGAGCCATCTCGGAATGGAACTCTATAAGAAGGCAACCGGCGTCGACGTCGTCCATGTTCCCTACAAGGGAGGCGCACCCGCTCTCCAAGAACTCATGGGCGGGCAGGTCCAGGTGATGTTTGCCTTGATGCCGGAAGCCATGCCGATGGCAAAGGCCGGAAAGCTGAAGGCGCTGGCGATAACGACGCAGAAGCGCTCGCCCACGTTTCCCGACCTGCCGACTGTCGCAGAGTCTGGCGTGAAGGACTTTGAGATGGTTTTCTGGTCGGCCTTCATGGCTCCAACTGGAACCCCAAAGGACATCTTGGCCAAACTGAATAGTTCGCTGAACGCAGTGCTGGCCGAAAAGGGCATCGCTGCGAAGCTTGCGGAGATGGGCATGGAGCCCGCGGGCGGTTCGTCTGAACAACTATCCCAACTCATCAACAGTGAGACGAGTAAGTGGAAGAGGGTAATTGACGTTGCGGGCATTAAGCTCGAATGACACCGCGTCATGTCCGGTCAAGAGATGCCACCCCCCTGTTTTGAGTGAATTATGAGTCGCACATTAGAGACGAGCGAGGAAATCGATTCCGATGCTCAAGACGTACCACGCATCCATGCAGCTGGCTGTGGTGCATTGTCATTCGACGTAGCAGGACGGGTGTTCGATAGCACGACACAGCGTCGTCTGTGGGCGACGGCCGAGCAACTTGCCAATGATCATGGCCCAGATGGCGTCCTGGATGTCGTGCCGGGTGTCAACAACTTGTTGGTGGCAATAGACCCACTGCGGCTTCACCCCGATCGGGCGCGCGAACTGCTGCTCGCGAAATGGACGACGGTCGATGCGAACACAGCCAAGGGGCGTGACATCGAGATTCCCGTCGTTTACGGTGGCCCAGCCAGGGAAGACTTGGAAGAGCTGTCTGGCATCCTGGGCATGCCCGTGCATGACATCGTGAAACTCCATAGCTCAGCCGTTTACACGGTGGCATGCATTGGCGCGATGCCGGGATTCGCATACCTGACCGGACTATCGCCCGAGCTCGTCGTCCCGCGCCGCGCGACGCCACGCGCGAAGGTGGAGAAGGGGGCGGTCATCATCGGTGGTACCCAAGCCGGTGTTATGCCATTCACCGCACCATCAGGATGGCACATTCTTGGCATGACTGAACTGGATATGTTCGATGCCGACAAGTCGCCGCCATGCCTGCTGGCTCCAGGCGACCGCGTGCAATTTCGTGTGAGAGAGGTCTGCGCATGATTGAGATCCTCTCTAACGGTATCCCCAATCTGATTCAAGACCTTGGCAGGACGGGCCTGCTGAACGCAGGTGTTAGTCGTAGTGGTGCTATGGACAGCCGAGCATTGTCGCTGGCGAACATCCTGGTAGGAAATGACGAGGGCGCGGCTGGACTCGAAATCAGTTTGTTCCCGTTCCGCCTGAAGTTCCTTGCCGACACATGTTTTGCATGTACTGGCGGAGATTGCACTGTCCGGCTGGACGACACAATCCTCGCGCCCTGGTGGGGGCGCCAGGCACGCGCGGGTCAGACGCTCGTCATCGAACGCCCGCGGCGAGGGGCGCGCGCCTACCTGGCGTTTTCAGGAGGCATAGACGTGCCCGCCGTTCTCGGCTCGCGTTCCACTGACCTCAAAAGTACGCTGGGTGGCCTGGAGGGTCGAGGGCTGCGTCGGGGAGACATGCTGTCGCTTCGAACACAGGGCCACAGGGCATTGGGGAGGCGAGGCTTGGGGCTCGTTCCTGCAGATCTTCCGCGGTTCTGGAAAGAACTCTCCACAGGTTGCGTAACGGTCCGTGTTCTGTCTGCTGCTGAGTACGACGTGTTTACCGAATCGGCCAAGGCGGCGTTCCTTGAAACCGAATATCAAGTAAGCCTGGATGCGAACCGCATGGGCTACCGCCTAAGAGGCGTGCCGTTGATGCTGAGCGAGCCGTTCGAGCTCTTCTCCCACGGCATTGTTCCAGGGACGATTCAAGTTCCACCGAACGGGCAGCCAATCATCCAGTTGGCTGAGGCGAACACCTGCGGTGGCTACCCAAAGATTGCCGTCGTGATCGAGGCCGACCTCTGGTGTCTTGCCCAGGTCCCCGTCGGATGCAACCTGCGCTTCCAGCGCGTCAGCCTGGAGGAGGCATTGAATGCGCGAAGAGCCCATCTAGCCGAACTGGCGGCAATGCGTCAATCCCTGGAGCTCATGAGCTCCCGCGCATAGCGCACTGCGCATTTTCATCATCTTAATTACGACTACGAGTGTGCAAATGCCTACGCAAACAAAGATTCCGTGCGTCGATTTGAACGCCGATATGGGGGAAGGTTTCGGGCCATATCGGATGGGGGATGACGAGGGAATCCTGAAGATTGTGACCTCGGCCAACGTAGCCTGTGGCTTTCACGCTGGCGACCCGGAGACCATGGCCAAGACATTCAGGACGGCCAAGCAACAGGGCGTGAATGTCGGCGCCCATCCAGGTTTCGACGACCTCTCCGGATTCGGCCGACGCGTCATCCCTTGCAGCCCGGCCGAAATCGAGCGACTGGTCGCATACCAGATTGGAGCTGCTCAGGCGCTCTCCGCCTATGCGGGGAATCCGATTACCTATGTGAAAGCACATGGAGCACTGGGCAATCTCAGCGCCGTCGAGGAGGAGGTCGCATCGGCCATCGCCGGCGCCATCAAGGCCGTGGACGCCAATTTGATTTGCATAACCTTCGCGGGAAGCCTGATGGAGAAGGTCGGGCAGGAACGCGGCTTACGAACCTGTGCCGAAATTTTTGCCGACCGTGCCTATACCGATGAGGGGCAGCTCGTCTCACGCAAGCTGCCGGGGGCAGTACTGCACGACTCCAAGGCGGTCGCTGCCAGGGTCCTGCGAATGGTGCAGGCGGGCGCTGTGGAGACCATCTCCGGAAAGCAGTTGCGTGTGCCGATTGAGACGATTTGCGTCCACAGCGACACCCCAGGTGCACTCGAAATGGCCGCGGAGATTCGTCGCACGCTTGAGGCCGCCGGCGTCGAGGTCAAGCCGTTCGCCAGGGGGCAATGATGGAGATTGAGTTCGTCAACCGCCTTATTGACATTGTTGAGCGCTCGCAGCTCTCAGAGCTGGAATACACAGAGAATGACAAGCGCCTCCGGGTGGTGAAGGCGCGGCAGGAACAGGGCGCGACGCAACACCCAGAACGGCAGCCCGATATTGACGTCCCCTTCTCGCCTGAGGCGGTGCCCGTGCGGATAGACCTCACGAACGCAGTGGGCGTGTTACAGAACCATACCGTCGCTTCGCCTCTCACGGGCGTCTTCTTCCGCGCACCAGCAGCCAATCAGCGCGAGTTTGCGCAGGTGGGCGACTTCGTTGAAGAGGGCCAACCGTTGGCAATTGTGGAGGCGATGAAGATTCTGAACAGCATCGATGCGGACAAGTCAGGGCGGCTGGTCGAGGTGCTGGTGGAGAATGGAGCCGAAGTGGAGGCGGGGGCAGCCCTCTTTGTGATTGAGCCAATGAGGGGTGACGATGTTTGATACCGTGCTCATCGCCAACAGGGGGGAAATAGCGCTACGTATCCTGCGTGCGTGCCGCAAGCTAGGTCTGAAAACTGTGGCTGTGCATTCAGAGACTGACGCAGGGCTAAGGCATGTATCGCTCGCAGACCGTGCATTGTGCATTGGTCCATCCGCAGCCGCGCGGAGCTACCTCAACAAAGATGAAATCCTGCTGGCGGCCAAACTTACCAACGCCGGTGCGATTCATCCTGGTTATGGGTTTCTTTCCGAGAGCGCCGACTTCGCTGAATCTGTCGAGAGTGCAGGCCTCATCTTCGTCGGCCCTGGCAGCCAAGCAATTCGGCGCATGGGCGACAAAGTTAGCGCGAAGCAGACCATGCTGGAGGCAGGCGTGCCATGCGTGCCAGGCTCAGATGGTGCGTTATCCGACGACGCTGACGCTGTCGAACGGATTGCAGAGGAGGTTGGCTATCCACTAATAGTGAAGGCCGCTGGAGGCGGCGGCGGCCGTGGGATGCGAATCGTACGCGAGCCAACTGACCTGGCTCAGGCGGTCGTAATGACCCGGGAAGAGGCTAGCCGCGCCTTTGGCAATCCCAACGTCTACATTGAGAAGTTCCTTGAGCATCCTCGCCATGTAGAGATTCAGGTCTTGGCGGACTCCCATGGAAATGCTGTGTGGTTGGGTGAGCGCGATTGCTCAATGCAGCGACGCCATCAGAAGGTCATTGAGGAGTCCCCCGCCCCGGGGATTGCTCGCGAAGTGATTGCGCGCATTGGTGCGAGCTGCACGCGGGCGTGCCAGCATATCGGCTACCGTGGCGCCGGAACGTTCGAGTTCCTGTATGAGAACGGCGAGTTCTATTTCATCGAGATGAACACGCGCGTTCAAGTCGAGCACCCGGTGACCGAGCTTGTGACGGGCGTTGATATCGTAGCGGAGCAGCTCCGGATCGCCATGGGTGCGCGCCTCTCGTTTGCGCAAGAGGACGTGACCTTACGTGGTCACGCAATCGAGTGCCGAATCAATGCGGAACACCCCTGGACCTTCGCTCCGACACCTGGCCGTGTCACTGAATGGCTGCCACCTGGTGGTCCCGGAGTTCGTGTCGAGTCTCACCTTTACACGGGCTACTCAGTCCCGTCCAACTACGACTCGCTCATTGCCAAGCTTTTGACCCATGGGGAGACGCGCGAGGAGGCCATCGCGCGAATGCGCGTTGCACTCCAGGAGATGGAGATTCGCGGTATTGAGTCGACTGTGCCGCTGCACCAGGTCCTGATGAGTGAGCCAGGCTTTGTCGAGGGCGGCTTCGACATTCATCATCTTGAGCGATTCCTGGCCACCGGCCTGGCAAATCGGGAGGGAGACCTATGAATCCCCTACTCATCGAACGTTTGGTACGGCAGTCCGAAGCGTGTGCGACGATTGGGGAGGTCGAGTACGAATCGGATGGAGAGAAACTGGTCCTCAGGTTCATGCGTTCTTACTCGGTGTTGCGAGCCAGGGAGGATGGTGGTCAAGTCCCTGGCTCCGCGAAGGACATTTTGTCTGTTAACGCGGCCTCCAACAGGAGGGTAGTTCGTGCACCAGCGACGGGCATCGTTTTCGGTGCTCATCCCTTGTCCGAGCAGCCGTCGGCTTCTCCTGGTTCCACTTTCGTCGAAGGCCAACAACTTGCATTCTTGCAAGTCGGCGGCGTCGTGTGCTGTATCGAAGCGGATTCAGAAGGTGTCCTCGGGGAGATGCTGGTATCCGAAGGCAGCTTGGTCGGCTTCGGCGATGCAGTCTATGAACTTCGGTAGATCAGCGATGAGCACGGTCGAGAACGGTACGCCAGAAATAGAGCTGGATAGTTTGCTCGAGAACAACCGGCGATGGGCAAGCGGTATCGACGCAATCAAGCCTGGGTTCTTCCAGTCCCTGACTCGGCAGCAGGCACCTGAATGCCTGTGGATAGGATGTGCTGATAGCCGGGTGCCGGCGAACGAGCTCGTGGGACTCCAGCCAGGTGAGCTCTTCGTGCATCGAAACATCGCCAATGTCGTCGTGCATTCGGACCTCAATTGTCTGTCGGTCCTTCAGTACGCAGTTGACATGCTCAAAGTGCGACACGTAATTGTCGTTGGCCACTCCGGCTGCGGAGGAGTACGCGCTGCGCTCGATGGCTTGCGTATCGGTATCGCGGACAACTGGATCAGGCACATCCATGATGTGGTGGAGAAACACTCGTCGTGGCTTAACACACTGGCTGAAGACCAGAAGTTAGACGCCGCTTGCGAACTCAACGTGCTTGAGCAAACAAGAAACGTCTGCCTGACGACGATTCTACAAGATGCCTGGATGAGAGGTCAGACAGTCTCGGTCCACGGTCTCATATACAGCCTCCAGAACGGGCTGCTGGAGAGCTTGCAGCTCACTGTCGGCAACTCTGAAAGCGTGGACTGCCTCTACCACGCGGCACTCACGGACTTGAAGCACCACTTTGGTCGCCAACGAAGGCACACGGCTTGAAAACACTTGAAGGATTGCGGGTGCCGCCCCATTCGGTACCGCTAGGTCAGTCAAAATTCAGTCCTTTCCATAGATAAATGCCATCCGGCATTGTTAAGGATTGGATTCCTCGTTCTTTTTGGAACGCGATGCTCCTCATAATATACGGAGGGAATAAATGAGGTATCCAGTTATGCGTACTTTGGCGATGACGGTCGCAGCGACGTGCGCGCTGCTCACGGCCGCTTGCTCGTCGATTCAGACGGCAGGAACAACCCAAAAATCTGAGTCGGTGGCGCCCCAGGGCAAGTCGAATCCAAAATACGCGGACGCGCACTTTCATACGTCCAACTACGCCTACCAAGGCATATCGCTCAAGCAACTGATTCATGACTACATGAAGGACGACATAGTCCGGTCTGTTGTCATGCCGGTGCCGTTGCAGCAGCGATGGGATGGTTTCGAAAACTATGCAGCTGGCCAAATTGCCCCAAACTATTACCTGGGCCCCAAGGCTGATCTTTACTATTACTCATTCGCGGACGCGATGTATGCGAAGGAGTATCGTTCGCTGAGCAAGGAGGAGCAGCAGCGGATTGACCTGATGATTACAGGTTTCAATCCGATGGATAAATATGCACCGTTTCATATCAAGAGGGCGCTTCTGACGTTCCCAGGCACCTTTGTGGGTATCGGCGAGTTCACCGTTCACAAAGAGATTGTCTCGAAGAAGGTCGCCGGTGAGCCGATTTCCCGAACCAGCGCGGTCGGGCTGCCGGCGGATGCCGACAGCGACGACAAACTCTCCCTGTACAACCCAGCGCTTGTTGATATCTTGAATCTGCTGTCCGAGACCGGCCTCGTTGGCACGCTGCACAACGATATTTATCCTGCAGACGTGCGGCCGGACGGGACAGTGGAAGCGTTGCACCCCGAGAAGTCGTATGAAACAGCGCTTCGGAACCTGTGCGCCAAGAACCCGAAAGCCACCGTCATATGGGCGCATGCCGGACTTGGCCGTTTCGTTAAGCCCACACGCGAACACGTCTCGATTGTCTCGGGAATCCTTGACGCTTGCCCCGCGTGGTACGTGGACATTTCGTGGGACCTTGCTCAAGAGTGGATGATTCATCCGCGCGAGGGTATGCCGAGCGCCGATGAATGGGTAGCGTTCATCGATAGGTATCAGGACCGTATCCTGTGGGGATCGGACACGGTCGCGTACAGCCGGAACATCGTGGACTCAAGCGGTACGGTGAAGGCAAGTGGCCGCCGCATGCCCGTCGAGGAGTACGAGGCAGTTCCAAAGCTGACGGTGCCGATGTTTGACAGGCTCAAGCCGGAAGTCGCGCAGAAGGTGCGCATTGGCAACTACGTCAGGCTGTTCGACGCAGCGCGAGCGCGCGTCCGCACATGGGAAGCGCAACATGGAGATGATGATGTGTGGAACTTCAGCACCGCAGTGGTAGAGAAGGCGCATTCACACGCACACTAGCCCAACGCTCGCGCCCGCGCCCTCAGCATCCTGGCCGAGGGCGCGGGCTTGGGCGGTTTGGGTTGAGGCTATCAATGTGCCTCCAGACGGGAGGATCTGAGTGCCGGCTAATGAGCCGATCCGAGGGTCGGCGGGTGGCTGAATATCCGACGAGACTCGGATACAGTACCCCAATGGCGCGGCCAAAGTTGTACGTAAGTTCGGCATTGCGGGGATCGCTGAAACGACGTGGAGTCACTGCGCGTATCGTTCACCGTGGTTTTGAGAGCAATGAAAATCTCGCCCGCTAACGTTGGGTTGTCGAACGCGCCATTCGTGGCAGGCTGGCTTCGGCGAACTGCGTGCCTGCGTCCGGCTCGTTAACCCCGAGGTATAGGACACATTCGCGGATGCCGGAGCAAGGCCTTCGATGGGAACCACCGGCATCGGGGCCTTGGTCATGTTCCTTGACTGGGGCCGCCCAATCTCAGTCCAGAGTCGCGATGCCAACTGCTTCAGTCGAATGATGCGGATGGATACTGAACCAGTCTCATCCGCATCATTCCGCAGCTAATCGAGAGCTTGCCCCTTAGTCTCTGGTAGCAGAATAGTCATCAGGAACACCGCGCCATAGGCGGCACCGGCAAAGATGGCGATCGCGGTTGCCAGGCCTGTCGACTGACTAAGGTGTCCAACCAGACTCGGAAAAAGCGCGCCAATGCCGCGACCGAAGTTATATGTGAAGCTCTGCCCATTGGCTCGATTGGCCGACGGATAAAGTTCCGTTAGATATGCGCCAATTCCACTGAAGATGCCGCACGCGGAGAATCCGAGCGGGAATCCGAGAAGGAGCATTTGCGAGTTAGACAGTGGGAGGCGCAAGTAAAGATAGATGCTGACCACAGAGAGGGCCGAGAAGACGATGAAATTGCGGCGCCGTCCCCAGAAGTCGGACAGGTACGCACCGCCGATGTACCCGCAAAATGAGCCAAGAATGATGACAAGCAGGTAGCCACTTGTATCCAGGATGGACAGATGGCGCTCAACCTTCAAGTACGTCGGCAGCCATGTGGACATGGCGTAGTAGCCACCTTGCATTCCGGTGCAGAGGATTGCAGCGAGCACCGTTGTGCGCAGGAGGGACGGGGAGAAAATTGCCCACGCAGACGATTTCTTGACGCCGCTCTTCTCTGCCGCCTTGGTCTTGACGAACACTTCAGGCTCGGAGACGTTTTTGCGTACGTACAGTACGAGAAATGCTGGGATCACACCGACCCAGAAGAGGCAACGCCAGGCAATGTCCTCGGACAGCACCGAGAAGGCGATGCTGTACAGAATCGCTGCAAGCGCCCAGCCAACCGCCCACCCGCTCTGCACGACGCCGACTGCCTTGCCGCGATTCTTTGGCTTCACGATCTCGCCGATGAGCACGGCCCCTACTGCCCATTCCCCTCCAAAGCCAAGGCCTTGCAAGGCACGCAGCACGAAAACCTGCTCGAAGTTCTGAGCGAAGCCGATCGCCACCGTACAGACCGAGAACCAGAGAATCGTTGCTTGAAGTACCTTCGCGCGGCCATAGCGGTCCGCTAGAATTCCCGCAATCCATCCTCCGATGGAGGAAAACAGTAACGTGACGGTTCCCAACAGGCCCGCCTGGGCACGGTCTATGCCCCAAAGACTAATCAGGGACGTGATGACAAAGCTGAAGACCATGAAGTCGAACGCGTCAATGGCCCAGCCGCCGAAGGAAGCGTTGAAGGCTTTTCTCCCCTGCTGGTCCATGTCCCGGTACCAGGCCATGCTCCATAGTTTCGCAGACGCTTGTCCGTCGGCGCGTGTTGTTGTCTCCATTGCAACTCCTTATTGTATTAGGTGGAGGACAGGACCTCCACGTGCCATCGGCCTTCGCCGAAGGGCGGCGCGAGCTGATGTGCTTCTATTGACTGCTAGCCGGCGGGAAGCCATATAGCCTCTGCGGATTGGATACGAGAATCTTGCTACGAGCCTCCGCATCAGGGACCCAGGTCGCCAAGAGGTTGAGGAGGTGGCCAGCATCGGGCATCTCCGATACGGCGACGTGCGGCCAATCGCTACCCCACACGACTTGGTCAGGCGCAGCCTGGACGAGCTCTTGCGCCCAAGCTGCACCGTCCTGATAGAGTGGGCGTTGGTCACTAATCCGGTAAGTACCCGAGAGCTTCGTCCACCACCCATGCTCAGTCATGAGGTGCTTCAATGCCTCGAAGCCCGGCTGGCTCCTGCCTAGCGCAACCGGCATGTGCCCCATGTGGTCGACCACCACCGGGAGCGTTAGCTTTCGCAATCGAGGCAAGAGTTCCGGAAGCTGACGTGCATCAAGTAGCAGTTGCAGGTGCCAGCCCATGTCTTCAATCTTTGCTGCCAAGGTCTCCATGGCGTCGAGTCCGACACCACCTCCATAGAGAACGTTCAAGCGAAGCCCGCGGACGCCAGCCTCGTGCATGTCACGCAGCTCCCGTTCGGTTACGTCAGGAGATACAACACCCACTCCCCGCAATCGGTCGGGATTGCGCCGGAGCACGTCAAGCATGTACCGATTATCAGTGCCGTAGACGCTAATCTGGACTAGTACGCCCCGGTCCAAGCCGTTGGCATCAAGCATCGCCAGGTAGTCTTCTTCCGGGCAGGGAACCGGCGTATAGCTTCGAGCGGAGACTACAGGGAAGGATGAGGGGTTGGTCGCTACGACGTGTGCATGCGTGTCACAGGAGAGGCGCGGTACGTCAAACGTCGCGCGCTCGAAAGTCCTGGGGGGCGGGAGGCAGTACGGCGCGTTGGCCGAAGCTTCGTAGGGGTTGTCTTGTCTCATTATCATAGTTCTATATCGACTGTTCCAATCTCATCCGATGAAGGCGTTGTCCATATCGAGTGAGCGCTGCCGTCAACCTGATCCGTTGCGGGATGGAATCCATCGACGCAAGGTTCTTGCTCGCGTCAACGCCCGCCGCCGCGAAGTAAAGCCGCGCGCGGCGGTGGATGTGTTTGACATCTCACGTCTTGTAGGTGGGGTCCCTGCGGTCAAGGTAGCGAAGCATTGCGGGCCATTCCATCTCGCCAAATGGACGCCTCACGTGCGGCTGATAGAGGTTGTAAGTCTTCTCGATGACTGCCTGCGCGGGCATGGTCAGTTCGGTCCCGCCACCCATGGCATCGAGCTGAATCTTGCATGCCATCTCCAGCCAATACATCAGGTTGAAGGCTTGAGCCACACTGGCGCCTGCAGTCAACAAGCCGTGGTTCCGAAGAATCATGGCCTCCTGATTGCCGAGGTCATGCACGAGTCGTTCTCGTTCGTCCAGTTCCAGTGCGACGCTCTCGTAGTCGTGGTAAGCGATATGCGCAAACCGCATCGAGGTCTGCGTAAGAGGGAGCAAGCCACACTTCATTGCAGACACTGCGGAGCCCGCCCGCGTGTGTGTATGCAAGACGCATTGGACATCGTGACGCGCCGCGTGGACGGCGCTGTGAATCACATAGCCTGCCTCATTGACGCCAAACCGACCGTCGCCCCCATCAAGGATGTTGCCGTCGAGGTCGATCTTCACCAGGCTGGAAGCCGTGATTTCCTCGTACATCATTCCATACGGATTAATGAGGATGTGGTCCTGCGTGTCGGGTATTCTGGCCGTGATGTGGTTGTAGATGAGGTCGCTCATTCCATACAGTGCGACGAGGCGATAGCAGGCTGCGAGGTCGACACGTGTTTGCCATTCGGCCGCGTCAAAGTCGCCGGGGCGTCGGGAGTTCGGATTCGTCTTGAGTTCGCTCATTTTTGAGTCACCTTTTGTGGTTCACGCAGAGCGTCTGCGATGGGTTGGAGTTGTGTTCTGTTTGCAGCGAGGGCCGTTGTCCAGGCTTTACCAGGCAAGTAGGCGAGTACCGGTGCGTCGTTCTTGGCTGCGGCAATAAAGGCGGGGTCTCGCAAACTCTCTTCAATGGCCGTTTCAAGCCGGTGGGCGATGTCTGCAGGAACCTGAGCCGGCGCCGCGACCCCGCGCTCGGAACTCATTGCGACGGGCACCCCAGCTTCAAGGGCAGTTGGAACGCTGCCGATTGCGGCAAGACGGGTCTTGCTCATCTGCGCTACGCCCTTGAAAGGGCCGCCTGCGAGGCTGAGTTCGCGCATCTCGCCGACACTCATGAAGGTGAAGTCGACATGTTTGCCCAGAAGCGCTGTCTTTACCTCTGCCGCACCTTTGAACGGAATGCTGTTCGCCTGGACGCCGGCAACCTTCTGTATTTGTTCCAGGGCGATGTGACCGTTGGTCCCAACTCCGCTGTGAGCAAAGGAGAGTGAGCCAGGCTGCTTCTTGAGTGCTAGAACCACACCGGATAGGTCTTTGAACTGACTATCCTTGCGGGCAACCAAGACCGTTGGGTCGTCGACAAGGCGAGCAATGAGTCGAACGTCATCTGCCTTGTATTGTGCATCCTTGTACATTGGCACGAAGATAAAGCCGGGGACATTGACGATGCCGAGGGTGTAGCCATCCGGCTTGGCCCGGACAACATGCATAACAGCCAACTCACCGGCGGCACCGGGCTTATTGGTTACCACAATGCGAGCATTGGGGCTAAGGCGCTTCGAGACGAATGGGGCTAAAAGACGAGCCATCTGGTCGGTTCCACCTCCAGGCGCAAAACCCACTACCAGTTCGATAGGTCTGTCATCGGGCCAGGCGGCCATCGCGGCGTTGCATGAAAGCAGGGCGAGCGGCAAGGCCACGCAGCGTAGAAGGGGCGTCCACATATTGTCTCCAAAAGTGCTTTTTAAAGCGATTCTTCTTGATGCCACCGCAAGGGGTGCTAATGTTGTATTCGCATGCGCTGTGTAGTCGCAGTTGCTAGACATGAGCGGGTGAAAAGCGTGCGGGGCTATACTGTGCTGGTATTCTGGGAGACCAACCTCACTGTCACAAGCGACAATTTGTTGCCCTGTTGATGAGTATTCAGAATGAATCCGAGACGTCTGACTCCTTCCATGTCTTCGCTCCTGGCCTTCGAGGCCTCGGCCCGCACTGAGAGCTTTACGAGGGCCGCGGAGCAACTCTCACTGACACAGAGCGCAGTCAGTCGGCAGGTGCAGACCCTCGAGGAACTCCTTGGCGTCGCTCTCTTTCACCGGGTTGGCAGGCGAGTTGTCCTCACGGACGTTGGCCGGATGTATCTTCGCGAACTGACTGGTCCGCTCGAGGGAATCCGTAGCGCGACGCTCCAGGCGATTGCCTTTCAAGCGGGCGGAGGAACCTTGCATCTGGCAGTGCTGCCAACGTTTGGGTCGAAGTGGCTGATGCCTCGGCTGGCCGCCTTCTATGCCAAACACCCGGAGGTTCTGGTCCACATACATACGCGGACCTATTTAGACCTTGATGTCTCTGGGATGGATGCGGCAATCGTAGTGGGGGATGGAAACTGGCCTGGCGTGATTGCATACCATCTCGTCGATGAGGAGATGGTGCCTATCATCGGTCCCAAGCAAGCGAAGCGAGACAAAATCAAGACGATTGATGAGTTGCTGCGGTATCCGCTTTTGCAGGTAGTCACCCGACCGACAGCGTGGCGAGATTGGTTTGCCAAGCATGGCCTCGTCAATGCCGCGCTGAATCTCGGCCCACGATTCGAGTTGACCTCGCACCTCATACAGGCGGTGTCAGCCGGGATGGGAATCGGGCTGGTTCCGAAAGTATTGGTAGAGGACGAGCTTCGCGCGGGCACGTTGGTCTCCCCCGCAGACGACCATCACGACTTGAGTGGGAGCGCGTATTACCTCGTTGTCGCGACAAACCGTGATACGTATCCGCCGTTTGTGCAGATTAGAGATTGGTTGATAGGCGTTGTTCGACGAGGTTCCACGAGCGAGAAGCGTCCTGCCGGGTGACCGGCTGTGGTAGCCACACCAGCTATCTGGTAACCAAGTCCAGCCGCCGGTGTTGATCCTTCGATCCTGAACCGCCGCGCCAGACGGTGCAGGCATTCATGGCCGTTGTCGCCCACCGCTGTGTGTTGTTTGACAGCGGCGAAGGCGAGATTTTGTTCATTCCCGATTCGTCGCCACCAGCGTTTCGACGAATGACGAGACGAGCTTACTCGGTTCGTCAGTCTTGGTGACGGCGAACACCGCTGCCTTGTCCTTCATGTTGTCCATCCGGATGAAAGCCAGATCGCGACGACTTCCCGGTCCCACAGAGCGACCTACTAGGCAGAAGCCGAGGCCCGATGCCACCATGCCTAGCGCAGTGTGTATGTCGCTGGCCTCATAGGCCACGGTCGACTGGCTTCCGGCTGCACGCAACATGGCGATCGTATGTTCTGCAAAGCGGCTCTGCGGATCCTTCGGGTACGTGATCAGACCGGCCGAATCTAGCTCCGCCGCGCGCAGCGATTTGCGCTTGGCCAAAGGGTGCGTAGCCGGCAGCGCAACGACGAAAGGGTCGTCCAGTAGCGGGGTGAACTCAAGGCCCTCGATTGGCTCCACCGGGCCCAGGTAGCGTGAGACTCCCACCTGGATACGACCGGTCTGCAGCTCGGCGTGCTGGTGTTCCGAGAGCATGCTGATGAGTTCGACCTTCACGTTCGGATGGCTCACCCGGAGCGCCCGGATGGCGTTGGGCAGGATCGAGAAGATAGTTGATCGTGTGTAGCCGATCGCTAGCACACCACTTTGGCCTGCAGCGACACCGCGCGCCTCCATCTGAAGGTGATTGGCCTCAGCCAGAAGGGACTTCGCACGCGGATGGAAGTAGCGGCCCAGTGAGGTGAGCTCCATCGGACGATGTGAGCGGTCGAAAAGCTCACCCCCCAGTTCGTCTTCCAGCCGGCCCAACTGCATGCTGAGTGCCGTTGGCGCCACGTGCAGCCGGCTTGCCGCCGCGACCGCGCTGCCGGATTCGACGATTTCACAGAAGTAGCGCAGTTGCCTTAAGTTCATAAAAACAGATGTTACGCTCAAAAATCGATGTTTGTTGTCGCCTGATGTGGATTTTATACTGGGTTCACCGTCACGACATCTTTGGACGCCGGCATGAACTCCCCCCTCGGCTCTATCGCCATCTCGGCCGGCATTCACAAGTCGAACTCGCGCGCCAAGCCTTTTCGCCTCATTGCGCGGCGCGGGTCTGTGCTCGAAATTTACAGTCATGAGCTATGGCTTCATGCGCACGCTGAGCCAAGAGAGCGGCGGCAGTCTCATTTGTTCCGAGCACAGGCTCGGAGAACGCACTTTGCTTTCAACCATCCATGGCCGAGGGTATTCCGTATCTGGTACGCGCTGGAGTAGCCAGTCGTTGAGCGGAGCTAGAACATCGCCACTGAGCTGGCTTCTGCCCTAAGCGAGGGCCTACTTGATGATCTTCCGGACAAAGGTCAAATTGCCAATTAAATAATGATTGTGATATTAATTTACTAGAAAGTTATTAAAAAACCAGGAGACAATAATGCGTTCAATTAGTTCTGCGACCGCCTTGCGTTCGGCGCGCCGAATTCCCCTCAGGTGGACGGGCGGGGTGCTCGTCCTCCTCCTCTGTTTTACGGCCTATCTGGACCGGATTGCTTTCTCAGTAACAGCCGCGCCGTTGATGGAGTCACTCTCCATTAGCCCAGTACAGTTGGGTATGGTAATTTCGCTGTTTTCGGCCAGTTACTTTATTTTTCAAATGCCCGCTGCGGCGCTTCTGCAGCGGTTCGGATCGCGACCCGTCCTGGCTGGATCACTGGCCTTGTGGTCGATCTTTACGGCTGCCACGGGTCTGGTGGGAGGCCTCGTAAGTCTTGCCTTTGTACGCAGCCTGTTCGGCATCGCTGAATCTCCCGTATTTACCGGGGGCAATCAGTTTTTCGGAAACTGGTTCAAGCGTGCCGAGCGTGGGCGAGCCAACTCCCTGATGAATGCTGGAGCGTTTTCCGCAAACATATTCGGCCCCCCTATAGTTGTGGGAATCGTCACAGCGTTTGGCTGGCGGTCCATCTATTTCATATTCTGTGTGGTTGGTATTGTCCTGTCGATTGTCTGGTTTGTCTCGACGCGCAACCGCCCGTCCGAGCATCCGAGAATTTCTCCTGAGGAATTGGAAGAAATTACTGCGGACGCCCGCAGTGAAACCGGAGGCGGCTCGTCTGAGAAGCCAATGATGCGCACTCTGCTAAGACAGCGTTCGTTTTGGGCGCTTGCGCTCGGGTATTTTGCGACGCTTTGGTGTGTTCAGTTCTTTGTCTACTGGCTACCGTACTTTCTCCAGGTCACACATAACGTGAGCTTTCGTTCGCTAGGCATCTATGCAAGCATTCCGTGGATCTCGATCGTCGCAGCGGTACTGCTCGCAGGCGTGATTTCCGACTATATGCTCTCCCGCGGTCTATCACTCTTCGTTTCCCGAAATGTTGTCTGCGCGGTGGGGCTTGCAGTTGCCGCGCTCGCCTTATTCGAAAGCACCACAGCAAAGACGGTTGTTGGGGACATTCTCTGGATTAGCGTGGCCCTTGGAATGGCTGGTGTGGCCCAGACGCTGTCGTGGACAATTGTGAGCGACATCGGTGGGAAGATCACGTCCGTTGTTGGCGGCTGGATGAATATGTGGGGCTTTATAGCCGCAAGCATCGTGCCGACCGTCGCTCCTCTCGTCGGGAAGACCTACGGCTGGAATGCCGTGATCCTCCTCAACGCGGCGGTGACGCTTCTCGGTGTGGCCTGCTACATGCTTGTCGCGACAAATCGCGGGCTGATCACTGAAGTGGCGACCGTGTAGAAGGGGAATGCAATAGCATTCATAAAGCGCTAAGAAATCCATATTCTCCATCGATGAAAATGAATTTCATCCTGGACCTATCGACAATCCAACCTGGACTTCATGATGAACGCTCCCATTGATTCCATTGCTATACCAGACGGTGCTCGCGAGCTGAGTACTGCAGAGGTCTCTGATGCACTCGACGCACTTCGCCTTCCTGGCAGCGTGCTCGGCATCGGTCATATCGCCGGGCGCGCTCGTGTGTTCGGTCCGGCATTTACCGTCCGCTACGCACCTGTTGATGTGGCGCAACCGGGGACTGTAGGCGACTACCTGGATGACACCCCTGAGGGCTCTGTGGTCGTGCTTGACAACGGCGGCCGTGTCGATTGCACCGTGTGGGGCGGCATCCTCAGCCAACTGGCCGCTCACCGAAAAATCGCCGGCACGGTCATCTTCGGCGTGTGCCGCGACACGGCGGAAGCCGAGCAGGCGGCCTATCCGCTCTATGCATGCGGCCGCTTCATGCGCACGGGCAAGGATCGCGTCCAGGTGGAAGCGGTCGGCGAGACCGTTAGCCTGGCCGACGTCCGTGTCACGGCCGGAGACTTCATCGTTGGCGACGAAGATGGGATTGTCGTCGTGCCGAGAGGCAGGGTCAACGAGGTGTTCGAGCGCGCACTAGCCCTGCGCGCCGCGGAGCAACGCATCGTCGACGCCACGCTGTCTGGCTCATCGCTCGAGGAAGCACGTCGCCAGGCGGCATACCACACGCTGCAACGTGCGGGGTCGTGACCACGTTCGACCGCGATTGGGAAACACTTGCCGAACAACCGCTAGCCTGGCCGTGCAAGCTCAGTTTGATTCCTGGCAGTAGGCTCGGTGAACTTAGGGGAAGCACATGGAATTACAAGCAATTTATGACGAACTGCGCGCGCTCGGCGCAGCGACGGTGTACGAAGCGCAGGGCGCCAAGGGAGCACTGGACAGCGGGATCAAGCCGATCGACCCGGCGTCGCGACTAGTGGGACCTGCATTGACGGTGGACACCCGGCCTGCGGACAACCTGATGCTGCACTACGCACTGCTGAAGGCGCGACCTGGCGATGTCCTGGTAGTCGATGCCAAGGGCTTCCTGGAAGCCGGCCCCTGGGGCGATGTGCTGACGGCTGCGGCCATGAAGCGGGGCATCGCGGGGCTGGTCATCAACGGTGCCGTCCGCGATGCCAGCGCGATTGTCGAGATGGGGTTCCCCGTATTCTGCCGCGGGCTTTCGATCAAGAGCACAGGCAAAGCGCAGCTCGGCAAAGTGAACGTGCCCATTTGCATCGGCGACGTTGTGATCCGTCCCGGGGACATCATCGTCGGCGATCGTGACGGGCTGGTCGTCGTGGCGCCCGAAGAGGCCACCTCGGCGCTGGAAAGCGCGAGGGCGCGGGAAGCCAAAGAGGACGAATTCCGGTCTGCGGTCGAGCGTGGTGTTAGCACTGCGGAGCTGTTGGGACTCTCGTCAACTCTGGAACGCTTGGGGCTGTGTTGACGACAAGTCGGCAGCGTTGACCACCACAGGGTGAGAACGTTTTGACGCGCGGGAAGTTCTCGCACGAGCCATTGACCCGTGCAGGACTACCGCTGCGGCTGCGCCCTTGGTTATCACCGTGTGCACGTCGTGCAATGCGGCCGCCACATCGAGGCGCAAGAGCGGCCGCTATGGGCAATGGGCGCTGTCCGTTGCAGGGGCCATGGCGTACCTCTTCATCCACCAAACCTCGCGCTTCGGGCTACAGTTGACGACCCTCGAGGCGCGGGCGCCCATTGCGCAAACTCCCGGATATCAATTAGGTTCAGATCCGGATTGCGCGCATACACCGACCAAATCCTGGCAGTCGCCCCGCATCACCGGGCTCTCCTCAATTGGCGCGTTCGCTTGCGGCGCAGCCATTCCTCTGTTCCATCGCCAGGTAGTCAGCACTACATGGGCGGGCCTGCTAAACAGGCATGCAGTTTAGTGATAGTAGCAGCGTAATTTTCTATTTCACCATCGACCACTGCACTGGATACCATCGTTGCAACGGGTATCGAAGCATGCCGCCCGGCTAAATATAACAACCTGGAAGAGACATGAAACGCTTGTTCATTCAAGTTGGGATAGGTGCGTTCGTATCCTTTAGCGCACATGCTCAGCCGACATACCCCGACCATCCGATTCGCATGATTGTGGGCTTCGCCGCTGGTGGAAGCACTGACCTCGTGGCCCGTATCGTGGGCAACAAGGTGGGCGCAATTCTAGGGCAATCTGTCGTCGTGGAGAACAAGGCAGGCGCGGGAGGCACGATTGCCACAGACGCTGTCGCCAAAAGCAAGGCAGACGGCTACACGCTGCTTTTTGGCACCAGTTCCTATGCCATCAACACTTCCTTGTACAAGACATTGCCGTATGACCCCAGCGCGGTGGTGCCAGTTGCAGTGGTGGCAGCTGTGCCGATGGTTCTCGCCGTGAATCCCTCCGTCAAGGCGAACACGGCCAGGGAACTGGTCGACGACATCAAGAAGAACCCCGGGAAATACAGCTACGGTTCAGCAGGAAAGGGCAGCGCATTGCACATGGCTGTGGAGTTACTCAAGTACCAGGAGCATCTCGACATCGTTCACGCGCCATTTCGAGGCGCTAGCCAGGCAGTTCAGTCCGTGATTTCCGGCGACCTCCAGTTCATCACCGATGCGGTCACCACTGCCGCACCGATTATTAAGGCCGGTCGACTGAAGCCGCTTGCTGTGACGACGGGCACACGGTCCAGTGTGCTGCCGAATGTGCCGACCATGAAGGAAGCTGGTTTCCCTAACTACGAGACATCCATCTGGAACATGGTGATGGTGCCTCGAGGCACGCCAGCCCCTGTCATCGACAAGTTAAGCGCCGTCCTGCTGCAGACGGTCCAGGACCCGGAAGTCCGCGAGCGGCTCGCCAAGATTGGGGTTGAGCCCATCTTGGATTCCACACCCGATAAAGCAGGGAAATACGTTCAGACCGAGACGCGACGATGGGCGGAGGTCATCAAGGCCGGCAACATCCAGCCGGACTAACCTTCGTCAATGGATGATGCTACGAGCCAACCCACTCGGCGCCTGGCCAAGTCCCGTCAAGCACCAGCCGTTTTGCCAGGGTCACTAGTTCCGCCGAAACAAAGCTCGCGGCCGGGGACATTCGGCGAGTAGCCGGATGCGCCAGCACGATTCGCCTAGAGAGGCTGGGAGCGGTAATCGATGCAGCCGCCAATATGCCTTTTTCCAACTCTTCGGATACCGCCGAGCTGGGTAGAACTGTGTATCCAAAGCCCTTTGCAACCAGAGATTTTTGGACATTTAAGGAATTGGTCTCGACCGCGACAGTTGGCTTGATTCCTGCGACAGCGCACGCATGCTCGACCACTGTGCGAAGGCCGTGAGGCGAGTTTGGAAGTACAAGTGGAAGGTCTCGAAGACTCTCGATGGTGTGGTCATTGCCGCGCGCAATCGTGCCAGGAGGGCCGACAAGATAGAGCTGTTCGTCGAGCAGAGCTTCAACATGCAGGCCGGCCGAAGCCTTGATGTCGTACAGCATTGCCACTTCAACGTCGCCCGCTTCAAGCCACTGTAGGAGGTTGCCCGCGTAGCCCACGTTGAGTCGGACGACCAATTGGGGATGCTTGCCCTTTACCGTGGCCACAAGTTCCGCTGCCAGTAATTCGCACGTACTTGGCAGCAAACCAATGACGGCGGTGCCAGAAATCACTCCTTTCGCCGGCTGAATCTCAGCTTTCGCTCGGTCCAGTTCGCGCAACGCGCGTCTGCCGTACTCAACCAGTGTTCGTCCTGCGTCGGTCAGGACCATGCCGTGCCGCTCGCGCTCAAAAAGCTCTGCGCCGAGTTCCTCCTCAAGCAGCCTCACATGCCGGGAAACGGCAGGTTGGACGATGCGAAGGAGTTCGGCGGCCTTGGTAGCGCTCCCGGTCTCGGCGATGGCCAACAGTGCCCGCAGTTGCTTGATATCCATAGGTCTATTGCATCTCTTTTTAGCTATCCAAATTACTGATGGGTGGAATCACTTTTTTGTATTTCATAATCTTATTCAGTCAATTCTATGATAGCAGATGTCATCCCCACCGAGACTACCTTCCATGACCCATCCAAATTCTGAGCCTCTTGCCTGGCAAGAAGATATTTTCCAAGTCCTCAAACAAAACGGGGTTCGTCAAGTCGCGTACGTACCCGACGCCGGCCATTCCCATGTCATCAAGCGTGCCAAGGCAGACCCGGAAATTCGCGACGTGGTTCTCACCACCGAAGAAGAAGGTGTCGGCGTTGTGAGCGGCGCGTGGCTGGGCGGCGAGCGCGCGGTCTTGCTCATGCAGAGCAGTGGTGTTGGCAACTGCGTAAACATGTTCTCGCTGCTGGACAGTTGCCGCTTCCCGTTCTTCACCATCGTGACCATGCGCGGCGAGTACGCCGAGTTCAATCCCTGGCAGGCTCCAATGGGCCTGGCCACCGCCAAGGCGCTCGAACTGATGGGCATTACGGTGTACCGCGTGGACTCCCCGGAAGACGCTGCCGAGCTCGTTGATGCGGGACTCGTCTCCGCCTTCGATGCTGGGCAACGCGTTGCGATTCTTCTCTCTCAAAGCCTCATCGGCCGCAAAAAGTGGGTGCGCTGAACATGACTACCTCGACCTCCAAGTCGGCGATCAATCGCCGCGATTTCGTTGCCGCGCTGCTGAAGCAGTTTCCCGACGCGCTTGTCGTGACTGGTCTCGGCTCGCCTTCCTACGACGTCTTTGCCGCCGGCGACCGTCCCAGCAATTTTTATCTCTGGGGCGCAATGGGAGGGTCTACCTCGGTAGCTCTTGGCCTGGCCCTGGCGCAGCCTGAAAAGCAGGTCATTGCCATTACCGGCGACGGCGAGCAGTTGATGGGAATCGGCAGTCTTTCCACCGCTGCAGCGCAAAACCCGAAGAACCTCGCAGTAGTGATTCTGGACAACGGCCACTTCGGTGAGACCGGCATGCAGCAAAGCCACACCAGCCTCGGCACCAACCTCGCAAAGGTCGCGAGCGCGTGCGGTGTTCATTCGACGCTTGAGATCTCCGATATTGCGGAAGTCGAAAAGCTGACTCAGGCAATCAAGAGTGCTGATGGCATGACCGTGGCGCAGGTGTACATCGCCGCGGAAGAGCATCAGCGGGCATTGCCCCCGCGCGACGGGGTCTTTGTCAAGAACCGCTTCCGTCAGCACTTGGGATTTGCGCCGTTCTAGTCTTCTAACCCCTCCGGACAGCATTGCGCCATGAAGCAGTATCAAATGTTCATCGACGGGGCCTTCGTGAATGCGAGCGATGGTCGTTGGTTCGAAACCCAGAATCCCTTCACCGGTAAAGCCTGGGCCCAAGTCGCTCGCGGCACGGAGGTGGACGTCGACCGTGCGGTCAACGCAGCCGATCATGCGTTCCGTGCCGGCCCGTGGGCGGAAATGACTGCCACCCAGCGTGGCGCTTTGCTGCGGAAGCTAGGAGATCTGATCGCGAGAGATGCCGAGCGGCTGGCCGAGTTCGAAGTCCAGGACAACGGCAAGTTGCTCGCTGAGATGAGCGCGCAGGTCAAGTATCTGCCGCAGTGGTTCTACTATTTCGGTGGCCTTGCCGATAAAATCGAGGGAACAGTCATTCCGCTCGACAAGAAGGGCTACTTCAACTACACCCGGAATGAGCCTGTGGGCGTCGTGGCCGCCATTACCCCCTGGAATTCCCCGCTGATGCTGTTGGCGTGGAAAATTGCGCCAGCGCTGGCCTCTGGGTGCACGGTAGTCGTAAAGCCGTCCGAATTCACTTCGGTCTCCGCCTTGGAGCTTGCTCTGCTTTTCGAGGAGGCTGGTTTCCCGGCAGGGGTATTCAACGTTGTGACGGGCTTCGGAGCCGAGGTTGGGTCCCCGCTAGTCAAGCATCCACTTGTCAAGAAGGTAACGTTCACGGGTTCCGACGCCACCGGCCGTGCTATCAATCAGCAATGCGCGGCACAGTTCAAGCACGTGAGTCTGGAGTTGGGCGGCAAATCACCTAACATCGTGTTCAAGGATGCCAACATGGAGGATGCGGTCAACGGCGCTGTTTCGGGGATCTTCGCGGCCAGCGGACAAACCTGCATTGCAGGGTCGCGTCTGCTCCTGCAGGAAGATATCCACGATGAGTTCGTCGGGAAGCTCGTAACGTTGGCGAAGACGGCAAAGCTCGGCAACCCAATGAACGCGTCGACGCAAGTTGGCCCCATCACAACGCCGGCACAGTACGAAAAGGTTCTCTCGTACATCAAGATTGCGAACGATGAAGGCGCCAGCCTTATTCTGGGCGGCCAGCCTGCCTCGTGCGGAGATGGCTGGTTTGTTGAGCCAACGATCTTCTCCAATGTGACGCCGCAGATGCGCATCGCTCGGGAGGAGGTGTTTGGTCCGGTGCTCTCAATTCTGAAGTTCAAGGACGAGAACGACGCTATCAAGATAGCCAACGACAGTTGCTACGGGCTTGGCGCCGGGGTGTGGACAGCAGATATCGGTAGGGCATTCCGGATGTCGGAACGGATTCAGGCCGGCACCGTGTGGGTGAACACCTATCGAGCGGTCAGCTTCATGTCCCCCTTTGGCGGCTACAAGGACTCAGGCCTGGGTCGGGAAAACGGAATTGATGCCATCCGCGCGTACCTTCAGACAAAGAGCGTATGGATCAACACTGGTGCCGGTTCGGGGAATCCGTTCACTATCCGGTGATTCACGGCCGGTGAAAATGCTTGCGCCACGGCTGCATTTTCGGCGGTTGGCTATCTGCCTTCAGCTGCACCAGGGCGAACAGGTGCAGCGTTGACAAAGGACGAGATGACAAAGAGCAGAATTTTACTGGACTTCGATCTGGCTAAGCCGGGCAAGCACGCCGGCTATGCAAGGCTTCCTTATTCAGTGAATCGCTCGGCGTACGGCTGGCTTCCCATCCCGGTAGTGAGCATAAGGAACGGAACGGGTAAGACAGTGCTGCTGTTGTCCGGAACCCATGGTGACGAATACGAAGGGCAGGTGACACTGACGCAGTTGGCTCGGCAACTGCAGACGGAAGACATCCAAGGCCATCTCATCATCTTGCCGATGGCGAACTACCCAGCGGCAAAAGTAGGGCATCGCGTATCGCCCATAGACGAGGGAAACCTGAATCGTCTCTATCCCGGAAATCCCGGCGGCTCACCCTCCGAGATGATTGCCCATTTCATCGAGAGCGAACTGATGAGCCGCGCGGACTTCGTCTTCGACCTCCATAGCGGCGGTTCATCGCTCAACTATTTGCCCGCGACGACATCCGTTTCGTCAACGGGATCTGCGTCTGATGAGGAGCGTCGAGCCTTGATGTCCACATTCGGAGCGCCATACGGATTAATGTTCTCAAGTGCACCAGGCAGTGGCAGCTCTTCCGAAGCGGCGGCGCGCAACGGAATACCTCGTCTGGGCACTGAACTGGGCGGACGCGCGTGGGTTCACCCTGCCTACCGCGAGATGTGCGAGTCAGGAGTACGGCGTGTATTGGCTCGACTTGGCGTGACTAGCTCCGAGGGGCTCGCTCTACCGCCCGAGGTCAAGTTTCTTTCTGTTGACAAGGATTGTTTTGTCTATGCGCCGGCAAATGGCCTGTTTGAAGCTAGCGTTATGCTTGGCGATAGTGTGAAGGAGGGTGACCTCGCGGGCTATGTCTATTTTCCTGAGAGCCCGCTCCGAGTTCCTGACGCTGTGTATTTCTCGGCAAGCGGTGTCGTAGTCTGCGAACGAGCCATGGCGATGTGCGAACTAGGAGACTGTCTCCTCCACTTGGGGAAGGCTATCTAGCCCGCTAAGAGCGCGAACCCGGAACGCAAGAGACGCCCGCCGGTACGAACAGGGTCTGGCAGAATTGGCCGTAATGAGAGGGGCAGGATGACTTCTTCTGCAACCGAGAGGGTTGTGATACGTGGAAACGTTGGTGACATAGAGCTGTTGGTGAATGTGCCAGTGGGACCGATTCGCGGCATCGCGGTCATCACACACCCTCATCCGCTGCAGGGAGGCACCGCAGAGCACAAGGTTCCAAATCTGTTTGCAAAGATACTGGCATCCCGTGAGTACGTTGCGGTGCGCCCCAATTTTCGGGGCGTGGGCAATTCGGAAGGCGTGCATGACTCCGGCAACGGAGAGACTCTCGATGTGCTATTGCTCATTGAACACTTGCGACGAACCTATCCGGCCTTACCTCTTGTTTTGGCGGGATTCTCCTTTGGGGCATACGTGATTGCACGAGCAGCGATGGTGCTACACGAACAAGCGGTCAATTGCACACACATCGTACTCGCTGGCACGCCATGGGGAACTATCGAAGGCCAGCGCACCTACGAGACGCCTCCCGTGCCATCCACCACGCTGGCGATTCACGGAGAGAAGGACCTGCGCGTAGAGCTCAAAGCCGTGTTCGACTGGGCGCGTCCACAATGCTTGCCTATCGTTGTCGTACCGAACGCCAACCACTTCTTTACTGGAAAATTGGCTCTCCTGGAGCGGTTGGTGGGCGCATATCTGGACCATTCGCCATAACCGGCCTACGGCCAGCTTAGCTGGAGTAACGGCTGATTGACATTCATCACTCAGTCTGGAAAATTGTTGAGAAATCGCAGCACTCCTGCGCGAGCATGACGATAGCTGCGATCAGCGTGCTTCGTTGGTCCGACTTGTACATCGCCACATAAGTGGCATCCGGCAGCGGCGGATTGACTTCAAGCACATCGAGAAGTCCAGCGCTTTGCATCTGGCCAAGGCAAGCTTTCGGGAAGTAGCTCACACCAAATCCAGATACTGTAAGGGCTATCAATGCCACGATGCTATTGCTAACGATGACGTTGGCAGGACGAAACCCGATCGACTTGAACCAGTTATCGTAAATAAGCCCTGTGCCAGACTTGTCCACCAGTATGCGTCGTGCAGCAAGCTCGTGTATCTGGATTGGTCGTTGAGTGTCAAGCAGGCCGGGCTTGCACATCCACGCATTCTCCACTTTTCCTACTACCTTTGATGCAAAACGCGGATCTGTGTAGGCGTCGGGAACCACCATCAGATCAAGCTCGTCCGTCAAGAGCTTGTCCCGCAGATTGATGCTCATATCCACTTCGGGCTCGATGACAACTCGTGGGTAGTGTTCGTTAATCTGATTGACGAGGCGAGGCAACCACGTCATGGCAGAAAGCTCCGTGATACCGATGCGAACCCGACGCTGCATCATATCAGGTTGGGTAAATTGCTCCATCGCAGCATCGCGTTCCGTCAGGAGCTTCTTGGCCAACAAGAACATCTCCTCCCCTTTTTCTGTCAGCCGGGCAGTTCTCGTGCCGCGATCAAACAATTGCGTGTTGAAGAGTTGTTCCAGTTCCTGCACCCTTTTGGAGACTGCCGACTGGGTTGTGTGCAATTTCATGGCGGCCTGTGCGAATCCGCCGGATTGCACGACCCAAAATATAGCCTCAAGTTGTTTAAAAGTAACCAAAGTGCACCTTGATAGGGATAACCACTAAAACACATTGCTTCTGTTCATCGAATCACATCGATAAAACTCGTTTGTTGTAATTGTATTCTGGGATCAAAATCCATCCAACAGTTCCTCCTCTCGAGACGATAAAAACATACGCCACCGTGACCTGAGGAGTCGGATGTGTCGGCGGAAGGCCTTTGGAGAACGCGACCGTTCTTCGTTCAAGTGCCGGATGCCCGTGGGAAGCTGTTAACTAGGCGCACCCTCCACACGCCCGTCTTCCCTGCGAGTGCGGCGCTGTTCTGAGCCTCAGTGCTTGCTGAGGCCTTCAATCCCCAAGACCTGAAAGGATGAATTTCATGCGTAAGTTGTCGGTAATCGCCATGGCAGCCGTGAGCCTCTCGCTGACTACAGTCAGTGCTTTCGCGGACCAACTGGCAGACATCAAGCAGCGAGGTGTACTGGTTTGCGGCGTATTGGGAACCATTGAGCCGTTCAGCTTCACCAATGCCCAGACCAGGGAGGTCCAAGGATACGACGTCGATTTCTGTAGCGCGATCGCCAAGAGCCTGGGTGTGAAACTGGAACTCAAACTGATTGCGACCGCAGCGCGGATTCCGGAACTGCAACAGGGGCGAGTGGACATCCTTGCCGCCGCACTTGGATGGACGCCGGAACGGGCCGAGCAGATTGCCTATAGCGACCAGTACTTTGTGAGCCTGACCAAAGTAGCCGTGAAACGCTCGGAAGGACTGAAGACTACGGCTGACCTCGCTGGAAAGCGCGTGAGTGCGAATAAGGGGTCTACGTCGGAGATGGCCGTCAAGAAGACAGTACCGACGGCGACAACCGTCACTTTCCAGGACGCACCTGCCGCTTTCCTGGCGCTTCAGCAGGGGAAAGTGGACGGTTTGGCACTCGGCGAGATGATGCTTGTCAAGCTGAAGATGCAGGCAGATGCGACGACGCCCATTGATATCCTCGAGCCGCCGGTCATGCACGAATACTGGGGGCTTGGGATGCGCAAAGGGGAATCAGGCTTCGCGGGGCACGTGAATGGCGTGCTGCAATCGATGGAAAAGTCAGGCGAAGCGTCCCGCATCTTCGACAAGTGGCTGGGCAGCGGCACGCCGTACAAGATGCGCCGCGACTTCAAAGTTGAGCTAATCAAGGGCTAACGACATGTAGGCCGGCATAAGCCGGCCCCTCAAGAACACCCATTTGGCGCATTACCTATGAAGTTGGATTTCTCAATACTCTTGCAGGGCGAGTATCCACGCCTGATAGCAAGCGGCGTCATGACGTGGCTAGAGCTAGCCGCGCTCTCCTGGTTGCTCGCGATGGTGCTCGGAACTGTTCTGGCGGTCGTCCGGTTGAGCAACAATCGTTGGGGTCAAGCGGCGGTAGCCGCCTACGTCGAGTATCACCAAAGTGTGCCAATCTTGGTGCAGGTGTTCCTCTGGTACTTTGGTCTTCCGACACTGCTTCCAGAGTCGGTCCAGATGTGGTTCAACAAGAATCATAGCGAGTTCGTCTTCGCCTTCATCGCCATCGGTTTTTGCATGGCCGCATACATGTCGGAGGATCTTCGTGGCGGGATCCGCTCGATCCCCAAAGCCCAGCTAGAAGCGTCCCGCGCTTTAGGTATGACATATCTCCAGGCGTGCCGCAAGGTGATCCTTCCACAGGCCGCCCGAATCGCGTTGCCCCCGATGATCAGCCACACCGTGCTGCTCGTCAAGAACACGAGTCTGGCGATGACGATTGGGGTGATGGAGCTGACGTATGTGACAAGAGAGATCGAGAGCGCGACATTCCGCACTGTCGAGGTCTATCTGTTCACAACGCTTGCTTATCTCGGTGTCTCACTGCTAATCATGGCTGGCGGGTCTTCCCTTGAGCGCCACTATCGACTGAGGACGAGGTAAGCCGTGGACTCCATCATTTCAATTCTTCGCGAAAACGGCGAGATTCTGCTAGTGGGGCAATATCCGAACGGTCCCCTCGGGGGGCTGGCTATTACCCTGATCCTTTCTCTCTTTGGTCTTCTGCTGGCGTTTCCGTTGGGGATTCTCGTTGCGCTCGCCCGTGTGTCGCCCATAAGTTGGTTGAACAAACCTGCAGTCAGTCTTGTATATCTCGTCCGTGGCGTTCCACTGCTAATGTTCATCTTCTGGGTGTACTTTTTTGTACCCATCTTGATTGGACGGACAGTGAGCGGATTCACGACGATGCTGGTGACGCTCGTCATCTATGAGGGCGCTTATATATCCGAAATTATTCGCGCTGGCATGGAAGGTTTGCCAAAGGGACAGACAGAGGCTGCGCGTGCGGTCGGCCTGTCCTATATGCAGACAATGGCAAAGGTGGTCCTTCCCCAGGCACTGTACAACATGATTCCTTCGATGATCAGCCAGTTTGTATCCATTATCAAGGACACGTCACTTGCCTATGTCATCAGCGTCAACGAGCTGACTTTTGCTGCCAACCAGGTGAACAGCATACTTCTCACCAAGCCGTTCGAGGTGTTCCTCATCCTTGCCGCGGTCTATTTCATTCTCGGCTTCGCTCTTACATCTCTGGCTCGCTATGTGGAGCGCCGCATCACCAACATGCGTGCGGGCGTCCGTCGAGATTCTGCAGGCTTATCAGTGGTGTCACCGGCGGTCGCCGTTGACTAATCGAGTGGCCATTGGAGGTATTTTCAATGAAAAGCAGTGCAGCATCTCAGATACCCATGATTAATTTCAAACGGGTGAACAAGTGGTACGGAAGCTATCACGCCCTCAATGACGTGACTTCCGAGGTTGCGAGGGGGGAGGTGATTGTCGTGTGCGGCCCGTCCGGTTCGGGGAAGTCGACGCTGATTCGAACGGTAAACCGCCTGGAGGACATACAGAAGGGGACGATTGAGTTCGGTGGCCAAGATGTCAATTCGCCCGCGCTTGACATCAACAAGTTCCGCAGCCACGTTGGCTTTGTCTTTCAGAGCTTCAATCTGTTTCCCCACTTGTCCGTGGCGGAGAACATCATGCTTGCCCCGATCTCTGTTCTGAAAAAAAAGAAATCGGATGCCAGGCAACGCGCGGCGCAATTGCTGGATCGCGTCGGCTTGGCGAGTAAGGCGGACGCTTATCCCGGGCAGCTTTCCGGGGGGCAGCAGCAGCGTGTTGCCATTGCGCGCGCGCTTGCCATGGACCCGCCTGCCATGCTGTTTGATGAACCCACTAGCGCACTGGACCCTGAAATGGTGGGCGAAGTGTTGCAGGTGATGAAGAGCCTTGCTCGCGATGGGATGACGATGATGTGTGTCACGCACGAAATGAACTTTGCGCGCGAGGTGGCTGATCGCGTTTGGTTTATGGACAACGGTTGCCTGGTCGAAAGTGGCAAGCCAGAGGCGTTTTTTTCCAACCCGCAGAGCGACCGTGCCAAGAAATTTTTAAGCGACCTACGGACCCATTAATCCACCCTCTCGGCGTGGCACTTTATGCCTATCTCGCTGAACTATCTGATCATGCAGCATGGAACAATTTGATATCGCAGCCATACGGGCTGCCGCAGAACGTTTGTCTGGATACATCATTCGGACCCCTATCATCGACTCGCCCATGCTGGATGAGGCGTGCGAATGCAGCGTATACGTGAAGGCCGAGCCGCTCCAGCGTACAGGTTCCTTCAAGCTAAGGGGGGCGTTGAACAAGATGCTCTCCCTGGATGCGGAGGAACTTAGCAGAGGTGTAATCACATTTTCTGCTGGCAACCACGGTCAGGGCGTTGCCGCGGGCGCCAAGTTTATTGGCTGCCCAGCGGTCATTGTGCTGCCGACGACCGCGGCTGATATCAAGATTGAGTGCTGCCGCTGGTGGGGAGCTGAGATTGTTCTATATGACCCGCAGACGGAGGACCGCGAAGTCGTAACACGCCAGATCATGGCGGAGCGAGGACTGACCTTTATTTCGCCGTTCGATGACTATGACGTCATGGCGGGCCAAGGTACGGCCGGATTGGAGATTTGCGAGCAGTTGGAGGCGCGCGGGGTTGTGCCGGACGCCGTGCTGGTCAACTGCAGCGGCGGTGGTCTCTCGTCTGGGGTAATCACGGCGATGAAGGCAATGTGGCCGAATGTCCAGGCGTACATTGTGGAGCCGACTGGATTTGAGAAGATGGCACAGTCATTGGTGAGTGGGGTTCCAGAGAAGAGCAGTTCCGTTCCCAAGACTGTCATGGATGCTATTGCTGGGCCCGTTGCAGGCACCAAGCCGCTCAACGTCCTCTTGCGTCACGAAGTGAAGGCGCTGAGCGTGAACGACGAAGAGGCACTGCGCGCGGTAGCCACGGCATTCCGTCTGCTGAAGCTCGTGGTCGAGCCTGGCGGTGCGGCTGGCCTGGCAGCCCTGTTGGAGAGAAAGGCGGATCTGACTGGGAAGAACGTCGTCGTTATCTGCTCCGGCGGAAATGTCGATGCCAGCGTGTACGCGCGGGCTATCGCTGGGTAGTGGGGAACGCCATTCATGCATCCTGAAGAAAAGCTCTCGGAGTTGGGGCTGGAACTCCCGGTGGCCCTTCCCCCCAATGGCACGTACGTCCCTTATCGTTTGGCCGGGAACATGCTCTACCTCTCCGGTCACGGACCTCGCCTGCCGAACAACACCTATCGGCTAGGACGACTTGATTCTCCGGACCAGGCGTTGGGGGCATACGAGGATGCGCGACTTACGGGCTTGAATATGCTTGCAAGCATCAAGCAAGCTGTTGGGGACCTGAGTCGTGTTGAGGCGATAGTCAAGCTGCTGGGCATGGTCCATGCCACTCCGGACTTCAAGAATCACTCCCGCGTCATTGATGGGTGCTCGGACCTTCTGGTGAGTGTCTTTGGGCAGAGGGGCTTGCATGCCCGCTCGGCGGTTGGCGTGAGTTCGCTTCCCCATGGGATGACGGTTGAAATCGAGGCAATCATCCAGATTGGTGGGTGAGTGTCTCGTTTCGATTTGCTTTCCGAGGAGCGAGGATGTACCCGGCATCTCGTGGTGGATAGTCGGTGTTTGGGCACCTGCGGGATGGAGCGAGCCGCCCAGGAATGCTGCAGCTAGGCGAGACCCACTCGCCCGTCAGGCCACGGTTCCACTTGGGCTACCCCCCGCCGCCTCCGCGACTTTGATGAGCTCGCCAATGAGCGCCTTCGCACATCCAGGAAGCCCCTCCAAATCTCGAGCAAGCACAGTGCGCTCGCGTATGACCCACGGGTCGTCGAGTTCCAGTATCTCCAGCTTCATCGTCTGACGATGGCGTAGTGCCGCAGATAGCGGAACGATACCAATGCCAACGCCGGCTTCTATCATCCGACACATCGCCTCAAAGCTACGAATTTGAATTCGAATTTGTAGCTTGCGTCGCTCGTCTCGGAGGAGGTCGGTAAGGAACGCATGAAGTGTGCTTCCCTCATGCAGACTTACATGCTCATACTCAAGTGTGTCAACAAAGGAAAGGTGTGGCCTTTCACGTAGGGGATGCCCGGCAGGAGTCACCAACACCAACTTGTCCGTGCTGAAATGGACGACCTCGAGGCCCTCCGAGTTTAGCGGTCCAGAGATGATTCCCAAATCGGCGCTACCGTCCAGCACTCCTCGAATGATGTCTCGTGTCAGGCGCTCTTGGAGGTCCACGGTGACTGCCGGCCGAGCCGCCATAAAGCTGGCAAGTACCTCGGGCATGAATTCCGTCACCGCAGTCGTATTCGCAAAGATGCGTATATGACCAACTGAATCCTTGGAGAATTCCTCAAAGTCGCTGCGCACATGCTCGAACTGGCGCTCGATGACCCGCGCATGCCGAAGCAGCCGCTCACCTGCGGGAGTCAGGGCTAGGCCCTTGCTCTCACGATAGAAGAGGCGGGTTCCTAACTGCTCTTCCAGCGCCTTCAGTCGCGCACTAGCCGCAGCTGGGGACAAGAATGCCTTTTTGGCCCCGCGAGAGAGGTTTTCCTCCTCGGCGATGCGCGCAAACAGCCGGAGGTCGGCGAAATCAAAGTGCATGAATACTCCTTCGGCGTCACTGTATCAAGACATCACTTATGTCGCAAACTCTGTCTGAGGAATCCTCAGCAGGAGGATGAACTGGCAGTTAACCCAAGCGCTGCTTTCGGTGGAGGCGAACGAGTGGTTCGAGAAATCGAGATTTACCGTATGTCTCCTCGCTGCGAGACTATCGCCAAGCGCGGAGATGCCGCCCCTTTCGGAGAGGAGTAGATGCCTGTTGCCTGTCGGTGAAGCAAGATGCGCCGGCTTCGCGTGGCAACTTCCAGTTTATCGAGCGGCTGTCGCGTACCAAATTCTTTTGCCTGTTCCTGCTGCGACGGTATGGCGGGCGATGTACTTTCTCACTAAGGCTGCTATGCGTCCCCTTGATGGCATCACCGTTGTCTCTCTAGAACACGCAATCGCTGCGCCTTTCTGCACCCGCCAGTTGGCCGACTTAGGTGCCCGGGTCATCAAGGTGGAGCGGCCCAAGGTTGGCGATTTCGCCCGGGGCTATGACGAGCGCGTGGACGGCATGTCGTCGCATTTCGCTTGGACGAACCGCTCCAAGGAGAGTCTTGCTCTAGACCTCAAGCACCGTGAAGCGCCGGCCATTCTCCAGAAAATCCTCGACAAGGCGGATGTGCTGGTTCAGAACCTGGCCCCGGGTGCTGCCGACCGCCTCGGCCTCTCATACGAGGCACTTTCGCAGCGCTACCCGGGCATCATCGTCTGCGATATTTCCGGCTATGGCAATGATGGCCCCTACCGAGACAAGAAGGCCTATGACCTGCTCATCCAGGCCGAGTCAGGATTTGTATCTATCACCGGCACGCCGGAAAGCCCCGCGAAAGCGGGTTGCTCCATCGCTGACATCGCGGCTGGCATGTACGCGTACACCAACATCCTCGCTGCGCTGTTGCGGCGCGGCAAGACCGCTAAGGGTGCGCATATTGACGTATCGATGCTGGAGAGCATGGTTGAATGGATGAGTTATCCGCTCTATTACGCTTTTGACGGTGCCACGCCACCGCCGAGAGCAGGCGCATCGCATGCAACGATCTTTCCTTACGGGCCGTTCACGGCTGGTGACGGAAAGACCATCATTCTCGGGCTTCAAAATGAGCGCGAATGGGATGCCTTCTGCCGGGTTGTCCTTGAGCAGCCCGAACTTGCGACTGACGAGCGGTTCGCCTCGAACTCACTGCGTAGCAAGGGCCGCGTGGAGCTTGCGGGAATCATCACCAGTGCATTTTCCTCCCTAACTATTGATGCGGTAGTGGAGCGCCTGGAGCGCGCACAGATTGCCAACGCGCGAATGAACGATATGGGGGATGTCTGGAATCATCCGCAACTCAAGGCGCGGGAGCGCTGGACTTCGGTCCAATCGCCGGTGGGGGTCATTCCCGCATTGCTCCCTCCCGGGATGCCACAATCATTCGAGCCGCGGATGGATGCAATCCCCGCGCTTGGCCAGCACAGCGCGAGCATTCTTCGTGAGCTCGGCTACACCGCCGATGACGTCTCCCGCTTGAGCGGTGAAGGCGCGATCTGACGTCACGCTCCACCGGTAACTGACGCGGCCCTCTCTATTCGCACAACCTCTTCACGCCGCGCTCGTGGGCGGGAGGAGGCATGCGCGCTTGCTCACTTGAATCTGACAAATGGCAACCAATAACGCTGCTCGTTCCTATCTCTTTGTGCCCGCCAATCGTCCCGAGCGCTTTGCAAAAGCCCAGGCCTGCGGCGCTGATGTCGTCATTCTTGACCTTGAGGATGCCGTTTCGGCTGAAGACAAGGACCGGGCCAGGCATCTCCTGACGGACTACCTGGCAGGCGGCGGTTCTGGGATGGTGCGAATCAACGCGACGCAGACGCAATGGTTCGAGGACGATCTCCGGATATGCCGAAAAGACGGTGTCCGCGGTGTGATTCTGCCAAAAGCGGAAAGCGCAGCGGATATTGCACTGGTGGTGAAGCATCTTTCTCCAGGCGCCATGGTACTTCCGCTTATCGAGACTGCTAAGGGCATGGCCAATGTGAGGGAAATTGCAGCTGCGCACGGGGTCGAGCGTCTTGTATTCGGTACCGTAGATTTTCGGACTGAGCTTGGCATCGAGGGTGACGACCAGGAACTGCTCTTCTTTCGTTCGATGCTCGTCTTGGCGTCGCGGGTTGCGGGGATTGCTTCGCCGGTGGACGGGGTGACGGTATCCATTTCCGATGTGAACGAACTTCACCGGGCGACTGAGCGCGGTCGGCGGCTGGGATTCGGGGCAAAGCTCTGCATCCATCCAGCACAGGTCCCCGGGGTGAACAGTGCCTATCGGGCCACGGAAGCACAGCTTGCTTGGGCAAAGGCGGTCGTTGAGCAAGCCAAGACCAGCCCCGGCGCCTTCCAGCTCGACGGAGAAATGGTGGATGCACCGGTCATTGCGCGCGCGGTGGAGCTGCTAAGGCAGGCCGGTCAGCAGCCAGACTGAAGACTTCCACCCCCAACAATCTCAACTACAAAATGGCCCCCACGATGATCAATATCCGCAGTCTCCTAGTCGCAAACAGGAGTGAAATCGCCATCCGTGTGATGCGCGCCGCCAGTGAGTTGGGTATCCGTACCGTAGCCATCTACTCTTACCAGGACCGGTTTGCACAGCATCGCTTCAAGGCAGATGAGAGCTACCTCGTTGGCGAGGGAAAGAAGCCCGTTGATGCGTACCTCGATATCGACGACATTCTGAGGGTGGCAAAGGAAACGGGTGTAGATGCTATCCATCCAGGCTACGGATTCCTGTCCGAGAATCCTGAGTTTGCCGAGCGCTGTGCTCAGGAAGGCATCGCGTTCATTGGCCCGAAGCCAGAGGTGATGCGGGAGCTCGGCAACAAGGTGGCCGCAAGGGCGTTGGCAGAGCGCGTGGGCGTACCGGTGGTTCCTGCGACGAATGCTTTGCCGAATGATATCGTGGAAGCCAGTAAGCTGGCGGCAGCTGTCGGCTACCCCTTAATGCTGAAGGCTAGCTGGGGTGGTGGCGGGCGGGGTATGCGAGCAGTTCAGCAAGAAGGAGAGTTGGCAGACGCGATTGCGGCGGCCCGTCGCGAAGCGAAGGCAGCGTTCGGCAATGATGAGGTCTACCTCGAGAAGCTCATCGTGAGAGCCAAACATGTAGAGGTCCAGATTCTCGGGGATACCCACGGCAACATCGTTCACTTGTTCGAGCGCGATTGTTCGGTGCAACGCCGAAATCAGAAGGTGGTGGAGCGGGCGCCAGCACCCTACCTGAATGACGCCAAGCGACATGCCCTGTGCGGCGAGGCGTTGAAGCTGGCAAAGGCGGTGTCCTATACGCACGCCGGCACGGTAGAATTCCTGATGGACGCAGACACCGAGGAGTTCTACTTCATTGAGGTAAATCCCCGGGTACAAGTCGAGCATACTGTGACCGAGGAAGTGACGGGTGTTGACATTGTGAAGGCCCAAATTCGCATCACAGAAGGTGCGAGCATTGGTGACGTCTCGTCGGGGGTGCCAAACCAGGACGGTATCAAGCTGCGCGGACATGCTGTTCAGTGCCGAGTGACCACCGAAGACCCGGAGAACGGATTCGCACCTGACCACGGCAAGGTGACTGCCTATAGAAGTGCTGCAGGCTTCGGCATTCGCTTGGATGCAGGTACGGCGTACACCGGTGCCGTTGTGACCCCGTACTACGATTCGTTGCTCGTCAAGGTGACGTGCAAAGGCCGGGATGCCGATGAGGCCAACGAGCGCATGAGTCGGGCACTGCGTGAGTTCCGGATCCGTGGCGTAGCTACCAACCTCGCTTTCCTGGGGAACGTGATCGAACATGAAGAGTTTCGCTCGGGACGCTGCACCACGCGATTCATCGACAATACCCCGGAGCTGTTCAGTTTCCGCCAGCGCCGAGACCGCGCGACGAAGCTTTTGAACTTCATCGCCGACGTCAATGTCAATGGGAATCCCGATGTCAAGGGGCGCCTCGTTCCCAAGTCCATCATCTTGTCGCACCCGCTTCCTTCGAAGGCAGTTAGCGATGAGATTCCGGAGGGAAGTCGGACTGTACTGTCCAGACTTGGACCCAAAGCCTTCGCCCGGTGGATGAAGGACAGCGCGAGCGTCTTGCTTACTGACACTACCATGCGCGATGCCCACCAGTCTCTGCTGGCGACGCGGCTGCGCACGCAAGACATGACCACTATCGCGCCTTACTATGCACGCCAGCTGTCGGGGCTCTTTTCAATGGAATGCTGGGGTGGCGCTACGTTCGACGTAGCGATGCGGTTCCTGCGCGAAGACCCTTGGCAACGCCTTGAGGCGCTTCGTGCCGCTGTTCCCAATATCCTGTTCCAGATGCTGCTGCGCGGCTCCAACGCTGTTGGGTACACGAATTATGCAGACAACGTGGTGCAGTACGTCGTCAAACGCGCGGCTGCCGAAGGGATTGACCTTTTCCGGGTTTTCGACTCCTTCAACTGGGTCGAAAACATGCGAGTGGCCATGGATGCCGTCCTCGAGTCTGGAGCGCTTTGCGAAGGCACGATTTGTTATACCGGCGATCTGTTTGACAGTTCGCGCGACAAGTACAACATTCGCTACTACGTTGACCTGGCCAAGTCGTTGGAGAAGGCCGGCGCGCATATTCTGGGGGTCAAGGATATGGCAGGCGTTTGCAGGCCGCAGGCAGCATTTGCCTTGGTGAAGGCCTTGAAGGAAGAAGTGGGCATTCCCATTCACTTCCATACTCACGATACGAGCGGGGGATCCGTGGCGTCGGTGCTTGCGGCCGTCGAGGCGGGGGTGGATGCAATCGATGGCGCGATGGACTCCATGAGCGGATTGACGTCCCAGCCAAGTTTGGGTGCCATTTGCGCAGCCCTTGAACATAGCGCGCGCAAGCCAGCTGTCGGCTATCGTGACCTGCAGTCCTTCTGTACATACTGGGAATCCGTCCGCAAGAACTACGAGCCCTTCGAGGCCGCAATGCGGGCAGGCACCTCGGATGTCTACCGTCACGAGATGCCTGGCGGCCAGTATACGAATCTGCGAGAGCAGGCTCGGTCGCTGGGCCTGGAGCCGCAATGGTCAGACGTTGCACAGGCTTATGCCGATGTCAATGTGATGTTTGGGGATATCGTTAAAGTCACACCATCGTCGAAAGTCGTAGGTGACATGGCGCTTCACATGGTTGCCAACAAGCTGTCTACTGAGGATATCCTTGAGCCGACAAAGGAAATCTCGGTGCCGGATTCTGTCGTCTCAATGCTCCGTGGAGAGATGGGGTACCCTGCCGATGGGTTCCCAGTAGCGCTCCAGCAAAAACTCCTGCGGGGCACCAAGCCAATCGTTGGTCGTGCCGGCGCCCACATCCCACTTGTGGACTTGGAAGCAGCACGCAGCCAGGCCGAGCGTGAGGTGGGTAAGCCAATTTCCGACAATGACCTGGCGTCTTACCTCATGTACCCCAAGGTCTTCAAGGACTTCTGCGTACATCACGAACACTACGATGATGTCTCAATCCTTCCCACCCCCGTCTTCTTCTACGGGCTGACACCCGGCAACGAAATCGCGGTGAACCTGGAGCGGGGCAAGACGCTGTTCGTAGGGTTGAACGCCCAAGCGGAGCCGGACGGGGAAGGTGGCGTGCGCCTGTTCTTTGATGTCAACGGTCAGCCGCGCCCGGTTCGCGCCAGCAAGCGAGAGGCTGGTCAGCCTGCTACGGGGGCAAGAATGGCCACCGCCGGCAATCCAATGCTTGTTGGCTCGCCGATGCAAGGTGCCGTGATAACTATGAGCGTCAGGGTTGGACAAGTTGTCGCCAAGGGTGAAACCGTGGCCGCTATTGAGGCGATGAAGATGGAGACAAGCGTAGTAACGGAAGTCGGTGGGACAGTAAAGGAGATTCTCGTGCAACCAGGCGCTCAGGTTCGCGCTGGCCAGCTTCTGATTGAGTTGCAGTAGACCTTCCAGGCGGATGAAGGCCGCAGCACGCTAGTGCCGCGGCCTTGATTCGTCAGGCCTCAATGGAATGGATGACATCCAGAATGGTACCGTCACGGTATTCCACGATTCCGACCACCTTGCCCTCGGCTGTGCAGGACTGAATATTGTTCTTAACGCCTTGGCAAGCTCTTGCCTGCAACTCGTGGATGCTGACCACGGGAAGACCGGCGGTAATCAATCGTTCCTTGACCTCAAGGCGAAGCGGGTTGACAGCAATACCCGCTTCCGTCACAACCACATCGATAGTGGCGCCAGGTGTGGTGACCGTGCGTACCCGCTCCACAATCTTTGGCACGTTTCCGGCTCTCAAGCGCGTTGTGACGATGGCGAGTTCCGCGCCGGCAGCTGTGTCGCTGTGACCGCCGGACCCTCCAATGATTCGGCCGTCGCTGGCGGTCGTTACGTTGACATTGAAATCAAGATCGACCTCCGCGGCACCCAGTATCATGGCGCTTAAACGGTTGACGACGGCCCCCTTGTTCCAAGGGTTAGCATACATTGACGCAGACATCGCCTGGTGAAGCGGGTTCGTGCGGAAAGATTCCACAGCCCTCAGGTCAAAGCACTGGACGTCGAGGAGACTACGAAAGAGGCCCTGTTCGAGCATTTCGACCTGGAGGCCAGTGATTCCGCCGGCCGCAAAGCTGCCTTTCACACCACGGCGAGCCATGATATCCCTCAGTGCCGATGCCACTGCAAGCGAGATACCTCCCGCGCCAGTTTGAAAGCCAAAATTCTCGTCGAGGAGACCCGCAGCCTCTATGACATTTGCCGCCTGAGAGGCAATTTCCAAGCCAACCGGCTCGTCGGTCGGCTTGGTGGTTCCAAAGACTATCTTCGTCCTGTCACCGATGGACGGGACTGGAACCACATAATCGACGAAATCCTGGCTGATTGCGATTGGGAAAGCAGGGTAGGGAACCAGGTTGTCGGTGACCGCAACAACCGTGGATGCATAGCGCACGTCCACCTCGGCGTAGCCCAGCGTTCCGCAGGCTGACGGTCCACAGACGCCATTCAGGTTGCCGTAATTGTCGGCAGTCGGTGCTGCCACAAATGCTGCATCGATGTGGAGCGCGCCGGACTCTATGAGTCTGGCGCGGCCGCCGTGGGTGTGCATGACAACCGGGTTGGCCAGGGATCCTCTGGCAAGGACGTCGGCGACCGGCCCCGCCGCGTAGCCAGTATAAATCTTGCCGATTACGCCAGCCTCGATGAACTCGACCCATGCTTCATGGACCGGGAATACGGAACTTGCGGCTACCGTCAGTCCGCGGAGTCCCATTCTTGCGGCCTCAAGGAGGATTGCATTCGCGACAGCATCACCGTTACGGAGATGATGATGAAACGAAATGCTCGACCCGTCCCGCAGGCCCGCTGCATCGAGGCTCTCTCGAAGTGAGGTCAGGACCTTTGGCACGCCACGCGAGACCGTACGAAGACTCGTGCCAACCCTGTGGCGAACGTCGGGACACGTACTGATGCCAGCGTACGGAACCAGGCGTTTGCCACCGGCCCACTCAGGAACATCTCTTCCAATAGAATTCTTCACAGCTCCTCCGTAATCCGTTGTTTTCCGCTTACAGCCCGTCCTCTCGCATCCGAGAGACCGTCTGCAGTGAGACGCCAAACCAGTCGTAGAAGGACGACTCCAGGTCGTGTGGTCCCGCCCAGCCGACGCGGTCTTTAAGGTCGGCGACGGAAAGCTTGAACTGCATCGACTCGAAAAGCGCGCGCATCAAGCGCTGCGTCCGGCATATTTGGGTGAATGCCATTCCTTTAGTGAAGAGGGCGCTTCGAATGTGCTGTGGGGTCGTACTGAGGACATTCGCGACCACATCGGCGGTCCAATCTCGCCTCGGGTCATGGAATACGGTCCCCGAAATCATGTCCCGCAGATATGGCGCCCAGCGTGAATCACTCAATGTTCCTTGTGTGATAAGGAAGCCGACTTCGCCGTGCGCCTTGCCACCGAGTTCCAAACTACAGCTTGTTGCCGAGAACGCGTTGCCTGCGAGGTGCAAGTCAATGGATTCGAAGGCCGGGACCTCGATTGAGTGGCCGACCCTCACGGTGCGCTCGAAGCCACGTATCGTGAGGCGGTGGTCACCGTGAACTGGCGAAATCCTCAGAGGGAAAGCCGGCACGAGTCTACGGAGAGAAACTCGGGAGCGGCAACGAATCTGGATGCGCATTAAAGCTACTAAGTCCTGTTCTGTTCCCAAATCATCGTCACAGTGTCGTGCGGCGTAAATCTGATTCTTCCGAACGCCCCGTTCGGCTAGCCGTGAGCTGCCTGCATTCTGTGTGAGCGAAAGGCGCGTTCCGAACTTTCGAATTGGATGTTGGCCAGGCCCCGTGCATAGTGCGGCCCTAGGAAACACACTGAAGAGACGTACATGGACATCGTGAAGCTGAAGGAGTGGATAGGCAAGTGCACCGAATCGCAGGACGAGATCACCGCATTTCCAATCAAAGCACTCTCGGCAACACTCGAACGCGAAGATCCCGCGCCGACCCGCGGCGACGCGCTGGCGCCCCTTTGGCACTGGCTCTATTTCTTGCCGCTGCACCAGCAGTCTCAGCTGGGCTCCGATGGGCATGCAACCCGCGGCGGCTTTCTACCCCCAGTACCGCTTCCGCGTCGTATGTGGGCAGGTGGCAGGCTCAAATTCCACCAGCCTCTTCGTGTGGGGGACGCCGTCTCAAAGAAGTCCAGCATTCTGGACGTCAGCGCCAAAGCCGGGCGCAGCGGCTCGTTGGCCTTCGTAACGGTTGAGCACCAGTACTTCGGCCAGAATGGTCTGGCAATTACGGAGGAGCACGACATTGTCTACAGGGAGGCCGCTTTGCCGAACGCTCGTTCTCCCGAGCCGGTAGTTGCGCCGACGGATGAGGAGTGGGTACGCGAAATCGTGCCTGACCCTGTCCTGCTGTTCCGCTTCTCCGCCCTCACCTTCAACGGACATCGAATTCACTACGACCGACAGTATGTGACCGGGGTAGAGCATTATCGCCACCTTATCGTGCACGGGCCACTGCTCGCAGTTCTTCTTCTTGACCTGGTGCGCAGGAACTTACCAGGCGCCACCGTCAGCGGCTTCGCCTTTAAGGGACTTCGACCAACATTTGTACCCCAGCGCTTCTACGTTTGCGGGAAGCGAAACGGGGACGGGAGGTCTGTTGAACTTTGGATTCGCCACGAGGACGGTGCTCTCGCAATGAGCGCGTACGCCGAACTTAACTGAACAAACACTGACGGAGACCTGCTGTGTTAAACAAAGTCGATGAATATCAAGAAATCCGCGAAGCTATCCGAGATTTGTGCGGCCAGTTTTCGTCCGAATACTTCCGAAAAATTGACGAAGCCCGTGGCTACCCTGAGGAATTCGTCAATGCACTGACTGCCGCCGGCTGGCTGGCTGCCCTGATTCCCGAGGAATACGGTGGCTCGGGGCTCGGCCTAACGCAGGCGTCAGTCATCATGGAAGAAATCAACCGTGCCGGCGGCAACTCCGGCGCATGCCACGGGCAGATGTACAACATGGGAACGCTGCTGCGCCATGGCTCGGCAGCACAAAAGAAGGAATACCTTCCGAAGATTGCGAGCGGCGAATTGCGCCTGCAATCGATGGCCGTCACGGAACCGACTACCGGCACCGACACGACGAAAATCAAGACCACAGCGGTGCGCAAAGGCGAAAAGTATGTGGTCAATGGCCAGAAGGTCTGGATATCGCGCGTCCAACACTCCGACCTCATGATTCTGCTGGCACGGACCACGCCGCTGGCGGAGTGCAAGAAGAAGTCGGAAGGCATGTCCATCTTCCTCGTGGATCTACGCGAAGCCATCGGCAAGGGCATGACCGTCCAGCCCATCATCAACATGGTCAACCACGAGACCAATGAGCTCTTCTTCGACAATCTCGAGATTCCGGTGGAGAACCTCATAGGTGAAGAGGGTAAGGGCTTCAAGTACATTCTGGATGGCCTGAATGCCGAGCGTACGCTGATTGCAGCGGAATGCATTGGTGATGGCTACTGGTTCATCGATAAGGTGACCAAGTACGTCAACGAGCGTGTGGTGTTCGGTCGCCCCATCGGTCAGAATCAGGGCGTGCAATTCCCTATCGCCAAGGCATTCGTCAATGTGGAGGCGGCAAGCCTCATGCGTTTCAAGGCCGCAAAGTTGTTCGACGAACATCTACCCTGCGGCGCGGAGGCTAACATGGCCAAGCTGCTTGCAGCGGATGCCTCTTGGGAGGCGGCTAATGCTTGCCTGCAGTACCACGGCGGCTTCGGCTTCGCCGCGGAATACGATGTAGAGCGCAAGTTCCGCGAGACGCGCCTCTACCAGGTTGCGCCTATCTCGACAAACCTTATTCTTTCGTATGTCGGGGAGCACATCCTAGGTATGCCCCGCTCCTTCTGAACCACACGTCGCGTTGAAAAGAGCGGCCTGTGATTCGTCATAGGTCGTTTGCTCTGAATGACGATGCTATGCCCTGTGACTATCCAAGTCGGGGCAGGTCACTCGGGGCGGAAGCGGTATTCAGATTCCCTCGAAGTTGAACATCTGTTCCATATCCTCGATACCGATCTTGGACCTCTCCAGGGACTCGTTGCCAGAATATTCGCGCATTGCACCTATCAATGCCGCACAGTACGATCACACAATGCGGCATACCTGTCGGTACGTTTCGATCACGGCACCGCCAACCACGATAAGTCTACCTTCAGAACTGGCCTTCCCGGTGCATCCAGAACGTAAAGCGGAACTTGTCGGCAGGATACGTGTTCACCGTGATCAGGTAAGCCTTCTCCGCACGGTCCAGGTACAGCCGGGTGATCTCGAGTCCGGGCGTGCCGGAACTGACCAGCAGCCGCTTCGCCATGTCGCCAACGATGGTGGTTGCACCCAGCGTCTGCTTGATATCGGAGACGGTGACACCCGCCTCCCTCTCTATGATTTGGCACAACAAACCGGAGCCATTTGGCACCAGTGGCGCCACTTTTCTTCCGATCTTGGGCTCGAGATAGGCGTCGTTCCAGCACAGTGGCGTGTGCGCTTGGTCCTTCTCGGTCCGCAGCATTCTGATTCGCAACCATTTTGTGCCCGGCTTGCACTCGAGTGAGCTGGCCAATTGCTCATCAGTCACAATATTGCTGACGCCCAGCACTTCACGTTCGGTATGGCTGGCGTAGTTGATCAGGTCCTCGATTGTGTGGAGCGACTTGCTGTAACTGTTGCTAGTGGTCGTGGAGCAAACCACCGTGCCGGCGCGGCGACGACGTGTCACCAGCCCGAGGCCTTCGACGATAGCAAGCGCCGCACGCACCGTTGAGCGGCTGACCTCAAATTGGGCGGCAAGTTCAACTTCACTGGGCAACTGCTCGCCGACGCCGAAGCGGCCATCGGTAATATTCTTGACCAGCGTGTTGGCGAGTTCCGTATAGCGCACTGAAAACTTGATTGGTGGCGGAAAAAATGAGTAAAAGCCGGCTAGGGCCGGCTTCGCATTGTACAGGATGCTAGGGTACCGAAAGTTCGTTCAGCCCATCAGCAACTCCTTAAACTTGAGCACTTCCTCTTCGTACATGTCGCGGCCGTGGGCGTCGTTGGTTACCAATAGCGGAAAACCCTCGATCTCCAGGCGCTGCACCGCTTCCGTCTTCAGGTCCTCATACGCGACGACTGTCGCCGTCTTGATGCAGGCGAATAGAGTTGCGGAGATGCCACCGATGGCCGAGAAGCAAACGGCGGTATTGTCGCGACATGAGGATCGAATCGCGACGCCACGATTTCCCTTGCCGATCGCGCCCTTAACTCCGTAGTCGAACAGCACTGTCGCATAGGGATCCATGCGGTAGGCCGAGGTCGGCGCTACCACGCCGATGATATGCCCAGGCTTGGCGGGGCCGGGGCCTCCATAGAAGACGACCTGGCCAACGAGGTCAACGGGCAATGGCTCGCCGCGGGACAGCGTGTCAACGAAGCGCTTGTGCGCGGCATCCCGTGCCATGTAGATCACGCCTGAGAGGAATACTTCGTCCCCGGCCTGCAGTTGCTTAATGGCCTCGTCCGAGAGGGGGGTGCGCAGGTGATGGATTGTCATGGTTGCCTCCCTGCGTTTCAGATGATCGCCGTCGCGCGACGGCCCGCATGGCATTGGATATTGACCGCTACTGGCAGCGCAGTGATGTGGCAGGCGTAGATTTCCACTGCCACCCATAATGCGGTGTTGCTGCCACCATAGCCCTGAGGGCCGATTCCGGTCTTGTTGATCGCTTCCAGTAGGTCGGCTTCCAGCTTTGCAATATGCGCTTCCTTGTGATGCACGCCGATATCCCGCAGGATGGCCTTCTTGGCGATTGCAGTCACTTTGTCAAAGCTGCCGCCGATTCCGACGCCCACGGTCAATGGCGGGCAAGCCGCACCGCCGGCGGCTTCGATGGCCGACAACACGAACTTCATTACACCTTCCGCGCCTTCGCCGGGCAGTAGGAACTTCATCGTACTCCAGTTTTCGCTGCCACCACCCTTGGGCACAACGGTCAGCTGGATATCGGAACCGGGCACGATCTCGGTATGCAGAACGGCCGGCGTATTATCATTGCTGTTCACGCGCAGCAGCGGGTCAGATACCACCGACTTGCGCATGTAGCCATCGGCGTAGCCTTTGCGTACGCCGGCCTGGATGGCCTCCTCATAGTTGCCGCCAACGATATGGACGTCTTGGCCCACGTCGGCAAACACGATAGCTAGGCCCGTGTCATGACAATACGAAACTTGGTTCTCACGCGCTATTCGGTCGTTATCGATCAACTTCAGCAGCACAGATTTGCCGAGTGGCGAGATTTCCCTTTCAGCCGCCGCGTGAAAGCTCTCTACCAGGTTGTCGGGCAAGAGATGACAGGCGTCGATGCACAACTGCGCGACGGCATTGGTTAGTTCATTAACATGGATCTCACGCATTATTCACCTCTACTAAAGACACTGTTCAAATTCGCGCGCCAGCTCGGCCTTGCGCTCAAAGCCGAAACCTGGAAGTTGTGGAACCCGCATACTGCCGTCCTCTATCACCGCATCGTCTGTGAAGCCGCCCAAGGGCTGGAAGATATCCGGATAGACTTCGCAGCCGCCGAGTCCAAGCCCCGCGACCACATGCAGTGCCATCAACTGACCGCCATGCGGGAAGGAAAATCGTCGAGAGAAGCCACGGCTCTCCATCTCGTGCAGCATGCGGACATAGCCGGTGATGCCGTAGGACAGCCCGGAGTCCATCTGGAAGATATCGAGATCGCGACGTGCGCCGCCGAACAGCACTAGGTTCTTCACATCCTGGGGCGAGAACAGGTTTTCGCCCGTAGCCAATGCACCGCGGTACTCGGCCGCTAATTTCGCATTCGCCTCGTAGTCCAGAGGATCGCAAGCTTCCTCGTACCACATCAGCCCGAAGTCCTGCAGCTGGCGGCCGTATTCAATTGCCAGCGCTGCGTCGAGGCGTCCATTGGCATCGACGGCAAGATGGCTTGCTGCCCCCGCGGCACCTACGGCGACCTCGACCCGACGGATGTCCTCCGCCAGCGAGATGCCTCCGATTTTCATCTTGAATCGGGTGAAGCCGCGTGCCCTGTAGCTTTCAATTTCCTTCTGCAGGCCGTTGCCACTTTCGCCGGGGTAGTAGTAACCGCCCGCCGCGTATACGGCGATTCTCTCCTGCGCATGGCGGCCAAAATGGCGCGCGATGGCGACGGCTGCAGGCTCATCGTTCAGCTTCGCATTCAGGTCCCACGCAGCGAGTTCCAGTGCGGCCGCAGCATGCGCACGGTCGCCATGGCCGCCCGGCTTCTCGTTCTGCATGGCGCAAGCGAGCACTTTCTCCGGGCTGAGCAGTGGGCCATCGTCTTGCAGCAGGCTATTCGGCTCCGCTTGCAGCAGGCGAGGGATCATGCGATCGGCCAAAATGCCATCTTGTGCGAAACGGCCGATCGAGTTGAAGGCAAGCCCCACCACCGGCTTGCCGTTCCGGGTCTGATCTGAAACCAGCGCTACCAGAGAAACGGTGTGACTGGAGAAATTGACGAGCGCATTCGAGATATTGCTTCGCAGGCGGACCGGCCGCTGCAGGATCTTCACTATCCTCATCCTTGGCTCGCTTAGTATTGTTCAACCTGGACATTCGAGTCCTCAACAATCTTTCTCCAACGCGCGACCTCATTGGCGAGGTAGGCGCCAAACTGGTCCGGCGTTCTCTCTTCGGGCGGCGTCAGCGCCTGCTCCTTCAGCTTTTCCCTGAAGGCCGGGGTGCGGAACATCTGGAGGATTTGCTTGTTTAGCGTATCAACTACTTCATTCGGCGTGCCTTTCGGCGCGACCAATCCGAAAAATGCCACGGTTGACAGCATCGGGAAGCCCGCCTCTGCCAGAGTCGGCACGTTCGGCAGGTAGGTCGAGCGCTTGGCGTCTATGACCGCCAGTGCCTTCATCTGGCCGCTCTTGATGTTGGTGAGTATGGCGGGCAGCGAGTCCGAAGTGACCGGAATCATTCCGCTCATCACCTGCATTTTCGATTCGGAGCTTCCCTTGAACGGCACATGCACCATCGGGAAACGCAACTCCTTCTTCAGCAGTTCCATCGTTAGATGCTGGGTGGAACCATTGCCGGCCGAGCCATAGGACATGTCCTTGGTCCGGGCCTGCTTGACCATCTCGGCAAAGCTATTGATGCCGGATTGGTTGGACACGGCAATCACCTGCGGGGTGGAGGCTGTCTCGGCGATAGCGGTGAAGTCGCGCACGGGGTTGTACGGTGTTCCTTTTGGATAGAGTGCGGGTGCAATCGCGAATGGGCCGGTGCTTGTCAACAACAGGGTGTACCCATCCGGCTTAGCCTTGGCCGCGAAGGCGGTGCCGATCCGGCCACCGCCGCCGGCTTTGTTGTCGACGATGAACGCTTGGCCCAGTTGTACCGCCAATTCCTTGCCGATCAGGCGTGCAATGATGTCGCCGGTTTGGCCCGCAGCAAACGGAACGACGATGGTGACGGGTGCGGTTGGCCATGCGGCTTGTACCGTACCGATGGCCAAAAGGCTCGCGATAGACGCGCACAGAAGCTTCCTCAACATGTTCTCCTCCTTCTTGATTATAGTACGTACCATTTATTGGTACGTACTAATGATATGAGGAACCGAAGCATCCGTCAACGCGACTGAGCCTGTGGGCGCGTGGCTAATCTTGCTCCGGACCGAGGGTTGCCGAATGCCGACTAACGTTGCGGCAAAAAGGACAATCCAGTGCCGCACCGGGGTCCCCATGGGACGGCCGGATCGCCCTTGGATTCGCAGAAATGGGTACGGCTCTCTTCTCGAACTTGCGCTTGAGGGAGCCGCGCTGCATTGCGACCGATGGCATGACGGCCATCGCTACCTGCTGTCCGGCGAACGGATCCGATACGCTCGTGCGGGCCCCACCTGGCCAACGGCTGAGCGTGAGCGAAGTAATCTCCGTGCCGATATCGTGGTGGACGGTTTGATACGCTGGCGCACGAGAGCAATAACGCACATGGAGGCAAACTCCGACTATTCGGAGACTTCGTCCAGTACCTTGATGCTTAATCGCCCCGAATCGCAGCATACGGTTAGCGTTCGACTGCGTGGGAGGCTGCCGAGTCCGCGCCGCTTCGTGGCGGATGATAGGTTTCGCCTAATGATCTGATCGCGAATTCAGAATTTACCGATGTGGAGTTTTGACGCATAGTCCGCAGTTCGACGCACGGCAACGGTAATTGCGCTCGTGCAGCGCAGTCTCTAGCACAGCATCTTCGCTGGGCCGCTGCCATCCCCTGCACCAGCTTCGGCAGGCAAGGGATGCGCACGCATTGACACCGCATCTCGGCGTTAGGTCTTGGCAGCTTCGCGATCAGCGGCGTGACCCGCGCCGCGCCCCAACGTAATGGCAGCGATGGGACCGACAGCCGATTCCTTGCATGTCGTATTTGAAGAATGGCGAGCGATCGCTGTCCCGAGACATTGCCATCCGGCGTGAAGTCCTCTTTCTGCTTACGACGTGTTACGAAGGCCAGCGGAAAGCGTCGATAACACGGCAGATTTTTAGCAGAATTGTATGGATGTATTTCGTGACACCGCGCGGGATTTAGGCGAATTCCGGTCGCGCGTGGGGGCGGCTGGCCTATTCGTGGTGATCTGCTTCGGCCTGCTGCTTACGCGTTTCTTGTGGCTGCAGTGGTACAAGCATGATCAGTACGCGGCCCAGGCCGAGGACAACCGCATTTCGGTGGCACCGATCGAGCCCGACCGCGGCATCATCATGGACAGAAACGGCGTGGTCTTGGCGCGCAACTACTCCGCCTACACGCTCGAAATTACGCCGTCCAAGCTGTCCGAGACACTCGACAACACGATCGAGGAACTGGCCCGGCTGATCGACATCCAGCCGCGCGACCGGCGCCGCTTCAAGCGGCTGATGGAAGAATCCCGCAGCTTCGAGAGCCTGCCGATCCGTAGCCAGCTGACCGACGAGGAAGTAGCGCGCTTCTCCGCGCAGCGCTTCCGCTTTCCCGGCGTGGACGTGCGCGCACGGCTGTACCGGCAGTACCCGATGGGCGAGTCCGCCTCGCACGTGATCGGTTATCTGGGCCGCATCTCGCAGCGCGACCAGGAACGCATCGAGGCAATGGACGAGGCCAACGACGCCGAGGGCGTCAAGTACGATCGACGCAAGGACGCCGACAACTACAAGGGAACCAACTACATCGGTAAGATCGGTATCGAGCAGAGCTACGAGACCGAACTGCACGGCCTGACCGGCTTCGAGGAAGAGGAAGTGAGCGCGGGAGGCCGGCCGATCCGCACGCTGTCTACCGCCCCCGCCACGCCCGGCAACAACCTGATTCTGTCGCTGGACATCCGCCTCCAGCAACTGGCCGAGGCGCTGTTCGGCGACCGCCGCGGCGCACTGGTAGCGATCGAGCCGGCTACCGGCGACATCCTGGCCTTTGTCTCCAAGCCCACCTTCGACCCCAACCTGTTTGTCGAGGGCATCGACAGCAATACCTGGAACAAGCTGAACAACTCGCCCGATAAGCCGTTACTGGACCGCCCGCTACGCGGCACCTATCCGCCCGGCTCGACCTACAAGCCCTTCATGGCCTTGGCCGCGCTCTCGACGGGAAAGCGTACTGCTGCCTGGGGCTTTCAGGATCAAGGGTCCTATACGATGGGTGGTCATACGTTTCACGACGATACGCCGGCAGGGCATGGCTGGGTGGACATGCAAGCCTCCATTGTTCACTCGTGCGATGACTACTATTACATGCTGGCCCATGACATGGGTGTGAACGCCATCCACGACTTCATGAAGCCGTTTGGCTTCGGCCAGTTGACAGGCATTGACATCGAGGGTGAAAACGCCGGCATCCTGCCCTCTACCGATTGGAAGCGGCACGTCTACCGTCGCCCTGAGCAGCAGAAGTGGTATGACGGCGAGACCATCTCGCTGGGGATCGGCCAAGGCTATAACAACTTCACAATCTTGCAGTTGGCCAATGCCGTCTCAATCTTGGCGAACAATGGGGTGGAGATGAAGCCACACCTGGTGAAGGCAGTCGAGAACGCCGTAACCCGCGCGCGAACGCTCAGGGTATCTAGTGCGAGCTATCGAATTCCGCTCAAGCAATCGGATATCGATGTGGTCAGGAAAGCGATGATCGCGGTAACCCACTCGGGAACTGCGGCACGGGCCTTTGCCAATGCCGCCTATGAGTCGGCCGGAAAGACGGGAACAGCGCAAACGTTCTCGCTGAACAGGGACGAGAAGTACAACCATCACGCTCTTGACGAACGGCGACGGGACCACGCGCTATACATGGGATTTGCCCCAGCAGATAGCCCCAAGATCGCAATTGCGATGATTGTCGAGAACGCGGGTTGGGGTGCGGCGGAGGCGGCTCCCATTGCACGTATGGTCATGGACTACTATCTTCTTGGAAAATGGCCGGAGGCCTTGAGTGCCATCGCTCCGCCAGTCGGCGAGCCTTCAGGCGGGCGGGCGCCTGCGGACACCCCTAGTGTGTTTGCCACCGGACAAACAGAGAGCATCGCCAGTACGACCGTGATGGCAGGCACCAATGGCGTCGACAACGAGACAAATGGATACGATTCGTCTGGACCCGACGCGATTGAGGCCGATCGGGAACCACTTGGGTTAGATCCAGATGCCATTGCCTCCGCGTCGTCTGGGGAAACGCTAACACAGAGATTGGAGCAGGCCCTGGCCCACAGTCACCCCGCCCCATTTCCCTCTGGATTTCGCCACTCAACGCAAAACTAGGCTTTCCGAGGCCGTATTGCGGACAAGTGGCAGCCGCTGCGCACCCTAGGTACTTTGCGATGTTGGACGGCGCAAGGAGCCACCCGCAGGGCTACTGCCGTCGCTTTGGCCGGCAGACATTTACGGTACAAGGCGGCTGCAAGGGTGAATCTGGCAGGCGGCCAATGACGTGGCGTCGGTAAACCGGCCGGAGACGAGCCCAAGCCAGACATCCGTCGAGCATCATAGGCACTCGTAGTAGAGTCTGGACGAAGGGCTTACATGACTCATATCGAGATATTGCGAGGGGTAGCAGCAGGGCACACCTACACGTTGCACGCAATTCATGGGGAGAAGTACTTCAATCCTGGACACTGGACGATCCAGAAGCACGAGGCGTCTGTTTGTCCCAAATCGAAGGCCCATTCTGAGTCCGGCCTGATGTTTGGCGGCCCGTTCAGGGCTTGCGAGCAGCGGAGCCCTCTGGCACCAGAGTGGTCGAGGGAGGGCCATTCGTGATCGACCGTGGTCTGGACGCAATCAGCAATGTGCCACCTATGATGCCAGTGATACCCAATGCAACAAACGATGGGCCGAACCCGCTGGAAATCGACTTGGTGTAGCCGACGAGCAGAGGACCGAGAAATTGCCCCAGGAAGCTTCCTCCGCCGATCACCACGCCGACTGCAGGCACGGCCTTGTTGAGGGGCAAAATCTCCGTCAGATAAGTCGATACCAGTGGCGTCGGCATTTTCAGCATAAAGCCGATACAAAGAATGAGACAGATCTGCAGATAGAGATAATGGTTTGGGACGGCGGACAAGGCAACCAGCGTGACGCCGGTGACGATCATAGGAATGGCGGCATGCAAGCGCCGTTCCTGTCCATGCTTGTCGGAGTGGTGGGTTATATAGTAGATGCCGAACATCGACATGACGAAAGGCGCACCTGAGAGGATGCCGACCATCATGCCGCCAATCTGGCTATACGACTTGAAGATGGTTGGAAGCCACAGCGTGAGACCATAGAGGATGATCTGGCTGCATGCAAATCCAATCATCAGTACCCAGACATAGGGCTCACGGAGGATAACGAGCCACGATACGGCTTCCTTCTCCCCATACGCATCCTGCTCCGCAGCGAGATCCTTCTCGATGGCGAGGCGATCGGCTTCGGATAGCCACTTGGCAGCGCTGAGGCTCTTGGGGATGGCATGGAACCAGACCAGACAGAAGATCCAGGCGGGCAGGCCCTCAATGATCATCATGGCGCGCCAGTCATAGTGTGCCAGCACGGCAGCGGAGATCGGCCCCGCCAGGAAGCCGCCTGCGGCCACACTGAGGTTCCAGATGCCAAACGCGCGGCCCCGCTCGGACTTGATGAACCACTGTGCCAGTAGCATCGAGGATGCGGCATAGATGGGGCCTTCGGCGAGTCCGAGAAAGAAGCGGACCGCAAGCAGTTCATCAAAGGAGCGCGCCAGCCCCGTCAACATTGCGATCCCACCGAAGAGAACAAGGCATGTACCAATCAGTCGGCGAGAACCGAAGCGCAAGGCCAGATAGCCTGCCAGTAGCTGCGTGATGATGTAGCCCCACGCGAACGATCCGCCTAACCAACCGGCCTGGAGAGGCGTGAGGGATAGCTCCTTGGTTATGTATGGTAATGCCATCCCAATGTTGACACGATCGAAGAATGAAATCATGTACATCAGGAAGACGGTTGGCATGATGATGAGCCATCGTTTTCCTGCGGTGTTCTCAGTGCGGGCTATAGGTTTTGTGTAAATCATGTGTCTCCGGTCGCCCCCAGTTCTGGATGGCAAAATAATTCGCGTTCGGTTCCCGTCTTATCCGTCCGAGTGGGGCCGTCGCTGCCCAGATCCCAGCTGGGGATTTGCACAGTTAAGAACCATCGAAGCTTCCCGCTGCGGGATGCGGTGATTCCAAAGCGGTCTCGTGTCCTGTTTCATCAGATGCGATACTGCACTTGCTATGCCAGTTTCTTGCACGAACCTGGATCGCAATCAACATGCTTCGTTCAAAGGACGGCAGATTTCCTGAGCGAGCCGCGCGCCATTGAACTTCAATGGGTTCGCGAGCAGTCTCATGTCTGGCCTCAGAGGATGAGGGACTGATTTCACCATGTCGACTTCATCGACAAAAGGATTGCACAGCGCCTGTTCTACATTGAGAACGGGTGAGACGGGGAGAACCCCGCTGAGAACGGTCAGCCAATGTTCAGTGGATTCACGACGGAATTCCGCGTCAAGTATCTCTGTCAGTGCCGCACGGTATTTCGCCCGTTCCTCCTTGGCCTTAAAGCGCGGGTCTTCGCTGAGCTCTGGCCTTCCGATGGTGCGGATCAGCGCCTCCCAGAACTTCTCTGTCATGCACATCACGTAAACCCACCCGTCGGCAGTGGGAAACGTCTGCACGGGTGTGGCGGAAAGGTGGGCGCCCCGAGGAAGGCGGCTGGCCGCATGACCCTCGTTCAGAAACCAGGTCGCAGCGTAGCCGAGCTGGTGAAGGGCCACGTCGAACAGGCTCACATCGACATCACAACCTTCCCCTGTCATTTGTGCGCGTCGAATCGCTCCCAGCAAGCCGAGCATTCCGGTGACTCCGGTCATATAGTCAATCACGGAGGCGCCGAAGCGCGTCGGGTCGCCTGCAGGGTCGCCGGTCAGGTCCATGAGCCCGGCCTCAGCCTGCATCAGGAAGTCGTACCCCGGCCATGATGCGCGCGCGTTGTCTCGTCCGTAGGCGGAGATGTGCAGGCAGACAACCTTGGGGTTAATCTTGCTGAGGTTCTCGAAGTCGATCTTAAGCTTCTTCGGTTGGTCGCCGCGCAGGTTGTTCACGACCGCATCGGCTGTAGATACGAGCGCCTCAAGTTCGGCGCGACCCTCCGGTGTCTTCAGATCCAGCGAGACGCTTCGCTTGTTGGTGTTCCAGCCCTGGAAGAACAAGCTGTCGGATGGGCCAAGCAGGAACGGCCCCATGTGGCGGGCGGGGTCTCCACCAATCTCCTTGTTCTCGATCTTGACGACGTCGGCGCCCATGTCCGCGAGGAACATTGAGCCATACGGACCCGCAGCAAACTGTTCGATCGATAGGATGCGCAGCCCTTCGAGTGGTTTCATACCGGTGGATTTTTCATTCATGGTTTTCGCGACCCGCCGCGGCTACGCTAAGCGGGCTCCCGTTAAGTTAACTAGATGTTGGTGAACGAAGGGCCTTCCTTCGCGAGAAATGCTCGTACGCCTTCCGCGCATTCGGCAGAGCTGAAGGCGATATCGCTTGCAACGAAGGAGCGTTCCATGACTTCCTTCATAGGCAGTTCGAACGATAGGTCGATGATGGACTTGCACAGAGCCATCGCACGACGCGGCCTAGTGACCAGGCTGTTGGCAAGTTCCATGGCGACATCCACTGCATGCCCAGAGGGAGCCAAGCGATTAATCAATCCCCAGGAGAGGGCGGTGGCCGCGTCGATCGGTTCCCCGATGAGCATCATCTCCTTCGCTCGACCTTCACCAATCCGACGTGTAGCGCGGACCGTTCCGCCGCTGCTTGGGAAGACGCCCAGCTTGATTTCCGGCAATGCGAGCCTGCTGTCTTCCGACGCAACAAGCAAATCGCAGCACATGGCGATTTCGAGACCTCCGCCATAGGCCAATCCGTTGATGGCCGCAATGGTCGGCTTTGGGAACGCGTCTAGCCTGTTGAAGACCTCGTTTTGCCTCGCCAGTTTTTTGGGTACCACCTGACCGGGTGCCATCAGACCTTGAAACTCGTTGATATCGGAGCCCGCACAGAAGGCCTTGCGGCCGCTTCCTGTCACGATGAGCACACGCACCGCATCGTCGTTCTCTATTGCATCCAAGGCCTCATCGAGTTCACGCGTTAGCGTGAGGGTCACGACATTGAGAGGCGGGTTATGCAACGTAATCGTTGCGACCCCGTTCGAGTTCGTATGTGAAACTTGTCTTGCGCTCATCTTGACTTTCCTTAGTCGAGGGTCAGCTTGGCCTGGACGACCAGCGTTTTGAAGTCAACCATTTCCTTCTTGATCAGTGCTGCGAACTCGGCCTGGCTGCTCGGATGTGGTTCGATTCCCTGGTCAAGCAGCTGTTTCTTTACCCCCGGATCGTTGACGACCTTGACTACAGCGGCGTTCAGCTTCGCGAGAATCGACGGTGGCGTGGCGGCCGGTGCGAGCAGGCCGAACCAGGTTCCGATGTCCATGCCCGGTACGCCGGCTTCGGCCAGTGTCGGTACATTGGGTAGAGCGCTTGAGCGGGTGGCAGTCGTTACGGCAAGTGCGCGGGTCTTGCCGGCCTTGATTTGCGGCAGTGCTGACGTAACAGTGTCGAACATGACTGACACCTGTCCTCCAATTAGGTCGGAGACCGCGGGTGCGCTGCCGCGATAAGGGATATGGGTGAGCGGCGCGCCAGTACGTAGCTTGAACATTTCGCCAATCAGATGATGGGCGCTGCCTGAACCAGCGGATGCGTAGTTGTACTTGTCGGGATGGGCCTTCGCATCCTGGATAAGTTCCTGGATGGTGCGAGCCTTCACCTTCTCGTTCACGACAACCACGTTTGGAACAATCGCGACCAGGGCAATGGGCGCGAGGTCTTTGTCGAAGCTGTACGAGAGTTTTGGCAGGACCGCTTGGGCGATTGTGTGGTGCGCACTGCCAGCCAGCAACGTGTAGCCGTCTGGGGTGGCCTTGGCTGCAGCATCTGCGCCGAGCGTTGCGGCGGCGCCTGCCTTGTTGTCGACGACGATGGGCTGCCCCAACTCTTTCATCAACTTCGGCGCAAGCAAGCGCATCATGGTGTCCGTTGTACCACCCGCGGGGAACGGCACGATGACTCGAATTGGGCGGGAGGGGTAGCCGGCGGCGGGGTCGGCGGAGATTGCAGGCGTAGATGCGGTAATGCTACAGACGAGCGCACCCAGCGCCAGGCGTGACATGGCGAACATACTGTCTCCTATTTGGACTAGTTTTGAGCTACTGCGGAAGGCCGTGTGCTATCCGGGCGCCATGGCTTGCGGGGGCGGACTTGCGCCGGATGTAATCTGTAGTAGTTGGCCGCAAGCGAGCCAACGCAGAGAAATGGTTTCTCGCTGGGGCTGAGGGCGGAGTGGAAGCCCGCACCGGCAAGCCCCTCTAAAATCGAGCATTTGGAGACAGCCGTCGCGCATCCGAACGTGGCGTGACATCCTCGAGGCGATAGCCCGAAATGCCGTACTTTCTTGCGCGGGTGGTGCGTTCAGCGCTAAGCGCTTCAACGGTTTGTATCCCATAGCCTCAGACGTCCGAATGGATGTTCGCTCGGTCAGGCTTCCGCGCTAGTCGCACGGAAACGCACACTCTGCGTGTACCTGTCATGCGGGTAGTAGCTAATGGATGCTTGAATCAGTGCTTGATTGGCGTCGTAGAAAAAACGAACAATCTGCAAAGCCGCGCTGCCCACTTCCGCTTGCAGGACCTGGGACAACTCTTCGTCAACGATGGTGGCAGTCGTGTGCTGCTGAATTTCACAAACACGGACCCCAAACATGCTCTCGATGCTCTTGTACACGGGCGTGTTGGAGATAGTGGGCCGTGTTTGCGCCGCAGCGTAACGCGGCGGAACGTAGATCTTCACGTAGCTCATTGGCAGCGCGGCGCCGGGGGTCTTGCGAAGAAATCCAGCCTCAGACAGCAAAAGGCCTGGCTTTGTGTTAAGCACCTTGGCCAGTTTTTCGTCCACCACTACCTCAACGAGAGAGACCGCGTGCATCTCCGTGTTCTCGACGAACTGCAGCAAGTCGTTGACAGAATTCACCGCGCTAAACACGTCATCGCGCTGCACCGGCTCTCGGACAATGGTTCCGATGCCGGGGTGCGAAGAGATGAGTCCTTGTTCGCGAACCGCGCGGAGTGCCTGACGTACCGTCTGACGGCTCACGCCGTATCGCTGAGCCAGTTCGTTTTCAGAAGGCAGGGTCGTCGACGGCTGGTACTTACCCTCGTATATGTCATTGGAGAGGATTGTCGCTAATGCGGTGTGGAGCGGTTGTCGACCGCTCAACGCCAGGAGCGAGTTCCTTCCGGGTTGCGTTGCCATTGCGTGAGTCCCTTTGCACTGTTGGAGGCTTTCAGGCTCCGCAGGTGCGAAGCCATCCAGTCCTGAAAGGCAAATTATCTCCGACTGGCGCCGCGAGGCGTGCGCAATGCTGCGACACCCTCGAGGGTACCCAGGCGGGCTTCCAGCTTGAAGTATCGCTCTTTGCACGTGGCAATGTCCGGTTGTACGAATAGTCTGATTGTACGTATGGTACGGCTGTACGTACATTATACTAGTCGTGCTCGGGCGCGTATGCGCGTTTACCCGTGGTCTCGGAAATTCGCGAGGCCACGATAGGAATGCCTGGCGTCTCGCCGCTAAGACGTCAACCGGCGCGCCGGCGTAAGAATTTGCTGTTGAGCTTGAATAGCGAAATAGCGTAACCAGGGGGCTGAGTAGCCAGGCTGATCACCGCGCAGGGCATTTGGTAGAAGCCCGGCGCCAGCTTGCTGCCGGTGGCTCCAATCGTCCAGGTCAGGATGATGGGCGCGAAGCCGCCGGACAGCGTCACCGCGTGTTGTACTGGAGCGAACGGCCCTGGGGCGGACCATCACGAAGGCGGAAACGTCGCCGCGCAGCGCCGAAGGGGAGGGGGATGGGCGCGTCGGAACGACGGGTGCGGCGCTGCAGCGGCTAGTGCCAACCAGATTCGATCAGCAGCTAGCGCATATCAGTCGGTCAGCGATTGGCGAAACCTTTGGATTGCCGTACAGGTTTGACGCAGTGACTCCGAATCAAGGGCATAGGCGATCCGGATGTACGGCGCAAGACCAAACGCACTACCATGAACGACGGCCACGTTGGCCTCGCCGAGAAGCGCTCCGGCAACGTCCTCGTCCGTGTTCAGCAGCGTGCCGGCGGGTGTTCGTCGACCAAGCAGGCCTTCGCACGAAGGAAACGCGTAGAAGGCACCGCCAAGCATTGTGCAACTGAGGCACCATCATGCGGTAGGTGGCGGACGATTGAGCACTCGCCAAGTTTGCATTCAGGCGTCGGAGATTGGATGTCATCAGGCTCTCCTTTGCAGCGTGTGGTAGCCCAGTGCTTCGCGCGCCTCGCCAAGAGTCTTCCCGTTGGAGATATGCTCGCGAATCTTCGCTTCTACCGATTCAATCTTTCGTGCCGGTTCTGCAAGCTCCCGGGCGCGGTCACGGGGAACGACAACAACGTCGTTGGCATCAGCGACAACGATATCTCGCGCGCAGACGCGGGCGGTGCCGATAGAGACCGGTGCGTTGATCGATTCGACCTGTACGCGGTCTTTGCCAGTGCGCATGAATCGGCCGCGGGTGAACAGTGGATACCCGTCGCCCAGTGCCTTCGCCACATCGCGGCACACGCCGTCGATGACCGTGGCAGCGATGCCGCGTGTGCCAGCATATTGGGTCATGATGTCGCCCCAGACCGTGCAGTCGGTGCGGCCATCGTTGTCGATGACCACCACGTCGCCCTCGGCCACGTCATCGATGAAGTCTCCGACGGTGCCGGGCGGCGTGCTTGCGGAGGCGTATTTGACGGTATAGGCAGGTCCAACGACCACGCCTGCCACGTTGACGGGCGCGCCGGAACCGGTCTGCACCACCCGGTTTCGAGCACTGATCATCGTTACGCCCCGGCCGAATACGGGATAGCCAATGGATTCGCTGCCTTCGATGTCACGGCTCAGGCCATCGATCACCGAACCTCGGATGCCTTTCGCCGTCGCGGCATTGGCGAGGATGTCGCCCCAGCAAGAGATGCCATCGATGCCGCCGGCAATGACCAGAACCCGGTCGTCGGATTGAACCTCGGCAATGACCGGCGAGATAATGTGCACGGTTGGCTGTGCGTCCGTCTTCAGACCCTACTGAATGGTGCTGGCGCGGCCAACGATCTTGGGGCAATCCCACAGGGGGCGAAGACCGAACGTAGCCCCGGGAAGATTCAGAAAATCTAGCGCATCCGAGACCGTGTTGGTATCGAGGGCGGCGAGTCGGTCGAGCAGGGAGCGTGAGGACCTTTTTTGGAGGATGCGAAGTGGGTTGCCAAGCTTCCACTTTCAGCGATAGAGTCTGATCTGTAAATTCCGAATGCTGGAATTCGACCATACGCAAAACCTATCGAATCCTATGATCAACTTTCGGCTTGTGCGTCATCTCTGGGTGTTCATGGCGGTCGCCGAGGAACAACATTTCGGACGGGCGGCGAAACGGCTTGGCATGTCTCAGCCGCCCGTCACGGAGCAGATTCAGATTTTGGAGCAGGCGTTGAAGGTGAAGCTCTTTGACCGCTCGCGGCGGGGTGCACAGCTCACAGCAGTTGGGGTCGCCATACTGCCCGCGGTGCAAAAGCTTGCCGAGCAGCTGGAGCGACTCGAACTGGCCGTGAGGGAGGCCATCAATGGTCAGGCAGGCATGTTGACGATCGGGGCGATATCATCCGCCATGCTGGATACGCTGCCCGCACTCATAGGCCAGCTCAAGGCATCTTATCCGCAACTGACCATTTCCGTGAAGGAGATTGACAGCGTCGACGCTGTGCCCGCCCTGGTGCGGGGAGACGTCGATCTCGCGTTTGCGCGCCTCGAAGGCGATCTCGGCACCTCGATCAAGTCCATTCCTCTCAAGCAGGACCGTCTCGCAGTAGCGCTGCCGCGGACACACGCAATGGCCGAGATGCCACGAATCAGGCTGGCATCGCTCGCTGGCGAGGAATTTGTGATGTTTGCTAGACATGTCAGCCCCGTCTATTACGACAGCCTGGTTTCGACATGTCGCACAGCTGGCTTCTCTCCCCGTGTATTGCACGAAGTGCGTACAGTCTCCTCACAAATCGCCTTCGTGGGATGCGGACAAGGCATTGCGCTTGTGCCGGCTTCTTTAAAGAAAGCGGCACCCGACAACGTGGTGGTTCGACCACTTAAAGAGGCCGTGAACGTGGTGACAACGGCAGTGGCCTGGTCTACCAGCCGGGAGAGTCCGATGCTCAAAGCAGTCATCGCCGCGCTGACGACTGGAAAAGCTACCAGATGAACACGTGAACCGCCGATCGGTGTCAGCAGCACGCAGTCAGGTTGGATCTGCCGGACATCTGCAGATGCCACATTCGGCAAGGTGATTCAAATCGCTTTCTGCAAGACTTTGCCGGGGTTCATCAGAGTTCGGGGGTCGAGGGCGTATTTGATACGGCGCATTATGCCCAGTTCCAGTTCGCTCTTGTAGCGCGGAAGCTCTTCAAGCTTGTGCTGGCCGATTCCGTGTTCGGCACTGATCGAACCGCCAAGAGCGAAGGCCACATCGTGCACAAGGGTGTAGATATCATGCTGAATGGCGAGAAGCTCCTCTACGGTCTGCTGCGATGCGCGCGAGACGTTGTAGTGGACATTTCCGTCTCCAAGATGGCCGAAAACAATGGTCTTCATCCCAGGATACCGGGCCTGAATGGATGCATTGGCATCTTCCACAAATTTGGCGACCAATGAGATGGGAACCGAGACATCATGCTTGATGCTCTTGCCTGGATCTGCTTCGGCCAGTGGAATACTCTCTCGTAGATGCCACATTGCCTTGCTTTGTGCCAAGCTCTCCGCGACCACGGCGTCAGCCACCAAACCATCTTCAATGGCTTCGCCCATGATCGCCTCAAGTCTAGCCTGAGCGTGCTCAGCGCTCTCACTATCCGACAATTCCAGCAATGCGAAATATGGCAGGTTGACCGACTCGCCTTCGAACGGAAGCCGTTGCTGGGGATAAAGTCGAACCACATCGTGGAGAACTTCGCCACACATGACCTCGAAGGCGGTCATGGACGACCCGAAGCCCGCGCGGGCTCGCGAGAGGAACGCCACGGCCTGATGCAGCGAACTCAACGCCAGCATGGCTGTACGCTGCGCGACCGGGATTGGATAGAGCTTGAGCGTGGCACCGGTGATGACACCAAGGGTGCCCTCGCTGCCAATAAACAAATCACGAAGATCGTAGCCGGTATTGTCCTTCCGTAAACCACGCAATCCGTGCCAGGTTTCACCGTCAGGCATGACCACCTCCAGGCCGAGAGCGAGGTCACGCGCATTTCCGTACCGGAGCACTTGCGTTCCGCCGGCGTTGGTCGCCAGGTTGCCACCTATTGTGCAGGTCCCTTCTGCCGCAAGGCTTAGCGGAAACAGGCGGCCAGAGGAGCGGGCAGCCTCCTGTACCTGAAGCAAGGTACAGCCCGCATCGACAGTCATGGTGTCGTTGGCAAGATCAATGGCACGAATGCGATTCAGGCGTGTGAGCAGAAGCACAATTGCACTGCCACTACTATCGGGAGTGGCGCCGCCGCACAGCCCGGTATTGCCGCCTTGAGGAACTATGGGGGCGTTGTGCTCGGCGCACAATCGTACGATCGAGGCGACCTCCGTGGTGCTACCTGGGCGAGCAACGCAAAGCGCCTGGCCTTTGTACCTGTTACGCCAGTCGGTCAAGTACGGTACGGCCTCGGTTCCGGTGAGTACATTCTCGCTCCCAATCAGCGCTTTTAGTGAATCGAGAAAACTCATTTCATCACTCCATCTTGGCGCCGGAGATGCGAACGATCTCCGCGTACTTTGCAAGTTCGGACTTCATGAAGTTGGCAAACCATGCCGGTGTATGGCCTGGGGAGACTACCGCACCCAGGTTCTGTTCCATGAGTTGTCGTACTTCCGGATCCTCGAGTACGGCATTCACTTCCCGATTCAGCAGTTCCTGAACCGGCTTGGGAAGATTGGCGGGAGCCAGGATCCCATACCACGCGGACGCTAGCATGCCCTTGTAGCCGAGTTCTGCAAATGTTGGGACGTCTGGAAGCGCAGGAAGGCGCTTTTCCGAGGCAACGGCAAGCGCCTTCAGGCTTCCTGCCTTGACTTGAGCAAGCGAACCAGTATCGAGTACGAAATCTAACTGTCCAGCCATCAAATCGGCGATAGCCGGGCCGCTTCCCTTATACGGGACATGCACCACGTTGATGGTTGCAACACGCTGGAGCAAAGACCCGGCAAGATGCTGCGACGAACCCGGACCGCCGGAACCATAGTTGAGGGTGCCTGGTTTTCTCCTGGCCTCGTCGATCAGTTCTTTTGCTGTGTTGAAATGCGATTTCTTCGACACCTCGAGCACGTTTGGAATGAGGCCAACATATGCGATTGGAGAGAAGTCTCTTACCGGGTCAAATCCGAGTCGCGAGTAGAGATAGGGGCCTGCCGCGTTCGTGGAACTGGTTGCCATCAGCAGGCTATATCCGTCTGCCTTCTCCTTCACAAATGCGCTTGTACCGATCGTGCCGCCGGCACCACCTTTGTTGTCGACAACGACGGTCTGCTTCAGCCGTGCGCCCAACTTTTGCGCAATGATTCGCGAAAGTGAATCAGTGGCACCGCCAACCGCCCACGGAACCAGGAGCTTTATGGGACGGTTCGGATACCCGGCAACTTGAGCTGATGCCAGTTGGGGAAGCATGCATGCCAGTGCTAGCAGCGGGATACCGATCTTTCGGGCACTATGTCTCATCGTTTTTTTCTCGAAGACTGCAAGATGGTAGCGGAGCGGCCGAGGCAGCTACACGTAGCAATCCAGGAGTGTCAATGACATCGCATGACGTTGTACATTCCGAAAAGCAGAACGCACTGATAGACAGAACATATTACCGATGCATCCGCGGGGCTGTGGCTAACGGCAGAACAATCTCCAACGTACGGGTCTTGATCTTCTGATAGGTTTTCCCTAACGAACTGATCCTTCCAACGGAATTTACGAGCGATTCATTTTGACGGAGAGTGGATGAAGTTGCGCGTGTTTAGGGGGCCGAATACCGACACGCGAATCGAATCTCTCACAGGAGCGTCATCTTGCCCGCATCAAATTTCGTCCTCAGGCCTACTCCTCAATTGGCTCCTCAGGCGGTTCTGGATTCATTCCAGACCGTGGTGACGCCGCACATCAGCGACAACCTCCAGCGCCTTTGCGGAGTTACTGGCCTGACAAGGTTTCACCGCAGCAAGAAATTGGTCGGTACTGCATTCACGGTCAAGGCTAGGCCGGGTGACAATCTGCTCATCTACAAGGCGCTTATGGAGCTCGAACCGGGCCACGTCCTTGTAGTGGACGGCAGTGGCGATTGCACCAACGCATTGGTGGGTGAGTTGATCATGCTCTACGCCCAGCAACGTGGATGCGCAGGCTTCGTGCTTGATGGCGCTATCCGGGATACTGCAGCATTCCTCGAAGCGGATTTTCCTTGTTACGCGCGCGGCGTGAGCCACAGAGGCCCGTACAAACTCGGTCCCGGTGCGATGAATGTTCCTGTGACGATCGGAGGGCAGGTCGTGCTGCCGGGGGACATCGTTGTAGGGGATGAAGACGGTGTGGTGACGTTTCCGGCGTCGGAGGCAGAAGCGATCCTCAATGCTGTAAAGGTGACGGCGGCGAACGAGGAAAAAATTAAGGCCGAGATCGCGACTGGCCAGTTGCAGCAGAAATGGCTGGAGAAAGTACTGACGCCCTACGGCCTGTAGGCATTACCGGAGCCCTGCAAGGGCTCCGGATCAAACGTAAAGGCCCGTGCAGCACAAAGCCGAAGGGTGGGTAGATACTGAATGTCCCGTCTGCATCATTCCGGTGCCAATCGAGCGCTTGTCTCTTCTTATCCGTGACCATCCATTAGTCGGTGCACATCACGCCGAGGAAGTCGGTACGGCATCATCGGCTCCATGGCGGCCTGCCGTTGCCGACGTTAGCGCGGACGCAGCGGAAGGCGCGCCACAAGTTCTCAATTGTCCGCGCCGCTTCGACGCCGGAGGGCAAGTCCAAACAAAGTAGCGAGTTGACGGCCTTGCGCCTCCAATAGTTCGCCAGCTCGCTCCAGGGCGCACGCCAAGCTAATGGGTCCCGGTTGTATGGAAAAGCAGCCGTCGAATGCAGCTTCGAGCCCGGAACTGTGCTCGATGGATCCTGAGACCAACGTTACCGGCACGCCGCTCTTGCGACCGACGCGAGCGATAATCGCCGGGGCTTTGTCGAGGAGGGTCTGACTGTCGGAGCGACCTTCGCCGGTAATGATCCAGTCGAAGCTCGCTGCCGTTTCCGCCAGGGCCAGTGCGTTTAGCACGAAGGTAGCGCCGGGGAGTAGTTGCCCGCCGAGTGCGCCAAGTGCGAATCCCAAACCGCCCGCCGCGCCTGCTCCGGGACAGTCCTTAAGCGGGCGGCCAACCGCGACCTCGCATCGCTCGCCGAAGTCGCGCAGGGCGCGATCTGCCTCCGCCAGGTCGACAAAGCCCTTCTGAGGGCCGAACACATGGCTGGCGCCATTTGGGCCGCAGAGCGGGCTAGTGACATCGGTCAAACCAATCAAGCGGATATCGTCGAGCCAGTCTGTATCGATGCGCCGTGAGACGGACTGAATCTGGGGCAACGAGTTAAGGGTGGGTTCGATCGGCCGCCCGTTGGCGTCGGCGAAGCTGAAGGCGAGTTCTGCCAGGAGGCCCGCACCGCCGTCGTTCGTGGATGATCCACCCAGTCCCAGCACGATGGTGCGATGGCCAAGCTCGGCGATCGCGCGGATGGCCTGGCCAACGCCTCGCGTGGTGCGCAGGCCGGGGAGGGCTACGGCGTCGGGCAGGCCGACCACGGCCGCCACGTCGAAGAGCGCGAAGTCGCCCAAAGCCGGGCTAGAGCAAGCTGCGAACGGTATTTGAGCAAGTTCGCCGTTTGCGTCGAGTACGCGGATCAGGTGCCACGAACCTGACAGCGCCAGCGCGACAGCGCGTGCCGTGCCTTCGCCACCATCGGCGATCGGCGCTTCCCAGACCTGACAATCCGGTATCGCGGCCCGCACACCGGCGGCCAGCCGCGCGGCGACTTCCGGCGCATCGAGGCAGCCCTTGAAGGAATCGGGTGCAATCAATACCCGCAGCGACGGCTGGGGCTTGGCTATGGGAATACAGTCGGCAGTTGGCACATCGTATTGCATGTCATGTCTCCTTGAGGGTCGATCATGACTGTTACCCAGCCGATTGGGAATTGCCGTTTCGGCTATCTGCCTTGCCTAACGCTCAATACAGGAATTTTCGCCTTCAGGCGGTGGTTCCCGCCGCACCTATGCTGCGAAGATGTGCGAGTAGTTTGGCGGCCTCTGGCTGCAGGCCTGTCTCGGACTTAACACCAAGCCAAAGTGTTCGCGACGCCCACGGGTCTGTCAGATAAATCGCCCGCAGGCCGGCGCCGAGGATCTCTGCCCTGACAGCGCCGTCGGGCAGCACGCCGATCCCGAGCCCGGCCTCGATCATCCGGCAGATGGCATCGAAGCTGCTGACCTGGATACGCAAGCGGAGCACTTTCTCCAGCGCGACCGAAGCGTCCGTCAGCCGCTGCAGCAGGGAGCTGCCCTGGTTTAGCCCCACGAAATCGTACTCGAGCGTGTCGACAAAGCTGACTTCGTCCAGTGCTGCCAGCGGGTGATTCTTGGGCGCCAACACCACGAGACGGTCGCGATGATAGGCGAATTTCTCAATGTCGTGCGCAGGCACATTGTCGGCAAAGATGCCGAGGTCGGCTTCGCCGCTGGCCAATGCCGCGATCACGTCCTGGCTCAGACGTTCCTCCAGGCTGATGCGGATCAGCGGCTGGGCGGCAAGAAATGCTGCGAGATCGGCGGGAAGGAACTGGATCACCGCCGACGTATTGGCCCACACACGCACGTGGCCCCGGACGCCGATCGCAAAGTCGCTCATGTCGCCCGCCATGCGATTGACGGTATCGAGTACGCCGCGCGCGTGGTGGACCAGTTCCTCGCCCGCCGGCGTGAGCTCAAGCCCGCGGCGCACTCGCAGGAACAGCGCGCAGTCGACGGTACGTTCGAGGTCGGAGATGCGTTTACTGAGCGCCGATAGGGTCGTGTGGGACTTATCGGCTGCCTTGGTGAGGCTGCCCGTCTGCGCGACCAGCAGAAAAATCCGCAGCGATTGCAGATCGAAATGGGTGGGATTGATCACGGGGTATCCGGTGTTAGTGATGCCGCGCGGGGGCTCGGAACTGCCCTTTTTGCCTTGAAAGTTAGGAAAGGCTAGTGGAGCAAGCAAGCATTGTCAATTGTGCTGCCGAGCCTGAGTATCGCCCCGTCATAACCCATTCATAGGATTCTGATGAGCGGGAGCCGCTGGCCAACCAGAGAAGAGAATCGACCCATGCATCGTTCGCGCCATGCCAAGATTGTTGCCACCGTTGGACCCGCGAGCAGCGATGCCGTGACGCTGCGCAAGCTGTTCCTCGCGGGAGCCGACGTGTTCCGGCTGAACTCCAGCCACGGTACCCACGACGACCATCGTGGGCGCCTGCACCTGCTCCGTGAGCTCGAGGCTGAGGTAAAGCGGCCCATCGGTGTGCTGCTGGATTTGCAGGGGCCAAAGTTCCGTGTAGGGAAGTTCAAGGATGGACAGATTTCCCTGGTTCCAGGGCAACGCTTTCGGCTCGATCAAGAAGCTGATCTCGCCGGCGATGTCACGCGAGCGGCGCTGCCGCATCCGGAGATCTTCGCTGCGCTTGAGTCCGGCGCAGACTTGCTGCTGGACGATGGAAGGATTCGCTTGCGCGTTGTCGTGCCAGGCAAGGACTTCGCCGAGACTGAGGTGATCGAGGGCGGGGTGCTTTCGGATCGCAAGGGGGTGAATGTGCCCACGGTCGTGCTGCCCTTGTCGGCGCTGACCGAGAAGGATCGCTCGGACCTGGACTTCGGCCTGTCGCTTGGAGTCGACTGGGTCGCGCTATCGTTCGTTCAGCGGGCGGACGATATCCGCGAACTCAAGGCAATTGTGGGCGACCGCGCCCGCATCGTCGCAAAGCTGGAAAAGCCCGCCGCCATCGCTGAGCTACAGTCGATCGTGGATGAGACCGACGCAGTGATGGTGGCACGAGGGGACCTTGGTGTGGAGATGCCGGCCGAACAGGTGCCGGCGATCCAGAAGCGGGTGATCCAGGCCTGCCGCAAGGCCGGCAAGCCCGTTATCGTTGCCACGCAGATGCTCGAATCGATGGTGACGGCACCGGTGCCGACGCGCGCGGAGGCGTCGGACGTGGCCACCGCCATCTACGATGGGGCCGACGCCGTCATGCTGTCCGCCGAATCTGCGTCAGGAAAGCACCCCGTTGAAGCCGTCAGCGTGATGGACCGGATCATCGCGCAGACCGAGGTCGATCCATATTTCCGCGAAGTCATTGACGCTTCGCGCACCGCGCCAAGCCCTGATACGGCCAATGCCATTGGGGCGGCGATGCGTGCCGTGGTGGGCTTGCTTCGAGTCGCCGCGACCGTTGCCTACACCAGCTCCGGTTACTCGGCGTTGCGCATGTCACGCGAGCGGCCAAACGCCCCAATCATTGGCATGACGCCCAATTTGCGGGCGGCGCGCGCATTGACGCTCGCCTGGGGCGTGCATGCGGTGGTGGTCGACGAGGTCGGGACCGTCACCGAAATGACCGCGCACGCTTGCGAGACTGCCGAACGGGAGGGCTTTGTGCGTCAGGGCGACACCATCGCGATCTCCGCGGGCATGCCGTTCGGCACGCCCGGCACTACCAATCTGCTCCGGATCGCCTCAATCGGCCAGGGCGATATTTGATTCCTAAGGCAGCCGCTCACGCGTGCTCGAAGGTCCTTTTCCATTTGGGAAAGGGAGATTGAAGATTCAATGATTATCAAGCGCCGGCTTTTGGCCGAAGATCAATTCCAGAAACAAGGAAGACAGACATGGAGACAACCATCTCGAAGCCGCTGACAGCTGTGCGGGTGCTGGAACTGGGGCAGCTGATTGCCGGTCCGTTCGCTAGCCGGATGCTGGCCGCGTTCGGCGCCGACGTGATCAAGATCGAGCCGCCCGGCACGGGCGATCCGCTGCGCAAATGGCGGCTGCTGCACGAAGGCACCTCGGTCTGGTGGGAGGCGCAGTCCCGCGACAAGCAGTCGGTCACCCTCGATCTGCGCTCGCCGGAGGGTCAGGACGTGATCCGCAGACTGGTCATGCAGAGCGATGTGCTGATTGAGAATTTCCGGCCTGGAACGCTCGAAGGCTGGGGGCTGGGCTGGGAAGAGCTGCATGCGCTGAACCCGCGCCTGGTGATGCTGCGCGTCTCCGGGTACGGGCAGAGTGGTCCCTACCGCGATCGCCCCGGTTTCGGGGTGGTCGGCGAGGCGATGGGCGGCTTGCGCCACCTGAGCGGCGAACCGGGTCGCACGCCGGTGCGAGTTGGCGTGTCCATTGGCGATTCGCTGTCGGCGCTGCATGGCGTCATCGGCATCCTGCTTGCGCTGCGCCATCGTGACGCCAATGGCGGGCAGGGTCAGATGGTCGACGTCGCGCTCTACGAGTCGGTCTTCAACATGATGGAAAGCCTGTTGCCGGAGTACTCGGTATTTGGCGCTGTGCGGCAGCCCGCGGGCAGCAGCTTGCCGGGCATTGCGCCCAGCAATGCGTACCGATGCGGCGACGGTAAGTATGCGCTGATTGCAGGCAACGGCGATGGCATCTTCCGGCGGCTCATGGAAGCGATCGGCCGACCGGATCTTCGCGACGATCCCGCGCTAGCGCAAAACGATGGGCGCGTGCAGCAGGTCGAGCGCCTCGACGCCGCCATCGCCGCCTGGGCGTCACAGCACCCGCTCGATGACGTGCTGGCGGTCCTTAACGACGCCCGTATTCCCGCCGGCAAGATCTACGACGTGGCCGACATTGCCAGCGATCCGCACTACCACGCGCGGGACATGATTCTCGACGCACAGTTGCCCGATGGCACGCCCGTGCAACTGCCCGGCGTCGTGCCTAAGCTCAGCGAGACGCCGGGCAAGCTGTCGCGCCCTGCGCCGGCACTGGGCCAGCATACGGACGAGGTTCTGGCGAACCTCGGCATCGGTGCCGAAACGCGGGACGCATGGCGTGCGCGCGGCATCATCTGACAGGAGACGGACATGAACAGGAAGCGCTTGTACATCCAGGAGGTCGCCACGCGTGACGGCTTCCAGAATGAGGCGAAATTCGTCGACACAGATGCCAAGGTCGCGCTGATCGACCAACTGAGCGGGTGCGGATACGCCAAGATCGAGGTGACATCCTTCACTTCGCCGAAAGCCATCCCGGCACTGCGCGATGCCGAAGCCGTGATGCATCGTATTGCGCGCCGCAAGGGCGTCGTCTATACGGTTCTGGTGCCGAATGTGCGCGGGGCGGAGCGCGCTCTGTCCTGCAACGTCGATGAGACGAATCTCGTCATGTCGGTGAGCGAGAGCCACAACAAGACCAACCTGCGCATGACGCGCGAGCAGTCGTTCTCGCAACTGAGTGACGTTGTTCGGGTTGTCCGACAGACGCCAACCGCGATCAACGTCTCGCTGTCGACCGCATTGGGCTGCCCGATGGAAGGCGATGTACCGCCCGAGACGGTGCTCGGCTGGATGCAGCGCTTCGCGGATCTCGGCGTGCACGGCGTCACGCTCTGCGACACCACCGGCATGGCTTATCCATCGCAGGTCGCCGCGCTGTGCGGAGCTGCACGAGAGCGATTCCCTGACCTCGAACTGACGCTGCATTTCCACAACACGCGCGGCATGGCACTGGCGAACACGCTGGCCGCACTAAGCCAGGGCATCGACCGCTTTGATGCCTCGCTGGGCGGCCTAGGTGGATGCCCTTATGCGCCAGGCGCCACCGGCAACGTTTGCACCGAGGAACTGGTCCACATGCTCGAACTCGACGGCTACGACACCGGCGTGGACCTAGCCGCGATCCTCTCGGCCTCCGCTTTGCTGCCGGGGCTGGTCGGCCACGACGTCCCCAGCCAGTTGCTCAAGGCCGGGCGCCGGCTGGATTTGCATCCCATGCCGTCACCCGAAGCGATACCCGAACAACGGGCATTCGGCGCCGAGGGCGATACCACCCAACCCGGAGCCTGACATGCCGCTCATCGACCATCTCGACCACCTTGTCCTGACCTGCGTGGACCTTGGGGCAACCAAGCGCTTCTACACCGAGGTCATGCAGATGCAGTTGGAGACCTTCGGCGCCGGGCGTATTGCATTCCGATTCGGCAACCAGAAGATCAACCTCCACCAGCGCGGCGCCGAATTTGAGCCGAAAGCGCACCTGCCGGTTCCGGGGGCGCTCGATCTCTGCTTTATCGCGACTGTGCCGTTGGATGCCGTCATTCGTCATCTGCAGCAATGCCAATGGCCGATCATCGAGGGGCCGGTGGAGCGCACCGGCGCCACACAGAAGATCCGCTCGGTCTATGTGCGCGATCCCGATCTGAATCTGATCGAGATCTCCGAGCTGATCGGTTGAGGTGCGGAAGGTGACCCTCTCGACGTATCCACTTTCTCGTGAATTCCATGTGCCGTTCAGCGACCTGCGCATTGTCGCCAGCGGCCTGAAGCGGCCAGAATGCGTGCTGGCCCTCGATGACGGCACGCTGATCGCTGCGCACGGCGACGGCGGCTACTCACTGGTCGACGCTCTCGGGACAGTGCGGCATCGTTTGATCGATCCGCGTGGCGAGCGTGCCTATGTGCCGAACGGGATTGCGCTCGCGCCCAATGGGCGCGTTCTGTTCGCAGATCTCGGATCAGCTTACGGCGGTTTGTTCTCGGTCGACGGACAGGGCCGGCTCGGGACCGTGCTTGATGCGGTGGATGGCGTCGCACTGCCGCCGAGCAATTTCCTCATGGTCGACGAGCACGACGTGCTCTGGTTCACTGTCAGTACCCGCAAGATTCCCCGCAGCCTCGCATGGAACCGTGAGGTCAAGGACGGCTTCATTGGCGTGATTGATTCCAACGGACCCCGCCTGGTCGCTGACGGACTGGGTTATACCAACGAAGTTGCGGTGTCCCCGGATGGCCGCTGGCTTTACGTCAACGAGACTTACGCCCAGCGCTTGAGCCGCTTTCCGCTGTTGGGACCATCGACCTCACCGGAGTTGGGGAGGCGCGAGACGGTTGCACAGTTTGGCGGAGCTGACTTGCCCGACGGGCTAGCCTTTGACGCATTCGGCGGCTTGTGGCTCACGTGCATCGCTAGCAACCGGGTCCTGCTGGTGCGGCCGGATGGTGAAGTGCAGGTCGTCGTCGCGGATACCGACCCGAATCATGCCGCCCGCGTGGAGGAGGGCATCCGCGCGAGTGCATTGCGTCACGAGGACATGCAGACTGCAGGGCACTCCCGGCTGGGGAATGTTTCGAGCATTGCTTTCGGCGGCAGCGATATGAAGACCGCGTTCCTTGGCTGCCTCCTGGATGAGCATATTCGCGCTTTTGACAGCCCCATTCCCGGATTCGAACTGCCGCACAGGAAAAGACGCCTCTTATGAGGGCGCAATAGAAGGTTTCCGGGACAGGGGCAACGGGACAAAGAGTCCGGCCGCCACCTGCACCGTCACCATACAGGAGACAGAGATGACTGATATCGAATCCCGGACGATACGCAAAATCCTGCGCAGATTCGTCCCACTGCTGACCATTTGCTTTGTCGTTGCCTTTCTTGATCGCGTGAACGTGGGCTTTGCGGCTTTGACAATGAACCGCGATCTCGGCCTGAGCAACGCAGCGTTCGGGCTTGCGGCGGGGCTGTTTTTCCTCAGCTATTTCGTTTTCGAGGTGCCGTCGAATATCATTCTGGAACGTGTCGGCGCGCGCCGCTGGATTGCCCGCATCATGCTGACCTGGGGCATCTGCTCTGCCGCCACTGCCTTCGTTCAGGGGGAGTGGTCGCTGTACGCCGTGCGCATCCTGCTCGGGGCTGCCGAGGCGGGCTTCTTTCCAGGGGTAGTGTTCTTTCTCTCGCTCTGGGTGCCGACCGCCTACCGGGCGCGCGTGATCGCGGGATTCATGGCGGCGATGCCGCTGGCAAGCGTGATCGGCTCGCCGCTGTCCGGCTGGCTCATGAGCCTCCATGGCTGGCTGGGGCTGGCCGGCTGGCAGATCATGTTCCTGGTAGAGGCCGTGCCGTCGGTATTGCTTGCCTTCGTTGTGATGAATGTTTTGCGCGATACGCCCCGCGATGCAGAATGGCTGGAAGACGATGAGCGGCAGTGGCTGGAATCGACGCTCGCCTGCGAGCGCTCCGCCCGCTCTGCTGTAGTCGAACATGGCATTCTCAACCTGATCCGAAACCCGGTGATCCTGGCAACAGCGGTTGCCTACTTCGGCGTGACCGGCTTCAACTACGGCTTGAGTTTCTTCTTGCCGCAGATCGTGCGTGCCTTCGACCTGACGATCCAACAGGTGGGATTCGTCAGCGCGCTGCCATTCGTGGCGGGTGCTGCGGGGATGGTCTTGTGGGGCCGTCATTCCGACATGACGGGCGAGCGCCGCTTCCATTTGCTGCTCCCGCTGGGCGTTGCCGCCATCGGCCTCGCAGGCTCCACTCTGGCGGCTACGCCCACCGGCAAGCTCGCGTTGCTGTGCGTGGCCAGCTTCGGTGTGTTCTCCGCCTTGCCGGTGTTCTGGACTGTTGCCCCGCGCCTGCTCGGGCCGGCGGCGGCGGCGGGCATCGCCCTGATCAATTCGCTCGGCAACCTGTCGGGCTTCGTAAATCCGTTTGCTGTCGGCCTGATCAAGGATGCTACCGGCCGTTTCGACGGAGGCCTGCAATTGATCGCGGGATTCGGCGTCCTCGCTGTGGTGATCCTGTTCTTTGTCACGCGCCGCATCCCTCTCCTGGACCCGGCCGCTGCGGCCACCGCACCAAGCGGGACGCCCGCTCGTGCAGCCGACCGATGACTTGCTTTCCACCTGTCGCATCGACTTAAGCACGCACTCCTCACGCGGCTTTGTCCGGGGCATGACGCCAGCATCTCCTGGTGCGATGCGCCGGTGCGCTGGAGTCGGCCACTTGCGTCTGTGCTACGCAAACCAACTTGGATTAGACCAGATGAAAATCGTTTTTCTTGATGCGTCGACGTTGCCGCGGGAGCTGGAGTTTAAGTTGCCAGGCTTTGAGTACATTGCCTATCCGACCACCGCTCCCGCCGAGGTAGGTGAACGGATTGCGCAGGCGAGCGTCGTCATCACCAACAAGGTCCGCTTGAATGCGCAAAGCCTGGAATCTGCCACGGCCTTGCGACTGATTGCCGTGGCAGCAGCAGGTACTGACAACATCGATGCGGCGGCAGCTGAGCGGCTCGGAATCGAACTCAGGAACGTGCCAGATTACGGTTCCGATTCTGTTGCGGAACATGTCATTGCCACCCTCTTCGCGCTACGCCGGAACATCGTTCGGTATGCCGGCGCTGCTACTGACGGTACGTGGTCGAGATCGCCCAATTTCTGCTGGGTGGGGCCGCCGATTCGCGACGTCGGCGGGAGCGTGTTCGGCGTGGTGGGGCGCGGAAGGATTGGCGAGGCTGCCGCCCGTATGGCGCGTGGTCTGGGGATGGAAGTATGGTTTGCGCAGACTCCGGGTTGCCCCTGCCGTGGCGATGAATTGCCACTGGCAACGCTGCTGCCGAAGGTCGACGCGCTGACATTGCATGTACCACTGACGACAGAGACCCGCGGCATGATCGGCGCGTCCGAACTTGAAAGCATGAAGTCGGATGCGGTGCTGATCAACACGGGCCGGGGCGCGCTGGTGGATCCGCTTGCGCTGGCTCATGCCCTCAGATATGGGGAGATCGCCGGCGCCGCCATCGACGTTCTCGAGGTCGAGCCGCCGCCGCTGACGCACCCGCTACTGGCGGCGGACATTCCCAACCTTCTTTGTACCCCGCATGTGGCATGGGCGAGCGATCGCGCACAGGCCAGGCTGGCTGCGTGACTGACGGCCCTGGTCGAAGAGAAGTTCGGGCGAACGGTTTTGCCTGGCACGGACGTCTAGCACGCCACCTTGCCCGCGACATACAACATCGAACGAGACGAGGAGACATCATATGAAATTCACATTCCTGGCGGCCGCTGCCGCGCTTTCCACGTTGACCACAGGGCCTGCAGCGCAGGCCCAAGAGTACCCGGTGAAGCCGATCACGATCGTTGTGCCGAGCGCACCAGCCGGATCGACCGACATCGTGGCGCGCCTGATCGGTGAGCAACTGCAGGCGGCGCTGCATCAGCCTGTGGTAATCGACAACCGGCCCGGGGCGAGCGGAAACATCGGCACCGAGGCGGTGGCACGGGCGGCACCGGATGGTTATACGCTCCTATTGCAGTACTCGGGCTACCACGTGGGTAACCCGGCGCTGTTTCCCCAAATTCGCTGGAAGCCTTCAAGCTTCGCACCGGTGGCCCTGGTCATGCGAGCGCCGCATGTAATTACCGTCAGCGGCAAGCTGCCGGTCACATCGCTGAAGAGCTTGATTGCTTACGGAAAATCGAACGGCAAGGGACTGTTCTATGCCTCATCCGGCAACGGCTCGATCCAGCATATAGCTGGCGAGATGTTTGGCAGGCAGGCTCAGGTCCAGGTGACCAATGTTCCATACAAAGGGGCAGGGCCAGTCATTACCGACCTGATCAGCGGTCAGGTGGACATGTTCATCACCACGCCGCCGAGCGTGATCAGTCACGTGCAGAGCGGGAAGCTGAAGGCACTTGCCTACGCCGGTCCCAAACGGCATCCGTCGATGCCGAGCGTACCGACTACGGCCGAGGCCGGTTTGCCCGGCTACGAGGTGGAGTCCTGGTTCGCCCTGTTCGCGCCAGCCCAAACGCCACCGGCCATCGTTCAGCGGCTGACAATGGAGGTGAAGCGCATCGTCGAAAGCGAGGCTTACCGAAAGAAAATCGAGGAGCAGGGCGCGTTCGCCGCGTACATGGATCCTTCCACACTCGGCAAATTCGTTGAGAAGGAGCTTGCCACATGGTCGCGTGTGATCAAGGATGCCAATATTCGGGCGGACTAAGCGGAATCAAGTCGCGGCGTCGCAGAACACTGCCTTGTGGTGCAGCCAGAGCACTGGGGGAGATGCGCGGACATCGCACGCGATGACTGTCTGACTCTCTCTTGCTCGTCCAACCCCTGGCAAAGGAAACTTGGCAATCCGCCAGAAGATTAGCCGCGGCGGTTTTGAAGGACGTGCCGCAGTGCCGGCCGGTGGGCAACAGGGCGCCTTCGCGGCCAACAACCTGATCGTCTCGGTAGATGTGACCGACGCCTGGCGGCGGCATTTGGTCTAGAACCCGTTCGCCTCTGACGGGGTTTCGTTCTGTTCCATACCACCGCCAAGGGGCCTCTGTGGCGTGGGTGCTTCTTCACGCATTGATTTTTGAATTTGCCAACGTCGACGCACAGCAGTCGCCGCGCGGATGTGACCGAAAGCGCTAAGTGAAAAAGGAAACAGCATGACGCAGCAAGCCCTACGTCCCTCCCGCCGACACGGGTTCACCGGCGGGCGTGCTGACGCCCAGGCCCGCTCTTCGGCTCCCGCCCAGGCATTCTTGCCGGTCGGCACCGATTCCAGTGCATCAACGGAAGGTGCTGAGGTCAAGCGTAGCGGCAACAAGGACGTGCCCCTGCGCGAAGACATCCGCTTCCTGGGCCGCTTGCTGGGCGACTGCGTGCGCGAGCAGGAAGGCGAAGCCGCCTTCGAGGTCGTCGAGACCATCCGCCAGACCGCCGTGCGCTTTCGCCGTGAGAACGACCGCGCCGCCGGCGCGGAGCTGGATCGCCTGCTCAAGCGCCTGTCGCGCGACCAGACCAACTCGGTGGTGCGCGCCTTCAGTTATTTCTCGCACCTGGCCAATATCGCCGAGGACCAGCACCACAACCGCCGCCGTCGCGTGCACGCGCTGGCCGGATCGCCGCCGCAGCCTGGCGCATGCGCTACAGGCCATCGACGCGGCTGGCGTGACCGGCAAGACACTGCGCAAGTTCTTCGACGAAGCGCTGATCGTGCCAGTGCTGACCGCCCACCCGACCGAAGTCCAGCGCAAGAGCATTCTCGACGCCGAGCGCGAGATCGCCCGCCTGCTGGCCGAGCGCGACCTACCCATGACCGCGCGTGAGCGCGAGCACAACACCGCGCTGTTGCGCGCGCGCGTCACCACGCTGTGGCAGACCCGCATGCTGCGCAATACGCGGCTGATGGTGGTGGACGAAATCGAGAATGCGCTGTCCTACTACCGCACCTGCTTCCTGCGCGGCATCCCGCAACTGATGAGCGAGCTGGAAGAGGACATCGCCGCGGTGTTTCCCGCCACGCGCAAGAGCAAGGCTGCGCCGGCCGCCTCTACCCAGCTCGCGCCCTTCTTCCAGATGGGCTCCTGGATCGGCGGCGATCGCGACGGCAACCCCAACGTCACCGCTGACACGCTGCAGCACGCCGCCAGCCAGCAATCGTCGCTGATCCTGGAGTGGTACCTGGACGAAGTCCACGCGCTGGGCGCCGAACTGTCGATGTCGAGCCTGATGGTGGAGGCCAGCCCGGAACTGCTGGCGCTGGCGGATGCCTCGCCCGACCACTCCGAGCATCGCGCCGACGAACCGTACCGCCGCGCACTGATCGGCATCTATGCGCGCCTGGCGGCAACCTGCCAGGCCGTCACCGGGCAGGCCGCGCCGCGCCACCCGGTGGCCGACTCCGCGCCCTATGCCGACGCGCAATCCTTTGCCGCCGACGTGCAGGTCGTGATCGACTCGCTGCGCGCCCACCACGGCGAGGCGCTGGCACGCACCCGCATCGATGCGCTGGCCAAGGCCATCGCCGTGTTCGGCTTCCACCTGGCCTCGATCGACATGCGCCAGGTCTCCGACGTGCACGAGGCGGTGATCGCGGAACTGTTCGCCGCAGCTGGCGTGGAGGCCAACTATGCCGGCCTGACGGAAGCCCGCAAGCTGGAACTGCTGCTGGCCGAGCTGCGCCAGCCGCGCCTGCTGACGCTGCCCTGGCATGCCTATTCCGAGCAGACCCGCAGCGAGCTGGCCATCCTGAACATGGCGCGCGAGCTGCGCGCCCGCTATGGCGCGCGCGTGGCCCGCAACTACATCATCTCGCACACCGAGACGCTGTCCGACCTGGTCGAGGTGCTGCTGCTGCAGAAGGAAACCGGCATGCTGCACGGCACGCTGGGCAGCAAGACCAGCCCGGCGCGCCCGGAACTGATGGTGATCCCGCTGTTCGAGACCATCGAAGACTTGCGCAACGCTGCCGGCATCATGCAATCGCTGCTGGAACTGCCGGGCTTTGCCTCGGTGATCGCCCACCATGGCGGCGAGCAGGAAGTGATGCTGGGCTACTCCGACTCCAACAAGGACGGCGGCTTCCTGACCTCCAACTGGGAGCTGTACAAGGCCGAGCTGGCACTGGTGCAGGTGTTCGAGGCGCGCCGCGTGAAGCTGCGGCTGTTCCATGGCCGCGGCGGCACCGTTGGCCGCGGCGGCGGCCCGACCTACCAGGCCATCCTGTCGCAGCCGCCGGGCACGGTCAACGGCCAGATCCGCCTGACCGAGCAGGGCGAGATCATCAACAGCAAGTTCGCCAACGCCGAGATCGGCCGGCGCAACCTGGAAACGGTGATCGCCGCCACGCTGGAAGCCTCGCTGCTGCCGACGCAAAACGCGCCGAAGGACCTGGCGACGTTCGAGGCCGTGATGCAGCAGCTCTCGGATCGCGCGTTCACGTCGTATCGTCACCTGGTGTACGACACGCCCGGCTTCAAGGACTACTTCTTCGCCACCACGCCGATCACCGAGATCGCCGACCTCAACCTGGGTTCGCGCCCGGCCTCGCGCAAGCTGATGGACAAGAAGCAGCGCCGCATCGAAGACCTGCGCGCGATTCCCTGGGGCTTTTCCTGGGGGCAATGCCGGCTGCTGCTGCCGGGCTGGTACGGCTTTGGCAGCGCGGTCAAGGCGCTGCTGGACGAGGCGCCGGACGAGCGCGCGCACAAGGCCGCCGTGGCCACGCTGCGCCGCATGGTCAAGACCTGGCCGTTCTTCACCACGCTGCTGTCCAATATGGACATGGTGCTGGCCAAGACCGACCTGGCCGTGGCCTCGCGCTACGCCCAGCTGTGCGAAGACGCCGCGCTGCGCAAGACGGTGTTCGCGCGCATCAGCGCCGAGTGGTATCTGACGTGCGAGATGCTGGCCCTGATCACCGGCCGCCACGAGCGCCTCGCCGACAATCCGCTGCTGGCGCGTTCCATCAAGAACCGCTTCGCCTACCTGGACCCGCTCAACCACTTGCAGGTGGAATTGCTCAAGCGCTACCGCTCGGGCAAGGACGGTGACGACATCCGCGTGCGGCGCGGCATTCACCTGACCATCAACGGGGTGGCGGCGGGCCTGCGCAACAGCGGCTGAAGAAGACGGCTCAATGCCGATCCATGAATCACTAAAGCGGAAGCAGCAATAGACTCCGTCGGACTCAGCATGACCGGTTTGACTGGGCAGAGTCGGCAGTGACCAGCCCCCATGTCAGCCGCCGCGATCACAGGGCGGTTTTTCGTCCCGCGCCACTAGAAGCGGAACTGCAGTAGCAGCGGCTTAGGCACCCACGATGTCCTGCTCTGCGAGGCGTTGGCGCTTGTGGTACGACGAAGGCCACGCCCCGATGTACTTGGGGCGTGACTAGCATCTGTTGAAGCGCTAGCGCGTGCGGCCTTGGGCTGTGTAGTAGTCTCGGATGAGCTTCAATCTCGGCGTGTCGTAGCCTTGGCGGTCATGAGGCGCCGTGCCGAATTCCACGAACGGCTCCGTGGTGGTTTCGTACGGTCGCCATGCGGGCAGGCTCCCACCGCCCGGATCGCCAGAGCGTGCGAAGCGTACCCAGGCATCGGCCATATCGCGAGCCACCTGCTCATCCGTGGCATTGAAGGGCCGCATGCGACCGCGATGCGGGGCGCGCAGGTTGTCGAAGACGAACTGCAACTCATCGCCGTGGATCGGTGCCTGCTGAGCATCATTGCGGTGGCGGCTGAACACATAGCGGTACGCCGTGGCGCCATACTTCACGTCGGCCTGAAGCATCTCGCGCGTACCGGAACGGAACTGCGTGTCGCTGTAAAGGTCTGACAAGCCCTGGCCGACTTCGCTATCGCGGGAAGTGCCGAACACAGCCTGCGCGGCACGTTCATAACCTGGGAACGTCTGTGCCAAGTACTTCTCGAACGTTTCTGCTGTCTTGACCGAAAGTTGTCGAGTGGCACCGCCACCTTCGTTCTCGTTGTTGCCGACGAGGATGCGCACCTTGCTGAATTGGCCGCCGGCGAAGGCGACACGGTCGGGCGTGCGGATCGCATAGCCATCCTCCACGATACTTAGCGCACGAGCGGAGGTCATGGTCGCCTCTTGGGGGGGCGCGTTGCGTAGGCGTTCCACCAGGACTTCAGACGGTAGGTCGCGCAGTGCCCTAATGTCCGGCCCGAATGAGGCGCCATACGCTTCGGCCTCGGCCAGTGTAGCCGTGGGGCGCATGACGCCCACGCTCTGCATGATGGCCTGCTGGAACAATCCCTGGCTGAGCGGCGAGACAAGCAGTGCGCTGATGGAATGGGCGCCGGCTGATTGCCCAAACACCGTTACCTTCGCAGGGTCGCCCCCAAATGCGACGATATTTCGCTGGACCCATTTCAACGCGGCGACTTGATCCAATAGCCCGTAGTTGCCGGAGCTGTGTGTTGCAGACTCGGCGGTAAGCTGCGGATGGGCCATGAATCCTAGCAAGCCCAGACGATAATTAAGGGTGACAACCACCACGCCGCGTCGCGCCAGCGCTTCGCCATCGTAAGAGGGATGCGAGCCGGAGCCATAGGTGAATCCTCCGCCGTGTATCCAAACCATCACGGGAAGCTTATCGCCCCCTTGTCGGGCAGGGGACCAGACGTTGACTCGGAGGCAGTCTTCGCTCATGCCTGAGCCGCGTAGTTCCGGATACTCGCTGGGTTGGGGGCAATCGGGTCCGATTGTGCCACCATCGCGTATTCCGCTCCACGGCGCCACAGGTGCAGGCGGCCGCCACCGAAGTTCGCCTGTCGGCGGGGCCGCATAGGGAATCCCACGGTAGGTATGAACGTCATCGCCGGTACCCGAGATTCGGCCGGCCTCCGTCAGGACGCTATTGCCGGTTGACGGCGGGATGGGTGCGGTGCCGCAGGCGGTCAATGTCAAAACCAGGGCCAGTCGCAGGCTCAAGCTTGTCTTCCTCACTTTTGTCTCCATTTTTTTTGGGGGGACGCGATAGTCCGACAAGCATGATGAGGCGGGAATCGATCTCTGCGTATTAAAAAAATCTCAAGCACCCTTTCTAAATGGGAAAGGATGGGTGAGGGCGGATCACCCATCCGGCCTTGCAGAGTTTGCCCAGCAGAGCCGACTTCCCTGCTGGGGTCAGTCTACAGTTGCGCCTGAGCGCTTAACCAGCGACTCCCAAAGCGGCAGCTCCTTGGCAATATGCGTCTGGAACTGGAGAGTGGAGCCGCTCACACCGCTCGATCCCATCTCACCAAGCTTATTCATAATGGCGGGCTCATGCAGAAGACGGTTCAGTTCAGCATTCAACCTTTCGATCAAAGGGGGTGGCGTTCCGGCGGGTACGAACAGCCCATATTTGCGCCGACTGCAATCAGTATGCAGATTGCACAGTACGAGCGAGTTATCGGAGCGCCGCGTTTAGATCGGTCTCATCGGCCCATGGTCTTGGCCGCGCGCGGCCAGTTTCTCTCGCGGCGGGCGAGGGATGTGCTCGTGCAAATCGGGCGGTTGGACGAAGCGGCCCAGACTGTCGCCGTTTGAGGCAGCCGGTGGCCGCGAATTAGCTTAACTCCCTCTGCAATTGTTGGCATTCTGCCGGCCGCGGTGCGCCGCTGCGGGTCGCCGAGATCACGGGACGGCCCGTCATCACGAAGGAGTATCTGCTAGACAGTATCGCGCAGGCCGCGCCCGCCCGAAGATATCATCTATGCGCTCATCGACATCACGTGGCCACGGGGGGCGTGGAGCGCCTTTCAGGGCGGCCGCCGTACTGGGAGCGACACAGAGCTGAGACGACCCAGGGCTACGCCGAACAAGCCAGGTGAGTTGAAGCGGTCAGACTGATAAGAACGTGTTCGGTCGGGAAAAATGGCTCTGTCGGTACTGCTCGTTCAGGTCTGGCATTGGAAGCGGCACGACCTGCAGAGGTTGCGCAGTTCATTGAGTCGGAACAACCCATCGCGTCCAGAATGGAATGGTTAGCACGGAAATCACCGTGGAGAGCACAATAGCTGAAGAGACCACCGCCTCACCCGCGCGGTAGCGGGCCGCAAGCAAATACGAGTTAACCCCAACGGGCATGGCTGCAAAGAGCGTTGCGACGCCGGCATAGGCGGGTGGCATTGAGAAGACATGGAAGGCGACTAGCCACACAAGCAAAGGATGCAGTACCAGTTTTCCCAAAGCAATCAGTATCGCCCCCTTGATACCTTGCAGAACATCATATCGTTTCATGGAGACGCCTAGAGAGAATAGGGCACATGTCGAAGCTGTAGCACCAAATGCTCCCACGATCGATTTCGATACCCCGGTCGGCGCGAGGTCCGCTGCGCGCAGCAATCCACCTATGGCGAGTGCCACCACAATTGGATTCCGCGCCAACGATTTGGCCATATAAGTACACCGCAGCCAGAGGGGGCGTCCATCTCCGGGTTCGACCAAGAGTGTTGCGGCCGCCATCATGAGCGGTAAATGGACCGCTAGCAGCAGGAATAGTGGGACTCTGCCAGCTTCCCCAAAGGCTGCGAGGATGATCGGTACGCCGAAGAAGATAGTGTTCGACTGGCTGGAGGCAAATCCACAGACGATGGATTCACGCCCGCGCGTTGCCCTGGAAAGGCGGATCAAGGAAAAAGAGAGCACCGTCCAGACAACAGCGCAACCACCGAAGTAGGCGATCCAGTAGCCAATGTAAACGGACGATTTTGGACCAGATTGGGTGAGGGTTTCGATGATCAGTGCGGGGACAGCAAGGGAGAATACATACTCGGAGAGGCCATCGCCCACCTTTTCGGAAACCAAGCCCGTCGCCGCCAGAAACCAGCCAGCGAAGACAATGCCAAACATGGGGAGCGTTAGCAGGACCACGTCCATTGAGCCTTCCTACGCTTCTGGCGCTGGTTCGGCTTGGGGCTGCCGCTGAGTCCGAAGCTTCTCCCAGGTCCGTCTAATATGCGCCTCGACGAGCGCGCCAGCCAATTCAGCCTCTCCGCGCGCGATGGCCCGCGTGATCCCCTGGTGATCGAGCAAACTGTCCTCAAGTTCGGTATCAGTGTAGTAAAAGAAGGCGCCGATCACACGCTCCACCCCAAGGAGTTGCTGGGTGAATGCCGAGAGGCGTGGTGATGCTGCGGCTCGTAGAACGACTTCGTGAAACCGTAGGTTGATTTGCTGCAGTTCCGTCAGGAAATCTTCGGGCTTCTTCTCGATCAGGTCTGCGGTTCGTAGGTTAAGAGCATGCATCTCAGCGATATGCTCCTCCTTCCGTCGTCTGGCGGCGAGGCGAGACGCATGGGATTCCACCAGGATGCGCAGGTCGAATATCTCGTCATTGTCACGGTCCGTCCAGGCAGCCACGATGACACCACGGTTTGGCTCTGCAATGACTAGCCCATCTTCGACAAGGCGTCGGAAAGCGACGCGGATCGGTGTCCTGCTGACATTGAGTTCCTCCGCCAGGGATTGCTCCTTCAACCGTTCGCCGGGACCGAATTCACCCAGGATGATCTTTCTTCGAAGGGTGGCGTAGGTATCTCTTGTAGCGCCGCGCATAGTGATTGGTTTGGGATGGATTGAATGCCTCCAGCAATGCTCATGGGAGGTGCAAGACCTACGCCCTGGCGGATCGCCCGGATGCCACGTGTAAGCGCCCGTATCGTACGCTATGTCGGGTTAGCCAGTGACTGAGGCTAGCCGAATGTGCCGTAACACGTATTGTGCTATCCCCGAATTCGCGGACGACTCGGGACGCTGCACCAGTCGCTCCAACTCCCCGCATAGAGCGCTGTGGGTCCTAGGCCCGCGATCTCCATGGCGAGCAGGTTGGGGGTCGCGCTCACTCCACTTCCACACTGATGGACTACCGTCCTGAAGTCGCGATCCCCCAGCAAGGCTTGGAACTCGACCTTGAGTTGTTCCGCGCTCTTGAACCTGCCGTCTTCCTCCAGGTTTGCCGAGAACGGGCGGTTCAGTGCGCCGGGGATGTGCCCCGCGTAAGCGTCTAGCGGTTCGACTTCTCCTCGAAAGCGCGCCGGAACTCTGGCATCAATCAGCGTTTGCGCGAACGTGTCCAAATTCGCAGCAACTTGCTGTGCGTCGACCAGTGCGCGTAATGGATTGCCGAGCGCAAATGTCGTCTGCTCTCGCTGCGCCTCGATGCCGCTTGCAATGGCACCTCCCGCCCTATGCCAAGCCTGTAGGCCCCCATCCAGCACTGCGACTGCATCATGGCCGACCCATTTCAGCATCCACCACAGCCGTCCACAGAAATTCGTGCCGTTTCGATCGTAGACAACGGCTTGCATCTCGTTGGAGAAGCCGACATCGCCAAGCCACTGGGCAAACCTGTCTCGAGCGGGCAGAGGATGTCGGCCGCCGGAGGCTGGAGCTCCCCCGGCATAGCCCTTAGCACTGAGCGCGAGGTCTAAATCCGCGTGAATCGAGCCGGGGATATGGCTATCTAGATATTGTTGATGCCCGAGGCTGGCCTCCGTCAGGTCGGCGGTGCAATCGAAGACGATGTGGGGAACAGAGGCGTTCGCCAGGTTGGCGAGCTGTTCTGGACTGATGAGAAGTGAATAGGGCACGCTCGATTCCACTGGAGTGATTGGCTGCTGTGGCCCAAGTTTACGCTGCCGGACCGTGCCTCGAATCATACCGCAAATTGTTTGTAAATTGCACATAGTGTAATGGGATGATCCAGTAAACGAGGATAACTATGCGGTTAACCGACTTAGAAAAAAACATTTTAGATGCAATCATGTGGCTCTTCAATGGTGAGAGCAGGCCCCATGGCCTCGAACAAGCAATGTCTAAATCGCAGATTGGAAACAGAGTAAACACAACATTTGAGCGTGTGCCGGCGCACATCGCAACGCGCGCGAGAGACATTCCGGTGGCCGTCATCGGCGATGTGTCACATCGCCTCTACAGCCTCCCAGGGGGCTACAAAAACTACTCGAGAGAAGCGCGCAAGTTCGCCGGGCCGGCGTTCCCAGTTCGGGTCCGACCGGGAGATAACCTTTTCCTGCACAAGGCCCTCGACGTCGCGCAGCCTGGTGATGTCATCGTCTGCGATGCCGGCGGCGCGCTGGAGAATGCCATTCTCGGTGAAATGATGGGCAACTATGCGCAATCGCGTGGGATTGCGGCCATAGTCATCGATGGTGCGGTGCGCGATCTGGTCGGCTTGGGGAGGCTTGGAATACCCGTCGTGGCGCGAGGTGTCACTCCCAATGGCCCGTACAAGACAGGACCCGGTGAGGTTGGCTATCCGATTTCAGTGGGCGGGCTATCGATCGCTGCTGGGGATTTGGTCGTGGGTGACGATGATGGGGTAATTGTCCTGCCGCGTGCCGACGCGGCATTCGTGATCGAGAGGGCGCGGGCACAGGTCGACGTCGAGGCGCATTGGGCGCAGCAGATTGCTGACGGCGTTTGGCCGCGCACTTGGGTGGATCAGGCGATCTTTCAGATTGACTGATAGGTAGTCACCACTCACTACGCGAGTGCGGCCACGCGGGCCGCACTAATGACCCCGCATCGCTTGAAGACCGCTATGAAGAAACTCCCGCTGCCATGCGCGGCGATCGCCTCTGCTCTCTTTGGGGCTGCGTTGCCGGCGTTCGCAAACACCTCTGACATCTATCCGGATAAGCCAATCAGGTTGGTCGTTCCGCAATCACCGGGCTCCGTCGCTGACATCATGGCGCGAGTGCTGAGCAAGCCGCTAAGCGATCGGCTCGGGCAATCCATCGTTGTCGAGAATAGGGCAGGTGGGAGTGGCATCATCGCGGCGAAGCTGGTGGCGAATGCCGCTCCCGATGGCTATACGCTTCTTGTTGGGTCAGTCAGCACGCATGGGCTGATCTCCAGCATTGACAAGAGTCATGCGTACGATGCTATCAAGGACTTTGAGCCCGTCAGCCAGATCAATGATGCTCCCTTGGTGTTGGTGGTCAGCCCGAGCTCCGGCCTAACCAGCCTGAAGGAACTGGCCCAACGTGCCCGGGCCAAGCCGGGCTCCTTGACCTACGCCACGGGAGGGAACGCCAGCGGCTCCCGTTTCGCAGTTGAGCTGCTGCGGCTAAACGGGAAGTTGGACATGGTCCATATTCCGTACCGAAGCCCCGCAGAGGCCGTGCGCGCGGTCGTTGCCGGAGAGGCGACGCTGGGTTCTCCGGCCATTCCCAGCGCTCCGGAACTGATTCGCGCGGGGCGGCTGCGGGCACTTGCGGTCACCGGGGAGAGTCGATCTCCGCTATTGCCGGACGTGCCTACTGCGGCGGAATCCGGCTTCCCATCGGTAGTCTTTTACAACTGGACTGGCATCTTTGCGCCTGCCAATACGCCTGCGCGGATCGTCGCCAAACTGAACGAGGCCGTCCGTCTTTCCTTGCAGAACCCAGATGTTATCAAGGCAATAACGGAATCCGGTGCTCGACCTGTAGGGCAAAGTCCCGAGCAGTTCAAGGCGTTCGTAAAGACGGAAGTTAGCAAGTGGGCGCGCACGGCGCACGACGCGAATATCACGAACGACTAAGCCTGAGCGTTGCACCCGGGCACTCACACTATGCCTGCTGACACGGGTATCCGTTTATCGCCACTACCGAGTATTTCGATGCAACTTTCCCTCCAACGTAAGATGAGGCTCAATGCATTCCTCATGCACACGGGCCATCATGTGGCCGCATGGCGCCACCCCGAGGTGCCAGCGAGCGCGGCCGTGGACTTCAAGCATTACCAACACCTGGCAAAGATCGCCGAGGCAGCAAAGTTCGACGCGATATTCCTCGCGGACCACGTCGGTGTGAACGCCGGTGGCAGCGGAGAGAACATTGCCGTACAGCAGCGAACCGCACGAGCCAATACGTTTGAGCCGCTAACGCTGCTGGCAGCACTCGCTGTGACCACCGAAGACATCGGGCTGATCGCCACAGTCTCGACAAGCTACAACGAGCCCTTCAACGTGGCGAGGAAATTCGCTTCCCTGGATCACCTGAGCAAGGGGCGCGTGGGCTGGAATGTCGTCACCTCGGCCACAGAGACGGAAGCGAAGAACTTCGGCCTCGATCAGCAGCGAGAGCATGCGTTGCGCTACGAGCGTGCGGGAGAGTTCGTCGATATCGTGCGCGGCTTGTGGGACAGTTGGGCCGACGATGCATTTCACTACGACAAGGCCACGGCGCGGTACTTTGACCCTGATGCTGTGCAGTCTATCGACCACCGAGGCAAGCACTATCAGGTGAAAGGCCCCTTGAATATTGCCCGCTCACCGCAGGGGCAGCCCGTGATCGTCCAGGCAGGATCGTCCGAGACGGGGCAGGAACTCGCGGCGAGAACCGCCGAGATCGTCTTTACTGCTCAGCAGTCGCTGTCGAGTGCGCAATCATTCTATGGCGCGCTGAAAGGGCGTCTTGCCAAGTATGGTCGCCAACCGGACGAACTGGCTGTTATGCCAGGCTTGTTTGCCATGGTCGGCCAGAGCGAGGCGCATGCGCGGGAGAAGCTGGAGCAGTTGCAGGAGTTGCTGCCAGCCGAGGTTGGCATCGGCCTTTTGTCGGCGCAACTGGGTGGTGTGGATCTTTCCGGTTACGACCTCGATGCCCCCTTTCCTGAACATTTGCCGGAGCCGGCCGGCGCGAAAGGCAGGTTTCTGCTCCTCACCACGCTTGCAAGACAGGAGGAACTGACGATTCGCCAACTCTATCATCGTGTTGCGACCGCACGGGGCCATTGGTCTATCGCCGGAACTGCATCACAGATCGCAGACCAAATGCAGGAGTGGTTCGAGAATGGCGCCGCTGACGGTTTCAATGTCATGGCCCCGTATCTGCCTGGCGGCTTGGAAGACTTTGCCAGCAGTGTCGTTCCGGAGCTACAGCGCCGCGGCCTTTTCCGCAAGGAGTACGAAGGTAAAACGTTGCGCGACCGATTCGGCCTGCTGCGGCCTGAGCGAAGAGTGCGTTAGGCAACCGCCGACCGTGCCGGTGCGAAGCGGTAGCGGAGGCGTAGATCCGTCGCTCGCAGATGCGGACCTCACATGGGCTAGTCTACTGTGGCGTCGGAGGCTTTCACGGCGCCATTCCATTTCACGATGTCGCTGGCGACGAATGCATGAAATTGCTGCGAGGTCATGGTCATCGGCTCGACGCCTAGCCCAGCCAGCTGTGCTCGGACTTCGGGCGCCGCCAGCACAGTCCGCACGGCCGCGTTCATGGGTGCAGCGATGGGCGTGGGCAGGCCTACGGGCGCAAAGAGGCCATACCAGGGCTGGGCATCGAAGCCTTTTATGCCGCTCTCGGCGAGCGTGGGGATATCGGGGAATACCGCCGAGCGTTGGCTGCTCGTCACGGCAAGCACCTTGATGTTGTCAGCCTTGACCTGCGGCATGATGGGCAAGGGATTCTCGAAGGCCAGAGACACTTGGCCACCGGCTAGGTCATTGAGCAGTGGACCGGATCCTTTGTAGGGGATGTGTTGCAGCTTGGCCTTGGCGGCCACATCGAACATCATCTCCGATGATGTGCTGTGGCGAGCCGGAACCTGCTGAGCCAAAGGCAAGTTTCCCTTCCTTGCCCTTCGCAATCAGGTCGCCGAGCGAACTGATACCGGACTTGGCATTTACCGCCACAACGAAGCTGGCCTTGGCCAGCGGGGAGATGGAGCTGAAATCGGATTCAGGCTTGTAGGGTAACTTCGGATATAGCGCACCGGCGATTACGATAGGACCGCTGGAGGCGACCAGGAACGTGTAGCCGTCTGGCTTTGCCTTGGCCACATAGTTTGTGCCGATATTGCCTCCCGCCCCCGCGCGGTTCTCCACGATGACCGTTTGTCCTAGCTGTTCGTGCAAGCGTGCCGCAAGCAGGCGCGCGAGCACGTCGGTGGTGCCGCCGGGGGCGTACGGCGACACTAATGTGATTGTTTTCGCCGGCCACGCCCCCTGAGCATGCACGAAAGGATGAGCGGCCATTGCGGTGAGGCCGAACAGCAAGGCTATGGATTTCATGTTGCGAGTCATATCTGTCTCCGCCTTCTTTTCGCTAGTATGGGTGTTGACGCTTCGCCTGCCGCTCTCAGTCGACATCCGTATGACAGCATCGCTGGATCGCCTCGATCGATGCACGAACCATGCGATCAGTTCCCTTGTTAATTCTGTCTCTCTGGGGTTGATGCCATTGGATCCCCACTCGTGCATAACTTCGGCGACGGAGCGGCCCGCGCGCACTACCTGCGCCATGGCGCTCCGGCGGCGCGCGCTCCTTTTCTCTGGTCCTCGGCCTACCCGCGGGGACGGCTGCACTGCCATATCGGACTTTCAGCGATAGAGTTAGATCTGTAAATTCCGAATAGCAGAAGCTATCAATAGGGTAAACATATCAACTGGTCGTGTAGCGCTCGATTTCACTGTCACCAGTGGGTTTTCCCGGTTGTGGCGGAGAAGCCAAGCCATGCAATTAGGGGGCGTCCACCGGTCACCAAGCAGGTCCAGAGCCTCGAGCAGGCCCTGGTCCGGAGCTACACACGCCTAACGCGGACGCCTTTCGAGACTGCGCGGGAATGAGACGCTCCCCTGTCACGCAATCGTCGAGCGAGACCGCTGCATCCATCCGCGCCTCAAGGCGAGGCGCTATCGCCGTCTGTTCCTAGTCGATCGCTACGTGGGCTTCCGTTACCACCGTCTTCCAGGCCTTCAGATCAGTGGCGAGCATGGAGGCCAGTTCGGCTGGACTAGAAGCCTTCGGCTCCGCGCCTTGCTCCTCGAGCCTTCGCGCAATGGCAGGATCGGCAATCACCTCCTTCACAGCCGCGGTGAGTTTTGCCTCAATCTCGGGCGAGGTACCCTTCGGCACGAACACCGCGAACCAGGAGTCCACCACCATATTGGGGAAGCCCGCTTGTCGGGCAGTGGGAAGGTCCGGGAATATCGGCGAACGCTCCTGGCCGGTCACGCCAATCGCGCGCAGCTTGCCTGCCTTGATATACGGCAACGCGGTGGGGATGGTAGAGAACATCACTTGGACCTGACCGGCCATCAGGTCGCTCAGCGCAGGCGCCGCGCCCTTGTAAGGCACATGCGACATCTGGATACCGGCCTGACGGGACAGCATTTCCCCTGCCAAATGGAAGATGCTGCCGGCACCTGCTGATCCATAGTTCAGTTGTCCCGGGTGGGCCTTGGCGTAGGCGACAAGCTCGGGAAGGGTCTTGACCGGCAGCGACGGCGAAACCACCACGACGTTGTTGACGCGCGCCACGGTGGAGATCGGGTCGAAGCTTTTGATGGGATCCCAACTCAATCGTTTGTACAGTGAGGGATTGATGGCGTTGGTGCCGTTGTAGCCCATCAGCAGCGTGTAGCCATCGGGTTTTGCTTGGGCCACCATCGCGGCTCCGATGTTGCCGCCAGCACCGCCGCGGTTATCGACAATCACGGGCTTACCAAGCTTGCGGCCCAGGCCGTCGGCAACAATGCGCCCGAGGATATCGGTGGTGCCGCCCGGAGTGAACGGCACCACTAGCGTGACCGGCTTCGATGGATAGGTTTCGGCGTGCGCGGACAGGGCCATGCCGGCAAGCAGGCAGGCCGCAGCTCTGCGGATGCGGGATGTGGTATTCATGTCTTGTCTCCGTCAGGTTCTAGGCGAGGCGCGTCCTCGCTGCATGGCGATGCGCGCCCCGCACATGTTGTTGCGTTGCGACCGGCTTCAGAACGTGGCTTCGGCCCGCATGGACACCGCGCCGCTGGGTAGAGCGCTCCAGACGAGGAAGCCGCCCTCGCTACCGTCCTCTTCGGTGGCGTGCGCTGCATTGATGCTCAGCTCGCTACCCAGCAGACTTGGCTGCACACCCCGGTAGCGGAAGCCACTGAGCCGGTGGCCGCTGACTTCTTCGGCAAAGCCGGCCAGCAGGGTGGCGTTCAGTGGGCCATGGATGACCAGGTTGGGATAGCCCTCGACCTCGCGGCAATAGTCCGCGTCGTAGTGGATGCGATGCCCGTTGAAGGTCAGTGCAGAGTAGCGGAACAGTGTGGTCGAATCTGGACGGAACGGCTTGCTCCGCGCGGGCGTAGGCATCGGCTCCTGCCGGGCGCCCGCGCTGCCGGCTGACGCCTGCTTGTAGACAATGTCGTGCGTTTCGCTGACAGCTACCTGGCCTTCATGCAGGATCTGATGCAGCACGGCGACGAAGACGAGGTCGCCGCTGCGCCCCTGCTTGTGTTCCACCGACATGATGCGCGAGCGCTTTTCCACGCGACTACCCAGCGGCAAGGGCGAATGAAAAGCGACGTTGCCGCCGGCCCACATGCGGTTGGGCAACGGCACCGGCGGCAGGAAGCCGCCGCGCGCGGGATGCCCATCGCGACCCAGTTCCGCGGGTGGCAGGCCTTCCAGAAAATAGATCCAGTGCCACAGCGGCGGCAACGGTGTGCCTTCCTGCAGATCGGCTTGCGGCAGTCCAAGCGTTGCCGCCATCAGCCGGGCCTGCCGGACCGAGAGCACATCGTGGTCGGCGACTTCCTTGCCGACCCATTGGCGTAGGTGTGCGAGATCGATTGTACTCATGCTGCCAGCTCCTTGTTGTGATTGGCAAACTCTGTGCGCAGGCTGGCCGTGTGCTGTCCGATGGCTGGCGCGAGGTCAAAGCGTTGGGTGTCCCATGGCGCGCGCACCGGTGGGGCAATCATGTCGATGTCGAGGCCGCCCACGGGCATGGGCCAGGTGCGCAGCGCCGGATGGACGGCCATCTCCGCGACGGAGCGGACCTGGCCGTAGGCGGTGTTCGCCTCTGCCAGTAGCGCCAGTGCGTCGCCAACATCGAGCGCTAGGAAGCGGACGGCAATCACGGCATCGAGTTCTGTACGGTTGGCCACGCGCGAGGTATTAGAAGCAAAGCGCGCATCGCTGGATGCCTCGGGGCGCTGCAGGAATATGTCGCAGAAGTGCCGCCATTCGCGCTCGTTCTGGATGCTGATGACGATTTCTCGACCATCGCGTGTGGCGTAGGCGCCGTAGGGAGCGATGGACGGGTGCTTCAGGCCCTGGCGCGTCGGCGCGCCATTGCCATAACGCTCATGCAGGTAGGGGATCGTCATCCAGTCCGCGGCGCCATCGAACAGCGACACCGCGATACCAGAACCCTTTCCGGTGCGTTCGCGCAAGGCCAGTGCGGACAGCACACCGATGGCCGCGTTCATGCCCGCGCCGATGTCGCAGATCGAAACTCCGATGCGGCCGCAGGCCTCGGGTGCGCCGCTGATGCCGGCCAGGCCGCTTTCGCATTGCACCAGCAAGTCATAGGCCTTCAGCTCGCTGGCGGGTCCTTCGGCGCCATAACCCGAGATATCGCAGGTAATCAGGCGGGGATGGCGCTGGCGCAGGGCTTCACTGTCGAAGCCCGCGCGCGCTAGCGCGCCCGGCGCCAGGTTCTGCACGAACACATCGGCGCTGGCGATGATGCGTTCCAGCAGCGCTGCATCCTCCGCTTGCTTGAAGTCGAGCACGAGCGACTCCTTGCCCCGGTTGGTCCAAACGAAGTAGGAGGCTTCGCCGTTGGCAGCTCTATCGTAGCCGCGTGCGAAATCGCCTTCGGGCCGCTCGATCTTGATCACGCGCGCGCCCAGTTCGGCAAGGCGGCAGGTGCAGAGGGGCGCCGCCAGCGCCTGTTCGATCGATACCACTAGCAAGCCTTCCAGCGGCTTGGCAGACTGTTGCGGTGCAGCAGGCCCTTCCATCCCAATCTCCGTTCATAAGGGTGATCGGAGTATGGTCAGAAGCACGGCGCAGATAAAGCGAGCATTGCCGAACAAAGCGTTCGTCTAAATCGAACGCTTGCTGTCCAGGGTGGCGATTTTTCCCGGATTCAGCCAAGAGCTAGCGGTAGAATGTCGATGCTTTCGACATTCACTAATCCTTGTGGCATACGACCTGACCGACTTGAAGGTATTCCTGGCCATTGCTGAAGAGGGCAATCTGTCACGTGGCGCGGAGCGGTGCCATCTAGCGCCTTCCTCGGTCAGCCTGCGCATCAAGGGGCTGGAAAGCGCAGTTGGCACGCCCTTGCTGGTGCGCCAGGCGCGCGGGGTGGTGCTCACCCCGGCCGGTCACGTGATGGTCGAGCATGCCCGCCGTTGCCTGGCGCAACTCGAGCAGATGCACGCGGACTTGTTGCCCTTTGCCCAGGGTCTGACCGGTCATGTGACCCTATTCGCAAACAACAATTCGCTCAGTTCGTATCTGCCGGATGACCTAGCGCGCTTCTTTGCCAGCCACCCCTCGGTACGCATCACGCTGGAAGAGCGGCTGAGCCACGACATTATCGGTGCCGTGGCGGCCGGACGTGCCGACGTTGGCGTCGTGGCCTTAGAAGGGGAGTACCCGGATCTCGTTTTCCTGCCCTATCACGAGGATGAACTGGTCCTGCTGGCCCCGCGTGACAGCAAACTGGGCAAGCGCGGCAGGATCAGTTTTTCAGACTGCCTCGGCGAGCCATTTATCAGCCTGCAACATGGCGCGGCATTGCATACCTTCCTGATGAACCACGCCACCGCGCTGGGCGGCCGCCTCGACGTGCGAGTGCAGGTCTCGGGCTATCGCGCCATCGCGCGCCTGGTGTCGTCAGGCGCAGGTGTTGGCGTCGTGCCTCGCTCAGCGCTGGAGCAAGCAGACAGGGATCGGCTCGTCGTGGTGACCTTGTCGGAAGCGTGGGCGCGGCGCGACCTGCGCATCTGCGTGCAACGCAATCCGGCACAAGCCAACTATTTCCGGGAGCGGCTGGTCCAGACATTGTGCGGGAGTGAGAGCGGGATGGCGCCTGCGGTGATGTAGTGCAAGTGGCGGCACGCACCTGTGTCAACGCTGCGTCGTGGGCCTCAAGGATCCCAACGTAGAACTCGGAGGATAGCGTGATCCGCTAAATTCTGTGCATTCGCTGTCGTCCGACTTCGAGGAGACCACGGGTTTCCAACTGCTGGAGCGATCCTCCAAGGGCGTCAAGCTGACACCCGTGGGCCAACTAACCATGCAGCACGCCATGCGGCTCTTCCAGGGAATCGAGCGTTTCAACGCCGAACTGCGGATGCACCCAAGCTCTCCGTAGGAGGGCTTGGGCGGTCGGGCCGGGGGAGGCCCATGGCAATAACTCTTAGTATCAGAGCATTTGAACTAACTCGACTTCATCACCACCAGTAGGTCCTTGGCGTCCACCACGTCGCCTGGCGTGACATGGACCTTCTCGACCACGCCGTCGGCTTCGGCCTGGATGGTCATTTCCATCTTCATCGCTTCGAGCGATAGCAGGGTGGCGCCTGCCTTGACGATGTCGCCCGCCTTGACGGACACGGACGCCACCGCGCCCGGCATCGGGGCCGGCACATGCATCGGATTGCCTTCCTGCGCGCTCGGGCGGCGTCGCTTGCCGCCGCCGTCCCGGGTGGCGTCCACGCGCACCAGCCTGGGCTGGCCGTTCAGCTCGAAGAACAGCTTGACCTGCCCGTCGTCGTCCGCAACGGACTTGCCCAGCAGGCGGATTATCAGCGTTTTCCCCTGGGCAATGTCGACGGCGACTTCCTCGCCTTCCTGCATGCCGTAGAAGAACACGGGGGTGGGCAGCACCGAGACGTCCTCGTAGGTCTTGCGCGCATGCGCAAAATCGGCGAACACCTTGGGGTACATCAGGTAGGCGGAAATATCGTTTTCCGTCGGCGCATGGCCCAGCAACGCCTGCACGGCAGCGCGCGCGGCTTCCATGTCGACCGGCGGCATGAGCGCGCCCGGGCGTGCCGTGAGCGGGGCCATGCCATTTAGTATCTTGTCCTGCAGCGGACGCGGGAAGCCCTGCTCGGGGAAACCCAGGTCGCCGTGAAACAGGGAGACCACGGAGTCGGGGAACTGGATGGTGCTGTCGGGCGCCAGCACCATGTCAGCGCTGAGATTGTTGGCCACCATGTAGAGCGCCATGTCGCCCACGACCTTGGAGGTGGGCGTGACCTTGACGATATCCCCGAAGAGCTGGTTGACCTCGGCATAGGTCGTCGCCACGCGGGCCCACTGCGGCTCTAGGCCCATGGCCCGGGCCTGTTCGCGCAGATTGGTGTACTGGCCTCCCGGCATTTCGTGCAGATAGACCTCGGACGTGCCTGCGCGCATCTCGGATTCGAAGGGCGCGTAGTATGCCCGCACGTCTTCCCAATAGCGTGAGATTTCCTGGATGGCCTCGGGCGAGACCGCCGGGGCGCGCTCGGTGCCGTGCAGCGCGCTGACGATCGAGCCCAGGTTGGGCTGCGAGGTCAGGCCGCTCAGGGCATCGATGGCACCGTCCACCGCATCCACGCCGGCGTCGATCGCGGCGAGCACGCTGGCGGCAGCAATGCCGCTAGTGTCGTGCGTATGGAAGTGGATAGGTAGGCCGGTTTCCTGTTTCAGCGCGCTGACCAGTGCCTTTGCCGCCGCCGGACGGCACAGGCCCGCCATGTCCTTGATAGCGATGATGTGCGCGCCGGCGGCTTCCAGCTCTTTCGCCAGCTTGATGTAGTAGGGAAGGGTGTACCTACGTGTCGGGTCGAACAGATCGCCCGTATAGCAGATCGCCGCCTCGCACAGGGCGCCGGACTCGAGCACGGACTCCATCGCAACGCGCATATTGTCGATGCTGTTGAGCGAATCGAAGACCCGGAACAGGTCGATGCCGGTACCTGCGGCCTGCTGCACGAAATGACGGACCACATTGTCCGGATAGTTGGTGTAGCCCACGGCGTTGCTCGCGCGCAGCAGCATCTGCAGCAGCATGTCCGGCATGGCGCTGCGCAGCTTTTCAAGCCGCTGCCACGGATCCTCCTTGAGAAAGCGCATGGCAACGTCGAAGGTCGCACCGCCCCAGCACTCCACAGAGAACAGGCCCGGCAGCTTGGCCGCGTAGTGCGGCGCAATTTCCGCCATGTCGCGCGTGCGCATGCGGGTTGCAAACAGCGACTGGTGCGCGTCGCGCATGCTGGTGTCGGTCAGCAGGATGGCTTTTTGCTCACGCATCCACGCCGAGAATTTGTCCGGGCCGAGCTGCTTGAGCAAGGGGCGCAATCCGGCCTGGATGGGCGGGGTACCGGCATCCACCGGCAGGCGCGGCGCCCCGAACGTGCCGGCCGGCGCTGTGCGGCCGCGCATCTCGGGGCTGCCGTGCACGGTGGTCTCGCCGATGAACTGCAGCAGCTTGGTCGCGGTGTCCTTGCGCGCCGTGAAGCGGAACAGCTTGGCTTCAGTGTCGATGAAGCGGGTGGTGTAATCGCCAGCGGCGAACTTCGGGTGGGAGACCACATTCTCCAGAAAGCGCAGGTTGGTCGAGACGCCGCGCACACGGAACTCGCGCAGGGCACGGAGCATCCGCTGGGCCGCTTCATCGGCCGTCGGCGCCCATGCCGTCACCTTGGTCAGCAGGGAGTCGTAGTAGGGCGTGATGACCGCGCCGGAATACGCGGTGCCGCTATCCAGGCGGATGCCGAAGCCCGCGCCGGTGCGGTAGGCGGTCAGCCGGCCATAGTCGGGGTTGAAGCCGTTCTCCGGGTCCTCGGTGGTGACGCGGCACTGCAGCGCGTGGCCGCGCACTTCGATGCCGGCCTGCAGCGGCACGCCGGACGCAGCGTCGCCGATGCGCGCACCTTCCGACACCTTGATCTGCGCCTTGATCAGGTCGATGCCGGTCACTTGCTCCGTCACCGTGTGCTCCACCTGGATCCGGGGATTCACCTCGATGAAGTAGAACGCCGAGGTCTCCACATCCATCAGGAACTCGACGGTGCCTGCGTGCGTGTAGGATACCTCGTGCCCCAGGCGCAGCGCGGCCTGGCACAGCGCTTCGCGCTGGGCGGGATCGAGATAGGGCGCCGGCGCGCGCTCCACCACCTTCTGGTGCCGGCGCTGGATCGAGCAATCGCGCTCGAACAGGTGGACGAGATTGCCGTGGGTGTCCCCCAGCACCTGGACTTCCACGTGGCGCGCCTGGCGTACCAGTTTCTCAAGGTACACCTCGTCGTTGCCGAAGGCCGTCTGCGCTTCGCGGCGCGCCACGTCCAGTTGGGCATGCAGGTCGTCGGCGTTCTCGATCACGCGCATGCCGCGGCCGCCGCCGCCCCAGCTAGCCTTGAGCATTACCGGATAACCAATCGTCTGAGCGGCGGCAAGCGCGTCCTCTAGACTTCCCGTTAGCGCCGGCGTGGCAGGCATCACGGGCACGCCAGCACGCTGAGCTGCCTGCCGGGCGGCGATCTTGTTGCCCAGCGTGCGCATGACGTCCGGTCTGGGGCCGATGAAGACGATGCCTTGCGTCGCGCACGCTTCGGCAAAGTCCGGATTCTCGCTCAGGAAACCATAGCCCGGGTGGATGGCATCCACGCCGGCTTGCTTCGCCACCCTGAGGATGTCGGGAATGGACAGGTAAGCCTGCGTGGGCTTCAGCGACTTGCCAACCAGGTAGCTCTCATCCGCCTTGAAGCGATGCAGCGCGAACCGGTCCTCGTTCGAGTAGATGGCGACGGTACGAATACCGAGTTCGCTCGCGGCGCGCATGATGCGGATGGCGATCTCACCGCGATTGGCTACCAGTATGCTCTTGATCTGTTTCATTGCAGAGGATGCGGTTGTGCTTGGTTATCTCGATAGCCGCAGGACCGCGGCTTGCCATTTGCGCTATACCCAGCGCTCGTGCGGCCGCGCGCGCAACTGCGCGCCGGCCAGAATGCAATCGCCCAAGAGGGCGGCCATGCGCTCCAGTTCCCGCAGCCGTGACGCCGGAATCATCGAAAGCGGGAAATCGCAGTGGAGATTGCGCTGCCGATAGGTTGTCTTGGCCCGGGCCAGGCCGGCTTCCAGCGCGGCGAGGGAGGCGACCATTACGTAATCGGTGCCGCGTGCAGTCACGCGAATACCGCGCTGCAGCCCGAGCCGGCCAAGCTCCGCCGCGTCGCGCCACGCACTGGCGTAGTCAAGCTCCAACTCATCGTACTGCCGGGACCCGAGAATGTGCAGCGCTTCGAGCTTACTGTGCACGACGATCCTGCCCATGGGTGGGGTGGTGCTAGTAAGTCCGCGCATGTCGCATGCCCGGTCGCCCTACCGCCGCGATGTCCATGGGCCTGTGCGCCCGTCTTCTATCGCTAGTTGTGTATGGCTTCGTTTCTATGCTCCTCGAGCATGTCTTGGTCGCGGCAAGGCGGTCCGGCAGGGAAGGATTGGTCATGATTGCATGTGGGTTGCCATGCTTAGACTCTCGGCCATGGAGTTGGATATGTAAATTCCGAAAAATGTAATTTTTCGATACTAAAAACCTATCAAAAAGTGGACGAAACTGATCTTGTCAACTGCTCGAATCTTGCGTCTCGGCCGGGCAACGTCTCTCAAGACTAAAAAGTGAATTACGGCACTCTTTCTCGAGATTGTCCTCCTGCGCAACTGTAAGTTGGAGGTCTTGATGCCCACTAAGACGCATTCAGTCCCTTCAGTAGTCACGCTCCAGTTCATCTGCCGCACGTCGCCCGATGATGTGAAGCGCTTCAATCTTGGTGCGTGGGACTACGTGCTTTGTCATGCGAGAACCTGAGCGGACACTACACAACCACACTGCTGAGAGGCGAGGCCTGATGCGTGCCTCGACTTCAATTCGGCCACAGCCCGTGCATACGTCTCGTCCAACTCTTTTGAGGACCGGACTGAAAGGGCCAGACTTTTCAGTAGTCCGTCATGAAGCCCATAAATGAGGCCATGTACGGCGACTGTCTGACCTCGTGCCCATGCGTCTTGTAGCACCGTCGTCAAGCAGAGATTCCTGGTTTGTTCGAGAACGTTAAGCTGGCATGTGGCATAAAATTCTGCCTCTGTTGCTAGCGTATCGAGCCACGAAGAGTGCTTCTCGACCACGTCCCGGATGTGTCTCACCCAGTTGTCAGCGATGCCGATGCGCATCCCATCGAGGGCGGCGCGTACACCGCCGCAGCCAGAATGCCCAACGACCATGACATGCCGGACCTTGAGCATATCGACTGCGTACTGCAATACTGAGAGACAGTTCAAATCCGAATGTGCGACGACATTGGCGATGTTCCGATGAACGAAGAGTTCTCCTGGTTGCAGTCCCACGAGCTCATTCGCGGGCACACGGCTATCAGCGCAGCCAATCCAGAGCCACTGGGGCGCTTGCTGCTGCAGGAGCGACTGAAAAAAGCCTGGGCGTCTATCCTCAACTTCTGCTGCCCATTGGCGATTGTTCTCTAGCAGACCGTCCAGGCCCAGCTTCATCCTTCCGTTAGCTGTGTGGTTCATCTCTTAAGCTCTCCAGTGTGGCATCGTCGCCGGATAGCGGGCCGATACCCGACAACGGTCATAGCCTGACTGTCGACTAAACGTTACGACCTGTAAATTCCGAAGAACGGAAGCAATTCATACGCCGAACGTATCGGAGCCGATAGCGGTCGCTCGCAAAGAAATCCTTTACTTTGAGGAGCGACGGAGCGGCTTTCCCAGGTCAACCGAGAAGGGGGTATCGGTGGTCCAGACGTCGACGGAATCTGATGCTCTCGAGGGACTACCGCAGGTCGTATGCACGCCCTGCGCGAGGATGAGTCTGAGCAAATCACGCGTCCTATTTCGCGAGTTGCGAGAAATCTGCGCATCAGCGGATGCGATTGCTGATGGCCGTGGAGATTGGACATGGAACAGCTGGCGGAGCGAATAGCAGGCATCCCACCCGACACCGCCCGTCGGACATCTGTGTTTCAGACATCCTATCGCTCGCGCCATCCAAGGGATTCACCCGACACCTTTTGAGTGTCCGGAAGAACCCCTCCGGAAGTCTCTGTGAAATTGCCTTGTATGTACATTCCGAATTGTGTATCAGATTCATATGCGATTCGGATGTACCGGATGAATTCCCTAGTACGTTCCTAAACTGGCGTCTGCGACGAGCGCTCCGTTTGTGGGGACAAGGCACAACGTCCGTGTTCGGGGCGCCGTGTAACGGATCGCCGTAATGGCGCCAGTTGAAAGTGGATTAAAACGCGGATTCGAACGGCCTCAAGAATGCATCTTTCTGGCCGATTTAGCAAATCAACAGGAACGCATCAATCCAGCTTGATGCCGGCATCCAGGACCACCTTCTTCCACTTTCCGGCCTGGGTGCGCATCAGAGTTTCCAATGCTTCTTGACTGCCGCCTGCAGGCTCCAAGTCCATTTCAACAAGACGACGCTTAATTTCCGGGTCCACCAGAATCTCGTTGATAGCCTTGTTCAGCTTAGATGTGATGTCCTTGGGCGTTCCTGCCGGGGCAACCAGAGCCTGCCAGAAGATCATCTCGAAACCTGGCAGGCCATTCGTAAGCGTCCAGTTCTTCCGCCTTGAATCGATCCACGGGATCCTGCATCGTCCCCACGATGGAGGATCGTGGGGACGATGGATCGAGTGTCGACAACTATCGAGCGGCCACGCCGCAGAGAGTACAGCGCCGAGTTCAAGGCGATGGTACTGGAGCAAGCTCGCCAGTCTGGGGCATCGGTGGCCGGCGTGGCGCTCAGCCACGGGCTGCACCCGAACATGGTGCACAGATGGGTCAGAGAGGAACATGAACGCCAGATGCTGGCAGCGCAGCGCGAGGGCCGAGCGTTTATCCCACTGCATGTTCAGCCTGTGACAGCGACCATGCAGCCGGCCGAGGCGGTGCCATGCGAGACGCCACCTTCAGTAGCACCCGACGCCATCCGCATCGAGATCCAGCGCCCGGGCGGCACGCTGGTTGTGCACTGGCCTCTGTCAGCGGCACAGCAATGTGCCCAACTGCTCCTGGACTGGCTGCGATGATCCGCATTGACGCGCTGTGGTTGGCCGTCGAGCCCATCGACATGCGTGCCGGCACCGAGCGGCTGCTGGCGCGCGTGGTGCAGGTCTTCGGCGCAGCCCAGTCTCATCACGCCTACCTGTTTGCGAACGCCCGCCACACCCGCATCAAGCTATTGATACATGACGGCTTTGGCGTGTGGTGCGCGGCGCGCCGCCTCAACCAGGGACGCTTTGCCTGGCCTGCCATACAGGCCGGCGCCACCGGCGCACAACTGACGCAGGCGCAATTCGACGCCTTGGTGCTCGGCCTGCCCTGGCAGCGCCTGGAGGACCTGCGCGCCATTACGCGCATATGACGATGTTCACGGTGCGTTGACAGCATAAATCCGGATGGTGGTAGTACCCGGTGGCTGGCACGATCGTTCCATGCTGAACCTGCGCCAACTACAAGACCAAGGCCTTCAGGACCTCGCGCCCGAGGACGTCCTGGCACTGGCGCAGCAGATGCTCGCACACATCCAGCAGCAGGAACGCGAGATCAAGCTCAAGGACGTCAAGATCGAGAAGATCACCTTCGAGCTGGCGCGACTCAGGGCCTGGAAGTTCGGGGCCAAGACCGAGGCGATGAGCGCCGAGCAGCGCCGGCTGTTCGAGGAGACCCTGGCCGAAGACGAAGCCAGTCTGCAAGCGCAGTTGCAGCAGGCCAAGGGCGAGCCCTCTGCTGAAGCCAACACCAATTCCAAGCGCACGCCCCGTCGCCAGCCCCTGCCGGCCCACCTGCGCCGAGTCGAGCATCACCACGAACCCGAGGACACCAACTGCCCGACACCGGGCTGTGGAAGAGCCATGGTACGCGTGGGCGAGGACGTTAGCGAGAAGCTGGATATCGTGCCGGCGGAGTTCTTCGTGCACCGCCACATCTATGGCAAGTGGGCCTGCCGATGCTGCCAGCGCTTGGTGCAAGAGCCTGTTGAACCGCAAATCATCGACGGTGGCCTGCCAGCAGCCGGCTTGGTCGCGCACACGCTAATCAGCCGCTTCGTCGACCACCTGCCGTACTACCGGCAGGAGACGATCAATGCCCGCTCGGGCGTGCACACGCCGCGCTCAACATTGGCTGCATGGTCCGGGCGTGCCGGTGCCGCACTGGAACCGCTCTACGAAGCGCACAAGCGCTTCATACTTGCATCAAGGGTGCTGCATGCCGACGAGACACCGGTGGCGATGCTCGATCCGGGAGCCGGTAAAACCAAGCGGGCCTACATCTGGGCCTATTCGCGCGGCACCTTCGATCCACAACCTGGCGTGATCTACGACTTCTGTGTTGGTCGAGGCTCGCAGTACCCAATTGCCTTCCTGGGAGGTACCCGCGAAGACGGCAACGAGCGATGTTGGCAAGGTACCCTGGTGCGCGACGAATACGCCGCCTATGACAGCGTGTTGCAAGCCTACCCCGGCCGCATAGCCGCAGGATGTCTCGCCCATGCCCGACGTCGGTATGACGAACTGCTACGAAACCAGGGCGGCAGCACGGTCGCGCCAGAGGCACTGCGTCGCATTGCGCAGATCTACCGTCTTGAGCGGGAGTTCGCCACCCTGAGCAGCGAGCAACGTCTGGCCAGAAGGCACAGCGACGCCAAGCCACTGTGGGAGCAACTGCATGCCTGGCTGCAACTGGAGCGGTCACGTGTGCCCGATGGCGGCATCACAGCCAAGGCACTCGACTACAGCCTCAAGAACTGGCCGACGCTGACGCACCACCTCCTCGATGGAGAGGTAAGCGTGGATAACAACAGTCTGGAGAACCTGATCCGTCCCTGGGCCCTGGGAAGGCGCTCGTGGTTGTTCGCAGGCAGCGAACTGGCCGGTCAGCGCGCCGCGATCGTGATGAGCCTGGTGCAATCAGCCAAACTCAACGGGCACGATCCGTGGGCCTACCTCAACGATGTGCTGACCCGCCTGCCCACCCATCTGAACAGCCGCATCGACGAGCTGCTCCCCCACAACTGGCATTCCGCGTCCTGAGCGCGTCCGCTCTCTCACAAACGTCGTCGACGGCAAGGTGGGACGGCGGGACGCTTACACTGGAGCGGTCACGTGTGCCCGATGGCGGCATCACAGCCAAGGCACTCGACTACAGCCTCAAGAACTGGCCGACGCTGACGCACCACCTCCTCGATGGAGAGGTAAGCGTGGATAACAACAGTCTGGAGAACCTGATCCGTCCCTGGGCCCTGGGAAGGCGCTCGTGGTTGTTCGCAGGCAGCGAACTGGCCGGTCAGCGCGCCGCGATCGTGATGAGCCTGGTGCAATCAGCCAAACTCAACGGGCACGATCCGTGGGCCTACCTCAACGATGTGCTGACCCGCCTGCCCACCCATCTGAACAGCCGCATCGACGAGCTGCTCCCCCACAACTGGCATTCCGCGTCCTGAGCGCGTCCGCTCTCTCACAAACGTCGTCGACGGCAAGGTGGGACGGCGGGACGCTTACGGCCATTCTCAGACACGGTCGGGAGGTCTGGGTATGCCGTTGCCCGTTTTGATGTCGTTATGGCTAGTGCCTTAAGCTTGCCACCCTTCACAAGCGGCATCGCTTCAGGCGCAAGCGCCATCATGATTTGCACCTGCCCCGCCATCAGGTCCTGTAGCGCGGGGGCTCCGCCCTTGTACGGCACATGAACAATGGTTGTATTTGTCGCTTTCTTGTACAGTTCCATGCCAAGATGGCTCGGCGTACCATTCCCAGCAGACGCGTAACCTTCGGAAGAGGGGCGGCTCTTCAGGTAGCGAGCCAGGTCAGACATTGAGCTGACAGGGACATTGGGATTGACGACAACGACGCTCGGAATCGAGGTGAGCTGGATGATTGGTGCGAAATCCTTTGCCGGGTCGTAGCTCAGTTTGCTGTACAGGCTTGGATTGACCGACAAGCCAGTCATCGTCGCAAAAAGCAACGTGTACCCATCCGGAGTCGACTTTGCCACGGCACTTGCGGCTATGGCTTCACTCGCGCCCGGACGATTGTCTACAATAACGGGCTGGCCCAGTTTGGTTGCAAGCTTCTGGCCGACCAGGCGCGCTACGCCGTCGGTAGAGCCTCCCGGTGGATAGGGAACCAGTACGCGAATTGGTTTGTTGGGATAGTCTACGGTGCTGGCGAAGGCCGGCGCGATGACAAGCGAGATTGCGGTAACTACAGTGGCGATAAGGCGCTTCATGGCGTCGTCCTTTCCGAGGGATTTAAGCAAAGGGTGTGGGGTCATGGCGGACTACGTGTCGTGAAGCTCGAGAACGGCATCGCCGTACCCGATTGTCTTGCCATCATCCACAAACTGGTTCCCAGTCCTCCCGTCTGCCGGGGCGATGATGGCACTCAAGACCGAGTCAATCGTCAAGTAGCCCACATGGTCTCCCTGCCTGACTGCATCGGAAAATGCACCGGCAGCGAGTGGATGCGCTCGACTGAATGCGCCAGTTGCGCCCGAAAGAATATCCTTGTGCCTCGGAAGCGGGGGCTCGATGAGTACATTCGTCTTCACGGGTTCCTCAACTGGATGCGCAGCTTGTCCGGCCACCTCGGCAAAGCGCAGAATCAAAGTTTGAGTGCCATCGCTATACGACAACTCGGAAACCCCGGCTCGCTCTAGTCTGGCGACCAGCGAGGCAATCTCTTCAGTCTTCATGGCTGCCTTCCTTTGAAGCTGCGTCCCATTGCGATATCAGCCCCTCGAGATAGTGGATGTCGGCGCCCCCGTTGCCAAAGGTAGGCTCATTCATCAATTTGCGGTGCAATGGGACAGTCGTTTGAATCCCGTCAATGTGAATCTCGTCAAGGGCGGCGCTCATCCGTGCGATGGCTTCTTCGCGAGTGGCTCCATGCACCAGGAGTTTCGCAATGAGCGAGTCGTAATGCGGCGGCACGACATACCCAGGGTAAACGTGTGATTCAACGCGAACACCTGGCCCGCCCGGGGCAATCCAGTCGAGGATTTTTCCTGGGCACGGCGTGAACTTCCATGGGTGTTCGGCGTTGATACGGCACTCGATGGCATGACCGGCAAAAGAGACATCGCTCTGCGTGATGCCAAGCTTTTCACCCCGCGCGATGCGCAGCTGTTCGGCGACGATGTCAACGCCGGTGACGAGCTCGGTCACCGGATGCTCCACCTGAACGCGGGTGTTCATCTCAATGAAGAAGAACTCGCCGTTCTCGTATAGGAATTCGAACGTGCCGGCGCCGCGGTATCCGATTTGCACGCACGCTTGAGCACAGAGCGCTCCAATGCGTGCTATCTCGCTTCGGCCGATTCCTGGCGCGGGAGACTCTTCAATCAGCTTCTGGTGCCTTCGCTGAGTAGAGCAGTCGCGCTCTCCTAGCCAGATGGCATTTCCATGTGTGTCTGCAAGAATTTGTATCTCGACATGGCGAGGTGTCTTGAGGTACCGCTCAAGATACACGGTGGGATTTCCAAATGCACGGCCGGCCTCCTCGCGCGTCATGGCCACAGCGTTCAGGAGCTCAGCCGGGCTAACAACCACGCGCATACCTCTACCGCCACCGCCGCCTGCCGCCTTGACAATAAGCGGGTAGCCGACACGCTCTGCGACCTCAACGATGCGGTCTGGCTCTTCGGGCAGTGGACCATCTGAGCCAGGAACGCAGGGGACACCAGCTTTTGCCATGGCCTGCTTGGCGCTCACCTTGTCACCCAGTAGCCGGATGGATTCAGACGTCGGTCCCACAAAAACAAGCCCGGCGCTCTCGACTGCGGCAGCAAACGAGGCATTCTCGGAGAGGAAGCCATACCCAGGATGCACGGCTCCCGCGCCTGTGACCTTCGCGGCGAGAAGAATCTCTTGGTGATTCAGGTAGCTTTTCGACGATGGAGCAGGGCCGATGCATATCGCCTTGTCCGCTAATGCGACATGTCGAAGCGTGGCATCCGCCTCGGAGTGTGCCGCTACCGTCTTGAGTCCGAGTTTGCGACAAGCACGCAGAATTCTCAGTGCAATTTCACCACGGTTCGCTATGAGGACAGTATCAAACATGGGCTGCCTCCAGGTCATCGATGACAAAAAGCGGTGTGTCGGCAGAGACCGCTGCGCCGTCGGCAACGAGAATCTCTGCAATCCGTCCGGCACGGTCGGATTCAATGGGGTTGAGCAGTTTCATCGCTTCCACGATTGCCAAGGTTTGGCCTTCCTCGACGGTGTCACCAACCGACACGAACGAGGGTTGGTTCGGGGCAGGAGCGCGATAGAAGGTGCCAATCATCCCCGCAATCACACTATTTCGAGTGGCCGTCGCCGCAGGGGCTTCGGCGACGGCGGCCTCTTCCGTCAACGCAGACGCCCGCTCCGTCACAAGTTGTTCGGACGTCTCGGCGGTGGGGCTAGGGTGTGATGAGCGCCTCTTCAGCTTCACCTGTCGCTGTCCGTCGCCATATTCGATTTCGCTGAGCGCCGTTGAGCTTCCAAGGACGTCGAGCAGCGTTTGCACGAACTTCAGGTCCATGTGTTCCTCAGCTGAATGACTTAACCACGATGCCCGCGCCCTCGAGCGTGCTGCGGACTTTCGCCGCCATCTGGATGGCACCGGGCGTGTCGCTATGGACGCAGATGGTGTCAATCTGGACGGGGAGAAGCTTCCCGGAAATAGTTTCAATGGCGCCGGCCCGGACCATCCGCAGCATGCGGGCTGCCGCTTCGTCGCCGTCGTGTAGCACTGCGCCGGGCACGGAGCGATGTACCAGGTTCCCCTCCTCGGTATATGCACGGTCGGCGAAGACCTCGCGCCGCACAGCCAACCCTAACTCGGACGCCACACGCTCCATGGCAGCGCCAGCGAAAGTCATGCAGGTAAGGCTCGGGTCGACCGCCTTGATTGCACGTGCAATGGCTTTTGCGACGGCTTCGTCAGTCTGCGTCAGGTTTCCGAGCGCACCGTGTGCCTTGACGTAGGTAATCGGGTGGCTGGCATATCGCGACAGCGCTTGCGCCGCGCCAATCTGATACGCAACCAGACGTTCAATTTCGCCGTGCGAGAAAGGAATGACGCGACGACCGAAGCCCCACAGGTCGGGGAAGCCAGGATGGGCGCCCACAGCGACGCCACGAGCCTTTGCCAGCGCGAAAGTCCTCGCCATGATTTCCGGGTCGCCCGCGTGCAATCCACAAGCGACATTGGCCGAGGTGACAATCTCGAGGATGGCAGCATCATCGCCCATCCGGTAGGCGCCGAAACCCTCACCCATATCGGAATTGAGGTCTACTTCGATGGCTCTATATTGTGTGCTCATGATTCTCGGTTCCTTGTTGAGGTTTGGGAGGCGGCTAGCTAGGCGCGCCCAGACATCATTGCCAGGGTGTCCCTGATGCGTAGTTCTTCGTCGCGTCTCATTTGAAGTGCGGCTACGGCGGTATCAATGTCGGTGAGCTCGAATCGAATTCCGCAACCGATAGGAGCTTGCGATAGCTTCCACAAGTCGCCTTCAATCACAGTGGCAATCTTCGGGTAGCCGCCGCACGTATTGGCTTCCGCAAGCTGGACGATGGCTTGACCCGATGGGGGGACCTGAATGGTCCCCGCGACGATGCCATGAGAGAGCAGTTCGACGTGTTGCGATTGATTCAGCACCGGTCCGTTGAGTCGATATCCAACACGATTTGCGTCTGGCGTCACCTTGAACTCATCTCGCAGGAAGGCCGTCTGCGACTCGGGCGTGAACCGCTCGAATTCGGCTGCAGGGAGTACACGGACGGAGATGCAGTTTGTGCTCAGTTCATCCCAATATTCGAGCAAGCCCTTAGGAACCACGCCGAGCCCGACCTTCCAGGGACGGTCCGAAGCCGATTGCCCATTGCCGACCTCCAGGCGGTCCCCGCGCATCAAGCCGCGACCCGAAGCACCACCAAAGGCGCCTTTCAGGTCAGTTGACTTCGAGCCCATGATTGGTTTGACGTTGATGCCGCCACCAATAGTCAAATAGGCTCGGGCCCCGCGCCGCGGGCGCTCGATGACGAGGGTCTGCCCCGCCGAAGCTGTTCGACCCCACCAGGGCGCGAGGCGTTGTTCATCCAGGCTCGCCTTGGCGTCAGCGCCTGTCACGGCAAAACGTGTGTCCTCGTGGAACTTGACGCGAAATGGGAACAGGTTGATTTCGATGCCCGCCTCCCCACGGTCATTTCCTACCAGCGCGTTACCGATTGATAGGGCGAAAGGGTCCATGGCGCCGCTGCGGCTGACGCCGTAACGCATGCATCCGTAGCGTCCCAGGTCCTGCACTACGTTTGGCGCGCCGTTCGAAAGAATCTCTATCACGCCACAATCTCCTTGATGCTGAACCTGACCGTGTCCCCGGGCGCGAGTAAGCACGGACTGTCCTTTGTTGCTTCAAACATCTCTCGATCGGTCATGCCGACGAGATGCCAGCCTGACGGCGCTGTGCATGGCATAACGCCGGCCTGGCTGCCGCCCACAATCACTGAGCCCTTCTGGACCTTCATGCGTGGCGTGCTTCGGCGCGGCACTGAAAGCTCTTCAGGAAGTCCCGCCATGTACGCGAATCCTGGCATTGAGCCAACGCACGCAACGGTGTAGACCGCTGAGCTATGCCGAAGGACATACTCGTCAATGGTGAGTGCCGCGCCTTCTGCGAGGTCCTTCAAGTCCTCGCCATACTCGCCGCCGTAGGTCACGGGGATGTCGAAATGCCTGCCGGAGCGGTGCGATGGCGTTGCCAACTCCCATAGCTGGCGCATCAGCGCTTCCGCTTCACGTGGGTGAAGCTGGAGCGAGTCGAATGTCAGAAGGAGGTTATTGACGCCGAGTACCACCTCATGCGGCGTAGCCTTCCCTAAGCGCTGACGCAGCTTGCTGGCCAGTGAAAGCAGGAGTGACTGGATGTCGTTGTCGAAAGCGCCGGTGGAAGCGTCGAGCAAGAGCGCGCCGGAGCCTGCGGCGTGAATGCGGGCAGCGATGGTGTTGTCGGGCTCTGCCAGTTCCAGTGTGAGCGTCATGCTTGAGAGATACCGATTGCGATTCAGGGTCCGGCCGCGCAGTGACTCAGCGGCCGGGACTGGTCAGTGTTCCAGCGGCTTGTGAGCCGTTTCCTTGGCTGCAAGCAGGCTGGCCAAAGTGACCAGCAGGCCGGCTCCGATGTAGAGCGAGAGGGTGGTGGACGACTGATATGTCTTGTAGAGGCTGGCGAAGACGAGGGGCGCAAATCCCCCGCCGATGATGCCGCCCAGCGTCGCTGCCAGCGATGCTCCCGCATACCGGACACGCGTCGGGAACTGTTCCGTCACAAAGGCAGCTTGTGGGCCGTACATCATGGCCTGGAACAACATGCCAACTACGACCGCGATACAGATATTCACCGGCTCGAGGGTGTTCATCAGCGCAAAATATGCAAACGCCCAGCCAATCGACAACACGGCGCCCGCCCCATACACAATTCTCCGGCCGAGCTTGTCGCTGAGCGCGCCGAAGAGTGGCACCGAAACTGCATGGAGAGCAGCGCCGAGCATGGTTGCGGTCAGTGCCAGAGAGCGAGGCAGATTGAGCACGGTCGTCACGTAAGTGAGCGTGAAAACCACGAGCAGGCCGTAGACAATGTCGGAGCCGATTCTCACGCCACCCGCAATCAGCAGACGCCGCCCGTAGCTGTGGAGGACTTCCTTCAGCGGCATTTTGGCTTTGCTATGGCCCCGCTCGAGCTGCTCGAACATCGGCGTCTCGTTCACGCCGCGGCGCAGCCACAGACCGAATGCAACGAGAAATACACTTGAAAGGAAAGGAATCCGCCAACCCCAAGCGTGGAACGCTTCGGTGGGAAGGAAATAGGTGAAGAAGGTAATGAAGCCCGCACCTAGCAACGTGCCACAGGCAGGTCCAACCTGGGCGAAAGATGCATTGCGCCCACGTTGTTCCTGGCTGCCATGCTCCATCGAAAGAAGCACGGCGCCTGCCCATTCGCCGCCAATCGACACGCCCTGGAGGAAACGAAGCGCGACCAGCAGGATGGGACTCCAAATGCCCCAGGCTTCATAGGTGGGCAACATACCCATGAGGCCGGTCGACGCACCCATCAGCACCAACGTGGCGACCAGGACGAAGCGTCGGCCGAGCTTGTCACCGAGGTGGCCGAAGACAATGCCGCCGAAAGGCCGTGACAGGTATCCGACGGCGTAGGTCGAGAAGGCCAGGATGGTTCCAGACAACGGGTCCACCGACGGAAAGAACACGCTGTTGAAGACGAGCGCCGCCATGAGGTTGTAGACCGTGAAGTCGTACCATTCCAGCGTCGTACCAATTGAACTCGCGGCAGCGAGGCGCCGCATCTTTTGACGCGGGGCCGCAACATGGGGTGACTCGCCTGTTGGCGAAAAAATCGTCGCGTTGTCCATTACTTCAACTCCTCGCGAGACAGCTTCCATGTCAGCTGATAGCGGGCTGCATCGGCCGGCGAACAGGGAAGGGCTTCGATGGCATGGCGCAAAGCAGCTTCGTTCGAAGCGGAGTTGCTACTTTCGATGATGTAGAGCGGATGCATCTTGCGCGTCGCAAGGTCCTCAAGGGGGAGCGGGCGGCTGAGCTCGTCATTCGGGCTGATGAGGTATGAGCGGACGAAAGCATTGTCTTCCGCAAGGAGGGCCCCCACGTTTTTGCACTTCCCTTCCACGTCATGAGTGGCGGCATTCAACGGGAGCACTGCGACCCAACCTCCACTGCCTTGGCCGACGTCTGCGGAAACTTCACCAATCCGGCGCGTTGGGAGGAGCATTTTCGGCAGTACTTTCATGGACCAGGGAGTCTGGTTCTTGAATGCATGAGAATATGCCGGTGAAGCAAATACTGAAATCGATTCGGCCCAATACAGGCCTAGATATTTTGGATGACCAGTTACCGCAATATAACGAGCCGCCGAGATAACTCCTTCCATCCGGACTCGCTCTTCAATATGTTCTCGGTCATACCAGGCGTTAAAATCTATTTCATCATCGGGGCTAATATCCGATGCGACAAAAAGCATGCCAAGTTTATTCTCTGTCATTTCCTCACCTCGCTCGTTTTGGTAATTTGAATGCTACTAAGACGACGTAGTGAGGCACAAACGGGAATTTTTTCGACTACCTAATAGACTTTCTTTCGACCCTTAAGGGTTGGTGCACCAGAACGGTCGAAAAGAGGGCGTTTTTGGTGCATCAAGTGCCTTCTGGAGCTTTTGTGGGTGAGGGTAATCCCTATTTTATCTAGCCATGTAAGACTTCGGATTATTCGGAATATGGGGTATTGGGGTAATCCCTAGGGGCTCAAGGTGCTCCCGGAACTAAGAAATGCTGCGTGCGGATGGGTGAGTCTGCATCAATGCGGCGAGAATGGTGCAGGCATTGAGCGCATAAATCGGTCTGCTTCCTGGCAAGCCAATTCGGCGACAAGTTTGATGGCGTCGGATTCGCGGCTTTCCAAATAGCTGACAATCAGGCCCTGAGGCGGCAGCGGCATGTCAGTTTCGATAATCCGCAGCTCACCCCTGACAATCTCCTCGCGTACCGGCGGCAGTGGTATTAACGCGTTTCCAAAACCGCACCGCACCAGTCGAGCAAGCGCAGCTATCGAATTAACACAATGCACCTTTCCCATTGGCACACCGGCGCGCCGATACACGTCCTTAAGCACAAGGTAAGGCTGAGAGCCACGGCTCATTGTGACCACTGGTTGGGTAAGCAGCTCTCGGACGTCTACCTTACGCTCGCCTTTGTTGCCAGGCCCAATCCATCCCATCCGCATTGGGAGGCAGGTCGTGCTAACTACACCATCTCCGGCCAGCTGGTCGGTTTGGAGAGCAATATCGACATCCCCGTCGCGAAGACTCTTGTTCAGTCGGTCGGTGGACTCAGAACTCAGCTGAACTTCAATTCCCGGATAGGATGACTGGAGATGCTCGATGAAGCCCACGAGCCAAGTGTGGACCACGGTATCAATTGCACCGATGCGAACGCTGCCGAGCACGTTCTGGTCTGACTGTCCGAGCTGCATGATGTACTTCTGCATCTCGAGAACCCGCTCGCCAAGCGGAATCAGCCTCATGCCTACCGGGGTTAGGCGCAAGTCCCCCGCATCTCGGGAGAAAACTCGGGCGCCGATTTCCTCCTCCAGTGATGCAATACGATTGGAAATCGTAGCCTGGGTGATGTGGAGCTTTTCGGCAGCGGCGCGAAAGCTACCCAACTGCACGACAAGGATGAAGCTCTCAAGAAAGCGAGTGTTCATGTGAATACAAAGCTCGGTTTCATGCCGCTGCAACTACATTCCGGCGCTACGGCAACGTCAGCGGCGCTCAGCACTTGTTACGAACGCATCGATGCGCCGCCACATTTCCACCGGATTAGAGTACATCGGAAAGTGGCCACAATCGCTGATTTCGGCGAGTTCGACGCCGGACTTGGCCAAAAGCGGCAAGTACGTCAGATAACTATTCTGTTCACCGTACATGAACATCCTCGGGAAAGGTAACGACAAGAACTTGCCCATGAGGTCGCCGTGGTCCGACAGGTGCACCATCGACGTGAAGATGCCGGACACCGCCTGCGCGCGGACCTTGTGACGGAGGCTTGTGGCGTAAAGTGGCGAAGAGTACTGAGAGGAGTGCCAGTTTCGGTCGATGAAGTCGTTGAAGAACGCTTGAGGGTCATCGGCGGGGAAGTCCACAATCTGCCTGCTCAGGAAGCAGTCTTCCGGTGCGACGTTGCCCTCGATGTCAACGAAGCTCAATACTCGGTCGCCCAACTCATGCGCAAGCATCAGCGCTGTGAGTCCACCCATGGAGTGCCCGACCAAATGGAAGCGGTCGATGCCTGCATGGGCGAGCATCGCTTTGGCCGTCTCGACCAAGAAGGGAATACACACCTTCCGAAGGTCCCCACAGGCAGTCTCTCCACAGCCAGGTGCATCATAGGCAAGGAAGGGACGGCTACCGAATGCACGATTGATGGAGATGTCTGCGTAGTCTTCCTTCGTGGACCCGAACCCGTGCAAGAACACGATAGGCGCGAGCTCGCCCTGACGGCTGATGGCAGCGATTTTAAGCGCCACGCCGTCGACCTCCAGCGATACAGTTTCCTTCCGGGTGTTTCTGTTCATCGTTATCATTGGGATGTTGTTATCCTGAATTCCACAAGTGTCAATCGACCGTGGCGCCAGACAGCTTCACGGCCTCAGACCACTTCCGAATGTCTGCGCCTATTAAGGTCCTGAACTGGGCGGGCTTCATCGACATCGGCTCAGCACCCTGGCCTTTAAGTTGAGCCACTACATCCGGCGACGCGAGGACAGATTGGACTGCCGCGTTCATGCGCTCAACGATGTCATTGGGCAGGCCCGCCGGGCCCAACATGCCATACCACGGTTGCGCGTCGAAACCCTTGACGCCGGACTCAGCCAGGGTAGGAATGTCCGGGAAGAGCGGCGAGCGCTGGCCACTGGTGATGGCCAGTACTTTAATATTGCCGGCTTTGACTTGCGGCATGATTGGCAGTGGGTTCTCAAAGGCAAGCGCTACCTGGCCGCCAACCAGGTCGTTCAACAGGGGACCAGACCCTTTGTAGGGAATATGCTGCAGCTTCGTTTTCGTCTCCACATTGAACATCTCACCGATGATGTGCTGGGGAGAGCCCGAGCCGGCGGATCCAAACGAAAGCTGTCCGGTTTTACCCTTGGTGATGATGTCTTGGATGGAGTTGAGCCCAGACTTCGCGTTCACTGCGACAACAAAGCTAGCCTTCGCCAGAGGCGCGACGGTTGTAAAGTCCGATTCCGGCTTGTACGGAAGCTTCGGGTACAGAGCGCCAGCGATAACGATGGGGCCACTAGAACCTACCAGGAACGTGTAGCCATCCGGCTTGGCTTTGGCTACCAGGTTGGTGCCGATGTTGCCGCCTGCGCCGGGCTTGTTCTCGACGATGACAGTCTGTCCCAGCTTGTCATGCAGCTTCGCCGCCAAAATGCGCGCAAGGACATCGGACGTTCCACCGGGGGCGTACGGGACGATGAGGGAAATCGGCTTGCTCGGCCAGCGATCCTCGGCCTGGGCGTGTTGGACGGCGGCGCACAGCGAAATGGTTGCGACGACCAGCTTTGCAATAGTCGAGCTTTTGAACATGACTGTCTCCTCCGAGGTACTCGAGCATTGCCTCGACCGCCGGAATTGTTATGGGAAAGCGTGCGGACCCGGCATGGTCCGGGCCCGTATTTCAGTTGGCCTCAGTCACTCTTTAGCGAAAGGCAGAACTGACGGATCGCCTCACATGCCTTGCGCAGCGAATCGTTGTCCAACGCATATGCAATCCGAATGTAAGGAGCCAGGCCAAAGGCGGAGCCGTGGACCACAGCGACATTGGCCTCCTCGAGAAGGGCCAGGGCTACGTCTTCGTCCGTTTGAAGCAGGGTTCCGGCCGGCGTCGTCTTACCGAGAAGTCCCTCGCACGAGGCGAAAGCGTAGAAGGCCCCGCCGGGTACTTCGCAGTGCAGTCCTGGCGTGCTATTCAGGAACTCCACCATCATGTCTCGCCGAGCCTGGAAAACTTCCTTCGATTCACGGATGAAGTCCTGTGGGCCGGTCAGTGCAGCGAGTGCAGCGTGCTGCGAAATGGACGATGCGCCAGAGGTCTGCTGGCCCTGCAGCTTTTCCATGGCTTCGAGAAGCCATGCGGGACCCGTGCCGAAGCCAATGCGCCAGCCGGTCATCGCGTAGGCCTTCGAGACCCCATTCATCGTCAAGGTCCGTTCTTTGAGGCGTGGCTCGACCTGGGCGATGGTGTAAAACTTGGCACCGTCGAAGGTCAGATGCTCGTAGATGTCATCGGAGAGCACCAGAACTTGGGGATTGTCCAGCAGCACTTGAGCCAAAGCTGCCAGCTCATCGTGGCTGTAAACGGCACCCGTGGGATTCGAAGGCGAGTTCAGAATGATCCAACGCGTACGAGGGGTAATGGCTTGAGCCAGAGCGGCAGGATTGAGTTTGAAGCCGACCTCGGCGCCGCATTGCACCACTACCGGTGTTGCGCCGCACAGCTGAACCATCTCAGGATAGCTAACCCAATAGGGGGCGGGGACGATAACTTCGTCACCGGTGTTCAGGGTGGCAGCCAGAGCGTTGTAAATGACTTGCTTGCCCCCCGAACAGACGATGGTGTCCTTCCAGCTCACGTCCAAGCCATTCTCTCTGCTGTACTTGGCGGCGATAGCTTCGCGCAACGGGCGGAGACCAGCAACCTGGGTGTAGCGCGTGTGGCCCTCACGGATGGCGCTGATTGCGGCCTCGCAAACGTGGACGGGGGTGTCGAAGTCGGGCTCGCCTGCGCTGAGCGAGATGACTTTCGCACCAGTCGCCCGCTTGGCAGCGACTCGGTCCATCACCCGATAGGTCGCGGATGGCTGGGCGCTTGCCAGGTTGACGTTCAGCTTTTTCAGATCAGCGCTCATTACGCCTTCCTTTGCAGGGTGTGGTAGCCGAGGGCTTCGCGGGCTTCGCCAAGAGTCTTGCCACTGGCGATATGTTCGCGAATCTTTGATTCGACGTCTTCGATCTTGCGAGCGAGTTCGGCGACTTCCTTCGCGCGTTCACGCGGAATGACGACTACGCCGTTGGCGTCTGCCACCACGATGTCACGTGCACAGACGCGAGCCTGGCCGACAGAAATGGGGGTGTTCACCGACTCGACTTGGACGCGGTCCTTGCCGGTGCGCATGAAGCGGCCCCGGGTGAACAGCGGGTAGCCATCCCCAAGGGCTTTCGTGACATCGCGGCAAACGCCGTCGATAACGGTGGCAGCGATACCGCGGGCACCAGCGTATTGCGTCATGATGTCGCCCCAGACTGTGCAGTCAGTGCGGCCATCATTGTCGATGACGATAACGTCGCCGGGGCTGACGTCGTCAATGAAGTCACCTACCGTCCCCGGAGGTGTGCTTGCGGAGACGTACTTCACCGTGAATGCGGGACCAACGACCGGCTTGCGGTAGTTGTCGAGCGGGGCGATGTCCAGGCACTGGCCGGGCAGACCCAGTCGGTCCATCGCGTCCGATACGCCAGGAGTATCGAGGCCCTCGAACAGGGCTACCAGTTCCTTGTCAGTCATTTTGCCTCCTTGCTGTTGATTGCTTCGAATTCCTTGTCGTGCATGACTTCTTCGACGGAGCGGCCCGAGCGGACGGCCTTGACCATCCCGTCCTGCCGGCGGGCGATCCGCTCTCCCAGGTCCAAGACTTCTTCGATACGCGCAGCGGGGACGAACACGGTGCCGCAGCGGTCGGCAACGACGTAGTCATCTTCATCGACCGCAACTCCAGCGAACTGGACCTGCTTGCCGGAGTCGACCTGGATAACGCGATTGCGGGCGCTAATCATGGTGATACCGCGGCCGTACACGGGGTAGTCGATGGACTCGCTCCCTTCGATATCTCGGCTCACACCGTCAATCACCGAGCCGCGGACGTTTTTCGCGACGGCGGCGTTGGCGAGAATGTCGCCCCAGCACGAAATGCCTTCCAGGCCGCCGGCGATCACCAGGATGCGGTCGTCGGTGGTGATTTCGGCAACGACAGGCGTGATGAGGTGGACGGTGGGCTTCGCATCTGTCTTGGGGCCAAGCTGGATGGTGCTCGCGCGACCCACAATCTTTGGGCAATCCCAAAGGGGACGAATTCCAAAGGTTGCGCCGGGGAGGTTCAGGAAATCCAGCGCATCGGAAACCGTGTTGGTATCCAGCGAGGCCAGGCGGTCAAGCAAGGAGGGTATGCTCATGTTAAGTAGGTCGGTGTCAGTTGCCACAGACGTACTCTCGACGCTAGAGTGGTAAATGTAAATTCCGATTTCAGGAACCTTTTGATACACCTAACCTATCAATCGTAATGATCAACTTTCGACTTGTTCGCCACCTTTGGCTGTTTCTTGCCGTCGCAGAGGAGGGTCATTTTGGCCGCGCCGCGAAGCGGCTTGGTATGTCGCAGCCGCCGCTGACCGAACAGATTCAGGTTCTCGAGCAGGCGTTGAAAGTGAAGCTTTCGAACGGGGTCGAAGGGAGGCTGCCCTGACGCCTGTAGGTGTGGCGATTCTTCCGGCAGTGAGAAAGTTTGCCGAGCAATTGGACCGGTTGGCGCTTGCAGTCCAGGAGGCCTTTGCGGGAAGCACCGCGGTACTGACGATAGGCGCGATCTCATCAGCTATCGTGGACGTGTTACCCAAGTTGATTGATGACCTCGGCCGTCGGTTTCCTAACCTGACGGTGTCTGTGACCGAGATAGATAGCGTTGACGCGATGCCTGCGCTCGCGCGGGGCGACATCGACCTAGCCTTCGCAAGGCTCGAGGGAGACCAGGGTGCAGCGATCGCCACGCTTCCACTGAAAGAAGACCGGCTGGCTGTGGCATTGCCCAAGTCTCATAGGTTCGCAGAGATGCCAAGAGTGTGTTTGGCGTCTCTTGCGGAGGAGCCGTTCGTCACGTTTTCCCGGCATGTGAGTCCCACGTACTTTGATAGCATCGTTGCTGCCTGTCGAGCGGCAGGATTCTCGCCGCGTATTCTCCATGAAGTACGAACGGTCGCCACCTAAGTGGCGTTCGTGGGGTGCGGCCAAGGCATCGCCCTGGTACCGGCCTCAATGAAGAAGGCCGCGCCTGAGAGTGTTGTCGTGAAGCCGCTGAAAGAGGCTGTGAACGTCGTTACGACTGCTGTGGCCTGGTCGACCAGTCGCAAAAGTCCGGCGGTTGGGGCGGTGCTATAGCTATTGTCTGGCGCAAAGCCTTCAGTCCCGAAGCCTCGTTCCGAGCGCACGGCAAAGGCTTGACGGCCGCCTTCGATACGATTTGCATATCGAAACGTTCCGAAATAAGGAATTTACACGGTACCGGTGTTGCCCGAGAGTTCACTACAACAGCGAACGTTCTTCAGGAGACCACGTGGCAACGTCCAACGTCATCGTCAATCCAGTTCCCGAGTTGGCACCATCGGCAGTCATTGAAGCGTTTCAATCGGTCGTGACGCCTCATATCAGTGACAACCTGCAACGCCTCTCTGAACGGAGCAGCAGACTCATTGTTCAAGAAGTGGTTTCAGTCCCCGATTCCTCCCCGGGGCATAAACCTGCAATTCCCGCTCTCTAAGGAGCTGAAGGAACGATTCGAGAAGCCGAATGACGTCGCTTTTCAGTGACAAGTACCGGTATTCGTAGTTGAATGGTGAGGCAGTGGACGATTGAAGGGCCGCATGGAAGTGCGGCCCGTCTTTTTGCTCGACTGCAGCGGTCACCCGTCGGGATGTCGCGAACTTGGCGATACGGCGCTGGCCAGGGCGGAATGTGCGCGGGATGGCGAGTACGGCGCAGCCGCGCCATCAACTCACTGCTACGGGAGGGCAGCGTCAATCAAGACGCTCGCGCTAAGCCTGCGAATTCGAGGGTCGACGAAGTATCCGCCGCCTTCTACGTAGCGCAAATACGCTCGCTTGCAAACCGAGCATTCATGCGCCTCGCAGCGGTTGTAAGGGAAGTACAATGGTGCGATCAAGGCATCGACAGCCCAAATGCTGGTTCCAGCAGGGTGATACTCCTCGAACGTAGCTTCCTGATAGCTGTCCCGTACCAGGGTCCCTACTCTGTGTAGCAAGCTTTCGGGGAAGCTAACCGGCAGCGTGACCCAGCCAGCCAACGAAGGGGCATTGCAGGCGCAATCCGCCGTTACTCGGTCAGTCTGGAGCGCCAGAGTCTGCAAAGCATCGAATTCTAGGTAAAGGACGTCTTCCACTATGGGCCAGTTGTTCGGGTGAGGGCAGTCGATCTGCCGACACTAGGATCATACCCCCGAAGCGAGGAAGTGCGAGACGAAGAAGCGTGCTTCCCGGCTGGTTTCCGGTGCATTCTCCCTCAGTACCTCCTGACCTGGCCTTGGCGACCCCCTCGAGAATGAGCGCATTACTGTGCTCGTGGAACTCGTTGAGTTCGCTGGCGACATGGACTTGCTTGCAGTCCTGACGGACTATCGACTGGATGATGACCCCGATACGGTTTGGCTACACCCCGCTGTCTTGGCAGCCCTTCCGGAGTTCGCTAAATACCTCGCGGAGAAGATCGGGCTTTCTGCTCTATTGGACCTCGTTGCGACGCTGTTGCATAAATTGAGGTTGGTGGCGAGATAACCCCTTTCCCCAATGGCATCAGGCAACGCGGACGGACTGGGGGCGAGCCAGCACCGCCATGCGGTTGACGATGCCAACGCGAATAGCGATTTCGGTATCCTGCACATGAGCGCAGGCTGTGTTCGGCGCTTCCGGCGACACCGAGGTCGTCCAGGTCTTGTCAGACTTTTACAGCGACACCCAGTTCCGCTCCGGTACGCGCGAGATGCCGCAGGCTGACGCGAAGTATGGCGCCACGGCGTATCGCTATGTGTTCAACTGCCACCGCAATGATGCTCAGCAGGTACCGATCCACGGCGATGAATTGCAGTTCGTCTTCGGCAACTTATGGGCCACGCATCGCGGCCGCATGCCATCAGGCAACGCGGACGGACTGAGGGCGAGCAAGCACTGCCATGCGGTTGACAATACCAACGCGAATAGCAATCTCGGCGTCCTGCGCACCGATGCCGCGAGCCCAGAATCTCTCACCTGTCAGAGTCTTGTATCGATACATGAGGTTTTCCACCAACGACCGTCGATGGTAGCCACTTTGCTTCTTCCACTCCTGCCGACTACTCCGCGCAATGGCGTCGATCACGCCATTGCGCCAGCCCACGCCCGGCGTGCCGGCCGGCCAATGCGCGGCGCCTTCACGCGGCGGAATCGACGGTTTGGCACCACGCGATGCGATCGCCTCATGGCCTGCCTTCGTGTCGTAAGCGCCGTCGCCATCGAGGACTTCAATGCTCTCTTCGGCTGGAATCTGATCAAGCAAGTCGGGCAACACGCTGGCATCATCCACTTCCCGATGCGTCATCAGCGCTGCGCGCACCTGCCCGGTTTTGATATCTAATCCCAGATACACCTTGCGCCAACTGCGCCGCTTCGAGTATCCACCACGCCCGCGCTTGGGCAAGGCTGCCTGCCTTCCAACTCCCTATCGAGCATCAGCACGACGTCGTGAAGCGTCTGGAACAGGAACCGGCGCATCAGTCGGCGAAACCACCAGTACACCGTCTGCCAGGCCGGAAAGTCCTTGGGTAGCATGCGCCAGCCACACCCCGAGCGCACCAGGTATCGCAAGGCGTTGATGACCTCCCGCAGATCGCCTTCCTGCGCCGCCCTCGCTGGGCGGGCTTGGGCAGCAGGCCTTCCATCGCTGCCCATTCCATGTCGGTCAAATCGCTCGGATACCGCTTTGTTTTGGCCACCATGCTTGCCTGCCGCTCTCGATGTTCTTCTTTCCACATCCGAACGTTAGAACACATCTGCGGCGAATTTTCAAACGGGCTCTTAACGGTGCGCTAATCCGCGGGGCAGGGTGCGGAGCCTGGTGTCAATTCTTAGAGGAGTCAATCCACCATGCTTTGCAAGGGCTTTGCGCTCGCCAGCGGGCACGGTCATAGTCCTGCCGCGCCCGCCGTGGAGGTTCAATCGACCGTGGCCCCGGAGGCCTTGACGACCTTGGCCCATTTCTGGATATCAGCGCGCAGCGTCGCGGAAAACTGCTCGGGTGTTGCGCGTTGCAGTTCCGTGCCTTGCGCGATTAGTTTTTCCTGGACGGCCTTGTCCGACAGCAGCTGATCCATGGCTGCCGCGACCTTGGCCTGGACCGGGCGGGGCGTGCCGTGGATGGCGAACAGGCCGATCCACAGGTCTCCGCTATAGCCGGGCAAGGTCTCGGCGATGGTCGGAGCATCGGGCAGGGCGGGCGAGCGCTTTTCCGAGCTGACGCCCAGCGCTCTCAGTTTTCCAGCCCGGATATGGGGCAGTGCCGACGGCAGACTGGCGAAGGCAAGCGGCACCTGGTTGCCAAGCAGGTCGTTGAGAGCCGGGCCGACTCCCTTATAGGGGATATGTTGCAGCGAGATCCCGGCCATGCTATTGAGCATCTCCCCGAGCAGGTGATTCAGGGAGCCGTTGCCTGCCGACGCGAACTGGTACTCGTTCGGCTTGGCCTTGGCAAGCGCGATCAGTTCCTTGACGGAGTGTGCGGGAAAGGAGGGGTTGGCCACCAGCACATTGGGCACGCTCCCTATCAGTGCGATCGGATCGAAGTCTTTGACCGGGTCGAATGGAATGCGCTTGTAGACGGCAGGGTTGATGGCTTGCGTGCTGCTGATTGTCAGCAGCAAGGTGTAGCCATCCGCCGCGCTGCGCGCGGCGAATTGCGTGCCCACATTGCCGCCGGCGCCGGGGCGGTTCTCCACGATGAACTGCTGGCCCAAACGCTGCGACAGCTCCGCCGCGATGAGCCGGCCGACAATGTCATTGGTGCCGCCCGGGGCCTGCGGCACGACAATGCTCACGGGCTTTGTAGGATAGTCCTGCGCGAAACCTGCCGCCGGGGCCAAGCACAGGCATGCCGCCAAGCTCGCGCTAACCTTGCCAAGGAAGGTGTTTTTTGCTGTTCTCATGGTTGTTGTCTCCTGGGTTTTCTAGTTTTGCCTGCGCGATACTCAAGCTGCGTCGCCGGGTCCAGCCTGCATGGCCATGATGCGCTGTGCCATGCGGATATTGGCGTAGTCGACAAGCTTGCCATCGAGCTGCACGGCGCCGCGGCCAGCGCGCTGCGCCTGGGCAAGCGCTTCGACCACGCGTGCCGCCTGCGCAATTTCCGCTTGCGTCGGCAGGAATGCCGTGTTGGTGTCGTCGATCTGCGACGGGTGGATAACTTGCTTGCCGTCATAGCCCATGGCCGCGGCCCTCAGCGCGCTGTCGCGGCTTAGCACGGCGTCCCGGAAAGCGCCGCACGGCGCGTCGATGGCCCGCAGTCCGAACGCCCTTGCGGCAACCAGAATGCGCATCATTGGATAAGCCCACATGTCCAGGGGCGTTTGCCGGTAGCCGCCACTGCCACTGTCGTCGCTGCTGGGTGAGGTCATGGCATAGCCGGGCGGCGACTGGCCGATCTCCACGCTCTTCGCACCAATGGACGCGGAAAAATCTCCGGCACCGAAATGCAGCGATGCCAGGAGTGGGCTGGCGCCGGCTATAGATTCGCAGTGAACCAGGCCGGCGGCGGTCTCGATCATGGCTTCGAGGCCAAGGGCGCGCATGCGAGTGGGGCCACGGGCCAGCGTATCGGCCGCCGCGTGCAGCGCTTGCGGGGATTCCACCTTGGGGATGAGTACCGTATCGAGCCGGCGGGCGCCTTGGGACAGCGCTCGTAGCTCATCGTCTTGGCGTTGGCGCTCGCTGTTGACGCGCACACTGACGGTTTTGGTTCCCCAGTCGAGTTGATTGAGCGCCTGCAGCGCGCTGTCTAACGCCGCGGCCTTCTGCGCCTCCGGAACGGCGTCTTCCAGGTCGAGGAATACAGCATCCGCGGCGCTGCGGGCGGCTGACTCGACCAGGCGAGCTTGGTGCGCCGGCACGGCGAGATAGGTGCGAGTGAGGGCAGCAGGCATGGCGATGGTGCTCCTCACTGGCAGGCGGGGATGGCATCGCGCCGGCCATCCGGTGCGTCGAGGCCGAACTCCCGCAAGATTTGGCCGGTATGCTGCCCGAGCCCGGGTACCGCGCCCATGACCGGCTCCATGCCATCGATGATCAGCGGCGGCAGGAACACCTCCAGCGGGCCAACGGGACTCTGCACGGTACGTACCCGGCCGCGCTGGTGCAGTTGCGGATGTCCGAGAAAGGCTTCGACGTCGTTGAGGTGGGCGTTGGCGATGGTGGCACTTTCCAGCCGGCCCATCACTTCGTCGCTGGTCCAGTTGGCAAATCGCGCAGTGATCAGTTGCTCCAGTTCAACGCGATGCTGCATGCGGGCTGGGTTGCTGGCAAAACGCGGATCGGTGGCCGCCTCTACGTCTTCCAGTACGCGCTCGCAAAAGCTGCGCCATTCTCGTTCGTTCTGGATGCCGAAAAAGATGCTCTTGCCGTCGCCGGCCGTGAACGGGCCATAGGGAGCGATGGTGGCATGGCGAGCGCCGGACCGTGTCAACGGGTCCCCACCGTCCCGCGTGTAATAGGCCGGATAACTCATCCACTCGGTCATAGCGTCGAACAGGGAGATCTCGAACGCAGTGCCCTGGCCGGTCCGCTCACGATGATAGAGCGCCATCAGCACCCCGTTGAGGGCGTACATGCCTGTGGCAATATCCACGATCGACAAGCCGCATTTTGCCTGGTGGTCGGGCGTGCCGTTGATTGACAGGAAGCCGGTTTCGCACTGGACCAGCAGGTCGTAGGCCTTCTTGTTCCGGTACGGGCCGGTCGAACCATAGCCGGAGATGTCGCAGGCAATCAGCCTGGGGTGGCGCGCCACCAGCGTCCGAGCGTCAATGCCGAGCTTGCCGGCGGCGCCGGGCGCCAGGTTCTGCACGAACACGTCGGCCTGCTCCAGCAGCGCATCCAGTGTAGCGCGGCCATCGTCGGACTTGATGTCGAGTTCCAGGCTCTCTTTGGTGCGATTGGCCCAGACAAACTGGCTGGAGGCGCCGTTCATGGCTTTGTCGTAGCCGCGCGCGAAGTCTCCGGAGCCGGGACGCTCGACCTTGATGACGCGGGCGCCCCAGTCGGCAAGGTGGCGGGTGGCAAGCGGGGCGGCAATCGCCTGTTCAAGGGAGACTACCGTGATGCCCGAGAGCGGAAGGTTCATTGACGGCTGCCTATGCGTTTTCTGTTGGAAACGACAGTGTCCGCCGCACAGGGGCGGTGTGGAATTATCGGATTCAGATGGCGGCGTTTCCAAATGTCGAACGCTCGCGATGTTCCCCGGAGTGCCACACGAATGCCATACCTAAGCCGAGACCAAACCTTCCAGGTGCCGGATGAAATGCTGTGCTGCGGCAGGCAATGCGTCAAAGTCGCGAAAGCCGATGAGGAGGTGCAGGCGCGCCCAGTCATCCTCGAGTGGAATGACCCGCAGGCCATGGTCCTCGACGGGATGGGCCACAGTGACATCGGTCATGATGCCCAGCCCCATGCCGGAGCGCACCATGGTGCGCATGGCGTCAAAGCTGGTCACCTGCAGCCGCGTGTGGATTTTGCGCTGCAGCCTGTCAGCTTCCACCTGCGTAATCCGGTAGATCAGGCTGCCTTCATGGAAGGCGATGTGATCAAAGTCGAGCGTCTGGGCAAAAGTGACGCTGGGCAGGGACGCCAAGGGATGGTTCTCGGGCATGATCGCCACCAGCGCGGCGCTGCGGTAGGGGCGCGTGGTGATCCCTGGCGCGGCCGCGCCGGCCCAGAACATGCCAAGGTCCGCCAGCCCGTCGCGCACGGCTCGGACGATATACGGGCTGCTCCATTCCTCAAGCCGCACCTCAACCGCGGGAAACCGGTTCAGGAAGGCGCGGACGTCCGCACCAAGAAATCCCACGATGGAGGTGCTGTTGGCGTAAACCCGGACGTCGCCCTTGGTCCCCTCGCCGTGGCCGCTCAGGTCAGCACGGATGCGCGACAAGAGCAGGAGCATGTCTTTGGCGTGGCCGACCAGCTCCTTCCCTGCGGCCGTGGGCCACACGCCAGCGCTGTGCCGGGTCAGCAGTTGTGCCCCCAGGGTTTCCTCCAGATCGCTGATGCGCTTACTGACCGCGGACGTGGCCATGAAATGCCGCTCCGCCGCACGTGCGAGGCTTTGTTCCTCGATGATGCTTAGGAAGATCTTCAATGTGACTGGGTCAATTCGCATTCGATGTCCTCAACCGCTGTGGCTCCAATGTGGCTCCGATGCTCCAGGCCGGGGCCATTCCGCGCCGTCTCAGGCAGATCTACCAGGTGACCGGCGGCCTATTCCTGATCGGCGTGCAGTATGACTTCTGGCCGTGTCGGAGAGGAGCAGAATATATCGCTAACAGGAGTGACGCTCGCGTACAACTCTCTGCCAGGACTTGCGTATGCTGCAGGGGCAAACCGAAGCGGAGTCCGACGAAGCGGTCCACGGCATTCGACGTAGCCGCACAGGTGTGTCACAAGGGGGGGCAGGTCGAGGCACTCGAGCGTCTTGCGCACACTTTCCCCGACGCCGCGGAAGGAATAGGCCTAGCAGGCTGCTGAAATACCTCCGACCGAAGTCAGCGCTTCGAGTGACTGAAGCGTTGATCTGAGAACCCCACACCTTACGACGTTTCATGCGCGGCGCCGACACCTTCACCGAAAGCCTGTTCACCATGCGGCGGCTCGAGGATTTTGTACCGAAGTCTCACCCGCTGCGCTCGATCCGCACCATGGCCAATCAGGCGTTGGCGAAGATGGATCGGCTGTTCGCCGGGATGTACGAGGCCGATATCAAGGGCGGTCGACCCAGTATCGCGCCTGAGAAGTTGTTGCGGGCCATGCTGCTGCAGGTGCTCTACAGCGTTCGCTCGGAACGTCAGCTCATGGAGCAGACGCACTACAACTTGCTGTTTCGCTGGTTCATTGGCCTGGCAATGGACGACGCAGTCTGGGTGCCCAGCGTATTCACCAAGAACCGCGAACGCCTGATCAAGCACGATGCAGTGATTGAATTCTTCAACGAAGTACTGGCCATCGCGTAAAAGAAGGACTGGCTTTCCGGCGAACACTTCAGCGTGGACGGCACACTCATTCAGGCTTGGGCCGGCCACAAGAGCTTTGTACGCAAAGACGGCGAGGACGAAGACAACGATGGTGGCAACTTCAAAGGTCGCAAGCGCAGCAACGAAACGCACCAGTCCAAGACCGACCCCGATGCCCGGCTCTACCGTAAAGGCAAAACCGCCAGTGAGTTGCGCTACATGGGCCATACCCTGAGCGACAACCGCCACGGCCTGGTGGTCAGCGCACTGGTGACAAGTGCTGACGGGCATGCAGAGCGCGAAGCCGCCAAGGTCATGGTCAACGACGCCCGGCAGGTGATCGACGATACGAACGTGGAAGTCACGGTGGGTGCAGACAAGGGGTATGACGCGGCCGAGTTCATTGAGGCTTGCCTTGAAATGAGGGTCACGCCCCACGTGGCGCAAAACACCTCCGGGCGCCGCTCGGCGGTTCCGGATGAGATCGCCTGCAGTGAGGGTTATGCCATTTCGCAGCAAAAGCGCAAGCTGATCGAACAAGGCTTTGGCTGGGCCAAGACCGTGGGGCGCATGCGTCAGGTGATGGTGCGTGGACTGAAGAAAGTTGACCAGATGTTTGTGTTGAGCATGGCCGCGTACAACTTGGTGCGCATGCGCTCGCTGGGACAAATCCGTCCGCAGTTGCAGTAATCGTGGCAATGAGGCCAGAAACGGACGCCAAATCATCAAAAAATCGATGAAATGACGCGCAGCTTCCGGATTGTGAAAAATAGGGGGCGCATCAGCCATGACGCGGGAAGTCATGCCGCTTGTGCGGTTAGTACTTCAGCAGCCTGCTAGGGGTGCCTACCCCGGTAAATTGCAGTGAAATCAAGGGGACCCCGCCAAGGTAATTTGCAGTTTAAACGCAATTAATCGCCGGCACTTTGGCCTCGGCCCAACTTGAAAGTCTGGCAGAAGATGGGGCAGTTCACGTTTCCATCCAATCCAGTGGGGCTCCAAGAGCCGCTGACGCGGACCCCAGCCACGACGCGCTGGTCGGCGACGGCCTTGCATCGAACCAAGGAACTCCGCGAGCGGTCATTATCGCGGTGGCGCTTGCGAGCGCCAGGGATGCGATGCTCGGTCGCGTTTCGTCGACACGCGAACCCCGCGCCGACGGCACCCTCATCACAGACCAGATCAGATCAGTTGGGCTTCGGCGTGGTCGCGGGGCGAGATAACGCTCGCGCCGCACGTTGGGTTTGTAGTCCCTGCGCCCGCTTCGCGTCGGCCTGTGCAACGTGTCCCGCCTCCTGCCCCGCCAGATCCACGCGCGCGGCACCTTCCACCAGGCAGGTCCAGTAGCGGGTGCCGCGGCACCAGGTCCGGATTGCGTCGCGCAATACCGGCTCCATCAGGCCAAGTTCCTGCGCGTGCGGGACGAGATCCTCGAAGATGCCGACCTTGAGCGGTACCTTGGGCGCAGGACTGTTCGGAAAGGTTGCCGGGAAGTGTTTCTGCAACTTCACGATGGCCTGCAGCACCGGATCGACGGGCTTAACGGGCTCTTTCACGGCCTCATTCACGGGCTTAGCCGGGCGGGCCGAAGCCTTCGGGGGTGCGCGACGCGTCTTGGCCCATGACTCGGCCTTGGCCTGCTTCGCCAGTTGTTCCTTCAGTGCCGCCAGTTGTTCGAAGCCCATCATGCTCAGCCATTAAAAACTTGCTGCGATTGTAGCAATCCGTCGTGGTTTGCGTTGCCGCTCATGCCGCGGCGAAGCATTGGCTGAACGCTGACACCAAGACTGGCGCCGGTCACCCTTCACGCGTCCACCCGATCCGGTGGCGTTCCTGCGTGGCCTCATGCCGCGCATCATCCTCCGTATGCAGATAAGCGCTGGTCGTGGCGATGGAAGCATGCCCGAAATTGTCCCGCACGAACCGCAGGTCGACCTGCTGGTCGGTCATGTGCGACCCTGCGGTATGGTGCAGCCAGTGCGCCGACGCGCTGGCCAGCACCGCGGCCCGGCTTTCCCACTCGGGGCCGCGTGCGCGCAGGCGCGCGGCAGCCATCCCGAACACCTCCTTGAGCATCAGATGCAGCGCGCCGCGCGACAAGGGTTTCTCCTTGCCGAAGATCGGCAGCACGATCGGGCGCTCCTCACCGGGCGATGGCATCGGCGACAGGCCGTGAGCGCTGCGATAGCGCGCCAGTTCCACGATCAGTTCGTCGGTGGCCGGCACCAGCCGCGTCTTGTTGCCTTTGCCCGTCACCTCCAGCCACCAGCGCTCCAGGCCCTCCCGGTCGCGTCGGCAGAAAAACGCGCCCATGCGGGTCTCGGCCACCTCGGCCGCGCGCAGGCCGCCGAGATACAGCACCGTGACGAGCCAGCGGCAGCGCGCCGCGTGCAACCGCTCGCGCTCGGTAGCAGTGTTGTTCGCACCTGGCATCGCCTCGATGGTTTCCTTGACCTCCCGCCACATCTCGTGACTGAGGTAGCGCGTGACCCGCGGCTTGGACTGACCGCGCCGGCTGCGTGCCAGGGACAAGGGTTGCCGGCAAGGTAGCCGGCGTCCACTAGCCAGGCGAACAGCGTATTGAGGATCACCATCGCGTGCCGCGCGCTGGCCGGGGAGAGCGGGCCGGCGAACGGCCGCCAGTCAGGCGTAGAACGAAGCAATTCTGTCACTCCGGAATCTGCCTGGAACCCGCGCCGTATATAGAGGGCCGGCCGGTGAATTGACAGTATTGCTTGCACTCCCCGCGAAGCAAAGTCGTCAATTCGCATAAGTCCGGATTAATTTCGTCAATTGGCGTCCTAGACTTCGAATCCCGCTCGTAAGGCATTGATCTTATGGAAGATTCTCTGCACATAGTGGAGCCGGTTGCGCTCGTCCGCCCGCGCGGCGCGCACCGCTTCGAAGCCTTCAGTCCGAAGCTGAAGCGGCGGCTAACTTTTTACCGACGCTGTGCGTTCGACCAATGGGTCTTGATCGAATCCGATCCGGCAATCGGCCGCTTTTGTGAGCGTCCCGGGTTCATTCAGTTTCGCGGACGGCGATACCTTGCAGACTTCCTGGTCTCGTACTCCGATCGTCAGGAGTTGGTGCTCCTGCCGAATCCAGTTATCGATGAAGAAGCGAAGGAGGGCCTCGAGCTCAGCGCTGATGTGCTCAATGTCCGGCTGGTCGACGCGGCCGAACAGGCGGCATCACGCATCTGGATCGACAACTGGCAGCGCACGCTGCCAAGTATCGTAGCCACGCGAGGTCTCGTGTCGGTGTCACTGCTCGACGCGGTCGAGCGCTTTGTCGCCAGTCCAAAGCCGCTTCTAGCCATCGAGCGCGAGTTCTCGAAAGGTGACCCGGTGCTTGTGCGCGCCGCCATCTTCAATCTACTGCATACGGGTCGCGTGCGTGCTGAGGAATTACGAACCGACCCATTGTCGTGGATGACGAAGTTTGCGGTCGGGGAGGCCGGTCATGATTCGCCGCAAGCCTGAGTTTCAATCAATCGATTTGAGCGCGTGGCCAAGCATAGCGTGGACCGAGCTTGACGTCGAAGCGCGCGAGGTCACGAGGCTAAGAATAGAGGCCGTCGAGCGCTACGCGCGCGGCGAACGTGTAAAGGACATTGAGAAGGTAACCGGCGTCAACCGTCGACAAATCTATCGGTGGCTTGAGCGAGGCTTGGCGCCGCATCCTGACGGACGCATCTTTGGATTCCGCGCCTTGTTGGCGCACGTGCGCGTCAATGAGTACGTCCGCGTAAGTCCGGTCAATGGCCGATCCAGCGAAGACGGAAGTGGTAAAGCGGGCGCGTTCTCGCTTTTCTTAGAGCGCTTTCCCCTTTCTCGCGGATGCCTTTGCCGTGACGGTGATCCGGGCTCGCGCCTCCGCTTCCATAGGGCTTGCAAGGCGAAACGTGAATGGTCTTTTCTTGCGGGGCGTCGGAGCCTCGATTAGCATTTTCAAAACTCGGCACATGCGCGGCCTGGTAAACGGCCTGCACTCCTATGTCCGACCAGTTTCTTGTAAAAGGCAGCCCGGCTGATGCCAATGCTGGCGGCGGCGCGGGCTACATGGCCCGAACTGGCTGCCAGCGCTTGGAGTAGGTAGGTGGCTTCGAACTGGGCCATGGCATCGGCATAGTCTAGCTGCGGGGGCGCATGCATGGAGGCCTCGAGCGCTGTGGGGCGTGCCGGTATTGACGCCGGTCCTTGCACGCCTCGCACGCCAAGCAGGGGTGCCAGCATGTCGTCATCTACCTCGCCTGTATCGTGCATCATCATCAACCGCTCGAGGATGTTGCGCAACTGGCGCACGTTGCCGGGCCAATCATATTCGCCTAGCAGTTTCAGTGCTGCCTGCGTAAGCACAGGGGCGTCCCGCTCCGCTCGAGTGCAGATCTCTTCAAGCATTCCATAGGTCAGCGGCAGCAAGTCAGGCTGGCGCTCCCGAAGTGGCGGCAGGCATATCGGCAGAACATTGAGCCGGTAGTATAGGTCCGCGCGAAACTTGCCGGCTTCCACCAAGCCCGGCAGGTCGGCCGAGGTGGCGGCGATGATGCGCGCGTCGGAGCGGATGATGCGGTTCGAGCCGATGGGCTCGATCTCCTTCTCCTGCAGAGCCCTCAATAGTTTGCTTTGCAGCATGAGTGGCATGTCGCCGATCTCGTCCAGGAACAGTGTGCCCCCATCGGCGAGTTCGAATTTGCCCATACGGCCCTTGCGCTCGGCACCCGTGTAAGCGCCCGGCGCCGCGCCGAAGAACTCGACTTCCAGCAATGCCTCGGGAATGGCCGCCATGTTGAGGGTAACCAGCGGCCGCTCAGCGCGCGCCGAGGCCCCGTGAATGGCATGGGCCAGCAGTTCCTTGCCGGTGCCAGTCTCGCCCAGCAGCAACACCGGCGCATCGGCTTGTGCGGCACGGCGCGCCAGCCGTTTGACCTCCAGTGTGGCGGGGCAGTTGCCGACGAAGCTGGCGAAAGTGTACTTGGCCCGCCGCGTCTGTTCCAGCGTACGGCGCGTAGCCACCAACTCCTCCCGGACGCGGGTGTAATGCGTGAACAGCGGGGTGAGCGACTTGAGCTCGTCAAAGAGGGCAAAGCCAACCGCGCCGACGGTGTTGCCGTCGTTGTCCTTGATCGGCAGGCGCATCACGATCATCGGATCCTGCCGGGTTTCGAGGATATCGAGCAAGATCGGCTTGCCCGTTTCGACCACCTGACGCATCAAGCTGTTGGGAATGACCCGCTCGCACTCCAGACCGATAGCCGCCTGTGGATCCTCGAAGCCGAATCGTGCGGCATATCGCTTGTTGATCCATACCACGCGCGCGTGCGCGTCGACAACAAGCGTCCCCTCGCTGAAATTCTCGAAGGTCCGGAATAGCGATTCCATCGCGCGCCGTGCAACGGCATCGTAATTGCCAAGCATGTTGCTGTCTTCGGCCTCGCGCAGTCTGTTCATCTTTGATGTCTCCATATAGAGAAATATTCTCCCATAGTAGACAATGACTTGTCGATTTTTCTACATAGTGAGAATTCACATGCGGAGCAGTGGGGCGGAAGTGTCTAATAGAGCATGTATTGGCCTGGCACGATCGGTGCATTGATGCGGCACCCCCGCAGTGCGGTTCTACCCGCTCAGCGGAACGTGCGCGCGCGATTGGCCGACCCCGCCGTGACACGCGAAGCCCATAAAAAACTCTCGCGGAGACTTCATGTCATTTGTTGTTGTCGTTGCAGCCCTTGTGTTTCTGATGCTTGTTGCCTACCGCGGCTACAGCGTCATCCTGTTTGCTCCCATCGCCGCACTCGGCGCCGTGGTCTTTACTGATCCCTCCGCTGTCGCCCCAGCGTTCACTGGCATCTTCATGGAGAAGATGGTGGGCTTCGTGAAGCTGTATTTTCCGGTGTTCCTGCTCGGCGCGGTGTTTGGCAAGGTCATCGAGCTGTCCGGTTACTCACGCTCCATCGTCGCCGCCGCAATCCGCTATATCGGCAGCGCGCGCGCCAACGCCGTGATTGTTGCCGTGTGTGCCTTGCTGACCTATGGCGGGGTATCGCTCTTCGTGGTGGTGTTTGCCGTTTATCCTTTCGCGGCCGAACTCTATCGCCAGAGCAACATCCCCAAACGTCTGATGCCCGGTGCCATCGCGCTTGGCGCTTTCTCGTTCACAATGGATTCGCTACCTGGTACGCCGCAGATTCAGAATATTATTCCGACCACGTTCTTCAAGACCACCGCATGGGCCGCACCCGTGCTTGGAGTGGTGGGCGCGCTGTTCATCATCATCGTGGGCCTGGGCTACCTCGAATGGCGTCGGCGCGACGCATTCAAACGCGGTGAAGGCTATGGCATCTCGCTTCTGAATGAGCCGGAGCCGGTGCATACGCTGCATCTGCCGAATCCTTTGTTGGCAATTGCGCCGCTGGTGCTGGTAGGTGTGTCAAACTTTGCGCTGACCCGGATGATTCCCCAGTGGTACGGCGCGCAGAGCAGCGTCACGTTGCCGGGACTGGCCAAGCCAGTCACCATTCCGACTGCTACTGTGACCGCCATTTGGGCCGTGGAAGGGGCTCTGCTGCTGGGCATTGCGCTTGTGTTGCTGACGGCTTTCAGCGCTGTGCGCCAGCGCTTCGCCGAGGGCACGAAAACTGCCATCGGCGGCGCGCTATTGGCGGCGATGAATACTGCTTCGGAATATGGGTTCGGTGGCGTGATTGCCGCGCTGCCGGGTTTCCTGGTCGTGGGCGACGCCCTCAAGAGTATTCCCAATCCGCTGGTCAATGCCGCAGTTTCGGTGAGCTCATTGGCAGGTATTACTGGCTCGGCCTCGGGCGGTATGAGCATTGCGCTGGCGGCCATGGGCGATACATTCATCCATGGTGCCCAGGCGGTGGGTATTCCGCTTGACGTGTTGCATCGCGTAGTGTCTATGGCCAGCGGCGGCATGGACACGCTACCGCACAATGGCGCAGTGATCACGTTGCTGGCTGTGACCGGCCTGACGCACCGTGAGTCATATCGCGACATCTTTGCGGTCACTCTGATCAAGACGCTGGCTGTCTTCTTTGTCATTCTTGTCTTTTACCTGACCGGGCTGACTTGACCACGTCATGCATGTGCGAAGGCTACCGCGCGTGCAGTGCCGATCCTTTTGCTACAAGATTCCTATGACAACCCTGAACGGAAAGACTGCGCTCGTGACCGGCTCAACTAGCGGCATCGGCCTGGGCGTCGCGCAGGCGCTAGCCCAGGCAGGCGCCAATATCGCGCTCAATGGCTTTGGCGACACGAATGCTGCCCTCGCCGCCATCCAGGCAACCGGCGCGAAGGTAATCCATCATCCGGCCGACATGCGCAAACCGCAGGAAATCGCAGCCATGTTCGCCATGGTTCACGAGCACTTCGGCACAGTGGATATCCTGGTGAACAACGCCGGCATCCAGCACGTGTCACCCATCGAGACGTTTGACCCACAGAAATGGGATGACATCATCGCCATCAACCTGAGCTCGGGCTTCCATACGACCCGGCATGCTTTGCACGGCATGCGCGCGCGCAATTGGGGCCGGATCATCAATATTGCCTCGGTGCACGGTTTGGTGGGGTCTGCTGGCAAGGCGGCCTACGTGGCAGCCAAGCATGGGTTGGTGGGGTTGACGAAGGTTACTGCCTTGGAAACGGCGAAAACAGGTGTGACCTGCAACGCCATCTGCCCGGGCTTCGTACTGACGCCGTTGGTGCAGAAGCAGATTGACGACTTGGCCGCAAGGGAAGGGCTGTCTCCGGACGATGCCCGGGCCCGTCTGCTCGGTGAAAAGCAGCCGTCCGGCCGGTTCGTTACGCCCGAGGAGCTCGGGAACCTTGCACTGATGCTGTGCTCGCCGCTGGCGGCCGAGGTACGCGGCGCCACGTGGGCGGCCGACGGCGGGTGGACCGCTCAGTAAGCGTGCTCTTTCGCTACCAACCCCCGCAGACGGCTGTGCCAAAAGACCCATGATTCCGGCAATTTTGGTGCGGGGCACATGCAACCATTGCGCCATGCATCAACGCATTTTATAAACCAGCACTTTTGAATACTGCAAATCATGATCAGCCAGGAAAACCAGTTCTCTCACGTCAAACCAGGCGACACCGACTTCACCAGCGGTGGCTTGCGTGACTTCTTTGTCTACCGCGACCTTGGCATTGCAGAGGCAACCTGCGGCAAGGTCGTTGCCCATCTGGTACGTGCCAATAGCGCCCCCGAAGCCGGTACCGGCTGGCATGTCCATGGCGCCGACTTCCATATCGTCTTCATGCTGAAGGGCTGGGCAAAGTTCATGTACGAAGATAAGGAAACGCTGGTCGAGGCAGGGGACTGTGTGCATCAGCGACCTGGCATCCGCCATTTTCTGTTCGACTACTCGCCCGATATGGAGTACCTGGAAGTTGTGGGGCCGGCCGCATTTACCAGCGTGGGCGTGGAGGGCCCATGTGCCGTGCCGGCACCGGGAAGATGGTGACGCGCGCGTTATTCGTCGATTAGGGCGGCGGGCCCGCGGGCCTTAGGGACGGGTGTACATACTCTCGCCCATGTCAGGGATGCAGCAGCGGTCAGACAATAAACATCCGGCGGATGGCGCTGTCCCGCCCCATCAGAAAGCGCGCCCCACCAGAAAAGACTTACCGGACCCGCCGGCGAAAAGACGCACGAAAAGCCGAGTTCGCGTCGTCTGTTGGCGACGTTATTGCAGTCACCAGGGCACCGCAAGCCCCAACCCCACGGGCCATCGTCGTGCGGTCCAGCTTCACTCCCTGCCGGGCGTAAATCGCGGCTTGGCGGTACAGCGGTTGGTGATCAGCATATTTGCTGACCAGATCTTCCGGGTGGGAGGGGTTGCATCCGGGGCGGCTTCGGTTTCGGCCGCACCTTCTTCTGCCAGCAGATCTTCCAGTCGGGCCTCGAGCTGTTCGATCTGTCGGTCCAGCCTCTCGGACTTCTGGCCGAACTGCATCCGCCTTAGTCAGTATGACTCCCCTGGGGCAAAGAGGGCTGGCCCGCCGCGAGGAATCAAACGCGGGTTAGCATGACTGCCAGAGCCGCATGGTGTGGACAGTGCCACACCCGGCGATTTCCAGCGCGGAGGCCAGCATGGAACACGATAGCACTCTGTACGTGGGTCTTGACGTCCATAAGGACTCGATCACGGTCGCCTACGCACTCGGCGCGGGCGAGGTCGAACTGCTTGGCAAGATCGGTACCTCGAAGGCCGATATCGATCGCCTGTGCAAGCGCCTGCAGTCTAAAGCGAGCCGGATCCGCATCGTCTACGAGGCAGGCCCTTGCGGCTATGGCCTTTACCGGCAGCTTGCAGGGAAGGGATTCGAGTGCATGGTGTGCGCGCCGTCGCTGATCCCGAAGAAACCCGGCGAGCGCGTCAAGACCGATCGGCGCGACGCGGTCAAGCTCGTGCGATCGCTGCGCGCCGGCGACCTCTCGGCGGTGTACGTACCCAGTGTGGAGGACGAAGCGTTCCGGGATCTGTCACGCGCCTGGGTCAACGCCAAGGACGATCTGAAGCGCGCCCGGCAACGGCTGAAGGCCTTTCTGCTTTCACATGGGGTGCGCTACAGCGGCAGAGCCGACTGGGGACCGGCGCACCGGCGCTGGATCAGTACCTTTGCGTTCGACACCGTGTGGCAGCAACTTGCCTTTGACGAATATCGACGTGCCATCGAGGATCGGCTCGCGCAATGCAGCCGTCTCGAAGCGGCCTTGCGCGAAGCCGTGGTCAACTGGCGCTTCTATCCGGCCGTACTGGGCTTGCAGGCCATGCGTGGCCTGCAGTTCACCACGGCGATAGGCATGCTCGCCGAATTGGGCGATCTCTCGCGCTTTGTGCATCCGCGCCAACTGATGGCCTGGCTCGGGGTGACGCCCGCCGAACACTCATCGGGGGAAAAACGGCGCCAAGGCAGCATCACCAAGAACGGCAATAGCTATGCAAGAAAGCTGCTAATCGAAGCCGCCTGGAGTTACCGGCACCCGGCACGTGTGAGCCCCGAGATTCAGCGACGGCACGAAGGCATCCCGAATGCCATCGTTGACCGGTCCTGGGACGCCCAGGTTCGACTGTGCCGGCGCTATCGGAGACTTGCCACGCGCAGCAAGAACCCGAACATTGCGGTGGTTGCGGTGGCCCGCGAACTGAGCGGGTTCATCTGGGACATCAGCCGGCTCGCCATGTCGCTTGCCATACCGAACGCGGCGCAGACCACGTAACCCAACGCCAAGGTACCAACCTATCTGCCACCTACTGTGGAGCCAGTTTCCTGAAGGGCGACGTAGCCCGGCACACGAGCAACCCGCGACCAAGCTAGGCAACGGATTTCATCCGACTTGGGGCTTTAATAGCGGCAGGCTCATTGGGCGGACCTCTGTAATGCGGTAACCAACCCGCGGATATCAGCGTGATCCACCGTCGAGACTTACTGCTACGTCGCCCTCCAGGAAATTGGGGGAACAACATGCAACTGTGAAACTGAATCAAACCAATCTCGATTGACACGGGGAGTCATATCAGCTTGGAGAGCTGCAGATTGAGTTGCTCGATCTCCATGGAGCGGACCGCCAAGGCCCGTTCCATGAGTGCGATCGATTCCCGCTGTGCCAACACCAAGGCCTTCAGGGCCTCAATGTCGTCGGGGAGATCGCTGGGGTGGATTGGCATGCGCGCAGTTTACGCACATGCCGCATGGTTTACAACACCGACAGTGGAGGCCAGGTGCGTTCGGGCTGCTTCCGGTTAATCCCCTCAAGCAGCATCGACAACTGCGCTTGCGTCAGGTGGATCTTGCCGCTGTCGGCCTGTGGCCAGACGAAGCGTCCGCGCTCCAGGCGCTTCGAGAGCAAGCACAGCCCATCGCCTGTCGACCACAACACTTTGATGACGTTGCCTCGCCTGCCGCAGAAGACAAAGACATGGCCGGAGAATGGACTCTCCTGCAGAGTCGCCGCAACCTTCGCGGCCAGCCCATTGAATCCAGAGCGCATGTCGGTCACGCCTGCAGCGATCCAGATGCGTGTTCCCGCCGGCAGCCCGATCATGGCGTCAACCGGTCCAGTACCGTGCGCAACGTGGTCGCGTCGACCGCGCCTTCGATGCGAATCACCACTCGGCCTAAACGGATCTCGATGGCGCCATTCGAGGTCGTCGGCTCAAGAGCTGCAGCGGCTGGACTCATTGGAGTCGGAGCGGGTGGCGAGCCTGGTTGCTCAATGGTCACAGGCAACAACACCGCAGTTTCGTGCCGCTGCTCCGCTCGATAGCGCCGGCGCCACGTGAACAGCATGTTCGCGTTGATGCCGTGCTCGCGCGCCAGCTTCGATACCGAGATGCCCGGCTCACACGCAGCGGCGGCCAACCGCCGCTTGAATTCCTCACTATGATTCGGCCGGCCTTTGCGACTGCCAGCGACTGGCACTTCCTGTGACTGTGACAAAGTAGTCCCCATCAAATAGGTAATGGGAACCACTTTGGCGTCACTCTACTGAACAGTACAGACGGTGCTGGCGACCCGCTTACGCACATCGTTCTAAGGATCGCCTGAAAAACTCAGTTTCGTGACCTAGGCGTCTTATCGACACCATCGCGGTTTGGATCTCCGCGGCTCTCCGGCTGGTTGCGTCAGCGCAATCCCGTTCTCTACCCGGTTGGGAGGCCATTCGCCCCCTCAACCGGCGTCACACGCCGTACGCCAGCAGCGCTCTGCGAGCCATCCAGAGATTGCTTAGTGCAAACAGCGTCTTCAGTTGTGCCGTGTTCTTCGCCAGACCTCGGTAACGGACCTTGGCCATGCCGATCTGCTGTTTCAGCACCCGGAATGGATGTTCCACCTTCCCCCGGATCTTCGCTTTGATCGATTCGATCTCATTGAGCGTCGCTTGAGCACGATCGCTGAAATCGAGTCTGCGGCGCTTGCCGGGCAGCATGCTCACGTGCCACCTGGCCTCGGGCTGCTTGTGGACGCCAACGAAGCCGGCATCGCCAAAGACATCAGTTTCATTGCCGTGCAGCAAGCTGTGCGCTTGGCTGATCTCACTCACATGGGCAGCCGTGCCGATCACGGTGTGCACCAGTCCGGAATCCGCATCCACACCAATATGCGCCTTCATGCCGAAGTAATACTGCTTGCCCTTACGCGTGGAGTGCATCTCAGGATCACGCTCCCCACTGCTGTTCTTCGTCGAGGTCGGTGCACTGATCAATGTGGCATCGACCACCGTTCCCGCTTTCAACATCAGGCCCTTTCCCGCCAGCATCCCGTTCGCGACCGTCAATATCTGGGCGGCCAAGTCGTGCCGCTCCAGCAAGTGACGAAATCTCGAAATCGTGCTTTCGTCTGGCAACCGCGCCATGGCCCCGTCCAGGTCAGCGAACTCGCGATAGAGCGGCACATCATGAAGCGCTTCTTCCATGGCCGGATCTGACAGGCCGAACCACTGCTGCAGGAAGTGAACGCGCAACATCGTCCCAATCGGAAATGGTGGGCGTCCGGTCTTCTTCTTGGGGCAATGGGGTTCGATCAGGGCAACCAGGTCTGCCCAGGGGACCACCTGACTCATCTCATCCAAGAACTCGCGCTTACGCGTGCGCTTTGTCGACAGGTTCAATCCCAATTCCCCTTGCTTCATGGCAGCTTCCTCCTGACTATTGCAACGTAGAGGAAGCTTAAGGGGCGCCGCGCGAGGGGCTGGAATCTAAGTCCGCCCGGCGCGTCGGCCTTTATGTATCCAGCCGGGCGTGTGGCGCACCTAGTCGATGGTCGCTCCAGAATCTCTGATGACCTTCGCCCACTTTTCTGCGTCCTGCTGCATCAGCGCCCCGAATTGATCGGGCGTGGCGCTGACGGACGTCGCACCCTGCTGCAACAACTTGTCGCGAACCGCTTTGTCTTGCGCGATGCGTGCGATTTCAGTTGATAGCCTGCTGACCACGGCGCGCGGTAGGCCGCGCGGTCCCATCACTCCAAATCGCACATCTGCCTCATATCCGGCAATGCCCGCTTCCATCATGGTCGGCACTTCCGGCAGGGCGGGAGAGCGAGTGGCGCTTGTCACCGCGAGCGCTCGCAAGCGCCCCGCCTTGATATGGGGCAATGAGCCGGGTAGGTTATCGAACATCAGCTGTACCTGATTGGCTAGCAGGTCGGCCATGGCGGGGCCGCTTCCTTTGTACGGCACGTGGACGATCTGCACGCCTGCCATTGTTTTGAACAACTCGCCCGACAAATGGTTGGTTGTGCCATTCCCGGCCGAACCCATGTTGAGGGCGTCAGGATGCTGCTTGGCATACTGCACGAGCTCCTTAACCGACTTTGCCTGCACCTTCGGATTTACTACCAGGATGTTTGGCACGCTGGCGAACAATGCCACAGGCGTGAAGTCCTTCTGCGCGTCGAAGGGCAGATGCTTATACAGCGTGGTGTTGATCGACTGAGTCGCAAGTGAGCCGAATAGCAGCGTGTAGCCATCGGCGGGTGACTTGGCAACAATATCGGCGCCGATGATGCCCCCGGCGCCCGGCCGGTTGTCCACCACGACCTGTTTGCCGAGTGCCTCGGACAGGCGCGTCGCCAGGATGCGCCCCAGCATGTCAGTGGTGCCGCCAGGCGGGAACGGTACCACGAGCCGAATCGGCTTTTCCGGAAAGGATGCGGCCGCCGCCACAGCGGTGCCCAGCGAGAAACATGCTGCAGCCAGCATGCGCACAAACGGTTTCATAACGAAGTGTCTCCATCGGTCATTGGAAGGCGATTGGCTCGCCCGGTGGGGCGCCAAGCTCTTATGGCTGTGCGGCAAGCTCGCACACGGCGCGCCTGAGCGAGGCCCGCGCCGTGGCGACGTGCTGCCGCAGACTCTCGACATCGTCACGCAAGACGCTCAGCGACTCCTCCTGTGCGGCAATGTTCTCGCGCACCCGCGCGGGCGACGGTCCGCCAATGGCTTTGCGGGCGACTACGGCCTGCACCGGGTCGAGGCAGCGCGCAACCGTACTGGCGTCCAGCCCGATCCTCCGGCCTGCATGCTGCAGCGCTGCGGCGTCCACCATCTCGGTACTGATTTCGCAGGCGGGCAAATGCTTGTCCAGCGCGTTCCGCACCACCGCGCCGACAATATGGTGGGCCTGCCGGAACGACGCACCGGCATCCCGGACGAGAGCGTCCGCGAGGTCTGTTGCAGCCGAGAAGTCCCGGCTTGCACGGTCGAGCATATGATCGTGCAGCGGGATTGCGTGCTCGAGCACGAGGCGCAGCAGTTTGATACAGCTTAGCGATTCCTGGGCCGATTCCCAGAAGCTCCGCATGCTCTCGCGATTGCCGTCGACCGTGTGCGTGAAATGGCTGCCCTTGACCGCTGCTAGCGATGCCGTCAACAGGCCCAGCAGGTGACTTCCCTTACCCTTGATGTGCTCCAGTACAACCGGGTTCTTCTTCTGGGGCATGATGCTGGACGTGGCCGCGATGCTGTCGGGAAAATCGATCAACCCAAACTCCGGTGTGGCCCATACGTAGAAGTCCTGCGCGACGCGGCCCCACGTGACCGCCCCAATCGTCATCGCGGACTGAATCTCCCATGCGAAGTCGCGGGAAGCCACGGCATCCAGCGCATTCCCGACGCATTTGGAGAAGCCGAGCCAGCGCGCCGTGGACGTCGGGTCGATCGGAAACGACGTTCCCGCAAGTGCGCCGGCGCCCATCGGGCACGCATCGAGTCCGGCCAGCGCCTGGAACAAGCGTGTGATGTCGCGGCCCAGCGCTTCAGCCACGCCAGCAAGGTAGTAGCCATAGGTTATCGGCTGTGCGGCCTGCAGGTGTGTATACCCTGGCATCACCGTGTCGGTATGCTCGGCCGCCTTGGCAAGTGCCACGGCGCGCGCGGCAAGCAGGGAGTACAGCAGGGAAAGTGTGGTATCTCGCGCACGCAGACGGTCGAGCGTGGCTGCGATGTCGTTTCGGCTGCGCGCCAAATGCAATCTGCCGCCGATTTCGGCACCCGCCACTTCCATCAGGCGTGCCTCATAGTTGAAGTAGGCATCCTCGCGTGCAGGATCTAGTGTTACGGCTTGTGGACCTTCCGCTTCGATCTGCAGGAGTGCTCTTGCCAGGGCGGATGCCATCGGTGTCGGCATCAGGTCTGTCTCGTGCAGCATCAGCAGGTGAGCCTGGTTGATCTCTGTGAGATAAGAAAAGCCGCTCTCGAATTCACGGAGCAGTCGGGGCATGTAGACGTGCTCGCAAACTTCGGGAGCGATCGGTTGCGTCAGACGCTTGCTGACTTTCGATTCCATACTGGTCATCCTCTCTAGAGCGTTGACCCCAGTATGAAAATCCGATGGCAGATCGTCAAATCATGATTTTTCCCACTTCCATACGGATTTGATATGACCAGGAAACTCGATGAACGCCTAGCGCTGCGATGCAGCGATTTCCCGCAGACAATCCAAGAACACCTTTGCCATTGCCGGTTCAGGACGCTGTTGCGCGTGCAGCACATAGCTGGGAAAGGCGATGGCTGGTTCGAACGGAATCGCTTTCACGCCCGGCAATCGAAGGTTGCGCACGACTAGCGGGTTCACCACGCTGACGCCCAGGCCCATGCCCACCATCGTGCAGATCGTCGCCGCGTAAGGCATCTCGAGCGTGAGCTTGCGGCCATCCGGGTCGAATGTCGCGTCGATCGCGGCGCGCGTGCCGTCGCCATACGGAAGTGAGATAAAAGTCTCTCCTACCAGGTCGCGAGCTAAGATTCGCCGCTTCTTCGCCAGCCGGTGCTGGGTGGGTACCACGCAGACGCCATTCTCGTTACGCCACAGACTGGCCCGTACGCCAGGCGTCTCGACCATATACGAAACCAACCCGACATCACAGAACCCCGTTGCCGCCCAGTTCGCTACCGTGGGCGAAGTGCCGATATGCACTGTGACTGGCACATCTCCATGGCGCTCTCTGAATGCCAGGATGCCTTGCGGGATGATGCTCATGGCGATAGACGGCACGGCTCCAATGCGAAGTGCGCCGGCACCGAGCTGGCGGATGGATCGGGCTGCATCGCGCAATGTGTCGAGCCCCACGAACGCGCGCTCCACCTCCTTGAAGAGCGCTTCGGCTTCGTTGGTTGGCGCCAACCGGCCTCCGAGGCGCTCGAACAGATGAAAGCCGGTTTCCCGCTCCAGTTGGGATATGACGCGGCTGATATTGGGCTGTGATGTGTGGAGTTGCGCGGCGGCGGTCGTCATTGACCGCGTCAGCATGACCGCACGAAAGGTCTCGATCTGCTTGAAGTTCACTGTTCAGCTCTGGGTGTCTGTCTCGGCGATTGTATATCAAATCCGTATGGGCAAGGCCAAACTCGTTATTTGACGATCTGTCACTGCATTTTCATACTGGATCTCAGAACTCGTGGCAAACACCCACCCATCTAATTGGAGATGATTCAATGAACCTTCAGAAAAACATCCTCGCGCTTCTTGCCATCAGCACCTTCGTGACCGGTATGGCTCGTGCAGATGAAGCAAGACCGGGTGTGGTCATATATGCAACAGGGGGCACAATCGCGGGCGCGGCAAAGAGCAGTACCGATACGACGACGTATCAGGTGGCGACGATGGGGGTGCAGTCGTTGATCGACGCCGTTCCGGAAATGAAGGACGTTGCCACGGTGACCGCGGAACAAATCGCCAATGTGAACAGCGACGACATTAACCAGGAGATCCTGTTGCGCCTGGCGCAGGCGGTCAACAAACGCCTGGCCGACCCCGCAGTGCATGGTGTGGTGGTGACGCACGGTACCGATACGCTGGAAGAAACCGCATTTTTTCTGGATCTGACCACCGCCGGCCCGAAACCGGTTGTCATCGTTGGCGCGATGCGGCCTGCCACCGCCATCAGCGCGGACGGTCCGATGAATCTGCTGCAGGCGGTGACACTCGCCGCCGACAAAGATGCAGAGAACCGGGGCGCGATGGTAGTACTGAACGACAGGATCGGGTCGGCATTCTATACGTCCAAGTCTCACACTACATCTGTAGATACGTTTCGAGCGGCGGAGCAGGGGTATCTGGGCATGTTCATCGGCACGCAGCCTCGCTTCTACTTCTCGCCGGCTACGCCAAAGGGTAAGCCGACCTTCAATGTGGAAGGGATGAGGTCATTCCCAAGGGTTTCTGTCATCTATATGCACGAGGATCAGGACACCGAGCAGATAGATGCGGCCCTCCGTGCAGGGGCAAAAGGGCTTGTGATTGCGGGCAGCGGCAACGGCGGGCTTCCGCTCAGTGTCAAGAAACGGGTGCTGGAACTCACTGAAAAGGGTTTTCCTGTGGTGCGGTCATCGCGCACTGGCAGCGGCTTTTCGACCAAGAAGGTGGAAGGCATCGGTTCCAGCACCTTGAATCCGCAAAAGGCTCGCATCCTGTTGATGCTGGCGCTGTCCCAAGGCGCCGACCTGACGACGATCCGGAAGTACTTCAACGAGTGATATGAGTTTTGCCTCCGCACGTTGGAATAGAGTTGTCGGGGCGCTAGGCGGCGAATTCAATCCAACTGCCGTTCACGCATTCTCGTCGGATTGGGCTACTTACCCGAAAGCCAGAGGGCACCGGGGCACATGAAATACCGTCGAGCGCCACTTCGCGCGCGAAGCTGGTCGTGAGGCTTATTAAACCGCTTTGATCGCTCATTTTGGCATATCAACTAGTTGATCGCTTGGCGCTTGTGCAACGGGATCGGCTGCATCCGTATGGGAGGCAGGTGCCGACTGAACGCACGGACCCGCTTGTCTGTTTCATGTGCACATATTTTGTGAGTCAAACGAAGTGTAGGGCTCTACCCTCGTTCCGGGCGAAACACCAGCAGTAGTTCTTCCATGTCGCCTCATTCCAAGACGTAAGTGAAGACGGCAAAAAACACCACCAAGTGGCACATATAAATCCCGAAGAATTTCACCAGGAATAGGAGTCGAGGATGATTTTGACGCATGGAACCAAACGTCAGAAAATAATGTCAGTGTTGTGCGCAGTGCTTGCATGCGGCACCGCGCAGGCTCAATCAAGTGTGACGCTATACGGTGTGGCCGATGCGAACTTGGAGTATGCAAATCATTTCTCAACCGTAACTCCATCTGCTACGAATGGATTCCGAACGGGTTCTGGCGCCAAGCTGTTTCGCCTGAACTCTGGTGGCCTGTCAGGTTCGCGCTTTGGCTTGCGCGGAACTGAAGAACTGGGTGGTGGTCTCAGCGCCCTCTATGTTCTAGAGGGGGGAATAGCGCTTGATACCGGCTCTAGCCTGAATGGTGGGCGCCTTTTTGGTCGCCAGGCATTTGTCGGCCTTAATAGCAAGACCATTGGCTCCGTCACCTTTGGTCGCCAGTACACAAGCTTCTTTGACGCGCTGGCGAATTTTTCGCCGACTGGCTTCGCATCGCAATACGAGCCGAGCGTGGTTGAGGTCGGCGCGGACTATCGCTCCGACAATATGGCGAAGTACACTGGCGTGTTCGGCCCCTTGACTGCCATCGCCCATTGGGCGTTTGGTAATGGCGTTGCCGGGAATGGCGAAGTTCCCGGTCAGTTCCGTCGCGACTCCGGCTTCGGCTCATCCGTAACCTACGCATCTGGCCCCTTTGCCGCAATGGCCGGCTATAACCAGTACAGCCCGACACTGGCCGCGGCAGGGGATATCGGCTCCTTCAAGAGAGCCGCCGCCGCCGCAAGCTATACCTTTGGCACGCAGGCGAAGCTGATGGCCGGCTATCGGTGGGGGCGAAACAAGGGTTCCGATGGTTCCACAATTCTACGTGATGATTTTTACTGGGCGGGCGCCAACTATCATTTAAATCAGGGAATTGATCTGACGCTCGCCTACTACTACGACGACATCAAGAAGTTTGGCAACATAAATATGAAGAATCCATGGCAGATCTCGTTTATTGCCGACTATAGTCTTTCGAAACGCACCGATGTCTATCTGACCACGGCATATAGCAAGAATGCTGGTCTGAACTTTGATACGTCAGCGAACAGCTTTGCGAGTGGATACTTCTTGGGCAGCGGCCAAAGCTCGATGCTCGGCGCGGCTGTTGGTATTCGCCACAAGTTTTAAGAGATGGTATGGACGCATCCCTCCCGGGCGCCAAGTGACGTCGTGAGGGATGCTGCTCTCCACAAACGGGAGGGGCACTGGGCTTGCCAACAAAAGCGCTGGACATGGCACTCATCGAGGCAGGCGAGCAGCGACGCCATTGCGAAGTGTTCCGCTACTGTCGCTCCTGCATGACACGCGGCTACCACTGTCTCTTGCATCAAATGGCGAGCGCGATTCGATGTCCTGCGCATCGTTGCCCAATGGAGTCGGCATGTCCACGGTGCGGGTATGAGACTCGCGCCTGAGAAGTTGTTGCGGGCCACGCTGCTGCAGGTGCTCTACAGCGTTCGCTCCGAACGTCAGCTCATGGAGCAGACGCACTACAACTTGCTGTTTCGCTGGTTCATTGGCCTGGCAATGGACGATGCAGTCTGGGTGCCCAGCGTATTCACCAAGAACCGCGAACGCCTGATCAAGCACGATGCTGTGATCGAATTCTTCAACGAAGTACTGTCCATCGCGCAAAAGAAGGATTGGCTTTCCGGCGAACACTTCAGCGTGGACGGCACACTCATTCAGGCTTGGGCTGGCCACAAGAGCTTTGTACGCAACGACGGCGAGGACGAGACAACGATGGTGGCAACTTCAAAGGTCGCAAGCGTAGCAACGAAACGCACCAGTACAAGACCGACCCCGATGCCCGGCTCTACCGTAAAGGCAAAACCGCCAGTGAGTTGCGCTACATGGGCCATACCTTGAGCGACAACCGCCACGGCCTGGTGGTCAGCGCGCTGGTGACAAGTGCCGACGGGCATGCAGAGCGCGAAGCCGCCAAGGTCATGGTCAACGACGCCCGGGCAGGTGGTCGACGATGCGAACGTGGAAGTCACCGTGGGTGCGGACAAGGGGTATGACGCGGCCGAGTTCATTGAGGCTTGCCTTGAGATGAGGGTCACGCCCCACGTGGCGCAAAACACCTCCGGGCGACGCTCGCCGGTACCGGATGAGATCGCCTGCAGCGGGGGGTATGCCATTTCGCAGCAAAAGCGCAAGCTGATCGAACAAGGCTTTGGCTGGGCCAAGACCGTGGGGCACATGCGTCAGGTGATGGTGCGCGGACTGAAGAAAGTTGACCAGATGTTTGTGTTGAGCATGGCCGCGTACAACTTGGTGCGCATGCGCTCGCTGGGACAAATCCGTCCGCAGTTGCAGTAATCGCGGTAATGAGCCCAGAAACGGCCGCCAAATCATCAAAAAATCGATGAAATGACGCGCAGCTTCCGGATTGTGAAAAATAGGCGGCACCTCAACCATAGAGCGGGAAGTCTTGCAGCTTGTGCGGTGAGTACTTCAGCAGCCTGCTAATGTTGTCAAAGTACATCCACCCCCCGTTTACCCTGATGAGCACAGAGCGCCTTGTGCAACCCCTCATTAAGTAAGCTGTGGCACGCGCGGCCGGGGGAGGTTGCAACCACCTCGGGGTTGACAGCGGCCCCTCTCGGCCGCTTTGCCTGTCGTGCTACGCCTTGGCGGACACTCGCCATCAGCACCCCGAAAGCTCCGTTGTGAAGATACCCTTCCGCTTGATTGCGTTAGAAGCATGTGTTTCTTTGTATGCTTCGGTGAAACATATGTTTACACGCGATCGACGATGAGCTAAGCTTGCCCGAGCAAGCGCAGTTGTAAACGCAACAAGCACGGACGGAGGCCGTTGCAGCAAGCAACGGAATCCGGGACGTACAACTCAGCCCCAGAGGAGAATCATGTATCGCGTCTTGAATAAGGTGGATTTCTGTGTGGGGTGCAACCGCCCTGATTTCGCTCTGGATGGTGCGCGATGACGATTTCGCGGCGCCATTTCCTTTCTGCCGCCGGCGCATTGGCCTGTACGAATGCAGTTGCAAAGGTCACGGACGACGGAAGTTTTTTGTCCGAGCTGCCGGGGCATATCCACACCAACCGCGGCTTTGGTGCGTCGACCAACCATCCAATCGCGACGGAGGCGGCTCGGCGCATTCAACGTCAGGGGGGGGGAGTGCTAGACATGTACTTGGCTGCGCTCGCGACCGCCTGGGTGGTCGATCCGGCCAACTGCAGTCCCTTTGGGCGAATGCAAGGTCTGTATCTGATAAAAGGCGAATACGGCTGTCTTCACGCTGCGACCAAGATCCGCGAGGAAGTAGACTCCACGGTGCCGGTTCCAGGAAATATATCAGCCTATTTCGACCTTCGTCGGTCGGGACGGCTGCAGCTTTCCCTAAAGGCAATACTCGGTCCAGCCCAAACAATCGCTCGGCAAGGCTTTCGTCCCACAGAAGCTCTGCGCGTAGCCATTCTAAGCTCGGCTTCGGAGATGCAGTCGGAGTTGAGGGAAATCTATCTGGATGGCAATGGCCGCGTTCGGGCCAGCATACACAACCCGCATCTTGGCGAGTTACTCGAGGTGCTTGGCCGGGCGTCGGATGAAGAGGCCTTCTGGTCCGAATTATATGGTCGCCGGCCGGGGCCGTGGGAGAGGGAAGTGCTGGTGACCAACCGGCCACGCGCAGGTCGGCCTAAGGAACTCGCTCTACGCGGAACCGATGGCCGTGCATACCTCCTGCGCGCGACGGGTAACCTGGAGACGTGGGGAACTTGGACCCTGCTCGGAGCTGGCGTAATCGCCAAGCTCCAGGCGTCCGGCGCGCTCTCAACGCTGGAGACCGCCATGGAGGCCTACCTGCTGTCAACAATCTTAGTGCTGGACCGGATCCCATTTAAGGTGGGCTCGCTCAGGCCTAAGACGTCTAACCCATCGGTCGAAATCAATCTCGAGAGCGAGAGCCAGTCAATCGCGAGCCGCGTGCGTAACCTACTGGCCTCTCCGAGCTCGGATTTATGGGCCGATCTTGCGCGCACATACTTCCAAGGCGAAGGCAGCAAGACGGATGATAAGAACACAAATGCATTTGCGTTCGCTGAAAACGACGACTTTCTCTCCTTCACGACGTCTATGGGGCCGTGGTTTGGTTCTAAGCGCGCTTGGTTCGGTGCTGGTCTTGCCTACAGCTATGCCATGAAATCGAGGCAGCTGTTTACCGGCCAGACCCACGACGTAACTGAGATGTCTCCATTGATCGTTGAGCGCGACGGCAGACCCTGGCTGGCGATGGGAGCGGCCGGCAGCGAGAGAATCTTTGGGGCTTTGACCTTTCTGCTTTTCCTAAAGCTAGGTCTTGGGCGCCCCGGCGACATGGCTGAGCTGATGATGCTGCCGCGCTTATTCCCCAAAGATGGGAAGGTTCGCATCCATCGTGACATGCCTGAGAGCGTGCAGCGACACCTCGTCAGTCGGGGATTTATGCTTGATCCCACGGAATACGATGCCAGAAAGCACCTAGGTATTGTCAACCTCGTCGAGCAAGTGAAGCCCGGCACCTACCGGAGCGGAGCCGATCCCTCGGCGGACGGTGGCGCAATATAGCGTGACCGGTCGGCGCATGAGCGAGGGCCTCGCGCCATGTGTCCGAAGGCTGCCGCCTCGCAGCGCTGTCACACGTGCATACAGCTATGCCATTCCATGCGCGCCGGCTCTTTGTCCAATGCGACGGCCTCGTCTCGGGCATGATGGCCAACAGATCAAGCACCGCCGTTTCCGATTGATCGTGCCCGGAGCCAATCGAGCGGAAGTTGCCCACAAGTCCAGTGGCTCGCCGTTCTGTCAATGGGCAGTTCCCTACGCTGGCAATGTTGCGCGATCGGTCGCCCCCCAATTCGTGCCGCGGTTGCACAGACCGCGACTAACGGCATCCTGATTAGAGGGCTTCGATCTGACTTCCAAGCCGTAGTCCAGCGGCGATGGAACGCGCTTGCATGCGTAAGCTAGCGACGGCCGCGCCCGTGCACTGGCCCATGCTGGGCGGCTACCGAGTTTATTCTCTAATCGGCGCTGTACCTGGCCAGTGCCTGGAGCAGCTCAGACAACTTTCTTGCCTTGGCGGCCTTCGCCGCGGTGACGATGGTGGGCGCAAGCGTTATTCCTGCTCAACGAGACCAAGGCGCAGACCTTCATAGGGCCAATCCGGCAGGAAGCCTTGTGAGCGCGGGGGCGTGAGTCGCGCGCCCATGGGCGCTTGCTCGCGTTCGGGTTGGCAGTTCACGATCCGCGGCTTGGCTCGTCTTGGTTTTGCGTGGCATACATGCCATCCCCGAGACCCTAATCGCCCATTGCTGCCGAGGCAGTTCAGGACACCTCGATGGCGTTCAAGAAGGCCGTAATCGAGCGAGCCTGGGGTGCCGAACTCGGTCATCATTTGGGCTACCCGCGGCGCGGAGCGCCCGGCGGGCCGGCCAACCACCGCAACGGCAAGAGCGCCAAGACCGTGCTGGGTCCGCTGCGGGCCGATATTCCACGCGACCGTGACGGCAGCTTCGATCCAATCCTGATTCCCAAACACGAGCAGCGCTTCACCGGTTTCGACGACAAGATCATCGCCATGTATGCCGGCGGCATGACCGCGCGCGAGATCCAGGCGTTTCTGGCCGAGCAGTACGGTACTGAGGTCTCGCCCGACTTGCAGGGATGGCAGGCCCATCCCGATCGCCACATGATGTTCCGTCAACTGCTTTCGTTCCTGGGCAGCGCGACCCAGGGCGGCGCCGCGTCCCGTTGCGGACATGTTTTTCCAGCCTTGCCCGAAGGGACGACGACCGCGACCGCGGTTATCGCAGCTAACCATGTTCTCACTGGAGTATGGATTATTTCCCCGCATCGCCGGCGCGGGCGCCGTTTCACGGTCTGCTGGAGGCGAACCCATAGGAAGGACTGCGTCTGCTCCGTGTCGTCGTCGCGCACGCCATACAGCACCGGACCTGCGGCCGTCCGCCCGCCAACGATCGCTTGACGTCTTGCTGGCCATCGGTCCACGTTCGTTCCCATGGCGACGATCCTTCTCGTGGTCGCGCGAGCACGACAGCCAGGTTTAGATAGCGCCACAGCGCTATCGCGACCGGGCGGGCGACCGCAACGATCGCGATTCGCCGTTCTCGGCAATTTCGGTTCCGTGCCCTGCGTGGTCTGGTTAAACCTGCGCGTCCTCGCGCTGTCGGGCTGATAGCGGAGCCAGCACCACGCCATCTCGATCAGTAGGGCGCGGACGCGCCAGTTACCTTGTTTGCTTATTCCTTTGGTCTATCTGGCTCTCGCCGCTGTCGTAGGGCTGGGGCACGAGGCCAACGCAGGCACCCACCAGGCACCGATTGCTGAAGTCCCCCTAGAAGAGTTCGAGTGCGAGGCGTGACGGCTCACGTCGCCAATTCCCTTTAGGCGGGCCAGTGCCTCAACTCGCTTGCGCGCGGGTGCCGGCAGGTTTGCTTGTCGGGTCTTCTCCAGCACCGCGCTTGGTGCTCGGCCAGCGCCAACCGTTCGGATTCACGCAGCAGCCGCTCGTGCACAGTCGGCAGCGGCGCGCCGACGTGGCAGAGCTCGTCGCCACAGCCAAGTCGGTCGGCGAAGGCCTTGCTGTCGACGTCATCCCAGCAACCGAGTGTGGCCAGCAGTTTTGCGCATCCGGTTGGAATGCTGCAGCACTTCCTCCTGCAGTTCCCCGCGATCGCGCATGAGTTGGCGCGACGCTTCATCCTGGGGAGATGGTACGCGAACCACATGCATGCGGTCGCGCTCGCCGCGCAGCCACGCGCGCACGTTAACCACGAGCTTGATCGCATCTAGGCGGCCGGTCTTGGCCAGTCGCTGATGGCGCTCGACCGGAATGTTAGCGGGATCGACGACATAGGTAGTCGATCCCGCGTGCCCGCAGAGCGCGACAAATCCAGAACGCATGGCCGGCTTCGTAACTCACGGCGACCGGACATCGGCTGGGAGCGACCACTTGTGCTTCTGATGTTCGAACAGGACCAGCACGACCTGTAACCGGGCTGCGGCCTGCGGCTGCGCGAGGGTGTGTATCGGGGGTTGCCCGCTCTGTCCGTCGTGTAACGCAACTTTCCACTTCGCGGCTGCCAGTTCGAGCGATACCGCTAACACCCCCGTGTATGCGTGATCTGTACTACCGCGATCACACGCCGATCATCGCAGTACCTTGCCCAGTGGCACGAACGGGCGTTGCGCACGCGACTGAGATGGCCTCAGGCCTTGCACGCTCTCTGCGAAGCGCATTGGATACGCAAACGGTGCTCTGTGCGTCAGGGTAAACGCGGGCCTGCCTCCAATAGTCAGATTTCGTTTTGACAAGACATGGCTGGCCATCTATCATGAAACATATGTTGCTTTGAATAGTTAAAAGAAACATTCGGGTTGAGTTAGGTGCTACTGGAAGGGTCCTTTCCCGTCACGTAACAAACTAATAGTCTGGAAACGCAATGAGCTTTGACACCATCCTCTTTTCGAAAGCCGACGGCATTGCTGAAATCCGGCTTAATCGTCCCCATCGGCTGAATGCGGTAACGCAGCAACTCTACAATGAACTGAACGAGGCACTTGTACTGGCCGAGGCCGACCGCGACGTCCGCGTGGTTCTGATTTCAGGCGAAGGTCGTGCGTTCTGCGTCGGGGCCGATCTGAAGGAGCATAAGGCGGGGCGCACCGCATTCGACCGTCGGCAATACTTGGCAGGAGAGCAGGCGGTTTGTAAGCGTCTGCTTACGATGAAGCTCCCCGTCGTCGCTGCGGTCAACGGTTTTGCCTTGGGGGCGGGGGCCGAAATCGCCATTGCGTCCGACTTTGTCCTAATGGCTGAGAGTGCCCAACTTGGACTCCCAGAGATCAGTATTGGCAACTTCCTGGGTGGTGGCGTGACCTACCTGCTGCCCCGATTGGTCGGCTTGGCCAAAGCGCGAGAGTTGGTATTCCTGGGTGAGCGCATCAACGGTGCAGAAGCTGCGCGAATTGGGCTGGCCAATCGTGTGCTGTCGGACGAGGGTTTTCTCGAAAGCGCGCGCGAGTTCGCACGACAACTTACGACGAAGGCGCCGCTCTCCATGGAATTGGCGAAACAGCAACTGAACTTCGCTGCAGAACGCACGCTCGATGCCGCCTTGCTCGCCGAGTTGGAGGGCATGACCTTTGTGAGCACCACCAAGGACTGGCAGGAAGGCGTTGATGCCTTCGCTGAAAAGCGTGCTCCGGCGTTCAGGGGAGAGTGAACGTGCACGCACTACACCCCATCTTCTATCCCACCTCGATCGCAATCGTCGGCGCGTCCAAAGATCCGACGAAACGAGGATTTCGGTCCATTCAGAAGCTGTTGGACGATGGTTTCAAAGGCGAGATCTTTCCGGTGAACCCCAAGGAGGTCTCAATTCTTGGCCTCGATGTCTACTCATCTCTTGAGGCTATCCCTGGTCACATCGACTTGGCGCTCATCTGCACGCCGGCTAAGACCCTTCCGGACGTCATCGCGCAATGTGGAAGGAAGGGTGTGAAGGGCGCCGTCGTCCTGGCTGGCGGCTTTGCGGAGGCCGGAGCGGAAGGCAAGGCCCTGCAGGATCGCATGGTGGCCGAAGCGCGCAAAGCGGGCGTGCGGATTATTGGCCCCAATACTTCCGGAATCTTCAATACGCATGCGGCAAGCAACATCGTCGGATTTTCCCATCTGAAGGCAGGTGGCATCGGCTTGCTTTCGCAGTCGGGCAACATGGCGCTGTCGCTGGTGACCGAGGCGCAGGCAAATGGCCAGGTTGGCTTGTCGACCTACGTCGGTATCGGCAACGAATCCGACATTCGCTTTCATGAGTACTTGGAGTACTTCCGGGACGACACCAATACCAGCGCGATCATCGCCTATGTCGAGGGGATGAAAGATGGGCAGCGCTTCCTGGATACGCTGCGACGTGTCGCGCGAGAGAAGCCGGTTGTAATTTACAAGTCTGGTCGGACTAGCGCCGGTCGCAGCTCCGCACAGTCACATACTGGAGCGCTGGCGGGCGACTACGCCGTCAGTGAAGGCGTGCTTCGCCAGGCTGGCGCAATTCTCGCGCGCAAATCGGATGAGATTCTTTCGCTGGCAGAAGCGCTTTCGCTGCTCACCCCGCTGAAATCGCGGCGCGTCGCCGTGCTCGCGGACGGCGGCGGCCATGCAACGATCGCTGCCGATGCGTTGACTGAACACGGGCTCGAACTCGCCCCGCTGTCCGAGATTACCAAGCAAGCTCTGGCTGCCATCCTCCCGCCGGCCGCAGCGGTGGCCAACCCGGTGGATGTCGCCGGTGGCACCGACTCGAATCCGGCCATATTCGCGGATTGTGCACGTATCCTGCTGCAGGATTCGAGCGTCGACGGCCTTATTATCACCGGCCTCTTCGGTGGCTACGGCGTCCGGTTCTCGAGCACGCTGACTCCGGTGGAGATGGAAACGTCGGATAGGATCGCGGAGCTGCATCACCTGTCACAGAAGCCTGTGCTGGTTCACAGTTTATATGGGTCGCTTTACGCTGATCTGCGTCCCCAGCCCCTCACCCGTATCCGAGAGGCGGGAATTCCCGTCTACGATTCGCTGGAGCTCGCAGTGCGGTGCTTGCAAGCACTCGCTGAGTTTGGTGAGGCAAGGCGCAAACGTGCGGCGTCGAACGATGCGGGTCACACTCGAGCCCCAGCTTTCGAGGCGGTTCTCCAAAAATGTCGAGAGGAATCCCGCACAGGCGTGCTTGAGCATGAGGCCCGTCAGGCCCTCGAGGCCTCAGGCGTGCAAATGATGGCGAAAGCAATCCTCGCGGGAAGTGCCGACCGAGCAGTCAGCGCATTCGAAGCGTTGGGCAAAGTTCCCGTCGCTATCAAGGTGGTGTCACGCGACATTGTCCACAAGACTGATGCCGGGGGCGTCAAACTGAACGTCGCGGACGAAGCCGGAGTGCGGCAAGCCTATGCAGACATCCTGCAAAGTGGCCGGCACTATAGCCTCATGCATGGCGTGGATCCCGACATCACCGGCGTTCTAGTGACGCCGATGGCGCCGAAGGGGGGCGTCGAAGTCATTGTCGGCGTCGTGCGCGACTCGAGCTATGGCCCGGTCATGATGTTCGGTCTTGGCGGCGTGTTGGTTGAGGTCTTGAAGGATGTTGTGTTTCGCTCCCTACCGCTATCGGAAGATGATGCAAGAAGCATGCTGTCGGAGATCCGTGCCAGCAGAATTCTAGACGGCGTGCGAGGTGCGCCGCCGGTAGACAAGGAAGCGCTCGTTCGCCTGATGCTCGGTATCTCGGATCTCTGTACTGCCTTTCCTGAGATTGCGGAACTGGATCTGAATCCCGTGCTGGCCTATCCCGATGGCGTCGGCATCCTCGATGCCCGCATCCTGCTCGAGGGAGACGACAGTGATGAACGCACAACCAATCAGCGTTGACCATGGAACCAAATATGAGCGTACAACCCCAACTTGCTGATGCGGTCCTCACCGTTGAAAATCGAGTTGCCGTTCTAACATTGAATCGCGATGATGTGCGCAATGAACTTACCGGCACCCGGTTGGTGGACGACATCGAGCAGACCGTAGCGTGGATCAACCGTGACGAGTCGATTGCGGCGCTTATCCTTACGGGTGCCGGCAAGGCCTTCTCCGCTGGCGGCAATATCAAGCACATGCTCAACCGTGAGGGGAGCTTCGGTGGCAATGTTTACGAAGTCCAGAAGCACTACCGCGAAGGCATTCAACGCATACCCTTGGCGCTAGATCGTCTGGATGTCCCCTCGATTGCAGCCATCAACGGGCCGGCCATTGGCGCTGGCTTCGATCTGGCCTGCATGTGCGACATACGCATCGCCTCCACACAGGCCACCATGGCGGAGAGTTTCGTCAATGTCGGGATCATTCCCGGCGACGGAGGGGCATGGCTGTTGCAGCGCCTCGTCGGTTATCAGCGCGCGGCAGAGCTCACCTTTTCCGGCCGCGCGATTCAGGCGGAGGAAGCGAAGGAGCTTGGCATCGTGCTTGAAGTCGTCGAAGGCATAGTCTTAATGGATAGGGCAATGGCGCTGGCGAGGAGCTTCGCCACCAAACCGCCCCAGGCACTGCGCCTGACCAAGCGGCTAATGAAGGCCGCAAGGCGTATGGAACTTCCCGATTTCCTGGACCACTGCGCCGTTTTCCAAGGAATGTGCCACAACACCGAGGATCACCTCGAAGCCGTGGCGTCCATGCTTGAGAAGCGTCCACCGCAGTTCTACGGTCGATAACGGCGTCCGGTTAACATAATACCGTCGTTCAACTGAGGGATGTGGCGCACCTGCGCGCCACTTGGATACCTGCGCGCTGAAAAAAACGCGACATGAATGCACTTTCCGGATTCGATATAGAGGATCTCTCTGTCGTTATGACGGCGACCTTCGCCAAGACCAGTACCGAAACCGACATCGTGCTATTCGCTCGGCGGTGTCCGGGGACGGCAACAACGCGATTCACATCAACGAAGATGTTTGCCACCGAAAGTCCGTTCAAGGGGTGCATTGCTCACGGATTACTTTCCGCGAGCGTAATTTCGGCGGCAGTCGCCAACAAGCTGCCTGGGCCAGGGACGATCTATCTCGGCCAAACGCTATCGTTCCTTGCGCCCGGGCGGCCTTGGGGACACAGTGCACGCAACGATCACGATCGAGGAACTGTGGTTTGACCGTCGCCGTGCGCGCCTGAAAACGGTGTGTGTCGTGAACGGCAATATTGTCGTCGACGGCGAAGCCATGGTCGTGACCACGAGGCGGCAGCAGGACTGACAAAGCATGCCCATTTAATGCTGCGCTCACGTAGCAAAGATTCTGGAGACAACATGAGATTCAAGCTTACAACATGGATTCTGATCGGTATGCTCGCCGGCATCGCGGTGGGCTACGCGTGCCATACCGCATCGCCGGATGCGGAGCACACCAAGGCGCTAGCGGGCTATTTCTCCCTGATCACAGATCTGTTCCTTAGGCTGATCAAGATGATTGTGGCACCGCTCGTATTCTCGACGCTGGTTGTCGGCGTGGCGAAAATGGGAGATATCAACGCTATCGGCCGAATCGGGGCGAAGACCTTGGGCTGGTTTCTCTGCGCGTCATTCGTGTCGTTGGCCTTGGGCGCGGTGCTTGCAAACTTGTGGCAACCCGGGATCGGTCTGAATCTGCCACTTCCGGATGCCGCGGCCTCCTCTGGCCTGAAGGTGAATTCGCTGTCGCTCAAGGAGTTCGTGACGCATCTGGTGCCGAAGAGCATTGTGGAAGCCATGGCAACCAATGAGATTCTGCAGATCGTCGTATTCTCGGCGTTCTTTAGCATCGCTGTCGCATCGTTGGGCCATAAGGCCGAGGACATCGTTAGCTTCCTCGACCAGGTCGCTCACGCAATGCTCAAGGTGACTGGCTACGTCATGAACCTTGCGCCGCTAGCGGTGTTCGCAGCGCTTGCAAGCGTTGTGACAACGCAAGGGCTCGGTGTACTGAAGACTTACGGTACGTTCATGGGGGAGTTCTACCTGGCGCTGGTGCTGCTGTGGGTGGTGATCATCCTGGCGGGCTACATTGTGCTTGGCCGCCGAGTCTTTGGCTTGGTCAAACTCGTCCGCACGCCAATGCTGCTGGCCTTCAGCACGGCAAGCAGCGAGTCAGCCTATCCTAAGACGCTGGAGCAACTCGAGCGGTTTGGTGTCCCGAACAAGATTGCCAGCTTCGTGCTGCCGATGGGGTACTCGTTCAATCTTGATGGCTCCATGATGTACTGCACCTTTGCGTCGCTGTTCATCGCTCAAGCATACGGTGTACATCTGACCGTTGGGCAGCAACTTGCCATGCTGGCGATCCTCATGCTCACCAGCAAGGGGATGGCAGCGGTGCCCCGGGCATCCCTGGTCGTGATTGCCGCGACGCTGGGCCAGTTCAATATTCCGGAGGCAGGGCTGCTGCTGATCATGGGCGTGGACCAGTTCCTAGATATGGGCCGCACGGCGACCAACGTGCTGGGCAATAGCATTGCTACGTCGGTCGTGTCGAAGTGGGAAGGGGAGTTGGGCCAGGAGGTGGGCGAGGACATGCCTGCGGAGGTCTTGGCCGATAGGCGGTTGCCTGAGAGTGTGCCGGTGCAATCAGTCGGCCCCTCGACGCCGCAGGGAGTCTGATCGTGTGGCGCGGCTTCGGTCCTGTAGTTTGGCTATTGGCACTTTGCTCAAGCATGGTGCTGGCGCAAGAGGCCACCGAGCTGTCCGGCACCGTGAAGCGGGTAAAGGACACCGGTGTTGTCACCCTGTGCTACCGCGATGCCGCCTTCCCATTCTCCTATGCCGGTTAGGGAAATACGCCACAGGGCTACTAGATCGACCCTTGCCTAAAGATTGTCGACGAGATTCGTCGTGAACTGGATCGTGATGACATCGGGATCCATTCCGCCATGTTTCATCGGAGGAACGAATCGCGGCAGTCAAGGGCGGCAGGATCGACCCGGAGTGTGAGTCGAGTACTAACAATCACGTCCGACAGAGAGAGGTCGCATTTTCATCAGGAATCTTTGTGACGGGGACCAAGCTATTGGTCGAAGGTCAGATGGGATTCGATCTTATCGGGATCTCAGGCGTCGCACCGTGTCGGTCGGTGCGGGGACTACCAATGAGGCCGCGTTGCGGCGGCTCTCGGAGAATCAGGCCCTTGAGATACGTGTGCTCGCCCAACCCGATCTCAAGCAGGCCTTCGATCTGTTTCTCGCCGGGGATGTGACTGCATTCGCCACCGATGAAGTCCTGCTCCGGGGCTTCCTGGCCCACGCCCCCGACCGCAGCAGGCTTGCATTCGTAGGGGAGTTCCTCACCTACGAGCCCTATGGGATCGTCTACCGAAAAGGGGGATCCTCAACTCGCGTGCGTGGTGGAACGAACGTTCACGAATCTCGCTGTTTCGCGAGAGATCCGGTGGATCTATGAGCGTTGGTTTACGCGTCGGTTGCCAACGGGCGAGCAACTCGGCTTACCCATGAATCCGCAACTCACCACGATCTCCGAGGCACTGGGATTGCCTGAGTGAGCTGCGATTAGATCAAGGACTAGTGGCGGCGCCTCGGGTCGGTGCAGTACGCGCCGGCCTGAGGTCATATACCAAGTGGAGCGTCCTAGCCAAGTCGGGTGTGATTGTTTCCTAACATCACTCGCCTTGAGATTCGATTGTTTCATGGTTTTCCATGATGGATCGTATGTTTCTGTGCGGCTACTATGAGTTTGCGGTGGTTCTCCCGTACCAGTTCACCAAGTTCACCAAGTGCACCTAGGAGCAACACAGATGAAAGCCATGAATCTTCTCTCAGTTGTCGGCGTGGCGAGCCTGGTTCTTCAGACGAGCCTGGTGTTTGCAGCCGGTCCAGCGGACAGCGCCACACTTGCTCGCATCAAGGAATCGGGAACGATTTCGATCGGTCACCGAACATCGTCAATACCCTTTTCCTACTACGATAGCAACCAGAAGGTCATTGGCTTTTCGCAGGATATCTGTGACAAGGTCATCGCCGAAGTTAGGAAGCAGACAGGTGCGCAGAACCTGCAGGTCCGCATGGTGCCGGTCACGTCGCAGAACCGCATCTCGCTGGTTCAGAATGGCACAGTGGATCTCGAATGCGGCGTCACGACCAATTTGAAGTCGCGTCAGCAACAAGTGGCCTTTTCTACAACATTCTTTGTTGCCGGTACCCGACTACTGGTCAAGAAAGGCAGTCCGATTCATGATTTTTCTGATCTCACCGGCAAGACGGTAGTGACCAACGCGGGCACCACGTCGGAGCGGATTCTGCGCAAACTCAACGATGAGAAGAAGACCAACATCACCATTCAGAGTGCCAAGGACTACGGGGAGTCATTCCTGATTTTGCAGTCTGGCCGCGTCGCGGCGTTCATGATGGATGATGTGCTGCTGTCGGGGGCGAAGACGCTCGCCACGAACCCAGCGGAATGGACTGTAGTTGGAACGCCGCAATCGTTCGAGGCCTATGGGTTCATGATGCGACGTGACGATCCTGAATTCAAGAAGCTCGTCGATGGTGTCATCACCAACCTGATGAAGAGCGGTGAGATCCAAAGGATGTACGACAAATGGTTCAGCAAGCCGATCCCCCCGAAGAACGTTAGCTTCGATTTCCCAATGAGTGCGGCAGTCAAGAGGGCTTATGAGCAGCCGAATGACGAAGCATTTGAGTAAGCTGTGCTGCGGAGGCTAGCATGCGTGGCATACGAGGTGGGCAGCAGGCTTGCTCTTCCCTTGTACCGAAAAGCGGGGTATGGCTGATCAGCTTGGGATCCTGGCGATGCCCTACCAGGCGAAGGGGGCGGTCATGCGAGCGGTACTATCTCGCTGGTCGGCCTGCCTTCCGCGACTGCTCCGCGAATGCCAAGACTTGCTGACACAGCTGCGACCGACCTCGATCGGAGAACCTAAAATTGCCGGAGTGCCTAGACAGGTCCCCGTGATTTCAACAACGGGGGTATTGCCTAATGCCTCGATCCGAGGCTCAGCTCCGCCTTGCTGGTACATAGGCGCCGGTCTGGTGCAACTGACCTTCAGTATGCTCAAGCGCCTTGATCGCTCCCTTCCCTTTCTTGGCCAGCAGTTGCTCAACTAGGGCTTCGGCCACGGCCACGCCGGCAGTGATAGAGGGAAAGAATGAGGGACTATCGATTGAGAATAGCAGTGTGCAATCGGCTCGCAACGCTATGGGCGCGACCGTGCTATCGGTCAGGGCGATCACACGGCAGCCCGCTTCACGAGCCGCATCGGCCACTCGGACAATTTCCGTAGAGTAAGGGGCAAAGCTCACTACAACCACGGCGTCCTTCGCCGCCAAGGCACGCAGCTCCATCTCTAGCGTGCCCGCATCTCCCCTGATTAGCAGTACCGTTGACCGAAACAGTCGATAGATATAGTGGATTGTGAAGGCGATCGGAAAGCAGGCGCGGAAGCCCGCGACATAGACATTGGCTGCCGCGCTGAGTAGATCGACAGCCTTGGGCATGGATTCCGCGTTATTCTCGCCGGCCAAATCCAGATTCTGATGTTGCGTTTCGAGCATTTCGGCAAGCATCCGGCTCGAACCACTAGCGCGCATTACCTGCTTGGCGCGCTTGGCATACGGCTGTGGACCGCCGCGAACTTCCTCAACAAAGAGTTCGCGCAGGCCCTGCCATCCCTCGAAGCCTAGGAACTGGGCAAGGCGCACCAGTGTCGCCGGTTGGACGCCGGCATCCGCCGCAATCTTGCGCATCGAGAGGAGCGGGATCTCCTGCGGATGGTCGAGAAGATAGCGGGCGCCGCCTTGGAACTGGGTACTGAGCGTCGCGTAGCTCTCTCTCAGATGCTTCAGCAGCTCGTCGAGGTTCTGCGGTGGTGCGAGGTTTCCCGTTGTCATCGTCAATTCCTGTTAGGGTGTATGTAACGATTGTTGCACAATTAACTGACGGCTGCACGCGGGCGTGTAGCCCGTGGGGCGAAAACTGGTTGTGAATCGGGTATATCTCCAGACGAATAAAGGAATCAAATGTTGCGTAGTGGGTAGCGGATTCTTATACTTCGTGGGTCGGGAAGGTAAGCACAAATATCGCGCCTCCCAAGGGCATGCGGTGGCGTTTGAGCGCCAAGCTAGATTCTTCAAACGGTTCTTGAACACAACATCATGACCAAAGTCTTTCATCGAAATCCTCGCCATACCCTTGCCGTTGCAGTTGCCGGCGAGGGCATTGAGCTCATTGATAGCAAAGGGCAGCGCTATATCGACGCTTCGGGGGGCGCGGCGGTATCTTGCCTGGGTCATGGTCATCCCCGTGTGATCGAGGCCATCAAGCAACAGGTCGATACAATTGCCTACGCGCACACTTCATTCTTTACGACGGAAGTATCTGAAACGTTGGCGGATACTCTAGTGCAGGCGGCACCTGGTGACCTGAATCACGTCTACTTTGTTTCCGGTGGCTCCGAAGCGGTCGAGGCCGCACTAAAGATCGCGCGCCAGTACTTCGTTGAGATTGGGCAGAGCGAGCGCCGGCATTTCATCGCTCGTCGACAGAGCTATCACGGCAACACCCTTGGCGCGTTGGCGATTGGCGGCAATGCCTGGCGACGGGAGCCGTTCTTGCCACTATTGGTGCCTGCACACCATGTTTCCCCTTGCTACGCTTATCGCGACCAGGCGGCAGATGAATCCGACATGCAGTATGCGCAGCGTCTGGCGGACGAACTGGAGGCAAAAATTCTGGAATTGGGGCCGGAAAGCGTGGCGGCCTTTGTAGCGGAAACAGTGGTTGGCGCAACTGCCGGGGCGTTGCCTCCGGTGGCCGACTACCTCAAGCGAGTCCGCGCAGTATGCGACAAGTACGGGGTACTGCTAATCCTAGATGAGGTGATGTCTGGCATGGGCCGCACCGGCTATCTGTTCGCCTGCGAGGAAGACGGTGTGGTTCCGGACATCGTGACCATCGCCAAGGGGCTGGGTGCCGGGTATCAGCCGATCGGTGCCATGATTTCGACTAGTCGCATCTACGACACGATTGTGGCCGGCAGCGGCTTCTTCCAGCATGGCCATACCTATATCGGACACGCCACGGCTTGCGCGGCCGCACTAGCGGTGCAGCGCACTATCGCCGAGGAAGGCCTGTTGGCCAACGTGCAGGCGCGTGGTGAGCAGTTGCGCGCGCGGCTGCGCGAAGCAGTCGGAGATCATCCGAATGTCGGCGATATCCGTGGTCGTGGCTTGTTTGTCGGCGTGGAGTTCGTGGCAGACCGGGCCACCAAGGCGACGTTGGATCCGGCCATAAAGGTACATGCCAAGCTGAAGTCCACCGCAATGCAGAACGGCCTTCTTATCTACCCCATGGGTGGGACCGTCGATGGCGTGCGCGGTGATCACGTGCTGTTCGCACCACCGTTCATCTGCACCGAGCCGGACATCGATCGGATTGTCGAACTGTTCGCCAAGTCGGTCGGTATCGTGCTTCCGTCCAGCTGTTCCTCATTGATTTGAGGGCACAGCAGCGTAACCAGTCATAGTGGTCGCACACCCTATGCGCTAGCTGTTGCGCCGAACGGGGCCAGCAAGATGCAAGTGGACCATCCGCGATTGCCGATTGAGCCGGCAGAACTCGCTTTGTGCGCCAAGGAATGCTTGGAGTCCGGGGCGCAATGATTCACCTGCATGTGCGCAAAGCCGACAACACGTATAGGCTGGAAGTGGCGGATTACCAGCCGGCGGTCGCCGCAGCGCGCAGGGCTGTTGGCGACGAATCAGTTGTGCGCGCAAGCGGTGCAGCGCAAGAATGGCTTGTTGCGCTTCGCTCTTGATCGCAACAAACTGTGCCTCGGATTGCTGGACTGCCGCCCAGATGGCGCGAGCGTCGGCGGCGTCCGTCTTGTTACGCAACACGAATGGACTGCACTGAGCATGCGCAGATGAGCATGACGTCGTGTCCGAGGTGCTGCACTTGTCGCGCCCAGTGGTGTGCTCCGCCACAGGCCTCAATCGCCACCGGCGAGCGTTCCCTCCTCCCAAAAAACTCGAGAAGCTGGCTTCGCCTGAGTTTTATGTACTCGATTTCGCCCGTGTACGGGTTGACCGCATGCAGTTGGACGACGTGCTTGGCAATATCCATGCCGATTACGATAAGCTTCATTTCGGCTCCTCCCGTAGGTGGTTGCACTCGACAGCTCCACTTTGGCGCGGCTTGGCTATCCCCGGATCCCGATCCTTTGCGTTGTTTTCCTCGCGCAAAGGACATGGCTAAACCAATACTCGACGACGGACGACCGAGCGGTTTTGCCAAGGCCGCTGCCATGCGGCTCGCCGCGGCGAGCAATCTCGGTGCTGATGCCGTTGGCATGCAGCGGCTGGCGATACTTGTCGTGGTCGTATCCACGATCACCCTGGACGATGCTTGGCTTGGGCAGTGGTCGCGAGGAATCGACTATGACACGTGACCAATCGATGCGGTCCGCCGCAAGTAACTTGGCCAACAACACTTCGTGGAGATGGTCCCAAACGCCGAATGCCGGACTGAAGGACGAAGAAAATGCCGTTGAGCACCGCCCGATCGATCGAGCGCACCATCGCCTGGCTGCACAAGGTCAAGCGATTGCGCATTCGCTTTGACCGCCTAGCCATCAAATCCCAAACTGGCGATCGCAGCACCTGGGGAAGGAATATGCGGGACTGATGCCGGGCCGGCACGTGACATGAAAATGCCTGAGGGCGCCTGCGGATAGGACGAGAGCGATGGCGGACGGCAGCGGGAGTCGAACCCACTTGAGAGCCGCTGTCGCCCGCAGCTTGGGTTGAAGTCCGACTGTACCACCGGATACGGATGCCTTCCTGTCGGATCCATTCAGGCGGGACGGGGATCCTTACCTGCTGTGGCGCGCCATGACCATTTGATGCGCTTTCGTGATGGTGAACAAATGCTCATCCCTGGCACGGAGTGGGAGCGCGACCGTCCCAAGTATCTCGGGCTGTTGGGCCTGCCAGCCACCGCTGATACCTTCATCGAACAGCTGATATGACTCTCCGTGTCAATCGCGATTGTTGCTGCGCAGCGGACGCAGTGCTCCCCTCCGGGACCGCATCCGATTAACCGGATCGAGGAATTGCGCCCTACAACTGGTAACCTTCTAGCGCGGCTGGGTCGGCATCGACCGTGGCGCCGACGTCGTCCTTGCCGGTTGCAGCCTCGGCGACCCGGCATTGAACCGATCGCGCATCATGTGGAACGGTGCTTGTCTGGAACGCGCACGTCGCAGCCACGCCCCGCTGGGGAGATCCCAGTTATCTGCGATTACGGCCGTGGCGGACTCGATTCGCGGATAGGCGGCGACGTCGCCACCGTTGCGAGGCCAGTGCGCGCGACAACGGACTACCGCCTCGGCGCTTCCCGAGCGTCGCAAAGAAAGCTCAGTGTATCGAAACGATGCAGCCGATGCGGCGGCGATCTGTGGGGCGGTGCCCTGCGCCAACATGCGCTTTGTACCGATCAAGGACGAACACCAGCAAGCCATCCTCTGCTTGCATCGCACCCGCCAGGGCTTTGTCGAGGAGTGCACCGCGTGCTACAACCGGCTCCGTGGGTGGCTAGCAGAATTTGACGTCGTCTTGCCACAGAAGCCCGACCGACGACGAAGAGAGATCGGGGCGCACCTGGAATCCCTACCGAGCTGGGCCAGCCGGTGCATCGACGGCGGGGATACCGTACAGTCGACCCAGTTCGGCTTGGTGATCGCGGTGAGTGCATCCTCGATTGGTTTCACATCGCCTTGCGGGTGCAGAACCTCGAACAGATGAACAAGGGCAGGCCGGCACACTGCGACGGTCCTAGCAACGCTGCCTTGATCAAAGCGCTGCATGGCGCCAAGTGGCACCTGTGGCACGGCTGCCCCAACCGGCGTTGCGCCGACTGGAAAGCCTGGGCTGCGATCTGGAAGCTGAGGCAAGCCCCGAGGAAGCCAAACTCCTTGGCAAGCTCGAGGAGTTCATTGCCTACCTCGAAAACAATCGGCACTTCATCGTGAACTAGGTGACCGCTATCGGCATGGGGAGCCCATTGCATCAGGTTTTGTCGAGTCAGCCGTCAACCAGGTGGTCAGCAAGCGATTCGTCAACGGCAGCAGATGGCGTGGCGGCCTCGGCACGCGCACAACCTGCTGCAAATCCGGACTACCGTGCTCAATAACCAACTACGGTCTTACGTTGAACGATGGTATCCCTCCATCGCCGGAGAACAAGGCCAATGCTTTGCCGCTTAATCGGCCCCCGGTTTGGCGCGGCCTCCATTAAGAGTCATCAAAAATTCACGATGACTGCGTAGCATCCGCGGATCGCAACGCCCGCGGAATCCGGCGTGTTCGGCCGAGATCAGGCCGTCAAGGGCGCTCAGGCCTGAGCCGAGATACACGATACGGTCATCACGCTCGACGCCGTCCCAGGCGCTCGGCGCCCACTGGTCGGCCACGTAGCGAGGCGATTGCAGGACGGCTTCGCTGACAGGGAAGGGCAGGTGGTCGGCGCGACGGTACATCAGCCCCGTGGCGAGCACGACCTTGTCCGCGAGCAGGCGCTGCCCGTTGGAGAGCGTCAGCGCATAGCCGGAGCCGGTGGCCTGCAGGCCGGTGGCGCGGGCCCGCACATGCTCGAGCGACACGCCAGGGCGCAGCTGGACCAGCGTGGCCGACCAGGTTTCCTGCAGGTAGACACCGTAGAGCCGGCGCGGCGGAAGACTGTCCGCGAGGGGAACGCCTTCGGGCGGCGCCCAGCCACCTGCCTGCGCCTGACGCGCGAGCCAGTCGGTGAAATGGGTCGGCTCCTCATCGAACAGGCTGATCGCCTTGCTCACTCCGTTGATAAGATGGTGATCCAGCGCGGTGCTGTAGGCCACGCCGAGACCCGGTGTGCCGGCGGGGTCGATGAGCTGGATATGCAGTGATACCGTCGACTGGCGCAACAGGCGCAAGGCTACGGCGATACCGGCAAAGCCGCCCCCGACAATGGCGATGCGGGGTACGGGATAGGTGCTCATGGGATAAAACAGGTGCGTTCAGAGAGCCACGGAGACCGCGGCGGGATCGGCAATGGCTTCAGCGGTGGCTGCGGTCGGTTCGGCGTTCCTCTGGCCCCACACGCGGTATTGCGCGGCAGCGTGGTCGTCGCCAACCCTGGCGCGGCCAGGGCCGTAGAGCTTTTCGCGCAGCGTGCCGGGCTGGTACGCCGTCTTGTAGACGCCGCGGCGCTGCAGTTCCGGAACCACGAGATCGACGAAGTCCGTATGTGAGTCCGGCATGATCGTGTAGCTGAGGTTGAACCCGTCCACGCCGGTTTCCTCGATCCATGCCTGCATCGCGTCGGCCACCTGTTCAGGCGATCCCACGATGACCGGGCCCTTGCCGCCAATGGCGTTGTGGCGCGCGAGTTCGCCGATCGTCCACGCCCGGTCGGGATCGCCGATCGTGAACCCTTCGATGGTCGATTGCATTGCCTCGCTTTTCTCATACGAGAACGGCTCGCCGATATCGCGGCCGGCAAGGTCGACGCCAGTCCAGCGCGAGAACAGCGCCAGCGCGCCTTCCAGGCTCACGTGCTGTTCGATGTCGGCGAGCTTGGCGCGGGCTTCTTCCTCGGTGCGGCCGACGATGACGGTCAGCAGCATGAAGAACAACACGGACGCGGGATCACGACCCTGTTCGGCGACGCGACGGCGTGTTTCGTCTACGGTATCGCGGATCACCTTCTTGCTCGGCGCGCTGATGAAGACGCACTCCGCATGGGTGGCCGCAAAATCCTTGCCTCGCCCCGAGGCACCGGCCTGGTAGAGCAGCGGGGTGCGTTGGGGCGACGGCTCGCTGTAGTGCACACCCTCCATCTGGAAATACTTGCCGTCGTGGTGGATGTCGTGGACCTTGTCCGGGTCGGCGAAGACCTGGGCTTCGCTGTCGCGCACCGCTGCATCGTCTTCCCAGCTTCCTTCCCAGAGCTTGTAAAGCAACTCCATGTATTCGTCGGCCACGTCATAGCGCTCGTCGTGCCCACGCGAATTGCCCAGTCCCACTGCCTTGGTGCCGGTGCTTCCGAAGCTGGTGACGATGTTCCATCCCACGCGGCCGTTGGTGAGGTGATCGAGCGTGGACATGCGCCGGGCGAACTGGTAAGGCGGCTCGTAGGTCGTGCTGCTCGTGACCGCAAGACCCAGATGCGTGGTGACTTGCGCCATGGCCGAGACCAGCAACAGCGGATCCAGCCGTGGAAACTGCAGCGCGCCGCGGATGGCCGGCGCATGGGAACCGCCGTAGACGCTGTAGGTGCTGATGCCGTCGGCCCAGAACAGCGCGTCGTACAGCCCTCGCTCTGCGATCCGGGCCAGTTCCGTCCAGTAGGACAGCGTGTTGTACTGCAGGGATTTGTCGCGCGGATGCTTCCAGAGACCCGGCGAGAGATGGCTCGGGGCAAAGGTGACAAAGGCGTTGATGCGAATTTCTTTTGGCACGGTACGTTGCCTTGCTAAAGTTGAGGGAGCGTCGGCCAGGGTCATGCCACCGGCAGTGCGGAGACCGCTGGCTGATGGCCATGACGTGCCTGCGCAGCCGGATGCGATGCCGGCAGACGGGCGAGTCCTTCGCCGTAGAGCTTTTCCCGGAGCGTGCCGGGCGCGTAGTCGCGCTTGTAGACGCCGCGGCGCTGCAACTCGGGCACCACTAGGTCGACAAAGTCCTGGAAGCTTTCGTGGGCGACGGCGTAGCCGAGGTTGAATCCGTCGATGCCTGTCTCGTCCACCCACGCCTGCATCTGATCCGCGATGGTGGCGGGGGAGCCCACCAGCAGACTGGCGCTGCCCCCGCCGATGGCCACGCGTTCGAGGATCTCGCGGAACGTCCAGACCCGGTCAGGGTCAGCACGCGTGTAGTTGTTGATGACCGACTGCATGTGGTTCGATTCGACGTACTCGATCGGGTCGTCAAGGCTGTATTTCGAGAGGTCGATCCCCGCCCAGCGCGAGAACAGGGCCGCCGCGCCTTCGGTGGATGCGTACTGCAGGTAGTCCCGAAATTTCGCTTGTGCGAGCGTGTCCGTGGCGGCGGGAATCGCCGTGAGCGAAAGGAAGACCTTAATGCTATCGGCGGGCCGTCCGGCCTGCACGGCACGCTGGCGCAGGTCGTCCACGGCATCCTTCACAACCTTCTTGCTGGGTGCGGAAATAAACACACATTCGGCATGCCGGGCGGCGAACGCCTTGCCGCGCGCCGAGGTGCCGGCCTGGAACAGCAGCGGTGTGCGCTGCGGCGATGGCTCGCAGATGTGAATGCCTTCGCTCCGAAAGAACTCGCCTTCGTGATTCACGGTGTGGATGCGCGCGGGATCGGCAAATATGCCCTGTTCCTTGTCACGCAACACGGCGTCATCCTCCCAGCTGCCTTCCCAATACTGGTAGACCAGCGACATGTATTCGTCGGCCACGTCGTAGCGGTCGTCATGGGCGCGGGCCGCCTGGCCGTTGAGCGCCTTGGTGCCGCTGTCGCCAAAACTGGTGACGATGTTCCAGCCCACGCGCCCATCCGTGACATGGTCCAGGGTGCTCATGCGGCGTGCGAAGAGGTACGGGGGCTCGTAGGAGACGCTGCTCGTGATGCCGAAGCCGACATGCTTTGTCACATGGGCCATGGCCGAGACGAGCAGGATGGGATCGAGCCGAGGAAACTGCACGGCATGGCGGATGGCGGTGTCCGGGCTGCCCTTGTACACATCGTAGAGGCTGATGCCGTCGGCCAGGAACACCGCGTCGAACTTTCCCTGCTCGCTAATGCGTGCGAGATCGGTCCAGTAGGAAAGCTGGTTGTACTGGAGCGAGCGGTCGCGAGGATGCCGCCACAACCCCATCGACAGATGGGACGGGGCAGCCAGCGCGAACGTGTTGAGTCGGATTTCCTTGGTCATGAGGCGGGAGTGAGGTCGATCGGGTCGGGCGCGCTAACGCCGGCCGGATGAGGAGTTGGCCAGGTAAGGCGGGGTGCTCGAGACCGTTCAAGGGTAATCAATACCGGCCGGCCGGCTAAGCACGAATTTGGCATATCGATACCGATTTCAGCATATGTTGGATATGCGAAATGAGTCGTTGCCGCACTTGTGGTGCCGGTCACACTATGTGTCTCGCTGACCGGCTCCCAATCGAGCGCTGCTTCGCTGGGGCGGCCTGGACCGTCATGTAATCACATAGTTGTCCGTCGTGTCACATGCAAACAGGTGGCGGCCTCGGCCCGCCCGCGCATCAGGACCGTTGCGCGGGCAATGCATTGAAGAGGAATGCTCCCACCATGTCCGCAGTACTCGAAATCGATGCCGTCTCTTCGCATGAACAGGATGTCGCGCCGCAACGTGCAACGCCAAATCAGGGCCGCCGAGACCTGACCACGCTGAGAAGGCTCGCGCAGGAACGTTTCGCACCGCGCGAAAGGGCTCTGCATGAGCGCGCGGCCCTTCCGCTCGAGAACCTGAAGGAACTGCACGAAGGTGGATGGTTGCGACTGACCTTGCCGGAGGCGCTGGGCGGCAGCAATAGCCACCTCGGTACGGACGATCCCGCTACCTATCTTCAGGCAATCCGCACGGTGGCACGCGTGTCGCCGGGCACCGCCCATTGCCTGCAGGTTCACAATCACGCGATCTGGACGGTGCTGGAGGCAGGCACACCGGAGCAGCACGACCTGTTCCTTCGGCCGTTGCAGAACCGGCTGTCCCTTTTCTCGTTCATGGGCAGCGAGGCCGGCTTGCAGCCCGGCGGGTCGGGGTTCCAGACCATCGCGACGGCGCAAGAAGGTGGCCTGCGCGTGGACGGCCGCAAGCAATATGCGACCAATGGCGTGGAACGCGGTTATGGCATCGTGTTCTCTTCGCTGGCGGGCATCGACGGCATGGCGGCGAACCACCAGATGGTGATCGTCGAACCGGGCATGCCGGGTGTATCGCAGGAGAACGGCTGGTACCAGCCCAGCGGCATGCGGGTGGCCGAAAGCCCGCGCATTTGCCTCGATCACGTGCGCATTCCCGCCACGCATGTACTCGGCAAACCAGGCGAGTATATTCGCGGCCGTTGGCAGGGGCGCTTTCATCTGGGGTTCGCCGCCAACTACCTCGGCACGGGCGAAGGCATCTTGAACTGGTCGCTCGCATGGCTGCGTCAGTTTCCAGAGCGAATTGCTGATCCCTTCGTCCAGGCGCATGTTGGGGAAGTCCAGGTGGCGCTGCAGGCCGCGGCGGCATCGCTGGATCACGCCATCGGCGTCTGGCGTAGTGGCGATGTCCTGAAGGCCGAACTGGCCTCGATGGCGGCAAAATCTTCGTGCGCCCAGGCGGCGACGCTGGCTGCGGAGAGGCTCGGCCGCCTGACTGGCTCCAGCGCGCTGTTCGATTCGCATCCGCTTGGACGGCTGATCCGCGACCTGCAGACGCACATCCTCCATGTGGGGCACGACCGCACACACCAGACCATCGGCGCGGCTGCACTGGGCCAGACGTTCGATTCCACGCGACAGCGATGAGCACGCGCAATCGGGCATGCGACGTGCTGGTCGTGGGCTATGGCGCGGCTGGCGCGGCCGCGGCGATCGAGGCGGCGGATGCCGGCGCGGACGTACTGCTGGTCGAGAAGACGGCATGGCCGGGCGGTTTGTCCGTGGTGTCGGCAGGCGGGGCACGCATGGCGTTTGACGCCGATGCGGCACTGGCCTATCTGCGTACCACCTGCGGAAACCGTACGCCTGACGATGTGCTGCAGGTACTTGCCGGTGGCATGCGCGACTTTCCAGCGTGGATGCAGTCATTGGCTGACGACGTCGGCGCGCGCCTGGTGATTCGCCCGGCGGCGGGCAACTACCCGTTCGAAGGATTTGATGCGCTGGGCTATGTTGAAGTGCAGGCGCTGCCCGCCGAACTCGAATTCGACTGCGCGATTCCCGAGAAGGTCCGCAATGTCTCACCGTCGGGGGCCCGGTTCTTCGGCTTGCTCCAGGCGCATGTGGAGCGCAGGCCGGTGTCCGTGCTGACGTCGACGCGCGTGGCGCGGCTCCTGCGCGACGGGAGTGACGATGGCGGCGTCGTGCGGGGCGCGGAACTGGAGGACGGGCAGGGCCGCATCATCGTGCGTGCTCGGCAAGGCGTGGTCCTTGCGTGCGGTGGCTTCGAGGCAAACGTGGAGATGCAGGACGCGTGGCTGGAGCCGGCCGTTGTGCTCAACGGGAGCTTCCTGGGCAATACCGGTGACGGTATCCGCATGGCCCAGGCGCTTGGTGCCGACCTCTGGCACATGTGGCATTTTCACGGTCCGTATGGATTCCGCCATCCCGATCCCACCTTCCCTTACGGCCTGTACCCGAAGAATTTCCCGATGTGGACGCCCGGGCATGCCGACGGCGGCCTGCCCGTGATGCCGTGGATCCTCGTGGACCAGCTCGGCCGACGCTTCGCGAACGAGTACGAGCCCTATCCCGGCGACACCGGCGTGAGGCACTTCTCCCACCTGGACGGCAACCACGGGCGCAATACGCGTTTGCCGGCGTGGATGGTGGTTGATGCCGACGGGTTCTCCATGTACAAGCTCGGCCGGCTCGTCGCACACGACGCCACGCTGGACTTCCAGTGGAGTGAGGACAACCGAAGGGAGCTGGACCTGGGCATTTTCCGTCAGGCCGACTCGCTGGCCGAGCTGGCGCAACAGGCCGGTGTACCCGAACAAGCGCTGGAGCACACGGTGCAACAGTGGAATACGGCTTGCGATGCCGGGCATGACGCGGACCATGGCCGGCGGTCGTCCACCATGCATCGCGTTGCGCGCGCGCCGTTTTACGCCGCCCAGGTGTGGCCGCTCGTGATCAACACCCAGGGCGGGCCCGTGCACGACGCCCATCAGCGCGTGCTGGATGTGGAAGACCGCGTCATTGAGGGACTGTATGCGGTCGGTGAGCTCGGCAGTGCGTTCGGCCACATCTACATGGCAGGCGGCAACCTGGCGGAATGCATTGTCGGCGGGCGCGTGGCAGCCCGGCACGCGGTGTCGCGCGGCCGTGCGGCACGCAACGATCCCGGCATGAACCCAATATCCAAACCAAGAGAGGAACCCGTTTCATGAAGGCAGTCTTCCAGATCACCGGCATCGTCGCTGCGGCGATGATGCTTGCCGCGGCGCAGGCCCACGCGTTGGGCGGCAAGCCCGCGGTCGACAAGCAGACGCTGGTGGTGGCTCTCGCCTCCGGGCCCGGCAGCCTTGATCCCCAGGTGGCGGCCAGCATCGATTCGGCCAAGTACGCCTGGAACGTGTTCGACACGCTCTATGGCTTCGATGTCAAAGGCAATCTCGAGCCGCGCCTGGCCACGGCATACAAGATCAGCGACGACGGCTTGGTCTTCACGTTCACCATCCGCAAGGGCGTGAAGTTCCACAACGGCGACAGCATGACGGCGCGCGACGTGAAGTACTCGCTTGACCGGATTCTGGACCCGTTGACGAAGAGCACGCGGCGCCCGTTCTTCGTCAACGTGGTGGAAAGCGTGCTGTCCCCGGACGACCGTACTGTGGTGATCCGCCTGCACAAGAAGGATGGCGCCTTCCTGAACAAGGTGGCCGGCTATCTCTATATCGTTCCCGAAGTGTATACGCGCGGCCTAGGCGCGCCCGAAGCGTTCGCGCGCCAGCCTGTCGGCACCGGTCCTTACCGGATCGTTTCCCACCAGATCGGGCAGTCCCTCGAATTGCAGCGCTTTGCGCAGTTCTGGGGCACCGCGCCGAAGGTCGACAAGATCGTTCTCCGCTTCGTTCCTGAAGCCAGCAGCCGTGTGAATGCACTTCTGGCCGGCGAGGTGGATCTGGCGGCCGAGATCGCGCCCACCGAGGTGGAGCGCCTGCAGGGTATTCCCGGGCTGCACGCGGTGTCGGTCCCGGGTGGCAGCCCCGTCTACGTCCGCATCTACGCGAACGATCCCAAGACGCCGCTCGGCAAGCCCCAGGTGCGCCTGGCATTGAACTACGCGATCGACAAGGAGGCGCTGATCAAGAGCGTGTACCGCGGCCGCGCGGCGCCGTTGCGTTCGCACATTCCCGACAGCTATCCGTCGGATCCGAACAAGGGCCTGCAGTCGTTCAAGTACGACCCTGTCCTGGCGCGCAAGCTTCTGTCGGAGGCAGGCTTTCCGCAGGGCTTCTCCACCAGCCTGATGTGCACCACGCCGACGTTCGAGCGCGCGTTCTGCGAGGCGATTGCCAGCTATTGGGCGCAGGTGGGCGTGAAGACGCAGATCCGCCTGATCGACTCCACGGCATCCAATCGGCTGAACAATACGCACCAGAGCGGTCCGTTGTTCCTGTCGCACTTCGGTAATGCTATTTACGACCCCATCCACGTGGTTGGGGGCTCCATGGCCAAGGACGGTACGTGGGCGGACTACGACAACCCGGCCGTGCAAGCGCTGATCGAGAAGGTGGACGGCGTCAACGATCCGAAACAGCGCACGGAGACCTTCAACCAGTTGCTCAAGCTGGCCCGCGATGACGGGGAGGCGGTGTTGATCGCCGAGCCGCAACTGAACTACGTGACCGATTCCGCCTTGCAGTGGCAGCCGCAGATTGCAGGCTGGAGTCTCAACTTCCGACAGGTAGCCTGGAAATGATGTTCGCCATGACCCGCAAGACTTTCGCTGGCGGCGCTTCGCCTGCCCTGGCCGTGGCGCTGACGCTGGGGTTCGCCTTTCCGGCGGTCGCCATCGATGGCAAACCGGCCGTCGACAAGCAGACCGTGGTGGCGGCCATCACGGCGCTGCCGGCCAACCTGGATCCGCTGATTCCACCCAGTATCGAATCGGCAAAGTACGCATGGAACGCATTCGATTCGCTGTACGGCTTCGATCGCCAGGGCAACCTCGAGCCACGACTGGCCACGGGATACGACATCGGCGGCGATGGACTGGTCTGGACGTTCAAGCTCCGCAAGGGTGTGAAGTTCCACAATGGCGACGATTTAACGGCGGAAGACGTGAAGTTTTCGATGGATCGTGTCCTGCAGCCGGAGACGAAGAGCACGCGCCGGCCATTCTTCGCGCCGGTGGTCGAATCCACCACGGTCAAGGACGCGCATACCGTGGTGTTCCGCCTGAAGAAGAAAGACGGGGCGTTCCTCAACAAGCTCGCGGGCTACCTGTACGTGGTGCCGCACAAGCTCGTGCAGTCGCTGCCCAATGCCGATGCGTTTGCCCAGGCACCGGTGGGCACGGGGCCGTGGAAGGTGGTGCGCAACCAGGTCGGGCGTGAGCTGGTGTTCGAGCGCTTCGACGGGTTCTGGGGCAAGAAGCCCGCGGTCTCACGATTGATCTACAAGGTGGTACCCGAGGCCAGCAGCCGCGCGAGCGCCTTGCTGGCCGGGGAAGTGGATCTCGCCACCGAGGTGGTGCCCACCGATCTCGAACGCCTTCAGTCCAACAAGGGGCTGGCGGCCGAGGTCGTGGACGGCGGTAGCCCGCTGCACATTCGCATCTACTCGAATGATCCGGCCACGCCGCTTTCCAAGAAGGAAGTGCGGCTGGCCATGAACTATGCGGTTGACAAGAAGGCCCTCATCGCCAGTGTCCTGCGCGGGCAGGCGGTGGAGCTGAATTCGCTGATTCCGTCCAGCTACCCGTACGGCAGCAATCCGACCCTGAAGCCATTCGAATTCGATGTCGCGAAGGCAAAGCAGCTGCTTGCCCAAGCGGGCTATGCCAAGGGCTTCGACACGAGCCTGACCTGCCCGAGCAACCAGCCGCGCGTGATTTGCGAAACGCTGGCCGCGTACTGGGGGCAGGTCGGCATCCGCACGCAGATCAAGGTTATCGATTCGGTGGCGTACAACCGCCTAAACAACACGCACCAGAGCGGGCCGCTGGTGGTGATGGGCTTCGGCAACGCGATCTACGACCCGATTCACGTGATCGGCGGCGCGGCGACGAAGGATGGCACGTGGTCGGACTACTCGAATCCCGACGTCGACCGGCTCGTCGCGCAGGTGGATGGGGAAGCGGAGAGGGCGAAGCGCGCTGCCATCTTCAGGCAGGTGCTGCAGATCACTCGCGATGACGGCCAGGCCGTGTTGCTGGCGGAGCCCAAGCTGATCTACGTCAAGGACCCGCAACTCGACTGGAAGCCGCAGGTGGCTGGCTGGAGCCTGAACTTCCGCGAAGCGGCGTGGAAGTGAGCGACCGGAATCGCCATGCTGAACTACATCCTCAAGCGGCTCGGGCAGTCCGCATTAACCGTGTTCCTGGTCATTGCGCTGATCTTTACCGTCGTGCGCGCCATTGGCGACCCGACGCACCTGATGCTTCCGCCGGAAGCCACCGAGGCGGACCGCGCCGTGCTGCGCGAGCAAATGGGGCTGGACCGGTCGCTGCCCGTGCAGTTTGCGTCGTTCGTCGTGGATCTCGCGCATGGCGATTTCGGAACCTCCTACCGCTTCGCAAGGCCGGCCTTGGGCGTGGTGGCGGAAGCCTTATTGCCTACGCTGATCTTGGCCGTGGCGGCGTTGGCCGTGGCGGTGCTCATCGGTTTGCCGCTAGGCATAGCGTCGGCGCTGTGGCCACACGGGGTAGTGGACCAGTTTGCAAAGATCTTCACGGGACTGGGCCAGGCGGCACCGCCTTTCTTCTTCAGCCTGATCTTCGTGATGGTGTTCTCGCTGCAATTCGGCTGGCTTCCGACTGGGGGATACGGCACACCGTCGCATCTCGTCTTGCCGATGTTCGCGCTCGGCTGGTATGCGGCGGCCGGTGTGGCGCGCCTGACGCTTTCTAGCATGACGACGGTGCTGCATTCCGAGTACGTGAAGTTCGCCCGCATCAAGGGCGTTCCCGAGCATGTGATCGTGCTGCGGCACGCACTCAGGAACGCCATTTTGCCGGTGATCACGTTTGTATCGCTGCAGTTCGGCGTATTGCTTGGTGGCGCCGTCTCGGTCGAGGTGGTGTTTGCCTGGCCAGGCGTGGGGCAGCTCATCCTCGATTCGATCAACAACCTCGACTACACGATCGTCCAGACTGCGGTGACCGTGGCCGCGATCGTGTTCGCGCTGGTCAACCTTGTGGTGGACCTGCTTTATGCCGTGATTGACCCGCGTATCCGCTATGCCTGAGATCGTAACTTCCAGTCCTCATATCGTGCCCCTTGCGATTCGCGAAGCGCCCGCGGAACCCGTCCTGTCCGAGGCGCCGCACAAGCGGTCGGGTCGCCGCGCAGCTCGCCTGCAGAAATGGGTGGCGCTCATCGTCGTCATCGTGGTGTGCGCCTGCGCTGTCTTCACCGAGTGGCTGGCGCCGTTTGATCCGGTTGCCATAGCGCTCTCCGATACGTTCTCGCCGCCGTCGGCCGCGCACTGGATGGGAACCGACCAGCTCGGCCGCGACATCCTTTCGCGTGCCATGTATGGGGCCCGAATCTCGCTGGCGATTGCCCTGGTCGTGGTCACGTTCGCCGGCGTGCTGGGAACCCTGCTGGGTGTGATTGCCGGCTATGTGGGCCGTGCGGTGGATGCCGTCATCATGCGCCTGACGGATATGCAGCTTGCCTTTCCGGCCGTGATCCTCGCGCTGGTGCTGGCGGGTGTCATCGGCGTCAACATGACCAACCTCGTGGTAGTGCTCACGCTGGCCAACTGGGCGCGCTTCGCGCGTGTCATACGCGGCGAAGTGCTTTCCCTCAAGACGCGGGAATTCGTATTGCTGGCGCGGCTGAGCGGTGCCGGCCCATGGTGGGTGATGCGCAGGCATATCGTGCCAAACATCGCTGGTACGTTCGTGGTGCTGGTCACGCTTGATATCGGCAGTGTGATCATTCTCGAAGCGACGCTGAGCTTCCTCGGGCTCGGCGTGCAGCCACCGATGGCGTCGTGGGGCTCGATGATCGCGGAGGGGCGCGGACAGCTGAGCAACGCGTGGTGGGTATGCGTGATGCCCGGCGCGGTGCTGATCGCTACGGTTCTCGGCACGAATCTGCTTGGGGACGTATTGCGCGAGAAGCTCAACCCCGTCCTTCCTGAAACCTGGTGAGGCGGCGACATCATGGATATTCTCCTGGAAACGCGTGACCTGACCACGCAGATCGTGACGCGCGGCGGCACCATCACCGCCGTCGATCACGTGAACCTCAAGGTCCGCAAGGGCAAGGTGCTGGCGCTTGTGGGCGAATCCGGGTCCGGCAAGAGCATGACGTGTTCGTCGATGCTCGGCCTGCTGCCGCCGAATGGCAAGGTGGTAAAGGGACAGGTGCTGTTCAAGGGGCAGGACCTGGTGAACATGCCGCCTCGCGACCTGCGCAAGATACGCGGCAAGCAGATCGGCATGGTGCTGCAGGACGCGATGACCGCGCTCAACCCGCTGTTGACCATCGGCGAGCAGGTTGGCGAGGTGTTCCGCTGGCACCACGGCGTCACCGACCGGAAGGAACTGCGGCGCCTGAGCATCCAGGCGCTCGAGGCCGTGAAGATTCCGGCGGCGGAAGAGAGGCTGGACAGCTATCCCTTCCAGTTCAGCGGCGGGATGCGCCAGCGTGTGTGTATCGCGATCAATATCGCCTGTTCGCCCGACCTGATCATCTGCGACGAACCGACCACCGCGCTGGATGTCACGGTCCAGATGCAGATACTGGGGCTGCTCAAGGAGCTCCAGGCCACGCGCTACATGACGATCGTGTTCATCACGCACGACCTGCAGCTCGCGTCGCAGTTTTGCGATGACGTGGCCATCATGTACGCCGGGCGCATCGTCGAACAGGGGCCGATTACTGAGGTGTTTGCGCACCCGGTGCATCCCTATACCGAAGGGCTCGTGCGCGCCATTCCGTCGCTCGACGATTGCGACGCGCCACTCAAGACCATTCCCGGCACGCCGCCGATCGCGCGCGACTGGCCGCAAGGCTGCCGTTTCGCGCCACGCTGCGCCGAGGCCGACGCGCGGTGCCGGAGCACCTACCCGAACTGGTTCGAGTGGGACGCTGGCCGCCGCAGGGTCGCATGCTGGCATGCCGTCCAGAGAGTGCATGGCGACGGAGCTGACGTCGCCGGCTACGAATCGATGCCGCAGACGGGTGAATATCACCCTCACAAGCAGAAGGTCGCATGACAGCCGCCACCGCATTCATTTCCGCAGCCAGGCTGCACAAGACCTATCGGGTGCGCAAGGGGCTGTTCGGCAAGAGCAAGACCCTGCACGCCGTGGCGGGGCTCGACTTCGATGTGCCGCCCGGCAGCACGTTTGGCCTGGTTGGGGAATCGGGCTCGGGGAAAAGCACGCTGGCGCGCCTGCTGCTTGCGGCCGAACCGGCAACGAGCGGCGAGTTGCACGTGGATGGCCGGCTGGTCTCCTCCGGCACGGTCGCCGAGCGAAAGGCTTTTCACAAGCTGGTCCAGCCCGTGTTGCAAGACCCCTACGCGTCGCTGAACCCGATGATGCGCATCGGGGAGATCGTCGCGGAGCCCATGCGAGTCCACGGCCTGCTCAAGGGGCCGGCGTTGCACGATCGCGTGGGGGCGTTGCTCGAGTCTGTCGGTCTGCTGCCGGAGATGGCGCAGCGCTACCCTAACGAACTCAGCGGCGGTCAGCGGCAGCGCGTGGCCATTGCGCGCGCACTGGGGCTGGAGCCTCGCGCGCTAGTACTCGACGAGCCCGTGTCGGCGCTCGATGTGTCCATCCAGGCGCAGATTTTGAACCTGCTCAAGGACATCCAGGCCCGGCGGGGGCTGACCTATGTCCTCATCTCGCACGACCTGGCTGTCGTAGCCTATATGAGCAACCGCATCGGCGTGCTGTACCTGGGCGAGTTCATGGAACTGGGCAGCCGCGACGACATCATCCGCAACCCAAAGCACCCCTACACGAGGGCGCTGCTGGCTTCGAGCGAGAGCCGGGTAGAGACGGGCGCATCCGTGGTGTCCGAGATTCCGTCACCGGTCGCCTTGCCGACCGGTTGCCGCTACCAGTCCCGCTGCCCGCACGCCTCGGTCCGTTGCCGGCAGGAGAAGCCAGAGCCGCGATCGGTCGGTGGCATGCACAGCGTGGCCTGCCATTTCGACCTGTGACGGCCTTTCCCACCATCCCCTCTATTCCCTCCATCCCCCAACATTTCCAGATAAGGAGACAGACCATGACCAAGACCCAACTTGAATATCCTGAAACCACGGTTCAGGTGTCTCCGTTGTCGGCGCATATCGGTGCCGAGATCCATGGCGTGGACCTGACCCGCCCGTTGAGTACCGAAGAGATCGCCGCCATTCGCGGCGCGCTGCTACGCTGGAAGGTTGTGTTCTTCCGGGACCAGGCACTGACGCATGCTTCCCAGATCGCGTTCGCTCGCCAGTTCGGTGAACTGACGGTCGGCCATCCGGTATTCGGCCATGTCGATGGTTATCCGGAGCTCTACTCGGTCGCAAAGAATCGCAAGGCAAACCGCTTCCAGGGTCAAAGCAACCAGCGGCCGTGGACCGGTTGGCACACCGATGTTACCGCAGCGGTCAACCCGCCGGCGGCGTCGATCCTGCGCGGCGTCACCATCCCGCCATACGGCGGCGACACCCAATGGACCAATCTTGTGGCCGCGTATCGGGCCTTGTCCGCGCCGATGCGCCAGTTTGTGGACGGCCTGCGCGGCGTGCATCGTTTCACGGCCCCGGCCGGCGCCCGCGCGACGCAGGAGTTCAACCAGCTCGTGAATCGTGCTTCGCTGGTCAGCGAACATCCGCTGGTGCGCGTGCATCCGGAAACCGGTGAGCGTGCGTTGTACGTCAGCCCGTCATTCCTCAAATCGCTGAAGGGATTCTCGCCGCGCGAAAGCCAGCAGCTCCTCGAGCTGCTCTTCGAGCATGTGGTGCGCCCCGAGTTCACGGTGCGTTTCAGGTGGCAGCCCGACAGCGTCGCGTTCTGGGATAACCGCGCAACGGCTCACCTCGCCCCGACAGACGTATTCGATCTCGACTTCGATCGTCAACTGCACCGGGTCACGCTGGTGGGCGATGTTCCGGTTGGCCCCGATGGTCTGCAATCCACCGCGATTGGCGGCGATCCGATGCTTGCGGCCCACCAATTGGCCAGTTGACGGCAAGCAACCCGGTGCCGGCCGGCCCTCTACCCGGCATCGCTTCGATGGTGTCCTTGACGGTCTGCCACATGGCGTGGCTGAGGTGGCGCGTGATGCGGGGCTTGGACTGGCCGCGCCGGCTGCGTGCCAGGGAGAGCGGATTGCCGGCGAGGTAGCCGGCGTCCACCAGCTAGGTGAACAGCGTATTGAGGATCACCATCGCATGCCGCGCGCTGGCCGGGGAGAGCGGGCCGGCGAACGGCCGCCAGTCGGGCGCGCCGCGCACGAGCTTCTTGCGCGATGCCATCACCCAGCGCCAGGCCGGTTGCGGATCGGCCAGGAAGCGCGCGTAGGCCAGCAGGTCCTCGTGCGTGAGCGAGGACAGTGGCTTGCCCAGCTGCAGCACCGCCCACAGGATCAGCCGCTCGACCTCGCGCCGGTAGGTTTGGAGGGTCGCCGCGCTGTCGGCATAGCGCGCGAGCCAGGCGGTGACGGCGGCCAGGTCGTCGGCCGCGGCGATCCGCGTGGCCGTGGCGGAGGCGCGGTTGCTGCCGGCCGCGCCGGACAGCGCCGGCGTGAGGCGCAGGCGCTCGAGCGGGGTGGGGAGCGGGGCGGCCGGGCTGTCGGGCGGCTGAATGGGGAGCAGTTCCATGAGCGGGTGGCGGCGGAGGCCGTCAGTGAAACTAATTTTGTTCCCGTCATGGACACGGAAAATATGGGCAACCAGAGGGTCGAGTAACAAAATTAGTTTAAAAAGTTGAAAGACAAATTGTTCCTTCAGCCGACAGTTAAACTAATATTGCCTCTTTTGAATTCCAAGTGGGTGGTATCGTGGCGGGTTTCAGGTAAAGAGCAACACGATCGATGCATAGCAAACTGTTTGAAGCAGCCCTTGGCGTAAGCGATCCGTGGTTCGTCCGGGAAGTCGACTTCAACGCGCAAACCAAGACGTTGACGATCCAGATTGAATTTGTCGCCGGCAGCCGCTTTTCCCACCCGGAGGTCGCCGGTGGGCACCGGGTTCACGACACGGTGACCAAACGCTATCGGCACCTGAACTTCTTCGAGCACGACTGCTATCTGGAAGTCCGCACGCCCCACGTGAAGCTTCCCGACGGCCGCGTGGCGTTGGTCGAGCCGGACTGGGCTGGCAAGCTCTCTGGCTTCACGTTGCTGTTTGAAGCCATGGTGGTGGCGCTTGCGCAGCAGATGCCGTTTTCTGCTGTAGCCAGAACGGTGGGTGAGTCGTGGCATCGCGTGTACGCTATCTGCGAGCGCTATGTCGACCTCGCGGTGGCCGAACTCGATCTGGCCGGCATGACTGCTGCCGCCGTTGATGAAACGTCCTACAGGCGCGGTCACAACTACCTGACGCTTGTCGCTGATACCGACGCGCGTAAGGTCGTGTTTGTGACCGAAGGCAAGGATGCTGGCACGGTTGGCAAGTTCGCTGAACATCTGCGCGAGCACAATGCTGTGCCCGAGCAGATCGGGGTGGTCAGTATCGACATGTCGCCAGCGTTCATCAAGGGCGTCAGCGAGCATTTGCCCAACGCGCGCATCACCTTCGACAAGTTCCATGTCGTGGCTCACGCTTCGGCAGCCGTGGACAAGACCCGGCGTATCGAACAGAAGACCGATCCAAGCCTCAAAGGCCTGCGCTGGACACTGCTCAAGGATCGCGACGCGTTGATCGCCAACGTCACGACCAAACGCACCGCCCGTGCCTGGCTGTATCGCGAGCAGTTGCGCGACATCCTTGAGCGCAAGCAGATCAACGTTGTTTCCGCAATGCTCGCGCAGTGGTGCACCAACGTCATGCGATCCAAGGTCGAGCCAATGAAGGAGGTCGCGCGCATGATCCGCAAGCATTTCGACGGCATCGTTGCATGGACTCAGACGCGCCAGACCAATGGCTTCCTGGAGGCGCTCAACGGCCTGTTCCAAGCCGCCAAGCGCAAGGCCCGCGGTTATGTGAGTTTCAAAACCATGCGCACCGTGGTCCTCCTGATCGCCGGAAAGCTCGACTTCTCCTCGATCAACCCGCATGCCGCATAACCCACTCATTGCTCAAAAGAGACCCTTTTCGGGCAGAGCAATCCAAGCGGAAGAAGCGAAGGAGCTCGGCATCGTCATGGAGGTTGTCGAAGAGGCCGCGCTTAGGGACCGCGCATTGGAACTTGCACGGAGTTTTGCAGCCAATCCTCCCCAGGCATTGCGCCTTACTAAGCGATTAATGAAGGCAGCAAAACGGATGGAAATCGTGGATTTCCTTGATTACTGCGCAATCTTTCAAGGTATGTGCCACAACACTGAAGACCATCTTGAAGCTGTCGCTTCCATGATCGAGAAACGAACTCCGCAATTCTGCGGCAGATGATGATTTGAATTCGACTGATAGAGGGCAAGCGCGTGGAGTGGGGAGAAAGTGGTGGTTCTTCTCTCTCGCTGAGGCGCGTCCCCCGCAGATGGTCAACACAACGGCTTCCTTCAGGATCTCGGTAGTTGCAGCTCGCTGATCTCCTTCATCGCTGCAGCCAATTGGCGAGGCTGGGACCACAGCTTCGCCAGCGCTCACAGCGGCCAGGCTTTCCTCCTGGTACTGCTTGCGTCATGCGAACACCTGATTGGGATTGAGCCCGCGCCGTGTTCCGATGCCTCACGCCGGCGAAGAATCGTATGTTTCATGGTTAACTCTTATGGATCGGCTGTTGCCTTTGCGTTAATTTACGTCCCGAGGTGGCAAGTCGCCGTCTGTGCAAAAGGGCCAGAAGGAGAGTGTTGTCCGAGCCTAGAAGAAAGAACTTGAGGAGATCATGTTATGAAAGTAAAGCTGCTGGCATTTTCGGCCGCTACGCTAGTTGTTTCCAACGCGTACGCGCAATCTAGCGTCACGTTGTATGGTGTTGCCGATGCAGGCATCGAGTACCTTAATCATGCTGTGGCCTCGACCGGGACTGTCGCTCGGGGTGCAGAGGGTAACAATCTATGGGCTGTCCAGTCCGGCAATCTGTCAGGTTCACGCTGGGGTTTGCGAGGCGTTGAAGACCTGGGTGGTGGCTTGAAGAGTATCTTCTTGCTGGAGAGTGGATTTGCCATCGACGCTGGTACGTCGAGCCAAGGAAGCCGCCTGTTCGGCCGGGGCGCGTACGTCGGCCTGCAGAGCGAGGCGGGGCAGTTGACGTTGGGTCGCCACACTACGCCGTTCTTTGATTTTGGCGGAAAGTACGATCCTCTTTGGATTATTAGTCGCTATTCCAGCGCCTCCCAGGACCCCTTCATGGGTTCAGCGCGCGCTGACAACTCGATCAAATATAAGGGAAATTTCGGCGGATTGAGCCTGACTGGTTTGTACAGCTTTAACACAAACAATCAGGAAGTTCCCGGTAACTTCACCAACGGTCGCGAGTACTCTGTCTCAGCGAGCTATGAAGTCGGTCAACTCTCTGTCGGGGTGATTTATGACCAGACAAATAGATCGTCTGCGACCGCGCTGACGACGAATAACCTTGTTCGCCGGTCCGCCCTGGCTGCCACTTACGACTTCGGGCAGGTTACGCTCTCTGCCGGTTACCGTTACGCACATGCCTTCAACGGCGCCGTCCTGCCTGGCGTAACGCTGAAAGACACGGTTTCCAACTTTGCTTGGGCCGGCATTGGCTACCAGGCGACACCAGCCTTGTTGCTGACAAGCGCTGCGTACTATCAGAATCTGCGTAGCGCAAACGCAGGAAATCCTTGGCAGTTCGTTACACAAGCTTCCTACGCTCTATCCAAGCGTACTGATCTGTATGCTACCGTTTCGTATGTCCTGAACAAGGGCAAATCGAATCTTGGCGTCAACGGATTCAATGATCAGCTGGGAACGAGTAACGAGGCCGTACAGCCGGGCGCAAATCAGTTTGGCGCTGTAATGGGCGTTCGCCACAAGTTCTGAACATCGCGAAAGCCTTTCGAGAACCGGAAGCGTTATCCCGACGAGGCCCCACGCGGGGGTGTGGGGCCTTGGTGCATATACCACACGGAAGTAATTAGCTTAGGTTCGCTGTGCAGCCACATAGGCTCCAGTACGGTGTAGTCGACCTTCGCTATGATCGAGTGCTTTGATCGCTCCCTTTCCGTTCTTCGCAAGGAGCTGTCGTAGAACAAAGCCATTCTGTCACTCCGGAATCTGGCCGGAACCCGCGCCGCATATAAAAGTCCGACCGGTGAGTTGACAATATTGCTTGCACTCTCAGCGAAGCAAAATCGTCAATTCGCATTAGTCCGGATTAATTTTGTCAATTGACGTCCTAGACTTCGAATCCCGCTCGTAAGGCATTGATCTTATGGAAGAATCTCTGCACATAGCGGAGTCGGTTGCGCTCGTCCGCCCGCGCGGTGCGCACCGCGGCGTTAATGGGATGGACGCCCCCACCCGTCACGGCTTCGGTATGCCAAAGTGGGAGCGCATAGCAACCCCATGAACCGAGCAGGAGTGTCCATCATGAAGACTGCGACGATTGGCATCGACTTGGCAAAACATGTTTTCCAGGTTCACGGCGTGGATGAGCACGGCAAGGCCTCATTGAAGAAGCAGCTCAAGCGTGCCCAAGTGGCGGAATTCTTTGCAACCCTCCCGCCGTGCGTCGTCGGGATCGAAGCCTGTGGTAGCGCTCACCACTGGGCTCGCAAGCTGCAGAGCTTTGGCCACACGGTGCGATTGATGGCGCCGCAGTTCGTCAAGCCATACGTCAAGACCAATAAGAACGACGTAGCCGATGCCGAGGCGATCTGCGAAGCGGTAACGCGACCGAATATGAGGTTCGTGCCGGTCAAGAATGTCGAGCAGCAAGCGGTGCTGGCGCTGCACCGTGCACGTCAGGGCTTCGTGAAGGCGCGTACAGCCCAGGCCAACCAGATCCGTGGGTTGCTGGCCGAGTTTGGGTTCGTGGTTCCCCAGGGTATTGGGCAGATCGCTAGGCAGGTGCCGGATTTGATCGAAGATGCAACCAATGATCTGCCTGGCACGTTTCGTATGCTCATACAGCGGTTGTTGGCGCATCTGAAGGAATTGGATCGTCAGGCCGCTGAAATTAGTGCCCAGATTGAGGCTTGGCACCGGAATGACGAGTTGAGCCGCAAGCTGGCAGCAGTCCCCGGAATCGGCCCGATTACCGCCAGCGCACTGGTCGCAACCGTAGGCAATGCGCGGAACTTCGCCAGTGGTCGTCAATTGGCGGCCTGGCTGGGTCTGGTTCCTCGGCAGCATTCCAGCGGCGGAAAGAGCATATTGCTTGGCATCAGCAAGTCAGTATGACTCCCCTCGCAGCGAGGCTGGCCGCCGCGGGGACGTAAGCGCGGGTTAGCATTGCTGCCAGAGCCGCATTGAGTGTGGCAGAACCGCCACTCAACGGTTCGTTTCCGACGCGGAGGCCAGCATGGAAAACGATAGCACGTTGTATGTGGGACTGGACGTTCACAAGGATTCGATCACGGTTGCGTATGCGATCGGTATGGTAAGCGTCCCGCCGTCCCACCTTGCCGTCGACGACGTTTGTGAGAGAGCGGACGCGCTCAGGACGCGGAATGCCAGTTGTGGGGGAGCAGCTCGTCGATGCGGCTGTTCAGATGGGTGGGCAGGCGGGTCAGCACATCGTTGAGGTAGGCCCACGGATCGTGCCCGTTGAGTTTGGCTGATTGCACCAGGCTCATCACGATCGCGGCGCGCTGACCGGCCAGTTCGCTGCCTGCGAACAACCACGAGCGCCTTCCCAGGGCCCAGGGACGGATCAGGTTCTCCAGACTGTTGTTATCCACGCTTACCTCTCCATCGAGGAGGTGGTGCGTCAGCGTCGGCCAGTTCTTGAGGCTGTAGTCGAGTGCCTTGGCTGTGATGCCGCCATCGGGCACACGTGACCGCTCCAGTTGCAGCCAGGCATGCAGTTGCTCCCACAGTGGCTTGGCGTCGCTGTGCCTTCTGGCCAGACGTTGCTCGCTGCTCAGGGTGGCGAACTCCCGCTCAAGACGGTAGATCTGCGCAATGCGACGCAGTGCCTCTGGCGCGACCGTGCTGCCGCCCTGGTTTCGTAGCAGTTCGTCATACCGACGTCGGGCATGGGCGAGACATCCTGCGGCTATGCGGCCGGGGTAGGCTTGCAACACGCTGTCATAGGCGGCGTATTCGTCGCGCACCAGGGTACCTTGCCAACATCGCTCGTTGCCGTCTTCGCGGGTACCTCCCAGGAAGGCAATTGGGTACTGCGAGCCTCGACCAACACAGAAGTCGTAGATCACGCCAGGTTGTGGATCGAAGGTGCCGCGCGAATAGGCCCAGATGTAGGCCCGCTTGGTTTTACCGGCTCCCGGATCGAGCATCGCCACCGGTGTCTCGTCGGCATGCAGCACCCTTGATGCAAGTATGAAGCGCTTGTGCGCTTCGTAGAGCGGTTCCAGTGCGGCACCGGCACGCCCGGACCATGCAGCCAATGTTGAGCGCGGCGTGTGCACGCCCGAGCGGGCATTGATCGTCTCCTGCCGGTAGTACGGCAGGTGGTCGACGAAGCGGCTGATTAGCGTGTGCGCGACCAAGCCGGCTGCTGGCAGGCCACCGTCGATGATTTGCGGTTCAACAGGCTCTTGCACCAAGCGCTGGCAGCATCGGCAGGCCCACTTGCCATAGATGTGGCGGTGCACGAAGAACTCCGCCGGCACGATATCCAGCTTCTCGCTAACGTCCTCGCCCACGCGTACCATGGCTCTTCCACAGCCCGGTGTCGGGCAGTTGGTGTCCTCGGGTTCGTGGTGATGCTCGACTCGGCGCAGGTGGGCCGGCAGGGGCTGGCGACGGGGCGTGCGCTTGGAATTGGTGTTGGCTTCAGCAGAGGGCTCGCCCTTGGCCTGCTGCAACTGCGCTTGCAGACTGGCTTCGTCTTCGGCCAGGGTCTCCTCGAACAGCCGGCGCTGCTCGGCGCTCATCGCCTCGGTCTTGGCCCCGAACTTCCAGGCCCTGAGTCGCGCCAGCTCGAAGGTGATCTTCTCGATCTTGACGTCCTTGAGCTTGATCTCGCGTTCCTGCTGCTGGATGTGTGCGAGCATCTGCTGCGCCAGTGCCAGGACGTCCTCGGGCGCGAGGTCCTGAAGGCCTTGGTCTTGTAGTTGGCGCAGGTTCAGCATGGAACGATCGTGCCAGCCACCGGGTACTACCACCATCCGGATTTATGCTGTCAACGCACCGTGAACATCGTCATATGCGCGTAATGGCGCGCAGGTCCTCCAGGCGCTGCCAGGGCAGGCCGAGCACCAAGGCGTCGAATTGCGCCTGCGTCAGTTGTGCGCCGGTGGCGCCGGCCTGTATGGCAGGCCAGGCAAAGCGTCCCTGGTTGAGGCGGCGCGCCGCGCACCACACGCCAAAGCCGTCATGTATCAATAGCTTGATGCGGGTGTGGCGGGCGTTCGCAAACAGGTAGGCGTGATGAGACTGGGCTGCGCCGAAGACCTGCACCACGCGCGCCAGCAGCCGCTCGGTGCCGGCACGCATGTCGATGGGCTCGACGGCCAACCACAGCGCGTCAATGCGGATCATCGCAGCCAGTCCAGGAGCAGTTGGGCACATTGCTGTGCCGCTGACAGAGGCCAGTGCACAACCAGCGTGCCGCCCGGGCGCTGGATCTCGATGCGGATGGCGTCGGGTGCTACTGAAGGTGGCGTCTCGCATGGCACCGCCTCGGCCGGCTGCATGGTCGCTGTCACAGGCTGAACATGCAGTGGGATAAACGCTCGGCCCTCGCGCTGCGCTGCCAGCATCTGGCGTTCATGTTCCTCTCTGACCCATCTGTGCACCATGTTCGGGTGCAGCCCGTGGCTGAGCGCCACGCCGGCCACCGATGCCCCAGACTGGCGAGCTTGCTCCAGTACCATCGCCTTGAACTCGGCGCTGTACTCTCTGCGGCGTGGCCGCTCGATAGTTGTCGACACTCGATCCATCGTCCCCACGATCCTCCATCGTGGGGACGATGCAGGATCCCGTGGATCGATTCAAGGCGGAAGAACTGGACGCTTACCTTGCGGCGGCGCTTCCTCGCGGATCCTGTAGCGAGCACATTGATACCTCATAGCTCGGGTCCCAAGGTGGGAGATCGGCGTATAGCAGCGACGGTCGAGAAGATCGTGAATGACGTGCTTACCGATTGGCTGCCACGCCAGCGTCATCTCGCGCATCCGCTTCTCGAGCTCTGCGGCGAAATCTGGAAGCGATGCGCAGGGGCAAGTGTTAGTCCGCCAAGCAGACCTACCATTTCGCGACGCTGGGCCGCCCATCGGAGGTCGGAGGCGGCGAGCAGTGCGAGAGCCCGACTTCCGCTCAGCAAATCGTCTCGGGCGTGTAAGACCACGGTTCTGAACATGCCGGAGACGATTGCAACGGAGCGCGAGCGGGCGATTGTGAGGGTCTTACATCCGCTGGGGACGGGTCCGCTCTCGCGTCAGCAGGCCAAGAAGGCTGGCGAATTGCTGGGAGTCCATCGGTCGACGATTTATCGCTTGCGCCGGCTTTTTCTCGCGAATCCTGTCGCGAGCGCGTTGATACGCCATGACCCAGGTCCCAAGGTCGGGGATCGGCGTCTAGCGGCGACGGTCGAGAAGATCGTGAGTGACGTGCTTACCGACTGGCTGCCGCGACAGCCTCGTCTCGTGCATCCCCTTCTCGAGCTCTGCGTCGAAATCCGGAAGCGATGCGCAGGAGCAAGTGTTGATCCGCCAAGCAGACCTACGATTTCGCGACGCTGGGCCGCCCGTCGGAAAGCGGAGGCCCAGAGCAGTGCGAGAGTCCGGGTACGTCGTCGCGTGACAGAGAGTAGGGCTGGAGGTATAGACCATGGTCTTGCCGATCCTTGTGTTGGAGCTGTCTGAGCCCAACCCCGCGTACGAGCCGATGCCGCGCGAACGCGAGGCAGTTCCACCGCCAACGAGTAAGCGCGATAAGCTCATCCTTCAATGGCGCCAGATCTTGGGCAACCGAGCGTTTATGACCAACAGCGGGCGCTATCGGACCCGCGCATCGAGCGACTGGACATACGAGGTGATGGTTGGCGGCGACTCGAGTGCGTTGCTGCACGACAGCGAGCATTTGACAAGATTATTGCTGCGCCGGGCGTGGGCAAACGTGCCGCGTCGCCAACAGCGACTGCTTCGTCGCGCCGTTCGATGTTTCGATCCGAACAAGCCCGCCATCAAGGTGGCAGCCGCTCAGGTCGACGCGGCGGCGTGGCTGCTCGCCGCGATGCACTGGAACGGCTGTCGGCATCCCAGCGCTCTGTGGTGCAAGCCTCTGCATCCGCTGACTGGAGTGGTGCGTTGGCTCAGCGGCTTTGACGTTGTCGAACAGCATGAGCATTCGCGAGAGATCCTAACGAAGCTGGCGGAAAGGGTAGGGTGGGTCGAACGGCAAAGCCGACAGCTCGTTGTTGCGATGAAGGCCGAAAGGAAAGTTGTCGCGTTGCTGCCTGAATTGCTGCAGTGAGAAAACTTGAGTCGTGAGAGGCGGAACCTGCACAGCCTATGGCGCGGGGCAACATTACTACGTAAACGTACCGCGATTACTACAGTTCACGCCTGCGCAGCGGCGAGTCGTTGCACCTGGTGGTGGACAGCACTGGCGTGAAGCTCTACGGCGAAGGCGAATGGAAGGTGCGCAAGCACGGCTATTCCAAGCGTCGTACCTGGCGCAAGGTGCATCTGGCGATGGATGCGAAGACCGGCCAGATATGCGCGGCTCTGATGACGCATCAGGACGCCGGCGATGCCGACGTGTTGCCCGAACTGCTCGATCAGATCCCAACTGACACGTCGATCGACACCATCGGTGGCGACGGCGCCTACGACACGAAACAATCCCACGCGGCGATTGCTGCGAGAGGTGCGCAACCTTCGATTCCGCCGCGTGACGGGGCAATGCCTTGGCCAGAGAACACCCCCGGTGCGGCATGGCGCAATGAGGTCATCGACGCCATTGCGCGAAGTAGCAGACGCGAATGGAAGACGTCCATCGGTTACCACCGACGTTCGCTCGTCGAGACCTTGATGTATCGCCTCGAGACGCTCACGGGCAATTGCTTGTGGGCACGCGAGGTCGGCTCCCAGGCGACAGAGGTGGCGATCCGCGTAGGCGTACTCAACCGCATGGCGGCACTCGCTCGCCCGCAGTCCGTCCGTATCGCATGAATTAAGAATCACAGGGAAGCCTTTGCCTTCAGACTCGATTTATGCAAGAACGCCCCGCTGCGCTGAGTCGCGGGGCGAGGACGGCCGATATTGGGTCGGGGGGAAGCTGTCTTTCGACGTCAGAAATGGGAGACGCCGTCATCGCGGAAATCGAAGGCGTGCAAGCGGTCGCTTGACTCGGCAGGTTCCGAACCCTGTGTCTAGCCAACCATCTCGACCAGGCATAGATCATCATGCCTTGTTCCTTGTTCCTTGTTCCTTGTTCCTTGTTCCTTGTTCCTTGTTCCTTGTTCCTTGTTCCTTGTTCTCGTGTACGCCCTATCGTTCCGGACGACGATGCTCCGCTCGTGCAGGCAAGCCAGAGCACACACCAGCAGTTGAACATCTGCATTCCTGCCGACGGAGGGCTAACAGCCAATGCGCCGCGGGAGGAATTCCGACATGTTAGGCGGTCTGGATTCTAGCTAGCTAAGGAATCGACGGGTGTTACAACCATCAGGAGCTTTGCCACTGACTCGCCCACGTTTTTTCCCCGGTGGGGTTTTTCGCAGTTGAAGTGCACGCAATCACCAGGCTCCAGGACGGCGACGTGACCATTAATTTCAAATTCGAGCCGTCCCTCCAACAAATACAGAACCTCCTCCCCCTTGTGAACGAGCGCTTCGTTGGGTAGCGACTCGCCGGGCATATAGCTCAACTCAAAGGCGCTCATCTGTTGGGCGGGCAAGGTACCGCTTGTCAGTCGATATGTGTACCCCTTGCCTTCCATGGGCGCGCCACGACTCCTATCGCTTGCTCGACTCACAACGAAATCGGGCTGCGCTTCCTCGCCGGAGCCCTCGAAAAAGTCGCGAAGCGGAATGCCGAGTCTGTCCGCAATCACAATCAAATTGGAGATTGACGCGTTGGTCTCGCCGCGCTCTAAGCGCGACAGAAACCCCGCGGACAGAGCCGTCTGTTCGCTCAGAGCGTCCAGTGTGAACTCCTTAGCCTTCCGGGCGGCTCGAATGCGCCTTCCAAGCTGCCGCGAGACCGCTTCGACGCGTTGCTCAACGTTCATAGGGAAGTATCAAAAAGGTGCATGTCATGCACAAAATTGTACATGTAATGCACAAGAAAGGCGTCTGCGCCTCGACTGGTGAGTCACCCTTGACTCGGGCTCAAGATTAGGGAAAACCACGAAGGCTGATTAATTATGGCGTGAACTCGACGAAATGGAGAGAAATCTTCCAGGAGATCTAACGAAACCGCTGAAAAATTTCACCGTTTAGCCTTTCCTTGATCGCCCACTTCGACAACATTCGCGCACGAAATGTTGTTTTGGACGAAAAAACATTTCGCAGTAGGCAATAGTGTGTACCATGCAATCTGATTTGCATACCGCGCAATTTCTCTTGCTACACGTTCAAGGAATCCATCATGTCGAGAATCCAGCAGGCCGTAAAGCTCCTAGCACGCAATCTTCTGGCAACCGTGCCGGTGGCGTTGGTTTCGTTTAGTGCACATGCACAAATTTCCGACGGCGTCATCAAGATCGGCATTCTCAATGATCAATCCGGCCCGTACTCCGACTTGGCTGGCAGAGGCTCCGTTGAAGCGGCTCGGCTCGCCATCGAGGAGTTTGGAGGGAAGGTTGCTGGCAGTAAGGTCGAACTGGTCGTGGGGGACCATCAGAACAAAGCTGATGTTGGCGCAACGAAAGCCCGCCAGTGGTTCGACCGCGACGGCGTAGATGCGATCGCAGACTTTTCTAACTCCAGCGTCGGCCTGGCGGTGCAGGGACTTGCCGCCGAGCGTAAGAAGATCACCCTCGTTGCTGCGGCTTCGAGCGAATTCACTGGCAAGGCTTGCTCTCCGTACTCAACTCAGTGGGTCTACAACTCGTACAGCAATGGCCACGGCCTGGCGAAGATGCTCACCAAGCGAGGATATGACAGCTGGTACCTGATGACTGTTGATTACGCATTCGGCCATGCGTTTGCCGCAGACATCCGCAAGACAGTCACTGACGCTGGAGGCAAAGTTCTTGGGGAGGTGAAATTTCCTCTCAATTCGCCTGACCTGAGTTCTTACCTAATTCAGGCCCAAAACTCCGGGGCCAAGGTGGTCGTGTCTGCGAGTGCAGGTAGCGACATGGCCTCCACCGTGAAGCAAGCCGCTGAATTCGGCATCACGCGCAAACAGTCCTTGGCTGCGCCTGCCGTGTTCATCACTGACGTGAACAGTATGGGGCTGAAGAGTGCACAGGGTCTTCAGTTTCTGACGGCTTTTTACTGGGATCGCAATGAGGCTACCCGTGCGTGGTCGCACAAGTTCTTCGAACGCCGCAAGGCGATGCCGACCATGACTCAGGCGGGTGTGTACTCCGCAGTGCGTCATTACCTGAAGGCTATCGAAGCGGCGAAGACCGACGACGCAGCAGTGGTGGCGGAGAAGATGCGCGAGCTTCCCATTAAGGACATGTACACCGACAACGGCTGGATCCGTCAAGACGGCCAGGTGATGCACGACATGTACCTCGTTGAAGTCAAGAAGCCCACTGAATCTAAAGCCCCTTGGGATTACTACAAGGTCATCGAAACGGTGCCGGCCAAGGAGGCATTCCAGCCTCTCTCGGAGAGCGCATGTCCTCTCGCGCGCAAGTAATCGAGACACCAGAACATCTTTCCACCTATCCGATCCAGGAGAATAGTTGTGCACTACGATATCCAGTTGAAGCTTGAAGAAGTCCACGCGCTTGCAAAACGTCTGCTTCTCGCGCAAGGCTTCAATGAACGCCATGCGACGGCTATCGCCAATACCGTGACCGCAGCGGAGCGAGATGAATGCCGTCACCATGGACTGTTCCGCATCCCGTTCTATGTCAACGCATTCCGCGCAGGGCAAGCGTCGGGCGATGCTGAGCCCACGGTATCCAGGCTGGCGCCGGCGGTGATCAAAGTCGACGCGCACTATGGCTTCTCGCCGCTTGCACTGGAAGTCGCCGACGCGCCCCTCGCGGAGCTCGCCAAAGAGACCGGCATTGCTGCCGTGGCAATCAACAACGCGTTGAGCGTGTCGGCGCTCTGGCCGGAGGTAGAGCGACTCGCAGACCAAGGCCTTGTCGGGTTCGCCTTTGTCGCCGCCAGTCCGTACGTCGCGCCCGCAGGTGGTACCAAGCCGCTCTATGGCACAAATCCGATGGCCTTCTCGTGGCCGCGCGCAAATCACCCGCCGGTCGTTTTCGACCAAGCTTCGAGCGCGAGCGCTCGCGGCGAGATTCAGGTGCGGCTGCGTGACGGCCGACAGTTGGAGGAAGGCTGGGCGGTTGGTCCGGACGGACAACCGACAACCGATCCCGCAACTGCACTCGCCGGCGCCCAGTTGCCATTCGGGGGAGTCAAGGGTGCAGCGATCGCCATGATGGTCGAACTGCTAGCAGGTCCGCTTGTTGGTGATCTGCTTAGCTTTGAAGCCGGGGAAAAGGACGTGGCAAACACCGGCGCGCCTTGTGGCGGCGAACTTATCATTGCCATCGACCCAGTTCGCTGCCTTCAAAACGGCGACCGTGCCGCTCAACTCGCACATGGTGAACGCCTGTTTACCAAGATCCTTGAGCAAAAGGGTACGCGCTTGCCTTCCGACCGCCGATATGAGGCGCGCAAGCGCACCGCGGTTGAGGGTGTGACTGTGCCGACCGCACTGTATGAGCAACTCCTCGAGTACAGCACAGGCCAATACTCTGGCAAGCGGAACGCCTATGAAGGTGATGACCTGATCAAAGGGCCGCAAAAGGCTGAAGCTTGAGGTAAGTGCCGTGTCAGATTATCAGGTAACCGAGAATACCCACATCCACCGGCGTCCGGAGCGCGGACACTATGACCGAGAACTCGTGCACTCGATCATTGATGAAGCGTTGGTGTGCCACGTCGCCTTCGTGGCGGACGGTGCACCACGGATCATTCCAACCACGATTCTTCGTGTGGACGAGAACGTCTACCTGCACGGTAGTCCTCAGAATCGCATGTTGACAACGCTGGCGCAAGGTGTGCCCGCATGCATCTCCATTACCCATGTGGACGGCATCGTCGCTGGGCGGTCCGGTTTCGGATGCAGCGTCGATTACAGATCCGTGGTGATCTTCGGCAAGGGAGTCGTCGTCGACGATCCGGAGGAGAAGGCCAAGTTGCTCTACGCCGTCATCGACGATGTTCTGCCTGGGCACCGCGTGCGTCAGCACAAGGATAGCGAGATAGGAGCAACCCTGGTCCTGAAGTTTCCTCTCGAGGAGGTTTCCGCCAAAGTCCGCGATATCGGGGTGAAGGATGTCGAATCCGACTACGAACTAGAAGCTTGGGCAGGCGTGATTCCCCTAAGCATCGTGCCAGGGGATGTCCAGGACGATGCCCGGTTAAAGCCCGGGATCACAACCCCCGACTACGCCCGAAACTATCTCGGCCCGTCCCGTAAGCAGCGATAAGCAGGTAGCAGGGTCGCGAACGCGGCTCTGCCGTCATGGCCGCCAGAAGGTGGATGGCCGGAAAACATATCAGGTACGTCAATGTCGTCGAATGTTTTGGAGGTTGAGGGGCTGACAAAGCGCTTCAATGGCTTTTGCGCGGTTGATGGCGTGAATCTATGCGTCCGGAAGGGAAGCATCCATGCCCTGATCGGGCCGAACGGCGCAGGCAAGTCGACTTGTTTCAACTTGCTCACGAAGTTCCTCGAGCCATCGGCAGGGACCATTCTCTTTGATGGTGTGGATATTACAAGGGACAAGCCGGCTCAGATTGCCCGACGAGGAATCATCCGATCGTTTCAGATCTCGGCGGTTTTCCCCCACATGAGCGTGCTCGAGAACGTGCGCATTGCGCTACAGCGAAAGCTTGGCACCTCCTATCACTTTTGGCGAAGCGAAAAGACCCTGAAGGTACTAGATCGTCGAGCGATTGAACTACTCGAAGAAGTGGGGCTCGCGGAGTTCGCTGAAACCGCGACAGTAAATCTATCTTATGGTCGAAAGCGAGCTCTTGAAATTGCCACGACATTAGCGGTGGAGCCCGAGCTGATGCTGCTGGACGAACCCACGCAGGGCATGGGTCACGAAGACGTGGACCGCGTGACGCAGTTGATCAAGAAGGTGTCGGCCGGCCGCACCATCCTGATGGTCGAGCACAACATGAACGTGGTCTCGTCGATCGCCGACAAGATCACGGTGCTGCAGCGCGGCGCCATCCTGGCCGAAGGCCCGTACGCCGAAGTGTCGAAAGACCCGCGCGTGATGGAAGCCTACATGGGCACCGCCGACGCCGAACTGCAGGGAGCGCACTGATGACCGCGAACACACCTGCACTGGAAATCAAGGACCTGCACGCCTGGTACGGCGAGTCGCACATCCTGCACGGCGTGGACCTGACCGTGAATCGCGGCGAGGTGGTCACGCTGCTGGGCCGCAACGGCGCCGGGCGCACCACCACGATGCGCGCGATCATGGGTCTGACCGGCGCGCGCAAGGGATCGATCAGGATCAACGGCAACGAGACCATCGGCCTGCCCACGCACAAGATCGCGCACTACGGCATCGGCTACTGCCCGGAAGAGCGGGCGATCTTCTCCAGCCTGTCGTGCGAAGAGAACCTGCTGCTGCCGCCGGTGCTGAAGGGCGCCAAGGGTGGCGACACGCCGGGCATGAGCGAGGCCGAGATCTACGACATGTTCCCGAACCTGCGCGAGCGCAAGCAGAGCCAGGGCACGCGGCTCTCTGGCGGCGAACAACAGATGCTGGCCGTGGGCCGCATCCTGCGCACCGGCGCGAACCTGCTACTGCTCGACGAGATTTCGGAGGGGCTGGCGCCGGTGATCGTGCAGGCGCTGGCACGCATGATCCTGATGCTCAAGAAGAAGGGCTACACCGTGGTGATGGTGGAGCAGAACTTCCGCTTCGCCGCGCCGCTGGCCGACCGCTTCTACGTGATGGAGCACGGCGCCATCGTCGAGCGCTTTGCCGCCGCCGAGCTGCAGGCCAAGATGCCGGTGCTGAACGAACTGCTTGGCGTATAGGCCGGCACAACGAGGGAACCCGCTTCACATGAACTTCGATATTGGAATCCCCCTGCCGGCGCTGCTGTCCCAGTTGCTGCTGGGGCTCGTCAACGGTGCGTTCTACGCGATGCTGAGCCTGGGCCTGGCCGTGATCTTCGGCCTGCTCAACGTGATCAACTTCGCGCACGGCGCGCTGTTTATGCTCGGTGCCGTGCTGGCGTGGGCCGGCATGGAATACGCCGGCCTAAGCTACTGGGTCATGCTGGTGCTGTCGCCGCTTGTGGTGGCAGTGATCGGCGTGGCGATCGAAAAGTCGATGCTGCGCTTCATCTACAAGCTCGACCACATCTACGGCCTGCTGCTGACGCTGGGCATCACGCTGGTGATCGAAGGCGTGATGCGCTCGGCCTACGGCGTCTCCGGCCTGCCCTATTCGCCGCCCGACGCGCTGCAGGGCGCCACGGACCTCGGCTTCATGGTGCTGCCGAACTATCGCGCCTGGGTGGTGGTGGCGTCCGTCGTGGTCTGCGTGGCCACGTGGTTCACGATCGAGAAGACCAAGCTCGGCGCCTACCTGCGCGCGGGCACCGAGAACCCCAAGATCGTGGAAGCCTTTGGCGTCAATGTGCCGCTGATGGTCACGCTGACCTATGGCTTCGGCGTGGCGCTGGCCGCATTTGCAGGCGTGCTAGCCGCCCCGGTGATCCAGGTATCGCCGCTGATGGGGCAGAACCTGATCATCGTCGTGTTCGCCGTGGTAGTGATCGGCGGCATGGGGTCGATAATGGGGTCGATCGTCACGGGCCTGGCGCTCGGTGTCATCGAAGGTCTAACAAAGGTGTTCTACCCCCAAGCGTCGTCCACCGTCGTCTTTTTCATCATGGTAATCGTATTGCTACTTCGTCCTGCCGGACTGTTTGGGAGAGACAAATAATGAATGAACCTACAGGACAAGTGATCGAGGTAAGGCATTCTTCGGCAGGATCATTGGAGGCTGAAGGATATAAATGGAAGGGGCGGGCCATCGCATTTCTGGTTGTGCTTGCGGCGTTGACCTTAGCACCTTTTTACGGCGCATATCCAGTACTGGTGCTCAAGGTTCTTTGCTTCGCATTGTTCGCCTGTGCGTTTAACTTGCTGATCGGCTTCACAGGGCTGCTGTCATTCGGGCATGCAGCGTTCTTCGGTGGCGCCGGATACGCGGCCGGTTATGCAATGAAGGCGTGGGGCCTACCGCCGGAGCTCGGTCTTTTACTGGGGGCGGCAGCAGGGGCGGCACTAGGCTATGTGGTGGGGTCGCTGGCGATTCGTAAACAAGGCATCTACTTTGCGATGATCACGCTCGCTCTGGCTCAAATGCTGTACTTCATCTTTCTCCAGGCGCCGTTTACCGGAGGAGAGGACGGCTTGCAAGGTATCCCGCGAGGCAAGCTATTTGGCACATTCTCGCTCGACAGCGATTTGGCGCTCTACTACTTCGCTATCGCGATACTTGTGGCGGCTTTCGCTCTAGTCGTTCGAACCGTTCATTCGCCTTTCGGTCAAGTGCTGCGAGCGATCAAGGAGAACGAGCCGCGGGCAATCTCCCTTGGCTATGACACCGACAGATTCAAGCTCATTGCATTTGTGATCTCAGCCGGTCTATCTGCACTCGCGGGAACGCTTAAAGCCCTGGTGCTCGGTTTCGCAACTCTTACGGACGTGCATTGGACTATGTCGGGGGCGGTCATTTTGATGACGCTCGTGGGGGGACTCGGGACCCTAACCGGTCCAATTGTCGGGGCTGTCGTGATCGTTGCGATCGAAAACAAGTTGGGGGATGTCGGCGCGTTCCTGGCCAGTTCGACGGGTTGTACTTGGTTTGAGACGCTGGGTGAATCTGTGCCCATGGTTACTGGCCTGATCTTCATCGTATGTGTTCTGACTTTTCGGCAAGGACTGGTCGGAATGGCGGCGCGGCTGTTCAGGTCAGCCAGGTGATCACCTCTGTCGGCCACTTACATCCGTTGAACTGGATCGATACCGAGTCGATTAAGGCGAGATTAGAAACCCAAATAGCCGCATCACAATTCTGTCCATCCAAACAGGAATCTTTATGACGTACGACCTTCCACAGAACGAACCCGTTCTCAGTTATGGCCCTTCCTCTCGCGAGCGTGCAGCTATCACCGCTGCCCTCAAGGAGCGCAGCGGTGTGGTTGAAGACATCCCGCTTGTCATCAACGGGAAGCGGTATAACGGTAGCCGCAAGCAGTCACTGCATGCACCCCATGATCACCGGCGCCAGATCGCTTTGGTCAGTCAAGCCGGTGCCGAGGAAGTAAGCCGGGCGATCTCCGCCGCTGTGTGTGCGCAGCGTGACTGGGCCGCGATGCCTTTTGAGGCGCGTGCCGCGGTTTTCTTGCGTGCGGCAGACATGCTCGCTGGACCTTGGCGACAAAGGCTCAATGCCGCAACGATGCTGGGGCAGAGCAAGACGGTATTTCAAGCCGAGATTGATTCGGCATGTGAACTGATCGACTTCCTGCGATTCAACGTTTCGTTCGCGCGTGACATGCTGCAGCAGCAACCAATTTCCGGCCCGGGCATGCGCAATGCCATGGACTATCGGCCGCTAGAGGGCTTCGTTTACGCCGTGACGCCTTTTAACTTCACTGCGATCGCGGGAAATTTGCCCACGGCGCCAGCACTGCTCGGCAATACCGTCGTATGGAAGCCGGCGTTCACGGCTTCACTGAGCAACTACTTGTTTCTGGAACTGCTTGAGGCTGCAGGTCTGCCTCCTGGGGTCATCAATTTTGTACCCGGATCAGCAGCGACTGTATCGGAGGCAGTTCTCGCCTCGCCGGACTTCGCGGGGTTGCACTTCACTGGCTCTACGGAGGTGTTTGATTCCCTGTGGCAACAAGTAGCCCGACGACTGCCGGACTACCGTGGCTATCCTCGACTCGTGGGGGAAACTGGTGGGAAAGACTTTGTGCTTGCGCATGCGTCTGCCGATCCGGAGACGGTAGCCGTCGCACTCCTTCGGGGCGCCTTTGAATATCAAGGCCAGAAGTGCAGTGCTGCGTCGCGCGCATATATTCCCGCCTCCCTTTGGCCGCGCGTTAGGGCTCGACTACTCGACGAATTGGCGACCGTGCATATGGGTGATGTTGAAGATCTGGAGAACTTCATCGGCGCTGTTATCGACAAGAAAGCTTTCGAACGAATTTCAGGCTATATCAAAAATGCTCGCTCGGCGGGCGAGAACGTCTTGGCCGGGGGTACGTGCGACGATAGTTACGGCTATTTCGTCACGCCAACTGTTATCGAAGTCAAGGATCCGCAGGCGGTAACAATGCGCGAAGAAATCTTCGGTCCAGTGCTTTCGGTGATGGTCTACCCGGACAACGCGTGGAAGGAGATTCTGGCGACAGTAGATAGTACGAGTCCCTATGCTCTTACCGGTGCGGTCCTCGCTAATGACCGCCAGGCAATGGAAGAGGCTAGCCAGCACCTGCGGTTCAGCGCAGGAAATTTCTACTTCAACGACAAGCCGACGGGCGCAGTTGTGGGGCAGCAGCCGTTCGGAGGAGGACGGCGCAGTGGAACCAATGATAAGGCGGGCTCGGTACTGAACCTGCAGCGTTGGACGTCGCCCAGGACGATCAAGGAAACCTGGGTACCTGCAGCGGACTATCGCTACCCGCACATGGACTGATCATCTAATCGCCCGCAATATGCAGCGCTGTTCGGAAATTGTAGCTCGGTTGAGAGAAGACATACGGACCGGGAAGTTGCCGATCGGAACAGTGCTGCGTCAGGATGCGCTTTCGAAGCGGTTTCAGTCGAGCCGGATGCCAGTTCGCGAGGCGTTACTTGTGCTCGCGGCCGAATGACTTGTTCGCCAGGAGCGCTAGCGTGGAGCGACCGTTGTGGGACCCGACGACACGTTGCGCCGCGATTAGATTGAGTTGCGTCGGGTGCTGTTGCCGACCATTAATTCGGCAAACGATGACCACTAAATCCACCAATGATCATCGATCTAACTGATTGATCCATAAGCGATTTTTGCTGCGTTGTGACGTGTACCACTGTTGTTCGTAGGCAACGCGTTTTGGGGCGCCGCGTCCACTAATTCCGCAAGCCCGAGTCGACCGTTCAGTAAATCGCCTAATGTGTGTAAGACCACGGTCTTGAACACGGCCATGAGGATTGCAACGAAGCGCGAACTGGCGATTGCGAGGGTCTTTGGGAGGGCTCCCCTCACGCGTGAGCATGCTGAGAACGCTGGCAAATTGCTTGGAATCCATTGGGCGACGGTCTATCACTTGCGCCGGCGCTTCCTCGCAGATCCTGTGGCGAGCGCGTTGATACCTTATGACAGAGGTCCCAAAGTGGGAAAGCCGCGTCTAGCAGCGACTGTCGAGGAAATCGTGAATGAGGTCCTGACCGAATGGCTGCCGCAGCAGCGTCATCTCGCTCATCCGCTTTTCGAGCTTGACGTCGAAATCCGGAAGCGCTGCGCAGGATCAGGTGTTCGTCCGCCAAGCAGATCTACCATTTCGCGACGCTGGGCGGCCCATCGGAAAGAAGAAGCCCTTCGGCTCGCAACGCTGCCGGGTTCTGAGATTCCACCAGGTCATCTGGTGGCGCGTTGTCCGATGGATATTGTGCAGATTGATCACACGCTAGCCGATTTGATGCTGGTGGATGATGCGAGCCGACGCCCCATTGGCCGGCCATGGCTAAGCATAGCCCTCGACGTTTCGACAAGATGCGTCGTTGGCGTATATGTCGGGATGGACCGCCCCAATGCGGCAACGGTCGCGTTGCTATTGACCCGCGTTGTCTTGCCAAAGGATGGCTGGCTCGCCAGCCTCGATGTTAGTGTCGATTGGCCTATGCATGGTATCCCACAGCTACTTCACCTCGATAATGCGGCAGAATTCAAAAGCAGGGCATTGCGATCGGGGTGTCGAGAATATGGTGTGGAACTGATGTACCGACCGGCAGGAAGGCCGTACTTCGGGGGACATATCGAACGCTTGATGAGGACCATCATGGAACGTGTCCACAGCCTGCCAGGATCGACTGGATCGTCGCCGAAGGGGCGCAAGGCAAAGCCGCCGGAAAGGGAGGCGTCCTTGACTATCCGCGAGTTCGAGCGGTGGCTGCTCCTGGAAATCGCGCCACTCCCTACTCCATGTGGGCCACACTCGGCGGCGTGACGCCACCGCGGTTGCTTCCCGACACGCCGTCCGAGGCTCTGCGCTTCCTGATCCAATTCCTGCCGATGACCTACCGAACGATACAGGCCGACGGGCTCACGCTGTACTACATCCGGTACTGGCACCCGATATTCGCTGCGTGGCGGGCAACCAAGCAGAAGGTCATCACAAGATTTCACCCGGAAGACCTCTCCAGAATCTTCGTCAGCGTTGATGGCAAGCAGTACCTCGAGGCGACCTTTGCGGATTTGCGGCGAGGGCGCGTTTCGTTATGGGAGCAACGCAGTGCGCTACGGCATCTGCGTGCCCAGGGACAGACGTATGTCAGCGAGGCCATGCTGTTTGCGGCCATCGATGAACAGCGACGCATCGTTGCACGCGCAAGAAGCCAAACGTTAGGCGCAAGCCGTCGTGGCACTGTCTTGAAGGATCTGGTCCCACGGAACTTCCGGCAAGAGACTGCTCCGGTTTGGAATAGCGACAGCGCATCGGGACCTGCTGAGGCGTCTATTGACTATAGCAAGCCAGCGCCAGCGTTCGACGTCGAGCAATGGTGATCCGTAATGGGTGCGCTACTCACACATCTGCTGCCTGCTGCAAGAGCACTGGCACAGTGCGATGACAACGTAAGAATTCGCGGACTGGCCCGTAACCGATGGATAGATTACCCGCGTGCCACGCAGACGCTGGAGATTCTCGAACGACTTCTCCAGACACCTGAGCGGGAGCGGATGCCATGCCTGTTGCTGCACGGAGACTCGAACATCGGGAAGACGCAGATCATCACGAAGTTTCAGCGTCGTCATCCGCCGGAGTATGACGAACAGAACGGCGTTGAGATGCGCAAGATTGTCGCCATGCAGATGCCACCGACACCCGATCAGCAGCGATTCTATTCGTCACTGCTTTTCGAGTTGGGGGCTCCATTCAACGCTGCGGCTCGTCTGTCCGCGCTCGAGAAGCTGACCCGCGAACTTCTTCGAAAGGTTGCGCCGCGCATGCTGATCGTTGACGAAGTCCATCACCTGCTGGCCGGGACATATCGGGAACAGCGGGCGTCCCTGAACCTGCTGAAGTACCTAGCGAATGACTTGAGAATCTGCAGTTCCTCCTTCGGTGAAGGCGTGGGTGGTTTCAGGAGGCTGTTAAAAGAGATCCACTGAGGGTCGCGTCTGTGTCTTGACAGGAATCGCGGCATGCGATGCCGACGTGCGAGCTATCGACTCTCTTATATGGAAGTGGTACAAGTTGGCGCAGGTGACAGGTTCTTCCCTAGTTTCCGTCGAATCGATTTGGGGAGAACGGCTGTAGATTCACCGAACAGCCTGCACCCAATATGGCTTCAGCAATCAGCCGGCCCGTGATAGGGCCGAGCGTTAGTCCGAGATGGCCATGGCCGAAGGCCATGAAACAGTTGGCATGGACCTCGCTACGACCAATCACCGGGAGCGAGTCTGGGGTCGATGGCCGAAAGCCGAGCCATTTGCTCAGCACGGGTGCGGCCAGAGAAGGTACAGCGCGGCCGATGGATCGCACGACACGATCAATGCCGTCATATCTGGGCGGTGCATCAAGGCCGGCGAATTCAACACTGCTGGTAATGCGTAGGCGATGGTCCTGCTGTGACAGTACCGCGGATCTGTCATGCCAGAACACGGGCGCATGCAAGAAATCCGCACATGGGACCTCGAGCATAGCGTGATAGCCACGTTCGGTATCGAGGCTCACGTTATGGCCAGCCTCTTGCGCTAGACTCGCCGACCACGCCCCGGCAGCAATCACGAAGGTGTCGCCAGACACCTGCCCGGCGGAGGTTTGCACTGCGGCGACCTTCCCTCCCTCCACGACGAAGCAGTGTGCTTTGCCCTTGACGAATTCCACACCCATTTCCTGGCATGCAGTCGTGATACGGGCTAGGTACGCGCCAGGATTGGTCACCTGCATGCAATCATCGAACAGCGTTCCGTGGGTAAAGATCCCACGCAGCCCCGGTAGCAATGTGTCAAGATCACCCATAGATAACGCGGTCATATTCACACCAAGCCTCGACAGGTAACGTCGCTCTGACTCAAGGGCGCGATAGGTGTTGGCGGATTCGTAAGCCTTGATCCAGCCGCTAGCACGAAGGAGGTTGCCGGCGCCTGCGGCGTTGGCAATTTCATGGTGAGCGGCAACTGCCTCGGACAGCAACGATTTCAATGCAAGCCCCGCTCGGTCGACAGCCGCGGGGTTGCTGGCTCGTATAAAGCGCAGAAGCCATGGCGTGAGAGTCGGCAGATAGCGCCAGCGAAATTGCAAAGGGCTATCCTTCGCGAGCAGCATGCGCGGCAACTCCTTGATCAAGGACGGCGTGCCGACCGGCAAGTACTCGCATGTGGCAAGCACACCTGCATTTCCATAGCTCGCTCTGGCTTGTTCGTCACCAGGGTCTACGAGGGTTACCTTGAGGCCGTTGGTCCTGGCGTGCCACGCACATGACGCCCCAATGATCCCACCGCCAATTACTACGACACGATTCTGGGCTGTCATGCAGTTGCGTTCAGGAGGGTCTCTTGTTCTTCGAGCGAACATGCTAACGGGAAAGCGTATTCAATGCTCTCGCTATTTCTCGCGTTCGATGGGATATGTGGCGTGGGCATTGAGGGATCAGCCAGCGGCCGCGTTACGCTCAGCCCATTGCCACTAAGTGAGGCATGGGGATGACGCAGTGCAATCTTGACTACTAGCAGTCCGCCGCAGGCCAGACGCAAGTTTCACATAGCGGTATATCATGCCTTGCTCGTGGCCTGCGCACTTTCGATTACCGCGGATGCAGCGGGTGGGGCGGCAACTGACACAAGCGGCGTCGCCAATGAGCAAGCGGCTTCCATAAGGGGGCAGGCATAAGGCAAACACTCAAGATGTCGATGCGGAGGGGAAGGGCACGTCTCGGCAGCTTCGCATAGATAAAGAATCGGACTCACTTCCAGACGTGTCGATCGCAGGCCACGGCGGCACGCGCAACGCGGTATGTTGTTCACGCACCAATTCCAAGCACAGAAAGACACGTGCTGCACCATTTCACAGTAAAAGTGCCCCAAAGAATACAGCGCACTGCAGCAAATTAATCATTAGGGTGCACCGATAATTTTTCATTCAACCGGTCTCGAGTCTCTGTACAAAGTGGCATATCCAAAGAGGGATTTAGGCATGTAGATTTGGCGATCATGACGAGAAAACAAGGAGTTAAGATGGATTTGCGTAAGCTGCTGCTCGGCTTTTTTTCTGCAATGTTCGTTCTGCCGGTATGTGCGCAGCCGGATAATTATCCGCAGCGACCGATCAAGCTTGTCGTTCCTTGGCCGGGTGGAGGTAATACTGATGGAGTCGCCAGACTAATCGCCGAAAATCTGGCAATCCGGGTTAATCAACCTGTGGTGGTTGAGAATAAGCCCGGCGCTAATGGGATACTCGGCGCAACTGTTGCGGCTCGTTCTAAGCCTGATGGCTATACACTTATGCTGGCCCTGCCGGAGACAAATGTACTAAATCCGGTTGTGTACAAGAAAATTAGCTACTCTGCAAAAGATTTTGACGCAGTGTCGTTCATCGGGGTCCTGCCCTTTGCTTTAGTAGCAAAGCCGAGTCTGAAGGCTAACACGATTCCAGAACTGGTGAAACTGGCGAAGGAAAAGCCAGGATCAATCTCTGCATTTAGCTGGGGCGTTGGAAGTACCGCGCACACGGCAATCGCTCTATTGGAGCAGGCAGCGGATATTAGCCTACTTCACGTCCCGTATCCTGGAACTGCCCAAGCGCTTACGCAACTGATCGGAGGACAGGGCGATCTCATGTTCCTCTCGGCGGAGCGCGCCGTTACATATGCCAAACAGGGGAAGGTCAAAATACTTGGCGTGACGTCGCCGAAACGGATCGAGGGTTATCCAGATATCCCGACGTTTTCCGAACAGGGACTGCCCCAGGTCGAGGTGGCACTCTGGTACGGCATTGTAGCGCCGGCACAAACGCCTGCGCCCATCAAGGATTATTTGGCAAAGGAGATTCAAGCTATTCTGCAGGACCCGCTCGTGTTGGAAAACTTGCGCAACCGGGGAATGGTGGCGCAATCACAATCGCCGGCGCAGTTCTCCCAGTTCCTACGTGAGGAGGATACACGCTGGTCGAACCTGATCAAAAACAAAAAGATTCACGTCGATAACTGAGGGCATCGGCCGTCTGTTATCTTACTTTTGGTGCCAGCGATGCGGTGCCTGGGATGACGCCCGAGGTGCTTAGTAGGATCCGCGCGTCTTGCCCAGGCGGGTTCAGCCGGCAGACCATGTCTGCCTGCCACCTCAATCGCTTGCCCTCTTTGACGAGCCGGCGTACCAAGACGTCACTCTCATTCGCCGAAGCGGGCCTTTGTTCGTTAGCGCAGCGTTTGCCTGCGGCGAGCGCCTGGAGATCCAGGTCGCACGACGTGCGCGCTCGGGGACAGTCGTGAAGGTACGCACAGCCCGCGCGTCCTCGATCCGTTGAATGGCGTCCTGGCGCATGCCGCACAGGGGCAAGAGCCCTAGTCTGACGGCTGATGGTTCGCCCGATCGGCATTCCAACGACGAACTCCACCCGCTGAGCGCAACGTCCGCCGCAGCACTGTGACACCATGATGTTTTGCATTCTGCGCCAGTTAGGAAGGACTGTAGGAGCCCATAGGCCGGCTGTGGAGCCGAGCGCAGTGGAACGCGGCCGGCTCGTGGCATTTGAGCCCGGCGCCTGCACAGACCAGCAGCGCGAAGCTCGCGGAATGGTTCTCCGGAAAGCCGTTTCACCGATGCTCTGGATCTGCTGAAGAATCCGCTCGGAAAACTCGCGCTCGTCGCCGTGCTCGACATGCCGGTCACGATGCGGTCGTAGTAATGCTCCAGCCCTCCTTTGCGTTTTGTCGCAACCATGGCGACTTGCAGGACATGCTCCTGAGATCGGCACGACAAGTGTCAGGGACGGCGCCTGCTCCATCTGAGGGCTCGGGTAGGTGACAGGTTCCTTGCCTTGCCGGCGGGCGCAAATACGGCTGCTGGACCATGCCGCCGTGGACCGGCCCCCGCCACACGACAGCGACGTCAACCACCAGATCATAAACGGTTCGATATCGTGCGGCTCGCCGCGCTCCTTCGAGATGAATCGCTCGAATAGCAGGTTGCCCGGCGCCGGACCGAGTTGGGTGATCCCGAGGCAATAGCAGGTCGCGGAATTGGCGGCCGACCCGCGGCCCTGGCCTGGCACAGGATCCCGTTCGAGCGTGCGAAGGGGATCAGGCCCTACACGGTGAGGAAGTACGACTCATACACCATTTCGCGCACCAGCGCGAAGGTGATCTTAGCTAGCAGGAACGGATTGGAATTCCAATTGAGGGTAATCACCTAAATGCTATCGCTCCGAAATAGGGGAATTGTATTTTGTGCCGCCCAAGAAATTGTCGGCTTGTCCTCTGTCATGCGTACCCCCCGTTGTCAGGCCAGATGGGGCCTGGCGTGCACGATACTGGGTTTTTTCGGCGCAAAATGGTGCGCTTACGAGTGCGATTGGTGCGGATTTCTATTGCCGCGAAAGCAACAATGCGCAAAGGAAACCGGCCTGTTGCTTATATCTAAAGTGGTCCGCATGAGTGCGGATTCTATGCGTGATTATTGTACTGCTGTCACAAAATCCATACCAATTTTAAGGGGCTCCACATGTCTTTGAGGAAGCTATTACTCGGCCCTCTACTGGCGATTTTAATTGCGACGGGTGTCGCCAAGGCCGATGATTATCCGTCGCGCCCGATTCGGTTGGTCCTACCTTGGGCGGCCGGCGGGAACACCGATGGCATCGCACGGCTAATGGCCGAAAGATTGTCGGCTCGTATCAACCAGCAGGTCGTTGTAGAAAACCGACCCGGCGCGAACGGCCTAATTGGCTCGAACCTAGTTGCCCGAGCAAAGCCGGACGGCTACACCATCATGCTCGCACTGCCGGAAACCAATGTACTGAACCCATTGGTATACAAAAATATCACTTACACCGCCAAAGATTTCGATGCGGTGGCATTCATTGGGATCCTGCCATTTACCCTAGTTGCCAGGGCTAACCTGGAGGCCAATACGGTTTCTGAAGTTCTGGCGTTGGCCAAAAAAGCGCCGAACTCCGTTTCCGCTTTCAGTTGGGGAATCGGCAGTACCGCACATACCGCCATCGCACTGCTCGAGCAGGCCGGCAACGTCAGACTGCTGCATGTACCGTATCCCGGTGAAGCGCCAGCGTTGACGCAGCTCATCGGAGGGCAGGGGGATCTCATGTTTCTGTCAGCCGAGCGCGCTACGACCTATGCTTCGCGCCGAGAGGTGAAAATTATCGCCGCCACGTCGTCGCAGCGGATGAAAGCCTATTCAGACATCCCGACTTTCGCTGAACAGGGTATTCCTGGTTTCGACGTTTCGCTCTGGTATGGGATCGTCGCCCCGGCCGGCACGCCGGCGCCGATCAAAGATCTTCTATCCAAGGCGGTTCATGAGGTTCTGACGGAGCCGATGGTTCTGGAAAATCTGCGCAAGCGTGGGATGGTGGTGCAGCCTGAATCGGCATCATGGTTCGACAAATTCCTCGGTAAAGAAACCACGCGCTGGGCTACGCTAATTAAGGCCAAGAATATTCACATCAATAACTGATCGGGGGCCGCTCGTGTCAGCAGGTTCAACGCGCGAGCACATGCATCAATCCTGGTGCTTGGCTGCCCTCTCTTCCTGTATCTGGAGCCTCAATGTTCAAAAAACTGCTTGCAGGTGCGACCTTGCTCCTAGCGTGCTGCTTCTCGGCCCAAGCTAAACCGCCCGGATTTCCTTCCCGGCCAATCAAGTTGGTTGTGCCTTGGCCCTCGGGCGGTCCTACGGATGCGATAGCACGATTGGTTTCAGAAAAACTCTCGGTCCAGGTGGGCCAGCCCGTGATTGTCGAGAATCGCTCCGGTGCCAATGGCATCGTGGGTACAACTGCCGTCTCGCGGGCGCCGGCGGATGGCTATACGTTGATGTTAGCGCTTCCGGAGACCAACGTCCTTAATCCTCTGGTTTACAAGACGATTAGTTATCGCGTCGAGGATCTTCAAGCATTGGCGTTCATTGGAGTACGGCCGTTTGCGTTGGTAGCTGGTCCGACCTACATGGGCAAGAGCATCAGTGATGTACTCCGGATTGCACGGCGGAGTCCGGAATCGGTGTCCGCCGCGAGTTGGGGCATCGGCAGCACCGCGCACCTAGCCATCGCCTCGCTCGAGCAGTCCGCGAATGTGCATCTGCTGCATGTGCCATTTCCGGGCACGGCCGCAGCGTCGGCGCAACTGCTCGGCGGGCAGGTAGATCTCATGATGCTTGGCCTGCAGCCTGCAACCGAATATGCGAATGCCGGGAAACTGAGCATTCTCGGGATAAGCGCCCCGCAGCGCCTTGAAGCTTACCCGGCTGTCCCGACGCTCGCCGAGCAAGGACTGGACGTCGACGTTTCCCTTTGGTACGGCATTGCGGCGCCGGCCAATACACCGGCGCCTATCGCCGACTACTTGAACCACGAGATTAATAGGGTCCTGCAGGATCCAGCCGTTCTTAAGGGGCTGCGCCAGCAAGGGATGGTTGTGCGGCCCCAGTCTCGGGGTGATTTCTCACGTTTTATCGATACCGAGTTCGGCCGCTGGTCAGCCTTGATCAAGCGAAAAAATATCCAAATCGACAACTGAGGAATCAAATGGCTACATTCAATGAAGTGTCGAGCGAAGTCGACTATCTGCTAGCAGGGGGGACGGTCATTCTAGGGGATGGGAAGCGGCCGCCGTTCCGTGGCACGGTCGCCGTCTCGGGTCGGCAGATCCTTTGGGTGGCCGAGGGCGACGTGCAGGTGCAGGCCAAGAAGAGGATCGATTGCACAGGAATGACCGTCGCCCCGGGGTTCATCGATATCCATACGCATTCCGACGCTGCGTTGCTATGCGACGGCCGGGCGGCCAGCCAGGTTAGTCAGGGTGTGACCACGGAAATCGTGGGCAACTGTGGTCACAGCTGTGCGCCTTGCGCCGACCCCGTTCTATTGCGCAAATACATCCTAGGTATTCATGATTCGACCCAGATCACCTGGCGCACATTCGGCGAGTATCTGGCCGCGCTGGAGGATGCCAAGCCCGTACTGAACGTAGGTTCGTATGTCGGACATGGGGCCGTTCGACTGGCAGTCAAACGCGCTTCGAGTTCGGCCGTGAACGCGGACGAGATGGAGCAGATGGGGCGTTATCTATACGACGCGCTTGACGACGGAGCGTTGGGGATCTCGACCGGCCTGGAGTACACCCCGGGCATGTATGCTTCACAGGCCGAACTCATGCAGGTTGGAGCCATTGCAGCTAGCCGCGACGCTATTCATGCAACTCATATCCGCAATCGCGACTGGCTCATAGAAATGGGCGTCGGCGAGGTTCTGGGTGTAGCCCGCTCAACGAAATCAAAGTTGCAGTTGTCGCACATCGCACCCAAGCACGGCGCGCCGGCCGAGGCTGTTGATCGCGTGATTGAGATGATCGATTGGGCGCGAGGCGATGGAGTCGACGTGGGGTTCGACGTGATTCCGGATGAGTGGGGACCTACAAAGGTCATCGCCTCCTTACCCAGTTGGGCGCTTGAGCTTCCTCCGGCACTGCTGCTCAAAGCGCTGCGCGAACCGGAGCAGCGGCATAAGATGGGGCAGAACGTGTTTCCCAATTGGAAACTGCTGTCGGACTCCCGCTGGGATCTTTTGGTCCTGTATTACAGCGCAGCCAATCCGGATCTTGTTGGCAAGACGATCGCTGATATCGCCGAAATCCGCGGTGTGCTGCCCTGGGACAGTATCTGCGATCTGCTTGCCGATGAAGGCGAGGGCATTGCGGGACTCATGTGGTGTGGTCGTGTTTCTCGCCAACCGGACATTGACAAATTGATCGAGCAACCTGGCTGCATGGTAATTTCCGATGGTGTGACTAAGAGTGCCGATGGGGCCCTTAGTCAGATGCGCTTTTCGCCCATCGCTTTCTCGTGGGCTACGACGTTCCTGGAAAACTATGTACAAAAATCAGGCAGGCTAACCCTGGTTGAAGCGATTTCGCGGTTAACTAGTGTGCCGGCCACTCGTTTCAAGCTGGAGCGCCGGGGACAACTGAAGGAAGGCTATTACGCGGACATCGTCGTCTTTAAAAATGACGCTATTGCCGCGCACGCCACATTGCGTGATCCTGATGCAGCTTCCACGGGAATTTTTCATGTTTGGGTTAATGGACAGGCGGTTCTGCGTGACTGCAAGCAGACCGAGGCTCGACCAGGCATGGTGCTGCGCAGGACATGATGCGGATGTGTCGAAAGTGTTATGCGCTGCAGGTTTGATAATGTTTCGTGATCGCTATCCAAACATCAAGGGGAGAGGCATTTTTCCTTCAGTGCTCACCCACGTGGTTACATCGTTTGAGCACCGCGCAGACTGGATCGCAGACAGTCTAATTACATGGCACATTGTTTTCTTAAGGCTTGCGTGTCACGACGCATGCATACGATGAACATAAACGGACTATATTGCATCGACGCGAGCACAGTTGTGAGCGGTCCGAGCCCGTGCAGTTTGAGTGTCACGGCGACACATTACTGTCTAAAGGTCGATCCTAGTTTCTCGGTGCCAATATCGAAGGCCAGCTTTCTGCCCTATGCCGGCGGCGTAGGCGAGTACCGGCTTACCTGCGAGCGTAGAGGTAGAAAAGGTTATCCGGACTTTTCACCCGGATCATGAGGTCGGTTGTGCTGATGTGGGAGGCCACTGTCGAATCACAATCAGATAATTTCGCAAGCCACGCTGTTTAAAGGTGATGTTTTGTAGTTGCGATCTATAGGGAGTAAATCATGACAATCAAGTTAATGCCGTTGTCCTACAGGATCGGCGTGGAGGCCCAGGGTGTCGATCTGTCGCAGCCTGTCTCCGATTCGCTATTCCAAGAGATCAAACGTGCCTTTCTAAACTCCGGCGGAGTCCTACTGCTACGCAACCAGCGTATCTCCAGGGAGCAGCACATCGCCTTTAGCCGACGTTTCGGCGAGTTGGATCGGCACGACGCGCTGCCCCTAGACAGGCACCCCGAGTATCCCGAACTGTTCGTTGTCGCGAACGAGCGCAGCGCGATGGGGCTCAAACGCGGTGGTGACATCGGGCAGGTCTGGCATTCAGACCTGGCACCATCCCTGCGGCCGGCCTCGGCGTCGCTTCTGCGAGCGTTGAGCGTGCCGTCGTGTGGCGGCGACACTATGTTCGCCAACATGTATGCGGCCTACGACGATCTTTCCGAAGGCATGAAGGCGCTAGTTGAAGATCTGAACCTGGTGCACGTACGCGAGAGAAAGAACGTGTCGGCCGAGTGGGCTGCCGAGAACCGGAAGCTCAACCCGCCGATTGTCCATCCGTTGGTCAAGGTGCATCCAGAAACCGGACGAAAATCACTGTTCCTATGCGAAGGCGTTAAAAACTTCGAAGGGATGACCGAGCGGGAAAGCCGTCCCATCATAGATTTCCTGATTGCCCATTCGACGCGTCCACAATTGGTTTATCGTCATCGCTGGCAGGCCAACGACATAGTGATATGGGATAACCGGTGTACTATGCACTTCGCACTTGGCGACCACGATCCCGCCGAATTGCGGCACCTGGAGAGAACCACTGTGCTCGGTGAACCCTGCGGGCGTATCTATGAAGGGACGGAATCGACACTGGCTGCCTGAACCACGGGGTAGGGCTGGCACATGAGCCGCGTAGCGAATCATGCTGCGCGAATTGCTGGTGCAGCCCTCGTCTCAGTGCTCGTCCGCCTGCGTTTCGAATCGCCCACGCCCTTGCCGCGTGACGGCTTGGCAACGGAGCAGTGTCCGAGGAACGCACCTCCTTGCGCTGACCGCTTCAGTCTTGTGGCCAAGGAGCAACACCTCGTCTTGCTGTGGTGGAGCCCACTCGTCCAGATCACGTAATGCCGCCTCGGTGCTCCCCCGTTTTGAGATGACGCGGGTTCGCAGTACATTGAAGTTTTCTCCGAGCTTTGCCAGTCCCATCGCGCCGGCAGCCGCTCGAAGGACGAGTTCACGTGCCACCGCTAGTTCGAATCCTTGCGTCTGGGCAGCCTGTTGAAAGACCTCGAGAAAGTGAAGCACATAGGCCGGCCCGCTCCCGCTTACGGCGGCGACCGCATCGAACCTCTCATCCGAATCCACCCAGAAGCAGTAGCCAGTTGAAGCCAACACGCGTTCGGCGATCGCCCTGTCCGCGTGAGACACAGCGTCCGAAGCCGCCATACCCGTAACGCCGTCGGCGGTCAAGGCACCCATGTTCGGCATTGCGCGGACTACCCGCTCGGTCCCGAGCCAACGTCTCAAGGTGCTGAGCGGCAACGATTTCGCAACTGCATGCCGAGAAGACAGTTAATTTATCCGGACTCACGATTACTTGTTGTGGGTAAGCCCGGAGTGGCTCGGTGACTTACAGACTATCGGCGCTATTGGCGATATCCTGTGATTCAACTACCGGTTTGATTTCGTAACCAGTCACGTAATCAGGAGTCGGTACATCCTGCCTCCCATTGGGATCCTTAATAGCCCCCGCGTGGACCTGCTTGATCAAAAGTTCGCCTGCCCAACAGTCTCTATCAAGATCATGCTCGAAGTCAGTTGGGGGACCCGAACGCATCTTTGCAACGGCCTCCGTAATGGAAATCCGCATGACCGTTGTACTGTTTAGTTCCTTTTCGTTGGGCGGCCGCACGTCCTGGTATCGACCGGGCAAAACATGGCGAGCATATGCCTCAAAGGAAGCGGATTTTTCGTCGATGTCTGTCACCTCCTCGGGGCAGCCGAAAATTACTACCGAACGATAGTTAACCGAGTGGTTATAGAGCGCTCGCGCCAGAACCAAGCCGTCCACGTGGGTAACGAGAATGCATACTTCGCCGCTCAATGCAGCCTTCAACATCGTGCTCTGGTTGGAGCCATGGATGTAGATGTTGTCGCCGATTCGTCCGTAGCCAGTTGGCAGTACGCGCGGTGAGCCTTCGTGGATGTAGGCTACATTGCACATATATCCCTGATCCAAAATCGCGTGGATTACGTCCTTGTCGTAGATGCCGCGATGCGGCCGACGGGTCAGGGTCGTGCGGGGAGTACTTTCGTATTTTTCGCTCATAAAGGTTTCCTTCAATTGCTTGTTACACATTCCGCCTCGGGTTGGGAATGTTGCCAGCGGTAAATGCTATGGGCCTTCGGTTTGCCGCCAAGCTCTTCGCCGGTCACATGCTGTCCGGGTCGTTGATGAAAAGTGGCTGGCGAGCAAGAAGTGGCATCCTGGTTGACGAGCCAGCACGCCACTTGCTATCTTTGCGGTGAAGAACATCGCCCCGACGCCTTCCTCTATCCATCAGTCCGGGCCATTTTCAGAGAGAGGAGGAGTCTGTGGACAAGCCACTAATTGAAGTTGAAGCAAGCCACTTGGAGCAGGATCAGCTGCAACCGGTCGGGGGCCGCAAGCCAAGAGCCTCCAAGGCACGATTGTTGGATCTGATCACAATAGACCGGTCAAACGATTCGACTCTAGTCGATCAGATCGTCCATGCAGTTCGTCGCATGATTACAAATGGAGCCCTGCAGCCGGGAGACTTATTGCCGTCCACGCGGGAAATGTCTCGCACTTTGCACATTGCAAGGACGACTGCGCTGGCCGTAATCACTCGTCTGGATGAACAAGGATTTGTAGAGACGCGTGTAGGTTCGGGCGTTCGGGTGCGGGCAAGACAATCCGATCATCTTCCAGATTTGAACCTGCCCCTATCCGCGAGCAGCACGTCGGCTCGTCCGCGGCGGGCTCGCGAAGGACACTCAACGCGCAGTGACCTGAGAGATAAGCTTCCGAAGCACGTGCTGATTAGCAGTACGCAGCAAAGAAACATGCAGCTGCTCTCTAGCGCAATCCCGTTTGCGCCTGGGATGCCGGCGATCGACCAATTTCCCTACCGGGAGTGGAGCGAATTTGCAGCGAAGGCTTGGAGAAATGCCACTTCCGCACTGTTGGAAACTCGTGATCCGGCTGGTTACCGACCGCTAAGAGAAGCGCTTGCTGCCTATCTGGGGAGCGCCAGAGGGGTCCGATGCAGTGCTGACCAGATTATCATTGTGTCAGGCGCTCAACATGCCTTCGATCTCACACTGCGTGTACTGACAAAGCCAGGCGACACAGCACTAATCGAAGACCCCGGATTTCTTGGCGCGCGAAATGCAATGCTTTCCGCGGGGCTCTCGTTACGGGGTATTCCGCTAGATGAGCAAGGGGTGTTAGTGCCCACCGAAGGCGACTCGGATGGAGCAAGGCTGCTCTACACAACGCCATCACATCAATATCCTATGGGCATAACGATGAGCGTAGCTCGCCGCGAGGCCCTATTGGAATGGGCTTATCGCGAGGGGTGCTTTATCTTCGAGGATGACTACAGCAGCGAATTTCGATATGGAAGCGCGCCTCTACCGGCGCTACAAGGCGCTGATGAGGGCTGCCAGGTGATCTACGCAGGCACATTCAATAAGATCATGTTTCCCTCTTTGCGGGTTGGCTACCTGGTCATTCCAGATCAGTTAGTAGACATCTTCCTGAGCATGCGAACTTGGTCCGATGGCTCCCCTCCGGGAGCGATTCAAGCTGCCATGCTGGAGTTCATCGACCGTGGAACTCTCTACTCACATATCAGACGGATGCGTGAGATTTACGCTGGGCGGCAGGCGTTGCTTCGAGAGATGCTGCGGGTTCGATTTGGGGCATCGCTCTCCGTGGTTTCAGATGCGGCGGGCCTGAACCTCGCAACGGTCGCAAGCTCTCCGATAGACGATCTAGCATTCTTTCGCAGCGCTCTCGACGAAAACGTCGTGTGCCCACCGTTGTCGCAGTACTTCCTGGAAGTAGAGCCCCTAAGGGGGTTCCAACTCGGGTTCGCAGCAAGCAATGAAGCGCAGATGAAGATCGCAATGGACAGGCTCGAGGCCGTATGGACCAGGAGCGGCATCAAGCAAGCATTGCTCTAGCCCTGTGCTGTCGCGGTGGACGAATTCAGCGGGGTTCGCACGTGCTATGGCATCGAAATCGAGGCGAAGGAGGAAAGGGGGGCGACAACTGCGCGCGCCTCTCGCAACTCGAAGCCGAGCTGATCCCCTGATTTGCGATTTGATGGCGGCTGCGTCGTTCCGACGGATCGACTGGCAATTGGTCTGTCCTGTTTGAGGTAACTGGCCCGTTCGATGATATAGCGACGCCATATCCTGCAAGGAGTTCTCAACTCAGGATGCGTACTATGCAGCAGACTCGACTCGGATATGAATTCCGTACCGATATTGAAAAGATGGCCAAGATGGCACTTATTGTGCTCCGGACAGATCGGACGCTTGAAGGCGAAGTTCGGGCCAGCTTACCTTCAACGCCCGTCGCGCTATACCATAGTCGCATCTTCAACGAATTCGACATCACGCCAGAGAGCTTGGTGGCCATGGGTGACCTTCTTGCTCCAACAGCGGCCCTTTTTCCGCCTGACTTCAATGCGCAAGTGGTCGCCTTTGGCTGCACCTCGGGCACCATGGTTCTTGGCGAGGATAAGGTGGCCGAGATTGTACATAGCGTCCATCCGAAGGCTGCGGTGACCGAGCCGGTGTCGGCATGCATCGCGGCATGCGCTGCTCTTCATATGAAGCGTATTAAGTTAATCACGCCCTATCGAGCAGACGTCAATCGCAAAATGGTAGATGGCTTGCGTGCACGGGGCCTTGAAGTCGATTCGATCGTGTCATTTGAAGAGCCGGACGACAGGAAAGTTGGACTCATCGCAACACGGAGCGTGGTAGAGGCAGCTGTCCACGGTGGCGGACCGATGCCTTCTTACGTGGACGGTGTCTTCATTTCCTGTACGACACTACCCACTTTTGAGGCTCTTCCCGAGATTGAGAGAATTACGGGAAAGCCCGCCACTTCCAGTAATCATGCGCTTGCTTGGCATATGCAAAAGCTTGCGGGAATTGAACAGAAGCGACCGTCGCTCGGACGGCTGTTCGGACTCTGAAAAGGCGAGGGTAGGCTTCCTTTTTAAGAATTGGTGAACATTGGCGCAGTTCGTTCATCGTTGCAAAGCCGGCAGCCCGTTGTTTTTCGAAACGGGGTACAGAGCATCGTACCCACGAGCAACCCTTCATATAAAAAATAAGGTAATCCGGATGCGCGGTTCGCGCATCCGCATGTCCAGGCTTCGCAAGGCGCCCCTTCGCTGTGCCTTCGCGTTCCCAGTCTGCCGGCGAGAGATGTGGGGACCCATATCCTTAACGAGCAAAACAATCAGAAAACCTTAGCTTAAGCATCAACGCAAAAACATGCGGTAGGCGAGATTGTTGGAGTAATCTGTGAACTTATACGGCTGCTTCAATAAAAACGAAGAAAATCTTTCATTCTCCTTATGAGGGACCTGGATGCCAACCAAAACACGACCGAAATCGGCGCCTTGATTTCGGTAATGAAAGAGGCTTATATTCCATTTCGAATCTAGCAAGGAGAGAAATGTAGATAATGCTCTTGGTTTTTCGGGGAAATTAAATTCAATAAGTTGCTCGTCATCCGGCTGACTGGAAGGCCCCGTAACAAGATGTCGAAGGTGCTCCTTGGTTAGCTCGTCATCAGTAAGGTCTAATGTAGAGTATCCATTCATGGAAAAGATTTCCATCATTTGGGAAATCTCTTCTCGAGCAGCTATCGATAGACGAACCAATACCCGTGCATCAGCGCGGTCAGCCATACGATAGTTGAGTTCCGTCACGTTTCGTGCTCCGAGCAGGCTGCAGAATTTCTTGAGCTCGCCACGTTGTTCACCCATAGTGACAGCAAAGATGGCTTCGCGCTCTTCGCCGAGGACTGCACGCTCCGCGACGAATCGAAGCCGCTCGAAGTTCATATTCGCTCCGCTCGTGATGGCCACGAACGTTTGACCAAGATCTACGGCTTGCCCTGCGTATTGCTTGACTGCCGCAACGGCCATCGCGCCGGAAGGCTCGAGAATTCCTCGGGTGTCTTCGTACACATCCTTGATGGCGGCACAAACGGCGTCAGTTTCAACAACTACGAATTCATCCACCAACTCGCGAACGAGACGATAGGTTTCGTCACCTACCAACCTGACTGCCGTACCATCGCAAAATAGTCCCACTTCCTTGAGTTGGACCCGCATACCTGCAGCGACGGAGTTCAGCATGGCGCGCGAATCTGTCGTCTGCACGCCGATCACCTTTACCTCGGGTCGTACGGCCTTTACATAACTCGCAACACCGGCAATCAATCCGCCGCCACCCACCGGACAGAAAATCGCGTCAATCGGCCTTTGATATTGACGCAGTATCTCGAGCCCAACGGTTCCTTGGCCGGCGATAACGTCTGGGTCATCAAAGGGGTGTACGAAGGTGAGATTTTCCGTCTTCTGAAGCGCTACCGCGTGCTGGTATGAGTCTGAATAGCTGTCGCCAAAGAGTACGGCTTCGCCGCCGAGGGCGAGGACGCCTTGCACTTTCACTTCAGGTGTTGTCGTGGGCATAACGATCACGGCTCGGCAACCCAGCTTCCGAGCTGCGAGGGCGACACCCTGGGCGTGGTTGCCTGCAGAAGAACAGATCACACCGCGGGCCAACTCCTCAGCGGTAAGTTGCGCCATTTTGTTGTACGCACCTCGAACCTTGAAGCTAAAAACTGATTGTGTGTCTTCCCGTTTCAATAGAATGGTGTGCCCTAGCCGAGCTGAGAGCTTCGGCGCCTCGACTAGATCCGATTGTGATGCAACGTCGTAGACTCTTGCGGTTAGAATCTTGCGAAGGTAATCGGCCCCGCTAAGCGTGCGATGTTGGGGCGCGTCGCCTGCTGTTTTTAGGAGTTCAGTCATTTGGACTATGGTCATTGAAAAGCGCCATCGCCCTTGACGCTTTGCGAGTATTCTTAGCCCGACTTCAATGCTCACATTGGAGCGAAGTTCAGGTGAAACGAGCAAGAGTCAAGCGCGGATTCATTGGTGGAATCGGCTCTATGTCAGATCTATTAGGAATCTTGCAGTGAAAGATCGTAGATTCACGACCCTTCTCGCGACGCCACATTTTTATAGCTTTGCTAACCTATGTGTTCGGGGGGGGGGCGTACGGGCTTAGGGAAGCTCGACTCGAAATTTCGAGCTTGGGCGCCAGGCGCCCGGCCATACGCGGGCCCCTCCGTTACGCATCCTGCGAATTTCTGCTAGTGGGATAGCTGAAATATGAAGGAAGGCGTCCGCTGTACCCGCAGAAGTTGCTCTGGGAGCAACGTTAAGGAGGGTTCCATCGCTACCCAACGGCTCTTCGCACGGCACGAAGACTGCCGCGCCAGAATAGTTCGAAGGATGAAAGGGTGTGTAAGGTGTGTTGCCTACAGCGCCCACGACGCACACGGCAGCCTGAAGTTCTACGGCACGGCTTTTTGCGCAGCTGAACACACGATGATACCCATCGGACGTCATAGTCATACTTGGCACCAACACTAGATCGATATCGAGTTGGCTGAGCTGGCAAGACAACCAAGGCTGTTCGATGTCCAGGCACGTCAAGATAACGCATCGCCATCCCTGGATTTCGAACACGGACAGGCGCTCTCCTGGGTGAATCAAAAAATCCTTCTTTTCAATCGGCGTTAGGCACAGTTTTTCGTGGGTGGCGATCACCCCTTTTTCGCCAACGAGAATGGCCTGATTCACGACTTGTTGGTTGAGCATACGGGGGAAACTGCCCGCAAGTATGGAAATTTTGTTCCGACTTGAGATTTCTGTGAGGTCGGAAACTAGCGATGTTGAATCGGTAGCTAGCGCTCGAATAACTTCCGATGGAGGTTTTGAATGATCCGACGAAAGATAGTGTGCCCAGTGCAGGCCAACGAGCTCCGGAAGAACGAGAAGGTCTGTATTTGCACTAGAGGACGATTTTGCATATCCATCGACAATGGCGAGCCAATCTAGATATGATTTGCAAGGTGCTTCAAGATCATAGATGCACAAAGCGATTTTCATAATAAGAATAATTAATTCAAGAGAATATCTGCCTGGGCATCCGAAGGGCGCTTTGCGCAGACTCAGACGGGAGACTTTTTCATATGCTGTCAGGCTTTCGCTAGGCGAGGCTCTCATGAGGAGACTCACGTGAGTAAGCCACTTTGGAGATTGTTGGCAGGCCGGTTATGAATCGAAGCGGCTGTTGGCTATGCCAGGGGCGCAGGCCGAACTGGGAGGCTAGCCACCATAGGCAGGGGCCTGCTCACAGAGATTCTGGAGCGGCCCCTTTGCCGCGCTGCCGATGAGCGTAGCAACGAAGAGCGGTCAAAGCTCGCGGGTAAGAGTTCGAATCAGCTAGTACGGGCCTTGCTTCAAGACTCCCGATGCTCTGCGCTCATTTCAGCCGCACGCCGATTTGCTGCCCACATTGCATCAATGAAAGTCTGCTGCAGCCCTGCAGATCGAAGCAACTCGATGGCCGCAGCGGTCGTGCCACCCTTGGATGTTACGCGTGCGCGCAGAGATTCGAGCGGCTCGCCGGCCTGGGCCGCCAGCGCGGCCGCCCCGGCTACGGTGGCTCCCACCAACTCCGTGGCTTGATCGTTCGACAAGCCCATCTCTTTGCTGGCCTGCACCATGCTCTCCATTACGTAGAAGATATAGGCCGGGCCGGAACCTGATACGGCTGTCACCGCATCGATCAACCGTTCTTCATTCATCCAGAGGAATCTACCAGTGGCAGCTACCAACATCTCCACCCGTGATCGGTCATTGTCGTTGACCTCTTCGGGGGCGAACAAGCCGGTGATGCCCATGCCAATCAACGCCGGTGTATTTGGCATGGCGCGCACCACCCGCTTCACGCTCAACCAGCGCCGCAACGTGGCAACGGCGACTCCTGCCGCCACACTGACGTGAAGAGCAGATCCGGTGAACGGCGCAACCTGACCCGCTGCCTCCGCAAAATGTTGGGGTTTAACAGCCCACACAACCATACGACATCGCACGAGTCGGTCGCAGGGCCCCTCTGACACGCTAACGCCGAAGTTGTCGGCTAGTTGCTTGCGTGCCGCCGCGGACGGGTCCACGACGTGAATTTCCTCTGGCGACATGCCGCCTCTCAGGAGGCCGCCGATCAATGCCGTAGCCATGCCTCCGCCACCAACGAATGCCACTTCCAGATCTCTTTCCATACTTTCAATGGAGCACCTCGTGCTCGTCGTTTAGGTGGATGGACGTAAGCGCTGTAATACTCACGCATCTTCGGGTCGGCCCTCAGGCCGCCGGTGAGCACAACGGCGGCTCGGTTAGGGTTGCCGCCACTGGGCGCGGATCAAACAGGGCGTGCTGGTATTAGATGCCAGTTGGCAACGAAGGGCGCTGGGCGATGAATTCGCTCCGCAGCAGTTCATATGCAGCCCCAGCGCGCAGCACATCGGCATCGCCGCCATAGCGACCCATCAGTTGCATCCCCATTGGCCAACGCCCATTTGAATGGAAGCCTGCGGGAACCACGAGGGAAGGCAATCCACCCAATGACGAGTAGATAGACACTTCCATCCAGCGGTGGTAGGTGTCCATCTCGCGGCCAGAAATATGCTTTGGCCAACGCTCTTCGGCATGGAATGGCCAACACTGTGCGGAGGGCAGCACCAGCAGGTCCCAGCGCTGCAACAGGCTGTGCATGTGTTGGTAGTAGCGGGTCCGCACTTGCGTAGCTTCGCGGAAGTCGTTAAAGCTCATGCCCTGGGAGCATTCGTACTCCCACTGCGCCTCAGGCTTGATCTTCTCTCGTGCACCTGGAAGTTGCAGTAATGCGCCGACCCGCGGCCCTGCAACAGCACGTCGCCAGGTGAGCCAGCATTCCCAGAGAAGGGCGGGATCAAAGCCAAGCGGGACCTCCTCTACCACTGCTCCTGCGGCTTCAAAATGCCGCAACGCGTCGCGGCACGTGTCTAGCACGCCAGGCTCCATGGCCAGATGGCCACCAATATCTCCGAGCCATCCAATGCGCATGCCCTTCAGCAGGTCCGGATCTGTCGGCTCGGCCTCATTCCAGCCAAGAGGCATCTGCATTGACAGGGGTGACCGAGCATCGAAGCCACTCTGAGTGGCGAGCAGGCGACCAACGTCGCGAATACTGCGACCCATCGGCCCCTCGTTAGAAAGCAGGTCAATCCAAACATCGGAAGTTCCGGCTTGCGGAATACGACCCTGAGACGGTCGCATGCCGAAGACGTGATTCCAGCCGGCGGGGTTCCGCAATGATCCCATTCCATCGGAGCCATCTGCTAAAGGGAGCATGCGCTGCGCTAAGGATACAGCAGCGCCTCCGCTGCTTCCGCCCGCACTGACTTCGGTATCCCATGCGTTCCTCGTCACACCCCACAGGGAACTGAAGGTATGCGAACCCAGACCCAACTCGGGCGTGGCAGTCTTCCCGATTACGATGCAACCAGCGTCTTTCAATCGCGCGGTCATGATTGAATCTGTACGGGGCATGTTGGCCGCCAGCAATTCACAGCCTTTCGTCGTGGGAAAGCCCACAGCATCTGCGAAATCCTTGATGGCGATGGGGATCCCGTGTAGCCAACCGCGGTCCCGGCCGCGGGCCAGGTCAGCGTCCGCCATGTCGGCTTGGGCCAGCAATGACTCGTCCGGCGCCAAATTCACAATCGCATTGAAGACGGGGTTGAGCGCATGGATCCGGGTCAGCGTCGCCTGCATCAAATCGCGACAGGAAAACTCGTGTCGCCGCAATGCTTCGGCGAGTTGGGAGGCGGACAGATCTGTCAGTTGCGTCACTGCGGTCATGGATGGTTTCCTTCTCCAGCAAACAAAAACTGCACTGTTCTACAGATTGGACCAGGAAAGTGGGCCAGTTGCGAAATCCTTTCCAAGCCGGTTCAACATCCCTGGTCGACGCGACGTGCGCTTTGCTGTCGCACACGGAGGAGCTTGTGACGGATATTCGAGCCGGTGGCGTTGCCAACGTCGAACGCCTATCTCCAGCGAAGCCCATCGAGCCGCGCGATACAACCCAAGTGTGCGTGATAGACGCCGACGGGAGTGCAGTCTCACTTACGCACAGTCTTGGCACCAGTTCGGGCATCATTACTTTCGGGCTCGGTATTCTGTACAACGGGCTCCTCAGTGGCTTCGATCCACGACCGGGGCGAGCTGCATCAATCGGGCCCGGAAAGCGTAGAACGAGTTCTCAGTGTACGACGCTGATCTTTAAAGACGATGCTGTGTGGATGGCATTGGGAGCCCCGGGGGGCACTGCGATTCCTTCGGCGTTGACGCAGACCATCGTCAATGTCGTGGACTTCGGCATGTCAATGTACGAGGCGGTCGCGGCACCACGCATCTCTGTGACGAGCAACGTTATCGAAGTGTCGAATCGGATTCCCCGCTTCGTTACCAAATCTTTGGAGGATATCTGTGTTTCAGCCGGGGGCGAGTCCACACTTTCGGAAACATTCGCGTGTGCCTTAAGCAACTCTTCCGGGGGGCTGTCGCTCACCGGCGTTCTCGACCCGAGTTTGCTCACCAAATAGCCTTCGGACTGGCGATCCCCAGCTCTGCCGCCAGGACACGAGACGAAGGCATCCTCGCGCTGCTGGAAAGCTCGCCAGCCAGAATCAGCTCTCGCAGTTGGAGATATAGCTGTTGCACTCTCCCCGCGCTCGCGGGAAATCGTCGCCGTTATGACGACCCCACCGGCGCCGCGGCGGCGTGCGGGCTAGCCATCCTGGAGCCCCGGCGCGCCGCACTGTAGAGCAGCGGCCAGATAGACCTTCCAAGCGGCCCAGAGGAATACAGCTAAGTGGCCCTTTTCATGGTGTCGCTGCTCTCCAAGAATGCAAGTTCTCAATGGAATCGACTGCTATGAGCACACAGAACACGACACCCACGGAAGACTTTCCCACCACCGAACGCACCCGAGTTCGCCGACTCCACGAAAGGGGCTCGCATGGGCGTGAGGACGTATACCGAATTCTCGACGAAGCCCCGCTGTGCCACGTGGGTTACGTCATTGATGGCGCACCCTACGTGACGCCCACTTTGCACTGGCGGGATGGTGACCGCCTGTACTGGCATGGTTCATCGGCTAGCCGCTTTCTTCGGAAAGCGGAGGGCACCCAGGTATGTGTCACGTGCAGCTTCATGGATGGCTTCGTTCTGGCACGTTCTGCCTTCTTTCATTCGTCCCGGTACCGATCGGCCATGGCTTTTGGCAAGGCCCAGATTCTAGAAGGGGAGGAAGCGAAAAAGGCAGCGTTGAAGCACTTCATCGAAGGTCTCTTCCCTGGACGCTGGGACACGTTGCGTCCGATGCAGTCGCAGGAACTCAAGGCGACCTCGATCCTTTACATGGACATCGAAGAAGCAACTGCTAAAACGCGCGAGGGTTTCCCGAATGATCCGGAGGACGCAAACTTCCCGGTGTGGGCAGGCGCTATTCCTATGACCTACAAGACCAGTGGAGCAGAGGATGCCCCGGACCTGCCCGCAGGTATCGCCGTCCCTGATTACGTAGCAAACCTGGCGTCCACCGGAAAGCTCCGCACGCCGTACTCTTCTAAAGAATAAGAATGTACTTTGGCTCGGAGAGATTGACATCGATTGTTGTCGTTGGAGGCGGGTGCATAACCTCCGCGATAAACGTTGACAACCCATCCTGCCATAAGCACCCCATGTGGGGTCGACGAATTCGGAATGCCTTTCGGTCTGCAAGTGGCAGGAATTCAGGAGTGGTGCAAATATTTTGGCTTATCACCATGGCATTTGGGGGCGCCTTTAGTCCAGATTCGTCGATTAAGCGACCTAATCAAAATCTCAGTGCTATTTGTCCGGTAAATCTGATTCTGACGTCGATTTTTGAGGCGGCCCTCAGCTGACCAATATCGGCGCAAGGTATATTCTATGTCTGGTGGATCTTTCGTCTAGCCAAAGCATTGCGAATCGCGCCGGTAAAGTACCGTGGCGATAGATATACTTATTTTATGCAGCTATCTTTCAAGAAACACAGAACATGATTTTGCAAATCCCGGAAACCGTAAAGAAAATCGTTGGCTCACTGGCGGAAATCGCCCTGGTAGTGTTGGTTTCGTTCGGTGCCCATGCTTGACCGTCATGACCGAGGGTGCGACAGCTCAGTCCTTCAGGGCAGGGAAGGATTGCGCATGCAGGGCCCGAGTCGGCGTGTCGATGCCAAGCCGTGATTCGAAACCCTACCCCGAGGCCCGCTATGAAACCAGAGTGGCAGGAAAACAGGCGTTCGCTATAAATCGGTCCCTGGCTGCCCGATCGCGAAGCGGGCAAGGTGCGCGCGACACGGCCGACATATGTGCTTTGGACTCTCTGCGTGGACGCGCCTTACGCTCCCAGGTACCGATAGAGGGGTAGGCGTACTTTTGGTGCCAAATCTGGCGGTAGCCAGTCGTAGAGTCGCTTGCAACAAGGCTGTCTGGTCTGCCGCACGAAGCGCGGCAGGCGTTTTTGCAATCCATTGATTCGTATGAATTTTTGGTGCCACACCGCCAGATTTCGCATCAAAAGTACGATCACCCCGGAAAGGTTGCCGGGAAGCGTTTCTGCAACTTCACAATGGCTTGCAGCACCGGATCGACGGGCTTAACGGGCTCATTCACGGGCCTAGTCGGGCGGGCTGAAGCCCTCGGCGGTGCGCAACGCGTCTTGGCCGGTGGCGCGGCCTTGGCTTGCATTGCCAGTTATTCCTTCAGTGCCGCCAGTTGTTCGAAGCCTATCATGCCCAGCCATTAAAAACGAGCTGAGATTGTAGCCGTCCCTCGCGATTCACCTTGCCGCCCAAGCCGCGGCGGGCATTCACCAAAGCAGGCATGCTGGCCAGAGCGGCGCCCATCACCCTTCGCGCGTCCACCCGATCCGGTGGCGTTCCTGCGTGGCCTCGTGCCGCGCATCGTCCTCCGTATGCAGATAGGCGCTGGTGGTCGAGATGGATGCATGCCCGAAATTGTCCCTCACGAAACGCAGGTCCACCTGCTGGTCGGTCATGTGCGACCCCGCGGTATGGCGCAGCCAGTGCGCCGACGCGCTGGCCAGCACCGCGGCCCGGCTTTCCCACTCCGGGCCGCGTGAGCGCAGGCGCGCGGCGGCCATCCCGAAGACTTCCTTCAGCACCAGGTGCAGCGCACCGCGTGACAAGGGCTTTTCCTTGCCGATGATCGGCAGCACGATGGGGCGCGCCTCGCCGGGGTGCGGTGCCGGTGGCAGGCCGTACGCCTCGCGATAGCGCGCCAGCTCCACGATCGCTCATCTGTCGCCGGCACCAGCCGCGTCTTGTTGCCCTTGCCGGTCACCTCCAGCCACCAGCGCTCCACGCCGTCGCGGTCGCGCCGGCAGAAGAAGGCGCCCATGCGGGTTTCGGCCACTTCCGCCGCGCGCAGGCCGCCGAGATACAGCACCGTGAAGAGCCAGCGGCAGCGCGCCGCATGCAGGCGCTCGCGCTCGGTCGCACTGTCGCTCGTACCCGGCATCGCTTCGATGGTGTCCTTGACTGTCTGCCACATGGCGTGGCTGAGGTAGCGCGTGATGCGGGGCTTGGACTGGCCGCGCCGGCTGCGTGCCAGGGAGAGCGGATTGCCGGCGAGGTAGCCGGCGTCCACCAGCCAGGCGAACAGCGCATTGAGGATCACCATCGCGTGCCGCGCGCTGGCCGGGGAGAGCGGGCCGGCGAACGGCCGCCAGTCGGGCGCGCCGCGCGCGAGCTTTTTGCGCGATGCCATCACCCAGCGCCAGGCCGGCTGGGGATCGACCAGGAAACGCTCGTACAGCAGCAGGTCCTCATGGGTGAGCGAGGACAGCGGCTTGCCGTGCTGCAGGACGGCCCACAGCAGCAAGCGCTCGACCTCGCGCCGATAGGTCTGCAGCGTGGCCGGCGTGTCGGTATAGCGAGCCAGCCAGGCGGTGACGGCGGCCAGATCGTCGGCAGCCGAGATCTGTGGGGTGCCGCTGCGGGCCCGGTTGCTGCCGGCGGCGCCGGACAGCGCGGCGGGCAGGCGCAAGCGCTCGATCGGGGTGGCCGGCAGGGCAGCGAAGACAGGGTGGGGGAGCGGGGTGGGTTCCATCGGTGCGGCGGGCGTCATGGCGTGAGTGTAGACCTAATTCTAGACAGAAGCCCACTTATGTCTAAAAATATGGCAATTTACTCAATAAATTAACGTATTACGTAGTAATATAATAGAAAACTCCACGAACGTTCCATGTAGAACATGACCGCCAGCCCGCTCGATCACCCGCCGCCCACGCCTAGCGACACCGTCCCCGAGGCCCAGCTCGCCGCCGACGTGGCCACCCTGCGCGCGCAGTTCCCCGAGACTCGCGCGCTCTACCGCGAGGTCTGCGCCTTGCTGTTCTTCCGGTATGGCATCACGCCCACCGCCAACAAGCTCTACGGTCTGGTGCGCAAGGGCAGCATGGGCACGCCGACCGAAGTGCTGGCGCAGTTCTGGCAGGATTTGCGCGGCAAGATGCGCGTGACCATTGACCAGCCCGGGCTGCCGGATGCGCTCAAGGCGATCGCGGCCGACGCCGTGCAGTCGATCTGGCAGGCCGCCAACGAGGCCGCTAGCGGCGAGCTGGCCGCCTTGCGGGCGGAGGCGCGGCTACAGGCGAGCGAGGCGGAAGCGCAGCGCGACCAGGCGCGGGCCGCGGTGGTGGTGGCCGAGCAGGAGACCGCCGCTGTGCAGGCCGAGTTCGACGCCGTCCAGCGCGCGCGCGCGGCGCTACAAGGGGAGTTGGACGCCGAGCGCCGGGCCCACGCGGCCGCGCAGGCGCGTCACGACGAGAGCAAGCGCCAGGTCGAGGCGCTGGAGCGGCAACTGGGCGAGATGCACACGCAGTTCTCGGCGGACCTCGAGCGCACCCGCGAGCAGGTGGTGGTGGCACAAGAGCGCGCCAGCGCCACCGAGCGCCGCGCGCTGCGCGAGATCGACCAGGAGCGCACGCTGCGGCAGAAGGCCGAGCAGGCGGTCGCGGACCTGCGCACCGAACTGGCGGCCATGCAGGCGAGGGCGCAGGAGGCGGCCGTGGCCGGTGCCGAGGCACGGGCGCGGCTGCAGGCCGAGCGCGACACGCTCAGCCGGCAACTGGCGGCGGCCGAGCAGGCGCTCGAGCGAGCGCAAGTGGCACAAGACGGGCTGCGGGCCGAACTGGATGCGGCGCTGCGGCAGGCCGAGCGCGCACAAGCGGAAGCCACCGCGTCGCGCCGCCAGGCAACGACCAGGCGCCAGGTGCCAGCGACCAAGACCAAGTTGAAGTTCAAAGCGGGGCCGGCCTGAGGAGGGGAGGGGGCGAGGATTTGTCCACCGCGAGCTGGGATAGGCCTGTGGACAAACCGCGCGAGGACCAGATGCCCGGCGGGCTCCTCGGGTCTGATTAGTTTTTGAGCGGCGGGGTGACCACGTGATTCCCAATCCCCAAGCGAGCGGGTTGCGTTACACCAGCGATCCGCCGGCACAATGTGGAGGCCCAACGGTCTTTGAGACGACAACGCAGGATTCTGCCCCGCAGCTTCCTCAAATCTGTGCACCTAAGAATGAAGTCGATCGAAATCGAGCGCGCCGAAGCGATTACCTGGATCCGCATCCAGATGGCCCAGCACGGCCTGACCGTGGCCGACCTGCAGGCCGCCGGCTGCTTTGCCGAGCCGCCACCTGCGACGTTGCCTGGTGGGGTGCGCTACCGCAACGCGCACGGGCAGGGCTGGGACGGCCGCGGCGCCATGCCGGACTGGCTGCAGCGGGCGATCAATGCCGGGCAGACCGTGGAACATTTCCGGGTGCTCATCGCCGAAACAAAGGGGGGCGCCGTGAAGGGGCGTTCCGATGTGAAATCAAACGGTTAGTGGGGAATGTCGCGGATTTTTGACGATTATGCTCTGAAGAGCACAAACACGAATCTAGGCCATCCCTCGAGAAGGACGGCAAACAGGCGGTTTTCGGCGTCGGCGCTGCAGTCCCCATACGCGGGTGTCAGCGAAAAACTATTCAGAATCAACGGCTAACGCCGGTGCAGTGTCCAAGGTCGGGTTCGTCAGCCTAGAGAGGGCGGAAAATATACCAGGACTCTAAGCAGCACATCTGCCTTAGAATGAGGTCCGCTGTGCCGCCCTTGAGGCACACGTATGGCATGCACCGAGAAAAACCACCAATTCCGTGGTACTTTCCCCCTTGAAGATTCACTTATAAGTTAATATCTTGCGAGTAGCTGCCGTTGTCCAGGACACGTGGTCCGTGTACGAGTTGTTAAACGCTCGTGGCGATGGCGTGCTCGCCGGGTTGGCGACCGCCAAGGATGCTGAGCGATGCTTTGCGTTCCTTGAGCATGCGGCAAAGCACGGGCCAGAGGCCTTTGCTGAAAACCGAACGCACCATGTGTGCGACGACCCGAAGATATGGCAGTTTGATGTCACCGGCACTCTTCGTTTGTTGTACTTTTACGATGCAGGGAAGGTGATTGTGCTGTCGAAGCTGTTCTACAAGGCTGGTGGAAAGTCTGGGAAGACCTCCAAGGACCTGATCAAGGCTGCGCAGAAAGTGCACGCTGAGTATCAGGCAGCCAAGCAGGACGGTACCCTGGAGTATGTCGAAGGAGAGGACGATGAAGATTAGCAACCGCTATAAGGAAGCGTTTCAGCGGGCACGGCAATCTCATGAGTACTGGACGGAGCGCGCGCTACTCGACTTGTCGCGCCAGCTCGTTGAAGCAATGAAGAAATCGGGGCTGACTCAAAAGGCTCTTGCCGAACGCCTGGAAAAGAAACCTTCTTTCCTGAGCCGCCTCTTCGGTGGCAACCACAACGTAACCATCGCGACGGCATCGGAAATCGCGCATGCGCTGGAGATGCATCTTGACATTAAGCTGGAGCCCAACGCGCCTGCTTCGAGAAAGCAGACATTCAGCGTGACCGCAGCGCATGAAGACTTCGCGCCACGGGAAGGAATTGTCGTGCGAAGCCACCGGCTTAAGCTTGTCAAAGGTGCAAACGACAGTTTCACTTCGGGTGTTGAGCGTCGCAAAGCAGCATGAATCAAGAAACCCTAGAGAAGGTGCTTCCCAACTTGCATATCCAGGCCGCCTATCCCACGAAGGTGGAGGCCAAGGTAGCACCATGGTTCGATCGCCGTCAGGTTTTTGGCAGTTTTACTCGAATTAACTGGACGACGGGCGATATCTCTGTTGCTGAGATCGCCTATCCAGGGGAAGGCGACGAGGATGCGCGGGCTGCCAGCTTCATGAAGTTTCTGGTGTGCACGCGCACTAGGATCGTCCGTATTGGTGAGGAGGGCGTACCCGACGATTCGGAGGAGCTTAATGACGAGGATGTGGTCCTCGACCTACAGGCCGAATTCGCCGTGGAGTATGCGGTCGCTAATGTGAAGCCCGACGATTTGCCGCAAGATGGCGTTGAGGAGTTTGCTTCGCACAACATGCCTTATCACCTGTGGCCTTACTATCGACAGTTTGCCCAGGATTTGGCGATGCGATTTCAGGTCCCCATCCCAACAATTCCTTCTTATCGCGTACCGAAGAGTCATCAACCAAAAAAGTAAAAGGAAGAGCCACGGATTTGCCGGGGCTTCAGACTGCTGACAAAGCCTCCCCAACGCGGGAGGCTTTGTTCATAATGGAGCGATGCCAAGTGCATCCACCCCCTTACCAGGGTAGTAGTACTTTCCGTGTGAAAAATGGCGGTCGCAGAGCGCAGAGTCGCCTGCAGCAAGGCTTTTCGCCGCGACGAGTCTCTCGCGATCGGTGTATTTGAAAGTCCCCGATATATCGGCATTTTCCGTGACAAACCGCCAGAAATTGCACGGGAAGTACGATCACCCCTATATGGAAGAGTTTTAGAGAGCCAATTCTTCAAAAAACACTACATGTAGTGTGTTGACCTGCAGCGTAACCATGCATATAGTGTTGATAACTCGCATGCCGCGAGAGCTATTTCCGGAGATGCGACCCGTGGCCACGCAGCAGCAATTTATCGACTTCTTGTCCGAGATAGAGCCCAGCCCGACGACGAAGTCGGTTTGCATCAGCGCGCACTCGAACCTACGTGCGAAGCTGGAGAAGCACGAGACCTACAAAGACATCCATGTCAACACGTACTTATCCGGCTCCTATGCCCGTAACACGGCACTGCGGCCGCGGCAAACCGACGGTACGGTGCGCCGCCCAGACGTGGACATCATTGTTGTCACGAACCACGCGCACTACGATCTGCCGAGCGATGTTATCCGCACCCTGCGCAAGGCGGTGAAATCGCTGGGATACACGGACGTCGAGGCGAATCGCCGCTCCATTTGCGTATCCTTGGGCTCGGTCGAGATGGACGTCGTACCAGTCATCCCCAGTCCTTGGCAACAGGGTGGTTGGCTCATTGCGGACAAGAGCGAGGAGCAGTGGCTGGTCACCAATCCGATGGGACATAACCAGTGGGCCAGTGCTGTGAACAAGAAGGCCAACGGCTACTTCGTTCCCCTTGTGAAGCTGGTGAAGTGGTGGCGTCGCGAGAACCTGCCACACCTCAAGCGCCCAAAGGGTTTCATCCTGGAGACGCTCGTCGCCAAGCACATGGACTACAAGGAGACCAGCTACGAAGAGTTGTTCGCCAAGTTCCTCGAGGCAGTTCGCGACGAGTACATGTGGACCGTCCAATCCGGTCAAGTACCTCATCTGGAGGACCCCAGCGTCTCGGGCAACAACGTGTTCTCGCGAGTCAAGCCGGAAGAGTTCAAGCGGTTCTACGACATGGCCGAAGCTCACGCCGCGGTTGTGCGTCGCGCCCAGCGGGAAACCGATGCAGACAAGGCCTTGACCCTTTGGCAGCGGGTTCTCGGTGACCGATTCCGCAAGCCTGTCCAGAAGGCGGGCATGTTGCGTCCCGCGGTCACAGCCAGTGCCGGTATTGGCTTGGCCTTTCCAGCCATCGCCGTAGTACCGCCGAACAAACCGGCTGGATTTGCGTGATGCGGCTGCTGCTCGAAGAGCCAATTCGCATGCGCGCGGAAACCCGCGGGCTAGATGAGCTCGCGGGCACTTCCGGGTGGCTGACCAAGCTGGAATGGGGTTTCACCGAGGCCAAGGATGTCTGTGTTGACTTCGACATCACGGTTAACGACAAGGTGCATGAGGCGGTCTTGGTCTACCCGGCCCTGTTCCCCCAGGCGCCGGCGTATGTGCGGCCGCGTAAACCCGATGAGTCATGGAGCGCGCATCAATACCCGTCAACGGGTACGCTCTGCCTCGAGTGGGGACCGGACAACTGGCACCCAGGCGTGACGGGCGCCGACCTGATGGTCAGCACCCACAAGCTGTTGGCATACGAGAAGTTTGGACCTGTCATCGGCGTGGCTGCGCCGTCGCGGCACGAGTTGACGCTTGGGCAGCGCGCGCGATACGAGTACCTGCGGTTCCTCATCACGCAGGAGCTGCAGACAGCCCTCGAAGCGTCACCCCGCACGGCGCCCATTGCTCTTGCAGTGGGGACGTTGCATCGACGGCGCGAGTTCGTTGCGGTGGCTACTCAGCTCGGTGATGACGCTTCACCCACGCAGTTGGGCGTGCCCAAGGAGCTTTCTGACCCGGCTGCGGCCTCTTCGTGGGTTAGAAAGGGGTTCGTCGTCTGGTGCGACGAGTGGGCCTCGTTGCCTAAGGTTGTCAAAGACCAGGCTATCCTTCGGGAGTTCTTGAAGGCAAAGGGCTGCTGGCCGTGGCCGAATGACGATCTGCAATCGGGCTTCCTGCTGTTGGCAGATGAACAACTTCGGCTTCGGCCCATCGCGGTTGCCACGAACACTGAGGGCAGCACGGTATTCGACTACTTCCCTGTGGATTGCACCGACAGGGGCCAGGTCAGGCAGCCGGAACGCAATGCGACCTTGGCTCAGAAGAAGGTGGCGATTGTCGGCCTCGGTTCCGTTGGCAGCAAGATCGCCGTGTCGTTGGCGCGTTCCGGCATAACGTGCTTTCTGCTCATCGACGACGACATCCTCAAGCCATCGAATCTGACGCGTAATCAGCTGGATTGGTCCTCGATGGGCTACGACAAGGTGGACGCGGTCCAAAGCGCAGTACAGTTGATTCGCCCCGCTGCGGAGGTAGCGTGCCGCACGTTCCGCTTCGCTGGGCAGGAGAGCTCCTCCTACAACACGACGGTGCTTGAGCAAATCGCAGCGTGTGATCTCGTCATCGATGCCACAGCGAGCCCGAAAGTGTTCTCGTCCATAGCGGCCATCTGTACACGGCGCAAGGTTCCCGTCGTCTGGGGCGAAGTGTTTGCCGGAGGCATTGGAGCTCTCATGGCGCGCAGCCTGCCCGGCTTCGACGCGGACCCATTGGAAATCCGCAGAGCGATTCATGCGTACCTCGCCGGCATGCCTGAAGCACCCTTCCAGCATTCGCAAGCCTACGATGCCGAGGTGGAGGACGAGGTGTTCGTTGCTGGGGACGCGGAGGTAAGCGCTCTGTCGGCGTCGTTGGCGCAGTTCGCCATCGACGCTCTAGTGGGTACGGAGGCGCCTCGATTTCCCAACTCCGCCTATCTGTTTGGCTACCAGAAGGCTTGGATTTTTGAGGCACCTTTCGACACGCACCCGATTGCTTGCCCGCGCGCCGTGGAAGGCCCCGAGGTACCAGCTGACTCACGGGAATCCGTGTCGGCGTTGAAAGAACTCATCAACGTGTTCGGCACGAAGTAATGTTGACGGTCAGCATTCCGACGGACGTGCAGCGGACACTGCGGAAGGCGCTCAAGGCCGCTGGCACTGACGAATGCGGTGGCGTCCTGATGGGAGAGCACGTGGGCCCGGGTCATTTCGCCGTCCGGTATCTGACGGTGCAAGGTGGAGGGCGTTTCGCTAGCTTCATTAGGGATACTCAGTCAGCTTTGCGTGCCCTCGGGAAGTTCTTTCGCCAGTCCGGCCATGACTACGCTCGGTTCAACTACCTCGGCGAGTGGCACTCGCACCCGAGTTTCTCGGTGCAGCCCAGCACGACGGACCACCTGTCGATGCTGGATATCGTGAAGGACGTGCGCGTCGGGGCAAATTTTGTGGTCCTGCTCATCTTTAAGCTTTCACGCCGGGATGAGCTAGAGGGCAGTGCGCACACCTATCTCCCAGACGGCTCCTTTGCGCTGTCGACTCTGGTTTTTGAAGGCAACCCATGAACTCCGCACTCTTTGAGCGTCAGGCTACTGGCGGCGTAGTGGCCCGAAACGGCTTTGAGTATCAGGACGCGTTCTTGCTCGAGCACATTCCGCGCTTTCTCGCCCAAGGGGCTTTCAACCAAGCTGTCAGCGAGTTGCTGGGAGATGTCGAGATACGCTACTTCCGGCCAGGCGGCGGAACGTATTGCGTGCTGTATGAGGCAAAACGCCACCAACTGACGAAGACCGAACTCTGGTCGGAGGTCGCTCATTTTCGGGAGCTGCACGAAAAGTCCCCCGCGGAGTACGTGCAATTCGTGCTGCTCTGCGGCGACTTCGTTGGAGAGTACCAGGCCTTCCTCGGAAAGCTCAATCGGTATCGTGGCCCCGCAGTAGCGCTCAATGCCGACTCTAGCATTCGAGCCACGGCAGAAGCCGACATTCTGGATACCATTGTCAAGTTCGGGCAGACGCTTGAGATGGCGCGCTTCGTGTTGGATCGAGTATCGTTCGTCCAGTACCGGGACGACAACGTCGATGCCGGCTTTGGTACTAGGCTGGAAGAGCATCTACCCAGCTTGAACATGAACCGACGGGAAACCGCAGCCTTCCGGGCGAAGTGCAAGGAACTGGTCGACACCTCGGTCAAGGGTATCGTCACCCGCCGGGACCTCGAAGCAGCGCTCGTGGACTATGCGCCAAGCGTTGCCGACGAATGGCGTGTTACGCCGTCTGACCTTCATCTGGCACCCGCTGGATTCGAGCTTGGCCCTCTCGCTTTGGATGTCTCAGTGTTTAATGGCCCTGAGCGAGGAAGCCTTGGCCAAACGGCGTGGGTCCAGCTGCAGCAGCGCTTGAGCGAGGTTGGAGACTTCCTTCACGCAAGCCGCGGGCGTCGAGGGGTGCGGCTGTCGGCAAAGCATCGGATGTCGCTAGCTTGCCTGCTGGGCTACTGCTTCTCGGCAACTCGGAACTTCACGCTCACTCTGGACCACAACGACCAGATGTACGACACCTCAATGCACGACAAGGCTCCGGGACCGTTCTTCACGGTCAACGAGGACGCGGCGTCGACGCTGGGTGTAGAGGGGGTTGCCTCCATAAGCTTTCCGAACGGCTCGAACGCTGATGTTGCAGCCAATGCCAACGCCTTCGGATTGAGTCGCTCACCGAAACTATCATTGGTGTCAGCGTCTGTCATTAAAGACATCGCAAGCCTGAATACCGCGGTGAGCGAGGCCAAGATTTCCTTATCCGAGTTCCGTGGGCGCCATCAACTGCAGCGGGTGCACCTCTTTATTAAGGCACCGGCCTTGTTCGCCATGGGACTTGGACATCGGCTCAATGGTGTCGGGTGTATCCAGCTCTATGACTGGGACCAAGGGAAGTACATTCCAACCGTGCAGCTCGACTGAGCATCATTCGGTGAGGGGATGTATCGGCAAACGCCTGGATACCTGTCATTAAGTGCGGCCCGCCGCCGCTGCGATGGTTGACAGCAAGATGCTCTGTAGCGGTAGTACTGGCTTCGGCAGCGACGGACCGCAGCCGCACTGCAAAGCAGATGTTGGCCAAGCGAAACTCGAATGGCCGCAAGGGGTCGTCGGTCTGCGACGATGGCCGTCGCCCGGAAGGCATGCGGCCGAGTCCGGCCAGCTTCGGTTGGTGGCCTGGGCTTACAGTGGGACATTCGAACGTTGAATCCGCATCGATAATCCGACCTTCGTCGGCGACCGTGTCCGTCGCACGGTCGGCCATTGCCGTCACTCGATTGTCGGCGTTGGTCAGGTGGCTACGGCGCATTTTTCTCACATGGACATGTCGGCGGTCCCGAATGATCGGTCTCAACGGAGCCGGAAACGCGGACGACTAGGCGTTTTCTTCCAACAAGCAAGAACTTCTGGCCAGCCTCGTCACCTGGTCTACGATCGACGCTAGGATGCGGTCTTATCGGCATCGTTGTAAACATCGGCTTCGGACTTAATCCGAAGAAGACGCCGACGATCAAGTTGGGAAGTCACACGCCCAAGATTTTCAGGGGAATTAGTATGTCAGGCGGGGAAACGGCGATACGTGGCTTTGACTATCAGGCCACTGTGATACTCGACGAAATAATGACCCACTTTGCGACGTGGGGGGAGGACGGCTTTGTCCGACCCGAAGGCGAGGACGACCTTGATCTGTTCGAGGGGCTTGGGCCGATCCAAAACGTCGTGCATGTGCAAATCAAGAAGCCACGCCAGAGTGAGACTGGTGAGCTTTCTCCTTCCGCATGGACGATAGCGGAGGCCGTAAGCGAACTGATCCCGCAGTCCATCGAGCGGCTCCGACGCCCGTTTTGCCGCCAAATTTGGATTCTCGGCGATAAAGTTTCCCCTGATCTCACCTCCGTTATCGAACTCGGCCAGGCGGCACCCGCTCAGGCTTACCTGACCTTGATACACCTTCTGGGGCGAAACGAAACCATCAAGTTCGCGGGACTGGGGAAAACCGCGAAGAAGCGGCTACAGGCTTGGCGACCGTCTCCCGTATCTGGCTTCACCATCGAAGAAAACATTCAGGAGATGGTTGCCGCCTTTCGCTTAGTTGCAGAGAGACGAGGGCTGGACGCGATCGAACTCGATGTCTATCAGCGCGCTATCGACGGGTTGCAGGTCAGTCTGCCCTTACTACTTGGTCGCATAGAGTTAAAGGAGAGCAACGGAATTGAGAGCGAAGTGGTTGACCGGGTGAACACACGCCTTTCGGCACAGTATCGACTAAACCCGACTATCGTCAAGGACACGTTGTTTCGAAATTTGCGCGGATTCATCAGCGATATTTCGAAACAGCACGGTCGAAGTTTTGGAGGTAACGAGTTTGACTATGAAATCGGTACAGTATGGCCCGAGATGATTCCAATCAAGGTTCCTCCTGAGCTAGAGACGGACCACATTAACAGAAATGACATAACTTCGGCCCTTCTGGCGCCGAATTCGAAGATCGTCGAGGTCGTTGGTGTCTCTGGTTCTGGAAAATCAAGTCTCGCCGCGGAAGCGATTAAGCGTATCGAAAAGGAGGGCGAGCAGAATCTCTCATATTATGTGGAGATACGAAAGGCTACGCGATTCCGGCATGTACTGGCTGGTCTCACGTTTCGCCTGCGTCGCTTTGGCGCTGACTTCGCATTCGACTCTGCTGTCGACGGAACCAGTTCGAACGAACGTGCGGCGATTAGAGTTGCGCGCGCCCTTTCAGACCTCAATCGGCCGGTATCCATATTTTTGGATCTTGTGGAGGGAGGCTGCGACTCGGAGTTCTCGCGCGACCTTTGTACATTTGTGCGTCAGATTGCGAAGGGGCAGGCGAGCTGTCGAGTTATTGCTTTGGGGCAGGAGCGAACGCTCAAGGAATTTTCAGAGTTTGATCGGGAAGCACTCGGGGTGGTTCAGGTCGACGTGCGCGGATTCGAGTTCGAAGAGTTTCTTCGTCTCGCGAGAGCGCGTCAGTCAAGTTTGTCCCGTGAATCACTGTGGAACGTGTTTGGGCGTGTCACAAAGGGGCGCTCCACTGGGCTCGTAGCGGCTAGAGCGAGAAGTATTGCGGACATGTCCCAGAATCTCGCGCAACAAATCCTGGATAGCGCATCGCCCGAAGAGATGATTGGAAGGGCGGACGTCGAACGGTTCGAGCGTATTTCCATCGCGGCGCTGAATGCAGCTCAGAAGCTCGTATGTTTCGTTTTACCTTTTTCTGCCCCGGAGGCAGCGTCCGCCTTCCCGAACGACAATGTCCGGCGCGCGATCGTTGAAATGCGTGACCTTGCACTGCTTCGACGTTATGACGAAACCTCCTTCGAGATGCATGAGACAGTTAGAGCGGGACTGGAGAGTTACCTCCCGCTCAGTGTCGGCAGAGCGGCTCATGCTGAACTGGCAAACTGGTACGCTCGGAGACAGGATGTTCCGGCTGTGGTTTTTCATCTTGATGCAGCGGATCGTCATAGCGAAGCCTGTGCGGTGGCGAGGGATGAATTCCTTCAAGGACGGTCATGGTCTGCGTTGCGAGACTACGCTGTGGCGCATCAGCTAATCTCCAAGGAGGAGGCAATTGGGCTGTTTGCCTATGCCAAAGAGAATGGTCGGAGCTACTTTCTACCCCAGTTCTTTGAGGGTGGCGCGAGTCCGGACGTTGCAGACGCTTTGATCGAGCTGCTTAGAACATCGTCACCTCCTGAGTCAAGCGTTGATTTCTCTTGGACCAGCAACCTGATGCGGGCAATTCTATATAGTGATTCAGACAGGTTGCTGCAGCTTCTGGAGTATTCATTGGAGGTACCGGAGACTGACGCCAGCTGGGATCAGCGATTTGGATATTTGCAAATGGCCATTTCCCAAGCGAACATTCCATTCTCGCAGGGATGTGTAAACCTATTTAACCGTGAAAGCCCCGACGCGAAGCGTCGTATGTTACCGATCTTTGTCGCTAGTGGAAACCGGGATGTGATGCGGGTCGCCTTCGGGTTTCTCGAAAAAAATCCTGGGTTGCTTATGCGCGATCGAGGTCCGTCGCACAGCATTCGGTTACATGTGGTTGAATTAGCCAGAACCAGGGAGTTTCTCGCCGCCTTGCCGTCGCGGGATAGCTCGCAGATGCTCGTGCGGAGATCCGCGTTGTTGGAACCACTCCTCGGACTAATTTGGGCGCAGCGTCATGCGCTGAGGAAGTTCTGTATTCAACTGCTGAGGGATTCAGACCCAGAGCCTGCGGTCATGCAGGGTGCCGCGCGCGTATTGGTAGCCCTAGGCGAACCATCGTTACTTAAGCTTTGTGATGGCGCGAAGACATTCGACCAGTCAACCCGTACATTTTTTGAGTTCCTTCCAGTGTTGGTTCCATGGCTTGTCAATCGAGCTGAATACGAGAAGAAAATCCTCGATACCACTGTCGAAGTAAAAGATAGAATTTCTGCAGTTCTCCCCATTCTTGCGTTGGGATCAGATATAGGAGTATTGCTCGAGAAGCTGAAACTGAGTGACCCAACCAACGCAGATCTTTGGGAGTTTCTTATTCTGCACTGGTCGGTTTTTCGTCCGTTTAGCGCAGGGATATCAGCTGTAGCTCGGAAGATAAAGTTGGGCGATAAGAACATCACACTTGGACCTCTCGTCGCAAGTTTTGGACGGCTCGGAGGCACAGACGCTCGTCGATTGCTCCTAGAGGCCCTCGATCATTCTGATCCAAACGTTCGTGTGGCTGCCATCACCACGTTGGCGCAAGTGCGAGACAGACACGCACTTTATGATCTTGTGGCTCGGCTCGCCGTAGAAACTGATGTGGCGATGGCACAAGGTCTCGTTGTCGCAATCGCTTCCAGTCATCCAGATGCAGAGGTGATGAAACAGATTGATTGGTCTCGTGTTCCTTCCGCGCGAATCTGGCGGAGCATCATGGCGGGTCGATTGCGCGATGTACGAGAGGCAGGCGAGATTGCAGATGTAGCCACCGATATGAGCCAACGGTGGCAGGTTAGGCGTGCAGCAGTGCTTGCGGCTGGCCGGCTTGCCGAGCAGCCGACGCTCGAGAAGATTCGCGGGTCTTTAAGCAAGGAGCGGTCTCCTTTTGACGGTGATAAAACATACAATCTGGAAGGGCATGAGCTAGCCCTGAATCTGTTGTCCAACGGGCTTCCGTTTTTGTTCGAGGAGTTTCTGGACGAGAAGGCACAATTTGTCGACTTCGTGGCGAAGCAGTTCAATGACACCCTGCCTCACGCTGTCCTGCAAGGACAACTGTCGCCGGGGCAAGAGGTCGCCACGTGGATGTACGAGCAGTTGATAGCTCACAACTATCCCTCCTCCAAAGCGGGGGTGGATGCGTTCATCGACAGGCTGCAGATTCCCATTGTGCAGGCTGCTTTGTTGCGGTCGTTGCGCATGGCAGGTCGTTACGACCTTATCGAGGAAGAGGCGAGCACCGCATACAGTGCGTGGTACCTCATGCGTTGTGTTCTGGAACTCCGACATAACCAACGCAACGATCCCCCTCTACGCGAGCGCGTTGGTGCAATCATCGCGGCGTCCCCGTGGAGATCAAATGGTTTGATGCAGAACCTCGTACCGGATACGTTTGGAATTGTCGTCTCGCAACCATTGGCTGGGCAGGCAACTACATCAACAACGACGCCGGAAGTAGTGAGACGAAAATTTGTCGAAGTGACTGTTCGTGAGATTGAAGCGGCCCTTGATGGTTCGATAAAGCTCGATGATTCGCTACCTCTCCGGCTGTTCTTTGAGTCCGAAGATCGGTACAAGGAACTCATACGCGATCTGGACCCTGAAAATGACTATGTTCGTGATTCGACGCGAAAGCCTGCGTTTCTGCGATTTACGACAAGTGGCTATTTGGTCAATGATGGCCAACATAACCGCAAGGAGAATCGTGCGAATCTTAGAGCTTCCTTGCGTCCAGCAATTGCTGCCGCTAATCGTTGGGATCTGCCGATTCCATGGCATAGCAGAATGCTCGAGGAAGATAGGTTTGACGCTTATGCTGGCAAATTTGTCGATTGTCTCGCGGCGTGCGGTGATCTGACGGTGTTTTACCGGGAGATGGCGAGGTACGAGGGTATCCTTATGCCTTCGATCTTGAGTTCGAAAATCCGCGCCGAGAACATCCAACCTGTGGTGAACGAAAGCATGGTCCCGTTTCTGACTCGATATCTAGGTTCAGGACACGATGCATTCTTGGTGGGACTGTGCACCGTTGCGGGCCATATTAGATCTTCTGCTGTCGATGACGTTCTTGAGGGCCTGCTTGCTCGCTGGCACGGTCGATTTAATCTGGCAGAACCAAGCGCGCAGCACAATGAGAATATCGATTTTTGGGTGGCATTCCATCGACTGTCGCGTCACCCTCGCTTCGATAACATACGCGACTGGGACATCCGTTTGGAGGAGATACTGCGGGGTCTGATGGACGGTCACCAACGCGATGATGTGCTCAAGACACTATGTCGAAGTTCACGAATGTATCGCACCATTGAGACTCAGTTGTTCCGGCGCTGGACGCTAACGCACTACCGCAATGATATCGTTGACATCCTGGAGAACGAGGCTGACCGGCTTTTTCGCACATAGCTGTCGCTAGCCATTGTCCCCTTAAATGTCAAGCATTTGGGGGCGACTTTGCCTCCCATGTCGATTGGCCCAAGAAAATGCGCGATATTCCAACTACGACGATGAACGCTCCAGTACGCAACCCCATCAACAACACCACTCTCAAACCCAGCCAGATCGCGCGGTGTCAGCAGGTAGGTACCCTTGGCCGTGCGGGTGCGTGCCAGCGTGCTGAGTTCGCAGAGGTTGCCGTAGCCTTCGCGGTTACGGGCCAGCGCGACAAAGGACAGGGCAGGGCTGCCGTCGGCATTGGTCAGCTGGAAGGACGCGCCCACGAGTAGCTTGAGCCCGTGCTTTTTGGCCTCCGTATGTGCCCTCGCGATGCCGGCCAGCGAGCATTCGTCGGTGAGCGCCAGCGCGCTGTAGCCCAATTGGACGGCGCGCTCCACCAGTTCCTCGGCGCGGGAGGCGCCGTCCAGGAATGAGAAATTCGAGAGGCAGTGAAGCTCGGCATAGTCGGGCAGGCCGCTGCCGGTGGCAGGGGAGGTCATCAACACACCTCACCCGAAGAGTCCGTGCAGGTACCAGTGCGCCTCGTCGCCATCCCGGCTCCCCATGCGCTCCTGATAGACCCAGTAGTGCGTGTGGTCGCGGCCCTCGGCCACATAGTAGTCGCGTGTCACCAGCTCGCCGCCCCACCAGCCGGCCTCGATGCGCTCCGGCGGGGAGACCATGCGCAGCGGCGAGCCGTAGAAAGGACGGTGATCACGCATCAGCAGGGCGATCGGCTTGTCCAGCAACCAGGCTGGCCGCGGCAACTGTGGCGCCTCCATTGCGGGCCCGGGCTTGCCGACCGCCGACACCCAGGCATTGGCGACCTCGGGGCGATAATCCGCGCGCATCTCGGGGCGCAGGATGTTCTCGGCGCCGAGACGCGCCGCGAGCAGCTCCATCACGCGCGCATGGTCCTCCGGCGTGCCGCCCGGCTCCGGAAACAAGGACTCGCTGGGCGGCGCCTTGGCCTGGACGTCGGTCACGGTCAGGCGCACGGCGATCATCGGCGCGTCGAGACCGAGCAACGGCGCCGGTGGCTGCCGGAAACGGTCAAACAGGGCTCTCACGGTCAGTAGTTGGGGGACCCCACATGCTCCGAGCAAGCCGGCTCATTTGACATAACGCCCGGGTCCGCGAAAAATCGACTCGACTGTTTGGAGGGGGCGATGTACCCGGCGGACCGGGGAACCGTCCGACCCTCAGTTGTCCGTCGGCGAGCGGTTGGCGGGAACCGGTGCAAAGTCGAAATGGGCGGCAGCATACACGGCATTGCATGCCCATACTTCCTCCCCGTCCCTATAGAAGGTGACCCATTTGCCGTCGCTGATGCATTGGGCGCCGGGAAAAACCTCCTCATAGCCGTTTGGACCGTCCAGCGGGAAGGGCGCGTGGGGCGTGGCCCAGTAGTGGCCGTTCGGCAAGGCCGTGATCGATTTTCGGGGCATTCTCTTCAGTACTGCCATGCGGTGTCACGCAACGCGCGATCCGACCCGCCGCGGCGAACCGGATTGTGTCAATCCCGCAACGGCGTGGCACCGTCCTGAGACATCCTCGTGTAGCCTCACTGCTAATTACCTCCTGCTATACGGTGCAAGTTCGCTATGGCGCAATACCTCCAAATTGCAGTCCGAGCCGTCGGCGTCGGCGCCATCCTTGTGATCGTCGCCGTTGCCTCCCGGCAAGTATATCTGCGGGTCGCCGCTGAAGCCGGCATTGCCGGCGCTGAAGGGGAATCCACAGATTCGATGTTGAGCCGGTGCGAGGCGATGCACAGCCGGCTGCAGAATCGGCCTGTTTCCGAAAACGCTGCGGATGCCGACGAGGCGCCGCGTGCCCGGTGTATGGAGTCCTGAGTTCGCAGCAAACGTAAGCAGTCTGCAGCTCACGCTCCGTGTGTGACGCTAATGGGCGGTCCCGCGCGCCAGCCCTGGTTCCATTTAGCTCCGGAATCACGGTCGGCGCGTATATGGCCGGCATGCGGCTGGGCCGGGACCGCCCCGCAAGCGTCCCTCGCACGCGCCAAGCCATGGCGAGTATCCTCCCCAAGGGCGCTTTGGAGGGGGCGCTACCCCGCAAATTGAATCAAATCAATGGGATCCCTAGTAGTGCGTCGAAAACGCGGCCGACTCAATGGGCCCAGAACGTCTTCATCGCCGCCATGCGCCGCGCCTCTTCTGTGGTCACGTAGCGGGTGGTGGTGTCGAGCGACGCGTGGCCGGCGTTCTGCCTGACCGCCTCCAGCGGCGCGCCGGCGGCGAGCGCATGGGAGACGTGGGTGTGCCGCATCCAGTGGGTGCTGGCCGCCGCAAGCCGCCTCGCACTGCGGTCGTCGACCGGCGCCAGTTCGGCCGCGCAGGCCTGGAAGAACCGCTTGATCTGCCGGTACAGGGTCGTCGTGGCCAGTCCCGCGTCGGCGCCGGCCGTATCTCGCCTGGCCCATGGCGCCCGCTCGGACTGGTCGGTCGCATGCCCGAGCAGGGCCACGCCGCCGGCCAGGCGGTTCGCGGCCGGGTCGGCGGCAAAGCCGCGCGCCTGTAGATAATTCGCCAAGGCGTCGATGACGGCGTCCGGCACCGGCACCCGGCGCAGCTTGTTGCCCTTGCCGAGCACGGTCAGCCACCAGCCTTCCTCGCGCTCGCCGCCGTCGGCACCCGGCAGGCTGACCCGCTCCAGGTCGTCGGTGGTGACGGAGATCACCTCGGACAGGCGCAGGCCGGTCGCATACAGCAGCGGCAGGGCCACCTGCAGGCGCTGGTTGGCGGAGGTTGGCGCCAGGCGCGCGAGGCAGCCCGTGACGAAGGCCCACTGGTCCTCGGTCAGGCTGCGCCCCACGTCCAGCTCCGGTCTGGCGCGCTTCGGCACGTGGATGCCCAGCCACGGATTGCCGGCCAGGTAGTTCTTGTCGTTGAGGTAGCGGTACAGGTTGGCCAGCACGCCGACGGCATAGGACTGGGCGCGCGGATTGAGCGGCCCTTCGAACGGGCGCCACAGCGGGCTCCAGCGCTCGCGCGAGCGGGGCGCACACCAGTGCGCCAGCGGCGCGGCCAGGAAGTCGCGATAGGCCAGGCAGTCGTCGGTGTCCATCGAGGACAGTGGCTTGCGCCGGACCAGCAGCGCCCACAGCAGGAAGCGCTCGGCCTCCTTGCGGTAGGCGCGCTGGGTATTGGACAAGTAGTGCAGCCAGTCCAACTGACCCGGCACCGACCCCAGATCGCGGCGCCGCTCGCGCAGCCGCGCCACCTGCTCGGGCGGCAGGCCGGGCTTGGAGCGCAGCCAGGTCAGCACCGCTTCATAGTCGGTGTGGGCACCGATCAGGCAGCGCGCCTGCGGCAGGCGGTAGGCGCCGGCGCGCCCATCCAGCTCGGCGGGCATGATGAGCTGGTCCAAGGGCACCAACGCCCCCTCGCGGGAGCCGCGTGGCATCACGGCGGCGAGCTCGTGCGCGCAGCGCTGGCGGCGCGGCACCGCCACGTGGGCGCCGATGCCCTTGCCCAGCGTCTCCGCGTGGGTGCGCAGGAACGCCTCGATCGCCCGCGCCTTGCCGGCGCCGATGGCCGGCAGGCTGCGGGCCCAGCCGCTGCCCAGGCCGTTGATGCGGTCGATCAGGTCGGACAGCGTGGCCACGCCCGCCGCTTCCAGCCGCGTGGCCAGCGAATGGGCCAGCCATGCGCGGCAGGCGTCGGCGGCCAGCACCGGCTGCGCGTACTGGCCTTCCAGCCAGTCGAGCGCTTCCAGCTGGCGGCGCATCAGCGCGGCGCGCTTCGCCTCGCGGTCGAGGGCGCGGCCGAAACGCGCGCGGTAGGCTTCGAGCTGCTCGGTCTGCGAAAATCCATTGAGTCCGGCCTCGGCGGCGAACGCTTCCAGCGCGGGCAGACCCTCGCCGGGGCGCCCAGGGTCGCGCAAACCGGGGCGCAAGTCGGCCCGCACCAGCCGGGCCATGCCGTAGCGCCCGGCGCGGCCGGCGGCGGCGGCCAGTTCGCCGCGCAGCCAGACGGTAACGCGCCGCACTTTGGGGTGGCCGGCAAAGCGCCGCGCGGCACGGTCCTCCAGCGGCGCTTCGTCATCACCTTCATCCCCCGCATCCGGCGCAGCGGCGGGCAGTTCGGCTTCCGCCTCGATCTCGCCCTCGTCCAGCAGATAGCGTTCCCACATAGGGCGCGCATGCAGGCCCTGGATGATGGCGCGCAAAAAGCCGAAGTGGCCGCGGTGCAGTTGCCGGCGGGTGACAGAGCGCCGCCGGCGGCGTGGGCCTCGTTCCAACGGGGCGAGTTCGGAATCTTGCGTGGCGGCGACCATGGCCAGTTCAGGCACTCGTGGCATCGTCGTAGCTGTACTTTGCCCGGTGCCGGCGCAGGAATGCGGCACGCCGGGCGGCATCCCCCTTGGCGCTATCCCGCAGGCGCAACTGTGTCAGGCCGAGCTCCCGCACGGCGTCGTCTGGCAGGCCCTTGCCAATCAGCAACGTGCCGTCGTCGGTAAAGCTGATCAGGCCACGGTCGAACAGGGCATCCAGGTTTGCCACCAGTAGCAGGCCGTTGTGAGGGTCAAGTCGCTCCTCATTGTCGCTGGCGGCCCACGGCTGGATGTGGCTGGCCCGCAGAATGGCGCGGACACGAACGCCGGTTACGGCGCACGCCGCATCCCAGTGGCCTTCCAGCTGGCTGCGAAAGCGGCCCTGGCCCAGGCGTGCATCCACCAGGCGCTGTTTTGTGGTGGCGTCCAGCGATGGGTCGGCCTTGAGCTCTTCCACGTCTGCGGCGGTTCGGCTTTCCCGTTGCCCGTTCCCTTCCGGGGCCTCGCCCTTGGGCAGGACTGGAAAGCCGAGCGCGGCCAGCTTCGGATACCACGGCCCGTTCATGGTGCCGTAGCCGTACCCCGTTGGCGGCGCCAGGCCGAGCGACTCCGAGGCCAACACCCCGATCGACTTAGGCGGATAGGGCTCGCCGTCGATCCAGACGTTGTAGCCGGTAGAGGCATGCGCCTGCTGGAAAGCGCTGTCCTTGGCATCCCAGGCTGCAGCAGCGGCGCGCACCGCGTCCGCCGTCAGGTCGTCGGCCGTGGCTTCTGTCAGGGGCGCAATCGGCTGCCCTTCGCGCTCCTCGTCGCTGAGGCGGAAGCCCAGTTCGCGCAGCCGATCGCGCCAGCGTCCGCCCTGCGGTTCGGTGAGGTTCATGTCACGGATCTCGGGCAGGCCTGCCCAGTGGGCGGCCCGGCGCACAAGGTTCCGGTATCCGTACCAGTGGTCCCCGACCTGGACGAGCCACCGGTTGCCGCGGAATTCATAGGCCTCGGTTTGACCGGCGGCAAGCAGATCGCGGGCGGCGGCTTCGACATGGTCCGCTTTCACGGCATCCTTGGACAGACGTCGCTCGAGTTCGAAGCCGAGCGCCTTTAACCGGCGGCGTGCGGCGTCCCCGGCCAATGTGGCGCGGGTCAGTTCGCCAAAGCCGGCGAGTTCGTGGGCGACGCCGGTGATCGCCTTGGTCGGATACCAACTTCCGCCGATTTCGACCGTCCAGTCGGTGCTCGAGCGCAGTGATGCTGCCCGCCTTCCGGCGTTCCAGGCCTCGGCGGCCGCTTGAAAGTGGTCGCGGGTGAGTTGTTGCAGGGTGTCGGGGTCGCGGGCGGGCATGGGGTCTCGTGGTGGTCGCGCGAGCCCGCCAGCCCAATGCCGGTGCGGGTTTCCGAGCTTTGAGGAGGAAATTGCTCGGTCGTGCGCGAACGAATTCGTCACATTTTAGGGTGAGGCATGTGGGGTGTGCTAGGTGACCCGTACCTTATTTTTATAGTGCTTGATAAGTACAGTTATCATGTACAGCGAAAACGTACATTTACGTCTTAGAAGTGGAGCCAAGACCATACTTCAGCCCCAATCGGTGACAATGCGGCACTGCCCACTCCCGTCTCGCCTCGTCATGGTGCTGGTCCCGGTCCCGATCCCGATCCACAAAGAATTCCACCTCCTAACGCCGCCCCCGGTTCCAAAATGGGACGAGGGCACGCCGTCCGCCACCGGCGCCCCCCTCATCAGCTCCTGGAGGCTCTACCTGGCCATGCAGCGGGCCAATAAACTGGGGCTGACCCTGGGTGGCCCCGGTTTGGCCGCCGCCGCCGCGACGGCGGAGGCCGCGCTGAGTGTGTGCGACGCGGACCGCGACGGCATTTTTGTGACGGCCGACTATGGTCGGCTCAAGGACTTCGTGAAACCGTTCTTGTCCGGCACGCTCGGCGCCGGCCTGACGCTGCTGCAAATGGCCGCGGCTGGCTACGACTGGCTGGCGCACTGGGAGGATTGCGGCGGCCCGACGGCCAGCGCCCACCCCGATTTCGTCTGCTTTCGCCACGCCAGCGCCCGCGCGGCGGCCGCCGTGTGCCTGGTGGAATCCAAGGGCTCGCGCGCTCCCGTCTCCGACGCCGACGCGCAGGCGGACTGGACCCGGCAGATCTGGCCCAATCGTCACCAGTGCCTCACGCTACCGGGCCGTCGCTATCTGAGGCCCACCGAAGGGCGGCTGGTCGCCAACGAACTGCCCGGACCCGACGGGCGCAAGCGGTTCCGCTCCACCGTCGTCCATGGTGAGTTCCCCGGTGGACTTGCCACTGTGGCGCCAGCGCCATGTTTGCCGGCTGCTTGATCTGCCGGCCATGGAGGCCGAGTTCAGGGTGTCAAAGTGGGATCGCCCAGGGTCGCGTGCCCGGCACCTCCGTTTCGAGCGCGCGCTCAAAGAACTGGAGGGCCGATTTACTGAGCTGGATTGGCGCCCCGGCCGCGGGGGGGACGCGGTCTGCGCGGGCCGCCTGCAGCACGTTGTGTGGTCGGATGGCACCCGATGGGACGTGACCCTGTACTGTCAATACGAGGTGCTGTCCGCGGTGCTGCGGAATGAGCCGGTGCCCGTGCCCAACGATGGCGGGCAACGGCAAGACGAGTGGGAAGAGCAGGGCCAGGACACCGTTCGCTTGGAGGGGCCCGACGGCTTCGGATTGCTGGCGCGGCAGCACAGCAAACCACCGGAGCGCGGCTAAACGATGGCCGTAAGCCCAGCACCCGACGCCGCGGTCACGCGCGTCAGGGGGCGGAACCAAGAGGCTTCGGGCCAGTGCATGGTATGCGTGCGGTGCGCACGACGGCCTCGGGGATTGGCTTCAGTTCCGGCGGCCAGGTGCCGTAAGGTACCTCTTCCCCCCCAACGAGGAGTGCCAGATGTACACGCAGATCGTTCCCGCCACCGACTGGTTCTTTGTCCATTCCCATGTCTTGGCCAACAGCCCGCCCACGGTATGGCATTTGGCTGCCTGGGGATTGACGGCGGAAGGCCAGGCTGTGGGGCTCGTCGGCGCCGAGCAGGGCAAGGACGGCGTCGCGCCGAAGCTCGTTAGCGTGCCCCCAGTTCCGGGCGCCTACCTGCACCGCGACCAGCTGACGGAGGTGGAGCGCGAGCAACTCCGCAAGCGCTAGAATAGCCACTTGGCGGACCGACTCTACGCATCCATGCATCACTACATCACGCCGGCGCTGCTGGTCGACCTGTTCGCGGGCCAGCCGGCAAACGATCCCACCTTCGTCGGCATCACGGAGCCGACGCCGCTAGACGGTGGCATCGAGGCGATCGGGATCACGTTCGGCCCGGTGCGTTTCGTGGTCTTCTTCGCCGACGTGCTGGCCTACGCCGGCGGCGACCCCCAGTGGGTGCAGGAGACCGCCGACGAATGGGCGGACGGTTTCGCGCCGGCCGCGGGCGCGCGCCTGGTGAAGTTCATGCGGGCTGAAGCGGATGCCGACACCATGTTCGACCCGCTCAGTTGGCCACTGCCGGAGCCGGGGATGATCTGGCAGTTCTGTGATGTGCTGGCCAGATCACTGATTATCCACGCCGCCGCTTACCCGGACGTGCCGCAGTATTTCTTCATGCCGCAATCGGGGCAGTTGGATCTGCTTTACAATAGGCTAGGCAAGCACTTCGAGAAGGGGCGCTATGGCCCTAAGTTCCGGTGCGTGACTCGACCGGCTCAGGACAAAGGAGGTTTCTATGGCTTTGAACGCGCGTAATACTCTGCCGGCCCGCTCGACGCAGGTCAGCAAGCCGAGCAAGCAGCTGCGCCCGCAAGTCGTGGCCATGCAGCAGCGCGGCCTGCAAGCGCTGCTGTCGCAGGCCGCCTCCGCGGCAAGCCAGGCCCAGCCATCCAAGCCGGTGCGCAGCGCCTATACCGGCACCCTGCGTGTCACGGTCAGCAAGTCCCGCATGACAGTCAAGTAGGGCAGGGCGCAGCGTCATGACGAGCCTCCTTCGGGAGGCTTTTTTTTGCTCAGCGTCCATGCCGATAACTGCATTATTGGCATGGTGTTTTGAATCTAGCTGCTTCCGTCCGCTAGCAGAAATCACGGCTACTCGTTTCCAGATGGCCTAGCAGAGGTGTGAGATCCACCAACCGCTTTGCCACGAGGTGCCGCACTTCGTCCTCGCACTGCCACTGGCCCAGGACACTGATGAGCCGAGCGCCCAGCACCTCATTGCGGAACCGCTTCAGATCCGACGGCCAAACGATCACGTTGACCGAGCCGGTCTCATCCTCGATGGTCATGAACAGCACACCATTCGCGGTTCCTGGGCGCTGCGGCACGGTCACGATACCAGCGCCGCGTGCAAGTTGCCGGTCTTGATAGCGGAATAGCGTTTCCGCCGGCTCAAAGCGCCGGCCGGCCAGATGTCGACGCAACAGCGCCAGCGGATGCCGATTGAGGGTCAAGCTCGTCGATCGATAGGCCGCCGCCGTGCAGGCCGAGTTCGACGCCGTCCAGCGCGCGCGGCGCTACAAGGGGAACTGGACGCCGAGCGCCAGGCCCACGCGGCGCGCAGGCGCGTCACGACGAGAGCAAGCGTCAGGTCGAGGCGCTGGAGCGGCAACTGGGCGAGATGCACACGCAGTTCTCGGCGGACCTGGAGCGCACCCGCGAGCAGGTGGTGGTGGCACAGGAGCGCGCCAGCGCCATCGAACGCCGCGCGCTGCGCGAAATCGACCAGGAGCGCACGCTGCGGCAGGAGGCCGAGCAGGCGGTCGCGGACCTGCGCACCGAGCTGGTGGCCATGCAGGCGAGGGCGCAGGACGCTGCCGTGGCCGCCACGGAGGCGCGGGTGCGACTGCAGGCCGAGCGCGATACGCTTAGCCAGCAACTGGCGGCGGCCGAGCAGGCGCTCGGACGAGGGCTGGCGGAGCAAGAAGGGCTGCGGGCCGAACTGGAAGCGGCGCTGCGGCAGGCCGAGCGCGCACAAGCCGAAGCCACCGCGTCGCGGCGCCTGGCAACGACCAGGCGCCAGGTGCCAGCGGCCAAGACCAAATTGAAGTTCAAGGCGGGGTCGGCATGAGGAGGGGAGGGGGCGAGGACTTGTCCACCGCACAAAGGGACAAGCCTGTGGACAAACCGCGCGAGGACCAGATGCCCGGCGGGCTCCCAGGGTCTGATGCATTTTTGAGCAGGGGGTGGGCACGTGATTCCCAATCCCCAAGCGGGCGGGGGGCCTTACACCAGCGATCCGCCGGCACAATGTGGAGGCCCAACGGTCTTTGAGACGACAACGCAGGATCTTGCTCCGCAGCTTCCTCGAATCTGTGCACCTAAAATGAAGTCGATCGAAATCGAGCGCGCCGAAGCGATTACCTGGATCCGCATCCAGATGGCCCAGCACGGCCTGACCCTAGAACACCTCCAGGCCGCCGGCTGCTTTGCCGAGCCTCTACCGACCCCATCGCCTGGAGCGATACGCTATCGCCCGCGCACGGGCAGGGCTGGGACGGCCGCGGCGCAATGCCGGACTGGCTGCAGCGGGCGATCCACGCCGGGCAAACGGTGGAACATTTCCGGGTGCCCATCGCCGGGGTAACGGAGCGCGCCGCGAGGGGAGGTGCCGATTTGAAGTCATACGGTTAGCCGGAGGTGCGGCGGATTTTTGACGAATCCCGGCTATCCCTCGGCTGGGGGCAGGACTGGAGATTGCAGTCCGGCGCGCTGAGCGAGCCGATGCGGAAACCACCGCGGCCCGCCGCCTGGTATCGCCCAGGCGCCGGGTGCCGGTGACGCGCACCAAGTTCAAGCCCAGCCTGGCCTGAGGGGGGGCGGGAGGTGCCTGATGGCATTTATCCACCGCGCGGGGGCCGAGTGTCGGCACGAATCTCCACAGCCGCAATCCTTCGTGCCGGTCCGGCGCTTTCAGAAGACGGCATACCGCGGGATCCGGAACTGTCCTGAATCTCTTCACCCTCACCAAGGCAATCGAAATCGAACGCGCGCAAGCGATCACATGGATCCGCATCATAAACAGATCAGCAAGCGGACGGGGGAGGGCAAAGAATTAAATATTACTAACTACAGAAATTAACAACGTAAAATCAAATGCATCTTTTACAGAACATCTGTAATAAGTTTCACTTGAACTACATTCAAAGGCATGACAGACTCGCGGCTAACGAGCAGCCGAGGCTTACGTGAAGGTTTCGTTGATCAGTCTTCTTTCCTGATCAATCTTCCTTCCGCATGCCCCAGGCCGCCAGAAACAACATAGACAAAACGCAGTCTTCAGGGAATTTCGGGGTGGTCATGATTCAGCTTTGCATTCAGCTTGAAGCGGTATGCGCGCGTGCGCGCAATATGCCGCCGCCTCCCATCTTCCGCCCACGGTCACCGCTCACAGCTTGCTTTGGCTGATCGGGTATGAGCGAACGTCCGCCTCTTGCATTGGTCTCCGACAATGGTGAGACCCAGGAAGAACTGCGTCCATCCGTTGTAGATACGGGCTTGGAATGCCTGTGCCTGATCGCCCGCTTCCACTCCCTGGCCGTTGAGAAAGCCCAGATCGACCACGAATTCCGCAGCGGCGCCAGTTTATCCAAACAGGAATTAGTGCTAGCGGCAAGAAAGCTGGGGCTGTCCGCCAAGGCAAGTCGCGTAGGTACTCAGCGTCTGAGTAAAGCAGCGCTGCCAGCGATTGCCGTCGGAAAGGATGGGAGGTTCCTCGTCCTCGCCAAGGTGGATGAAGATAAATACCTGATTCACGATCCTGAATCACAACGCCCCGTAGTGCGCTCGACTGACGAATTCGGCCATTGGTGGGCCGGGGAACTTATCCTGTTCGCCTCCCGAGCCTCAATCGCGGGCGACCTCGCCAAGTTCGATTTCACCTGGTTCATTCCCGCCGTCGTCAAATACCGCCGCCTGCTAGGTGAGGTGCTGATCGTCTCCCTCGTTCTGCAGGTCTTCGCATTGATCACGCCGCTGTTCTTTCAAGTGGTGATGGACAAGGTATTGGTGCATCGTGGCTTCACCACTCTCGACGTCGTTGCGGTTGGCCTCCTCGTCGTCATTACCTTCGAGGTTGTCCTCACCTCGCTCCGCACATATCTCTTCTCGCATACGACTAGCAGGATCGACGTGGAGTTGGGTGCGAAGCTTTTCCGCCACCTGCTCTCCTTGCCGTTGTCCTATTTCCAGGCGAGGCGGGTTGGGGATTCCGTCGCTCGCGTGCGTGAGTTGGAGACGATTCGAAGCTTCCTGACAGGCAATGCCATCACCCTGGTGCTGGACCTGCTGTTCTCATTTGTTTTCCTGGCGGTGATGTTCCACTACAGCGGCCGGCTGACGCTGATAGTCGTGCTGTCGCTACCGTGCTACGTGCTGCTATCGATCTCGTGGACACCAATGCTGCGGGCCAGGCTCCACGAGAAGTTTAATCGGGGCGCTGAGAATCAGGCCTTCCTGGTGGAAACGGTCAGTGGAATTGATACGGTCAAGGCGATGGCCGTCGAACCGCAGTGGACTCGCAAATGGGACAACCAGCTGGCGGCCTATGTGTCGTCCGGCTTTCGCACCACTACGATCGGCACGCTGGCCAACAGCGGCGTCACGTTGGTAAGCAAGCTCGTGACGGTGGCAACAATGTACTTTGGCGCGAAGCTCGTGATCGGCGGAGATCTTACCGTCGGTCAGCTGATCGCATTCAACATGCTAGCCGGACAGGTCGCCCAGCCGGTTATGCGTCTGGCGCAACTCTGGACCGACTTCCAGCAGACCGGCATTTCGGTGCAGCGCCTGGGTGACATCCTCAATACGCGCACGGAGACCGTCGGAACCAAATCCGCACTACCTCCGATCCGCGGCCGTGTAGACCTAGATGCCGTGGTATTCCGCTACAAGCCCGACATGCCGGAGGTATTGCGCAGCGTGTCGCTCTCCGTGGAGGCTGGCGAAGTTATTGGCATTGTCGGCAGATCCGGCTCAGGAAAAAGCACACTTACCAAACTGATTCAACGGCTATTTACACCGGAGCAGGGACGTATCCTAGTTGACGGCATCGACCTGGCGCTGGTGGATGTGACTTCGTTGCGGCGCCAGATAGGCGTCGTACTACAAGACAATACCCTGTTTGCCCGCACGATCCGCGAAAACATCGCCCTCACGGACCCAGGGGTGCCGCTGGAAGCTGTGATACGCGCAGCAAGGCTGGCTGGCGCTCATGAGTTCATTTCAGATCTGCCAGAGGGTTACGACACCCTGGTCGGCGAACATGGCGCCACCCTGTCCGGTGGACAGCGACAACGTATCGCGATTGCCCGTGCCTTGATGGTCAATCCGCGCATCCTGATCTTCGACGAAGCCACCAGCGCACTCGACTATGAGTCCGAACGCATCATCCAGGACAACATGAAATCCATCTGCCGGGGGCGCACAGTGCTGATCATCGCGCATCGACTGTCGGCGGTCCGGGATGCGGACCGTATCGTCGTGATGGAACATGGCCGGATCGTTGAGGTCGGCTCGCATGCGGATCTGCTCGGGAAATCTGATGGGCATTACGCCAAGCTGCACGCGTTACAGGCCGGATGATGAGAAACCTCGTTCTACGCTTTCAAGCATTAGCGGATCTTCTGGCACGCTACACACGAGTGTTCTCGCATGTCTGGCGAGAACGCAGGGGCCTGGAGCCAGCTGGATACAGCAGCGTGGAAGCCGAGTTCCTGCCCGCTGCGCTCTCGCTCGTGGAGTCTCCCGTCTCTCCGGCCCCCCGCGTGGTCATGTGGCTGCTGATCTCGTTTTCCACTATCGCATTGGCCTGGTCTGTTCTTGGGCAGATCGATATCGTCGCGACCGCCCAGGGCAAGATCGTGCCGAATGACCGCACCAAGGTGATCCAGCCCCTGGAAACGGCAAAAATCACCGGGATCCATGTCACGGACGGCCAGGAAGTGCAGGCTGGCGACTTACTTGTCGAACTTGACCCAACTGCCGCCCAGGCGGATCAGAATCGTCTTCAGGCCGAACACACAGCTGCGACCCTGCAGATCGCTCGATCCCGCGCGATGATCGCGGCAATTGACGGCCGCGCGACTCCTGTCATGGCGCAGCCAGCTGGCATTCCCGACGTGGAGTATCGGGAGGCCAGCATACTACTGCAGGGCCACTATGCAGAATATGTCTCCCGGCGCTCGCGCATGGAGGCCGAGCTTCTGCGGCGCGAGGCAGAACGTCAGTCCACCACCGAACTGATTCACAAGCTTGAGCAGACCGTTCCCCTCGCCCAACAGCGCGCGCGGGACTTCAAGGAGCTGGTCGAGCGGAACTTCGTGTCCAGGCATGGTTACTACGAACGCGAGCAGGTGCGCCTCGAACAGGAGGGCGATCTGGCAACACAGCGCAGCCGATTCAGGGAGATCGAAGCCTCGATCGCAGAGGCGCGTGGTCAGCTGGCCGCGCTCGCGGCTGAGACCCGGCGAACACACCTCGATAGCCTGAATGAGGCACAACAGAGGATTGCTGCGCTTGACCAGGAAGTGAGCAAGGCGCGCATGCGGGCAATGCTGACGCGACTCGTGGCGCCTGTGGATGGCACCGTTCAGCAGCTTGCCGTGCACACGGTCGGTGGTGTGGTGACGGAAGCACAGCCACTGATGATCGTGGTACCCAAAGACAATCCAGTGGAAATCGAAGCCTTTCTGGAAAACAAGGACATTGGCTTCGTCACTGCTGGACAGCCGGCGACCGTGAAGGTCGAGACTTTTCTGTATACGAAGTACGGAACGATAGATGGAACGGTCGCTGCTGTATCGAGCGATGCGATCAACGATGAAAAGCGCGGGTTGATCTATTCGTCGCGGATTCGGCTGGCCAAGACAAGTATTGACGTGGATGGAAAATCAGTGCGATTGTCCCCCGGAATGTCAGTTACCGCGGAAGTAAAAACGGGGGAGCGCCGAATTATCGAGTTCTTCCTGTCTCCGCTTCTAATTAAAAAAGCAGAGAGCTTGAAAGAGCGATGAAGGGTATTTGTATATCGATCCATACTCAGACCGACCTTCTGTATCAATCACATCAACCTCACCGATATAAACAAGAGAAATGAATTATCGACGTTTTATTTGCTTCGCGCCGATATATATAATTGGAGCAATTCCTTTCTTTGCTGGCGATGCGGCCTGCGACGGAGGTCTAGTCAATCGACTTGGCTGGATTCAATCTACATTTCCGCCAATAAAATTTTATACAATCAAATCGTCATTTCCATGCGTCTCATTTTTGTACTTCTCGCTGATGATGGCGCTAGCTATTCCATACTCAATCATTGGATTCTTCGCCGCCAAAGAATTCTACATTAATCATGGAAGTGAGATCACGCGCGGCAAATCAAAGCTGCGCTTTTCCTCAAAATTCTTTGCCACTATTTTAATTGCACTAACTTGCGCCTATTTTTGTTTATTTATAAATCCGGGAATGCAGTTCGAAATAGCCCCAGTAAATAGAAGTAGGGCTGCACTGTATCTGACCGGTTGGTGGCTATCCGGGCTAAATGCAGGCGCACTGGTTGGTGGTGCTTGTGCCATGGTTGAATTTTTATTCATAGTTCTGCGCAAAGGAAGGAGATAAGCATGGCTTGGAATGAGATGGACGGATGGGATGCCGCAGGCAGTTCAGCGGAATATCTTGGGAAAATGTTGGGGGGCGCTTCCGAAAAACTCAATAGCCTTATCTCGGCCGCTAACGATCTTGCTAGACAGGAAATTCGTTCAGCCATCGTAAACCATGAAATGGCCCAAGCGTGGGATAGGGTGACATCAGCACTAAGCTCCGAGCTTAGTATTCTCCAGAAGCAGCATGGCAGTGATATGGTTCAGTCTAGGATTCAAGCGGTAACTCAATCGCTTGACAACATAGATTGGTACAACGATTTTTCGCGGACAGCGGCCCCGGTATCACAGAACATAAAAGCCCTTAGCTCGAATTTAGGCGTGATTGTCGATGCGGCAGATCTGTTGAACACCATAAAAGGTCCCAGCGCATCTTCCTACGAGGTTGGAGAGAAGGCACTCGGCATCCTCGCAGGTATGGCAGTCGGTGCCATGGTAGCCACTACCGCACCGTGGTGGCTCGCGGCGGGCATGGGTCTCGTTGGCGCCAAGCTCGGCGAGTATCTTTGGGAGACTTCGGTTGCTCCCCGTTTAGGTATACCCCAGGAAGGATCAATCCCATTTTGGGATAATGTATTTAAGTTTCCATCCAACATCTCGGAAATGATGAAAGCGCTCGGCCATGGCGATGGCGCGATCAGCGATGCCTCTTCTCAAGCTTACGACTTGGCGCAGCGGGCGCAGCAACGACGGGATCCATTGACGCTCGACTTGGATGGAGACGGCCTGGAGACTGTGGGGGCGAGCGCGAGCGGGGTGCTCTTCGATCACGACGGCGACGGTATCCGCAATGGAACGGGCTGGGTGAGGCCGGATGACGGCTTTCTGGTGTTCGATCGAAATAACAATGGCAAGATCGACAACGGTGGGGAGTTGTTCGGGGATTCGACAATCATGGCGTCTGGACAGCGCGCAAGAGATGGTTTTGAGGCGCTGAGAGACCAAGACTCCAATGGGGATGGAAAGGTCAATAGTCAGGACGCTAACTGGGCCAAACTGCGCGTGTGGCGCGATCTCAATCAGGATGGCGTCAGTCAAGCTGGAGAGTTGTTATCACTGGATCAGCTTGGGATTACCGCCTTCAATACGAAAGCGGAAAAGAATAATCAAATCCTCTCGGACGGGAATCGCATTGCTGATATCGGAACGTTCACCCGTGGCGATGGGAGTACAGGGTCCCTAGGGGACGTCGGTAACATGGCCGATGTTGATCTGGGTGAAGATACTTTTCATCGGGCATACGATGATAACGTTCCGATTCGCAACGACGTTAGCGCACTTCCGAACCTGCACGGGTCAGGCCGCGTCAGAGATCTAAGGCAGGCTGCGAGTCTCGATACGACCGCCGGGACCGCACTTCGGGCAATACTGCACCAATACGCAAGTACGCAAAGCAGGCAGGAGCAGTTGGATCTTCTTGACGGACTGATTGAAGCATGGGCAAGAACGAGCGATCTCGACTATGATCGTACGCACCGTTTCGTCCAGGGTTGGAGAGACCAACATCCAAACGCGAGCAGTTCAGTCACTCTGGCGGAAGAACGGCTTCTGGCCATCACATCCATTTTTAATGGCAAGGCCGAACCAGAAACACTCCTTACCACTTCGCCATCTCTCGAATTGTGGTCTACCCGGCGCGATCTGCTACAACAGTCCCTTGATGCCATCAAAGGTTCGGTTTACGACGCGCTGTTAACTCAGACCAGACTCAAGCCACATATAGCGGCAATTGAGTTGATTTTTGACAAAAATGGAGATCCAACGCTATCATTTGATCGCGTGAAACAATTATTTGATTCTTCAGCAAACCAGGATATTTTTTCTCAGATTTCCGACCTGATTGATTTTAATCGAGTTATTAGCAATGGCAGTTCACTACCGCCTGCCTGGGATGGATGGGAGCGAGTTGAACGGCTTTGGTTGTCCATTCCTGACTCCGTCCAGAAGGAATCGTTTCTCACGAGCATTCGATCGTTGTCTAGAACTTGGTTAGGCAACGGCACAAGTGACGTACTGACTGGTGGTAGTGGAAACGATATTCTTTTTGGACTAGGCGGGGCAGATAGCCTAAGCGGCCAGGACGGCGACGATACTCTTCTGGGAGGCGCCGGCAACGATACCCTCAGCGGTGGCAATGGCAACGACATTCTCGACGGTGGCGCCGGCAACGACAGCCTGACTGGCGGATACGGGTCGGACACTTACGTCTTCGGCGTCGGCTCCGGCCAGGACACCATCAACAACTACGCACCGAACGACACCATGGCGGGCAAGCTGGATGTGATCCAGCTGACGGGCCTGAAGGCCTCGGATGTGACGCTGCGCCGTGAGAACGATGACCTGGTCATTGCAATCAACGGCACGAACGACAGCCTGCGCGTCTCATCCTACTTCTATCAGGATGGGGTCAGCACCTACGGTTACGCGGTGGACCGCATCCAGTTCGCCGACGGCGTGGCCTGGGACATCGCGACGGTGAAGACCCGGGTCCTGCTGGCGACCACGGACAATGACAGCCTGACGGGCTATGAAACAGCCGACACGCTGAATGGTCTGGACGGCAACGATACGCTGCGCGGCAGGGGCGGCGATGACGTGCTGGATGGTGGCGCGGGCAGCGACATCCTGTACGGCGATGTCGGCAATGACACGCTCAGAGGTGGTACCGGTGCCGACAGCCTGTACGGTGGAGATGGCAACGACACCCTGCTGGGCCAGGAAGGCAACGACACGCTGGACGGCGGCTACGGCAACGACACGCTCGACGGTGGCGCCGGCAACGACAGCCTGACTGGCGGATACGGGTCGGACACTTACGTCTTCGGCGTCGGCTCCGGCCAGGACACCATCAACAACTACGCACCGAACGACACCACGGCGGGCAAGCTGGATGTGATCCAGCTGACGGGCCTGAAGGCCTCGGATGTGACGCTGCGCCGTGAGAACGATGACCTGGTCATTGCAATCAACGGCACGAACGACAGCCTGCGCGTCTCATCCTACTTCTATCAGGATGGGGTCAGCACCTACGGTTACGCGGTGGACCGCATCCAGTTCGCCGACGGCGTGGCCTGGGACATCGCGACGGTGAAGACCCGGGTCCTGCTGGCGACCACGGACAATGACAGCCTGACGGGCTATGAAACAGCCGACACGCTGAATGGTCTGGACGGCAACGATACGCTGCGCGGCAGGGGCGGCGATGACGTGCTGGATGGTGGCGCGGGCAGCGACATCCTGTACGGCGATGTCGGCAATGACACGCTCAGAGGTGGTACCGGTGCCGACAGCCTGTACGGTGGAGATGGCAACGACACCCTGCTGGGCCAGGAAGGCAACGACACGCTGGACGGCGGCTACGGCAACGACACGCTCGACGGTGGCGCCGGCAACGACAGCCTGACTGGCGGATACGGGTCGGACACTTACGTCTTCGGCGTCGGCTCCGGCCAGGACACCATCAACAACTACGCACCGAACGACACCACGGCGGGCAAGCTGGATGTCATCCAGCTGACGGGCCTGAGGACCTCGGATGTGACGCTGCGCCGTGAGAACGATGACCTGGTCATTGCAATCAATGGCACGAACGACAGCCTGCGCGTCTCATCCTACTTCTATCAGGATGGGGTCAGCACCTACGGTTACGCGGTGGACCGCATCCAGTTCGCCGACGGCGTGGCCTGGGACATCGCGACGGTGAAGACCCGGGTCCTGCTGGCGACCACGGACAATGACAGCCTGACGGGCTATGAAACGGTCGACACGCTGAATGGTCTGGAGGGTAACGATACCCTGCGCGGGCGCGGTGGCGACGATGTGCTGGACGGCGGTGCAGGCAGCGATGCGTTGTACGGCGATGTCGGCAATGACACGCTCAGAGGTGGTACCGGTGCCGACAGCCTGTACGGTGGAGATGGCAACGACACCCTGCTGGGCCAGGAAGGCAATGACACGCTGGACGGCGGCTACGGCAACGACACGCTCGACGGTGGCGCCGGCAACGACAGCCTGACTGGCGGATACGGGTCGGACACTTACGTCTTCGGCGTCGGCTCCGGCCAGGACACCATCAACAACTACGCACCGAACGACACCACGGCGGGCAAGCTGGATGTCATCCAGCTGACGGGCCTGAGGACCTCGGATGTGACGCTGCGCCGTGAGAACGATGACCTAGTCATTGCAATCAATGGCACGAACGACAGCCTGCGCGTCTCATCCTACTTCTATCAGGATGGGGTCAGCACCTACGGTTACGCGGTGGACCGCATCCAGTTCGCCGACGGCGTGGCCTGGGACATCGCGACGGTGAAGACCCGGGTCCTGCTGGCGACCACAGACAATGACAGCCTGACGGGCTATGAAACGGTCGACACGCTGAATGGTCTGGACGGCAACGATACGCTGCGCGGCAGGGGCGGCGATGACGTGCTGGATGGTGGCGCGGGCAGCGACACCCTGTACGGCGATGTCGGCAATGACACGCTCAGAGGTGGTACCGGTGCCGACAGCCTGTACGGTGGAGATGGCAACGACTCCCTGCTGGGCCAGGAAGGCAACGACACGCTGGACGGCGGCTACGGGAACGACACGCTCGACGGTGGCGCCGGCAACGACAGCCTGACTGGCGGATACGGGTCGGACACTTACGTCTTCGGCGTTGGCTCCGGCCAGGACACTATCAACAACTACGCACCGAACGACACCACGACGGGCAAGCTGGATGTGATCCAGATGACGGGCCTGAAGGCCTCAGATGTGACGCTGCGCCGCGAGAACGATGACCTGATCGTCACCATCAACGGCACGAACGACAGCCTGCGCGTCTCCTCGTACTTCTATCAGCATGGTGCCAGCACCGCGGGCTACACGGTGGATCGCATTCAATTTGGCGATGACACCAGCTGGAACTATGCAGCCGTGCTTGCGAATCTGACAGCCACGCTACCAAGCGGTCAGAGACTGAATGGCACGGATGGGGCCGAAACGATGCTCGGAGGCAACGGTGCAGACAGCCTGTACGGCTATGGAGGCAATGACACCCTGGACGGTGGCGCCGGCAACGACACGCTCGACGGTGGCACCGGCAACGATGTCTACCTGTTCGGCCGCGGCTCGGGCAAGGACACCATCTCCAGCGCCGACACCACGGCGGGCAAGCAGGATGTCATCCAGCTAGGCAATGGCATCACCACCGATGACGTGAAGGCGGCGCGCGACGGCAACAACCTGGTGCTGACCCTCAAGGGCAGTGCCGATATCCTCACCGTCGCCAACTACTTCTACAACGACGCCACCTACGGCTACCAGGTCGAGCAGATCCGCTTTGCCGACGGCGCGACCTGGGATGTGGCGGCCATCAAGGCGCTGGTGCAGGTGGCCAGCGCGGACAACGATACGCTGCAAGGCTATGCCACGGCGGACACGCTCTCCGGGCTGGCCGGCGACGACACGCTGTATGGGTACGCTGGCAACGACACGCTCGATGGCGGCGACGGTGCCGATACCCTGAACGGTGGCGCTGGCGACGACACGTTGTTGGGCGGCACGCAGAACGACACGCTCAACGGCGAGGCCGGGGCCGATGTGCTGCTCGGCGGCGACGGGGATGACCGGCTGTCCGGCGGTGACGGCAATGACACCTTGGACGGTGGTGCCGGCAACGACACGCTCGACGGCGGCACCGGCAACGATGTCTACCTGTTCGGCCGCGGCTCGGGCAAGGACACCATCTCCAGCGCCGACACCACGGCGGGCAAGCAGGATGTCATCCAGCTGGGCAATGGCATCACCACCGACGATGTGAAGGCGGTGCGCGACGGCAACAACCTGGTGCTGACCCTCAAGGGCAGCGCCGATATCCTCACCGTCGCCAACTACTTCTACAACGACGCCACCTACGGCTACCAGGTCGAGCAGATCCGCTTTGCCGACGGCGCGACCTGGGATGTGGCGGCCATCAAGGCGCTGGTGCAGGTGGCCAGCGCGGACAACGATACGCTGCAAGGCTATGCCACGGCGGACACGCTCTCCGGGCTGGCCGGCGACGACACGCTGTATGGGTACGCTGGCAACGACACGCTCGATGGCGGCGACGGTGCCGATACCCTGAACGGTGGCGCTGGCGACGACACGTTGTTGGGCGGCACGCAGAACGACACGCTCAACGGCGAGGCCGGGGCCGATGTGCTGCTCGGCGGCGACGGGGATGACCGGCTGTCCGGCGGTGACGGCAATGACACCTTGGACGGTGGTGCCGGCAACGACACGCTCGACGGCGGCACCGGCAACGATGTCTACCTGTTCGGCCGCGGCTCGGGCAAGGACACCATCTCCAGCGCCGACACCACGGCGGGCAAGCAGGATGTCATCCAGCTGGGCAATGGCATCACCACCGACGATGTGAAGGCGGTGCGCGACGGCAACAACCTGGTGCTGACCCTCAAGGGCAGCGCCGATATCCTCACCGTCGCCAACTACTTCTACAACGACGCCACCTACGGCTACCAGGTCGAGCAGATCCGCTTTGCCGACGGCGCGACCTGGGATGTGGCGGCCATCAAGGCGCTGGTGCAGGTGGCCAGCGCGGACAACGATACGCTGCAAGGCTATGCCACGGCGGACATGCTCTCCGGGCTGGCCGGCGACGACACGCTGTATGGGTACGCTGGCAACGACACGCTCGATGGCGGCGACGGTGCCGATACCCTGAACGGTGGCGCTGGCGACGACACGTTGTTGGGCGGCGCGCAGAACGACACGCTCAACGGCGAGGCCGGGGCCGATGTGCTGCTCGGCGGCGACGGGGATGACCGGCTGTCCGGCGGTGACGGCAATGACACCTTGGACGGTGGTGCCGGCAACGACACGCTCGACGGCGGCACCGGCAATGATGTCTACCTGTTCGGCCGCGGCTCGGGCAAGGACACCATCTCCAGCGCCGACACCACGGCGGGCAAGCAGGATGTCATCCAGCTGGGCAATGGCATCACCGCCGACGATGTGAAGGCGGTGCGCGACGGCAACAACCTGGTGCTGACCCTCAAGGGCAGCGCCGATATCCTCACCGTCGCCAACTACTTCTACAACGACGCCACCTACGGCTACCAGGTCGAGCAGATCCGCTTTGCCGACGGCGCGACCTGGGATGTGGCGGCCATCAAGGCGCTGGTGCAGGTCGCCAGCGCGGACAACGATACGCTGCAAGGCTATGCCACGGCGGACACGCTCTCCGGGCTGGCCGGCGACGACACGCTGTATGGGTACGCTGGCAACGACACGCTCGATGGCGGCGACGGTGCCGATACCCTGAACGGTGGCGCTGGCGACGACACGTTGTTGGGCGGCGCGCAGAACGACACGCTCAACGGCGAGGCCGGGGCCGATGTGCTGCTCGGCGGCGACGGGGATGACCGGCTGTCCGGCGGTGACGGCAATGACACCTTGGACGGTGGTGCCGGCAACGACACGCTCGACGGCGGCACCGGCAATGATGTCTACCTGTTCGGCCGCGGCTCGGGCAAGGACACCATCTCCAGCGCCGACACCACGGCGGGCAAGCAGGATGTCATCCAGCTGGGCAATGGCATCACCGCCGACGATGTGAAGGCGGTGCGCGACGGCAACAACCTGGTGCTGACCCTCAAGGGCAGCGCCGATATCCTCACCGTCGCCAACTACTTCTACAACGACGCCACCTACGGCTACCAGGTCGAGCAGATCCGCTTTGCCGACGGCGCGACCTGGGATGTGGCGGCCATCAAGGCGCTGGTGCAGGTGGCCAGCGCGGACAACGATACGCTGCAAGGCTATGCCACGGCGGACACGCTCTCCGGGCTGGCCGGCGACGACACGCTGTATGGGTACGCTGGCAACGACACGCTCGATGGCGGCGACGGTGCCGATACCCTGAACGGTGGCGCTGGCGACGACACGTTGTTGGGCGGCACGCAGAACGACACGCTCAACGGCGAGGCCGGGGCCGATGTGCTGCTCGGCGGCGACGGGGATGACCGGCTGTCCGGCGGTGACGGCAATGACACCTTGGACGGTGGTGCCGGCAACGACACGCTCGACGGCGGCACCGGCAACGATGTCTACCTGTTCGGCCGCGGCTCGGGCAAGGACACCGTCTCCAGCGCCGACACCACGGCGGGCAAGGTCGATACACTGTTGCTCGGCGCCGAAATCACTCCTAGCGATCTCTCCCTGAATCGCGTTGGCAACGATCTGATCGTCTCACTGAGAACAACGAGCGATCAAATCAAGATCACCAATCACTTCGTCAGCGGGTATCAGATCGATCAAATCCAGTTCAATGACAAGACTGTCTGGGATACAACCACCATTCGCAATATAGCAACGGGTGCCACGTCAGGTGACGACGCGATTGTTTGGGGCGGTAGCAACGACATAGTTGAAGGCCTAGCAGGTAACGACGTGCTCGATGGCGGAGTCGGCAACGACAAATTTGACGGTGGTGCTGGCGATGACATCTATGTATTCCGCATAGGCAGTGGACAGGATCTGATCAGCCAGTACGACACGAGCACGGGCAGGATCGACACCGTGCGCTTCGAAGACGTCAGCTCGACCGGGCTGACCGGGGTGATGCGCTCTGGCAATGACCTGGTCCTGACCTACGGCCAGTCGGACCGGCTGACGTTGCAGAATCACTTTGTCAGCAGTGCCTACGCGGTCGACCAGTTCCAGTTCTCGGACGGCAAGACGCTGTCGGTGGCCGAGTTGTACGCGGCCTACCCAATCCGGATGACGGAGGGAGCGGACAACCTCTCCTTCAGCGGCGTGGGCGAGACGCTGTACGCTGGCGGTGGCAACGACTCGATCTCGGCGCTCGGCGGCGACGACACGGTCTACGGGGAAGCCGGCAACGACACGCTCAATGGCGGCGACGGCAATGACCTGCTGGATGGCGGTGCCGACAACGATTCGCTCAATGGCGGTAACGGCAACGACGTCCTGGATGGCGGAGCCGGCAACGACACGCTGAGCGGCGACAATGGCAACGACACCTTTGTGTTCCGCGTCGGCAGCGGGCAAGACCTGATCAGTCAGTACGACACCGGCGCAGGCCGGGTCGACACTGTGCGCTTCGAGAACGTCAACTCGACCGACCTGACCGGGGTGACCCGTTCGGGCAACGATCTGATCCTAACCTACGGCCAGTCGGACCGGCTGACGTTGCAGAATCACTTTGTCAGCAGTGCCTACGCGGTCGACCAGTTCCAGTTCTCGGACGGCAAGACGCTGTCGGTGGCCGAGTTGTACGCGGCCTACCCAATCCGGATGACGGAGGGAGCGGACAACCTCTCCTTCAGCGGCGTGGGCGAGACGCTGTACGCTGGCGGTGGCAACGACTCGATCTCGGCGCTCGGCGGCGACGACAAGGTCTACGGGGAAGCCGGCGACGACACGCTCAATGGCGGTGACGGCAATGACCTGCTGGATGGCGGTGCCGACAACGATTCGCTCAATGGCGGTAATGGCAACGACATTCTCATTGGTGGCGCCGGCGATGACGTGTTGGACGGCGGCCTTGGAAACGATTTGTACAGATTCGATAGGACCGCAGGCCAAGACCGCATTTCCGAATTTGATGCAGCGATCGGTAATGCGGATGTTCTTGAGTTTGGCCCGGACATCGCTGCCGATCAACTGTGGCTCCGTCGTGTCAGCTCGGACTTGGAAGTCAACGTCATCGGTTCCGCCGACAAAGTGACTATCTCCAACTGGTACTCCGGCTCGGCCTATCACGTGGAGCAGTTCAAAACGGCGGATGGGAAGTTGTTGTTGGATAGCCAGGTGGAGAATCTGGTAAGTGCCATGGCAGCATTCAGCCCGCCGGCGTCCGGACAGTCCACGCTTCCTCAAAACTACCGCGATGCATTAGAAGGAGCGATTGCCGCCAACTGGAAGTAAAGTAGCGTCAAGCAGATTCGGCGGGTGTACCTACAACCCTTGTGCTGTAGGTACACCCGGCAGTTCTGAGCCAGCCAGCGAGCAAGACAGGCGACCATCTAGCAGAGCAGTCGATCTGTCCGATCCGCAGCAATTGTCAGAGATTGAAAGCAGCTTTCTATCCGAAGGGCACGCGGTAATGAACTTCAATAGCGGTGAGTCACCAGTTCAATACCAGGCAAGATTGGCAGAGTATTTGAAGAAGGCAGACGATATTAAGAAATCTGACTTGGCTAGCTATGTGTTTCACCGCCAGGATATCATTGATATCCTGGACAAGGCTATTGAGCGCGATGCTGAAGGTAAGTACGCAAAGGAAGAGTTAATTCATGAGCTCATTATGCCATTGCGAAAGACGTCACATGAGATCCATCTCGATAGCTGTAATCTTTGGCTGATTGATGAGCGTCTCGCGTTTCACAATTTCCTGGCGTCGGATCGCCCACTTTCTTCACTGCCGATAACCGATTGTGTGGAGACGAAAGAGCCGGATATTTGCATTTTGAATGTCTTCGATGAACGTCTGTTGGTGGCCGAAGACAAAAGAACGCCGCCCGCGACGTTGTCGATCATCGAAATCAAGCGGCAGATGAGAAACGACGCGGCACAAGGGGAGGAGAAGGATCCCATCGAACAGGCGTTGGGGTATCTCCAGCGAATTCGCGATGGCAAGGCCAAGACCGCTGCTGGTCGGCAGATTCCTCGCTCCGAGGATATTCCGGGCTTCTGTTATGTGCTTTGCGACTTGACCTCGTCTGTGGAAGCGCGCGGCAAGATGCACGGCTGATAGCGGCCGACCTTACGGAAATCCAGGCAATGGTTCGCAACAAAGAGCGCATCCAATACGACTCATTTATCGCACCAGCCGTGATCCGGAAACTGGTGACAGAGGTGCACTTCTTCTGCAAGCAAACGGGCACTGAGCCGGGCCTTGGTGAACGGCTGCTGACCGAGGCCGGAGCCCACGAGTACATGCACGACAATGCAGGCCAGCTTGCTCAGGTGCAATTCGACAGACCGCTGATCTTTGACCTTTGCCTTGACCTGTTCAACCGATCGAACAAGTGGGCGACCGGGGATCTCTGCAGCGACGACGACATTCGAGACCTTCTCCAGAGCGCTCGCTCCATCATCGAACGTGCCGCACTTGTAACGATATCTCTTTCGTTCAACTACTCGGGCACAGAGGCTGACACGCGTCGGCTCGCCGGCCTCGTCATACCGGCCATTGTGCAATGGCGATCCGCGCGGGGCGAAACGTGAGGACCAAGCATGTTCAACCTTGATGAAGAGAAGGCGGTCTTCCAGAGCCTGCTGCGTGAGGCGGTGCACAGCGGGGCCGATCTGACCGCGCTGATCCATGCGCAGAAGGCGCGCTTGTTGGCAGCGGGTCTGCCCGACGGAGAGATCAATCACCTGATCCACGACCGGCATAGCCACGCCGCATATCGGCCGGAGTGGGCCGTCCAGGAAACCGTCCTGAACGTGCCGCTCGCCGACATTGATCGTGCCCGCGCACTGGGCGCCCGCAGGCATCTCGCCAACAATATCTGGGTGGCGCCCATCGGTGCCGATCTGAACCGCTTCCGGCGCTGGCTCCGATAGGAGCGCCGGCTCTGAGCTTGCCTTCTCGGAAAAGCAGCTCCTACTCTGGCTCGCATTTGCACACAGTGAACATGAACAAGAAATCATTAATATTCTTCGCCCGCGGCTTCACAGCAATCGCACTCGCAAGCAGGGTGGCCATGGCGCAGTCGCCGGGCGCGGAATGTGTCTCCGCGCAGGAGCGCGCGGAGGGCGATCGGAAGATCGAAACCATGTCCTCTGGTTTCGACGTGGAGCACGTCGGGCGGACGATGACTGAAGCCGCGAACGAGCACGCCAAGGCAATGGAAGCAGTCGTTAAGTGCCGATCCACACTGATCGGATCCCTAAACGTCTCCTGTCTCAGCGAGGTCAGGCAAGCCGACGCGGCCGCGACCAAGTACAATACGGCCCTCGGGCAGCTTGAAGCATACAAGACTGTCACGGAGTCACAAGCGATAGCGCGCAGCCTTCAAAAGCCTGTTTGCCGGTAAGGCGAGAGGCAGGTGCCAAGCTACCCGTGTCATCAGTTGCGTTTTAGTTCTTCAAACGCAGTCTTGCCTACCTCGGCTACACGCTGGTTGATGTTGGCAGGCGTGATCTCTGAACAGAGCTTGTGGGGGTCGATGGGCGCTTGTGATGTTGGGCACAGGGCGGATCTGGTTCCCGGAAACACAAGATAGATGACGTCTCTGGGAATGCTATGGCCCTTCGGTTGCGTGCATACACCGGTTTGATCTCGCCTGAGACAGCCGTTTTGCTCAAGAGCCTCATGAAGCTGGATGGAGCCTTCACCGATCCGAAATGGCTTGCTTTGATCGCCAATGATCGCGTAAGTGATCTTGTCTCGGTAGATGATCGCAGCAACATCTCCGAGAGTTAGGCCTGTAGCCTCGGGGAATCCCAGCGGCAGTACCGCATACGCCACCTTGTCCGCGTCAAGGCTCGTGCGGTCTGAATACCGTAAGGATGTGTCCGGACTATCGGGAAACTTGGCGCGCTTCTTGGCGTAGTCCGATCCGTCCGCATCGAGGGCCATCTTAGCGTCGAAGAGTATTGCTCCACTCACCAGCTTCAATAGGGTTGTATTGTTGTTCGGGTCTACTCCAGGGAGTTTCTCGTCCTTTGTCCATGTCGGCTGACCATTGCCGCCCGGCTTCGGGAGGACTTTGCGGCGTCCCATGCACTGGGCCTGCGGTTTGCCTCGAACGTGATGAGGAATCTTGTCGCAATCATCGAAATCCTTCTTGAAACTCTGAGCGACTGGTTTTCCAGATAGGTCAATGCCGCTGAGCAGTTCGCGTGATGCAGGGAGGGGCTGGAAGGTCTCCGCGTTGCTGTGAGTTGGAAGGGCAAGTGCCGCAACGGTGAAGGCGAATGCTAGTGGGTGCATGTAACGTCCTTGACTATCGATTGTCTGAGATCGCGGTGCTGCCTATCGCGTTACGTTGCCCCGTGGCAATCACTATGTCACGGTAGCGCTGGCTATGTAAGTCGTTTGGCAATGAGACGTTGTTGTTGCTCGGTTGTCGCTATAAAGGTTGTTGAAATTGAATCGAAACGATTCTGGCGTCTGCACCATCGGTATCCGACAACGAGCGGTCCAGCCCGATCATGACAGAGTACCGTTGCTTGGTACCGTCGGCACGCTGCACGTAGAAGCACCGAGCTTGCACTGTTGAGCTGACCGTATTCGGCAGGAGTTGGTAGCAGTTGTCCAATGAGCTACGCTTGTAGTAAAGGTAAGGCTTTTCGGGGCTCGCCAGCACCGCAGCTAGATCCGACGCGTAGGCGACCCTCGGGGCTTTGGCAAGGTCCGCATCGAAGAATGTGTCTAGCTCCGGTGCGCTGGCACCGGCAGAGATTGTCACGCTATCCGCAAACCTCGTTTTGGAAAGCTCAGTGTTCTTCCCATCCAGTAATACGGTAATTTCGTCGAAGAATTTTCGTGACGTTGCCATCAAATTTTGGCGACTTTCCTGCTCCTCTTCCTTCTGCGTGCGATCCAGTTCATCCCGAGGCTTGAGTAGGCGAGCTGCGTAGGTGGTTCCGGACATGCCGGAGGCAACGCGATGGTAACAATGATCATCCGGGTCGCGTCGACTCAGAGTGGTGTCCCATCCCTTCGTTGACAGCCAAGCCGCGGTAATAAACGAGGAATCAAGCTCGTTGTATTCATAGTCAGAGAGCTTTGCCAGCACCGCATCGCAGGTTTCGGTGGATATCTGACCGGTAGCGGGGATGGGAAACTGAGTGGACAGCAAGGAGAGCAACTGTACGCTTTGAGGCTCGTTTGCCCCCTGTCCAGCTGTCGTGCTTGGAGGAACAGCTTGACCGGACGGAGAGGGTACCTTGATTCTTTGAATGTTTGACAGCGCCAGATCGTCTGTTACGGACGTGACAAACAGCGAGTCCCGCGTGACAGGCCGAACGCGATACAGCACCTGCTTGGACCCTTCACCAGTGACGTTTTGCTCGTAAACAGTGATGTCACGCAAATACTGGGGGTAGATCCTACGAAGTTGGGCTGTCAGCGTATGCGATCCCGCGCGGGCTTCATTCATGCGTTCTTCAAAACGGCTGAGACCGTCGAGCCCGGTCTTTGTGCTGGGCAGTGCCAGGACCGCTGCAGTGACAGGATTGAACAAGGCAACAACTTGAACGGCGCCTCGAGCAACGTCGACAAAGTTTGAGGTATTGTTGCTGACAAGAGTTGTCATTGGCGCAACATTTGCGTCCACTACTGCGTCTCGCGCGCCGAGAAACCATGGTGTTAGCATCTGTGGCCGTTTCGGCAACGTGTCGTTAGCTTGCTCGTTGTTGGTGATCTTAAGTGCTACCAGTGGAACTTCGAACGAGGCATCGGCTCGCTCTACGTAAAGCGAAGACGCAACAATGGTTTCGCTTTTATGGATGCCGCGTACAAGGCTTTGCCAAGTAGTCGGCGGGGTATATCCGGGCCTCGTGATTCCTTCGTCAGGTACCAGTGCCAAGCGCCAGTACTTCTTTTGAAACCCATTGATCTGCTTGACGCATCCATCTAGGTTGCCAGTGTCTGGTGAGCACGACTTTCCTTGCTCCGCAACATAGCCAAATTCAACAGGCGTTGCTTGATGTTTGGACTCTGCAACTGGGGCTGCACAGCAGGCAGCCGTGGTGAGAGCGGCCATGATGGGCAGACGTTTCAATATCATGGCACTCTCCCGGACCGGATGGTTTTTCTATGTACTCTTAGTTTCGCTCGCTATTTGAAAATTACGCTCCCCACCAAAGTAGGGTGAAGCTACGTGGTTGGCATGTTGCTTCGCTGTTTGAGCTTTGCGAGCTTCATGCCATGGCGCTGAGCACTGCCGGCGCCATGCCGATGCGCGCTCCGGCCAATCGAAAGGTGTTCGACCTCTTGCTTATCAGCGGCAGCCTGCTGATCCTGATTGACGGAATCGATGAGCTGCTAAGCATGATGTCGTCCAGCTTTGAACTCGTTCCTTTCGTGGAGTCCATCAAGGCACTGAACGCCGAATTGGGGCAGACGCGCGTGTTCCTGGCTGGACGCGAGGACACTGTTGGGACAACCGTCTCATCCCTTCGCCGCCATGGCGTGCCGATCGACAGCCTGAAGGGTTTCACCTCAGGCGAAGTCGCCCAATATGTCAAGAAGCGGTTCTTCAAGCGGAGCACGGAGGAGCGAGAGGCGATCGTCACGCGAGTCCAAGAGACCTTGAAATTCGTCTCTTCGGCCATGAGTGATGACACGGTTTTTCCGCTCTTCGTCGATGCACTTTGCCAGCTCGAAGAGGATGTCACCTCAAACGGGCTGAAACTTAAGGTCGAGGGTGCTGTTTTCGAACGGATGGCTGAGGCTGAGTTCACGGAAGTCTCGGAGCTTCTTTGGGAGACTGCGGATCTTCGACGCGAAGTCTTCCAAGGTCTGACGGATGTTGATGTTCTGCATCAACACCAGCAGCAATTGCGGATGAGGCGTGTCGACCTGCCAGAGTTCGTACTTGCGCCGACGCACTTTCGGGTATGGCAAGAAGGCCAGTGCGGCAGAGTCGGTGCTGTCGTTGGCCGTGCCTAATGAGCCTCTTAAGCGGCTCGGTAAGGCTCACCGTGGCGGCTACCATGCCCAGACTTTCACCGCAAACGCAACTTTCAGCATCTGGTGAAAACGTGCGATTCAGTGAAAATATTGGGCATATTTCAAAAAATATGGTATTTTCAGCGAATGCTGAAAGAGGCTCATCCAATGAAATAGGCAGAAGCCCGTGCTGGCGAGGCGTTGCGACGGCTGCTTGAGAAGATCCCGATCCTTAAGATCGAAGGCATCGATGCCGCCGCCGTGTCCGGCGATTGGCGCCCGGACTTGATCGCCCGGTTGCTCGTGGACGGGCGGCAGCACCTGCTCATCTGCGAGTACAAGTCGAACGGCCAACCGCGGTACGCCCGTTCCGCGCTACTCGAACTGCGTAACTACGTGGCGGAGCGAGCCCCGCAGGCGACGCCCGTCTTTATCGCACCCTACCTCTCACCTGCGGTGAGGCAATTGTGCGCAGAAAAGGGCGTCGGCTATCTCGACCTGGAGGGAAACGCCCGGATCGCCTTCGGCGGCGTGTTCATCGAACGCATGGTGGCAGACAAGCCCGCGGCCGAACAACGCGAACTAAAGTCGCTGTTCAGGCCGAAGTCGGCCCAGGTTCTACGCGCCATGCTGCGCGAGCCCGACCGTGCTTGGCGCGTCACCGAGTTGTCGGAAATTTCCGGAGTCAGCCTGGGGCACGTCAGCAATGTGCGCACCGGCTTGATTGATCGGGAATGGGCGAGCGCCTCGGACGATGGCCTCGTCCTCTCAGCGCCCGACGCACTGCTTGACGCATGGCGGGACAGCTACACTCCGCCGTCAGGTGAGCGGCTGCGGTTCTACACGCCATTGCATGGCAGCGCACTGGAAGACGCGGCCCGCAATGCGTTGGGCACACAAGACGGCCAGGGACATACTGCCTTCGCGTCCTTTTCGGCGGCACAGTGGCTTGCGCCTTATGGGCGAACCGGCACCCACTACTTCTTCGCTGACGAAGACGGTCTGCGCAAGCTCCAAGCCGCACTGAAGCTCGCGACTGTCTCTAAGGGGGAGAACGTGGTCGTCACCGTCCCGAAGGACTTGGGTCTGCTCGCTGACACGGTTGAACCTGCACCGGGCGCGATTTGCACGAGCCCGGTCCAGACCTACCTTGATCTATCCATTGCGGGCGAACGCGGCGCTGAGGCCGCCGAGCACCTGCGCCTAGAAAGGCTCTCATGGCCCAAATGACACCCCAGGAACCACAGTCGGCCGCCGAATACGACGACCGGACGACCGCAGCCGTGAAGTCGGTGCTGATCGAGATCGGCCAGATCCTTGGCAGCTTCAAGGGCAAGTTCGCCATCATTGGCGGCGCAGTTCCTTGGCTGCTGCTGGCCAACGAGGATATGCCGCACGTCGGCACGCTCGACGTGGACGTAGGACTGGATGCGGAAGCACTCGGCGATGGCGAGTACGCGACCTTGATTGGCGCGCTTCAAGGCCATGGATACGCGCAGCGCGAGGGGCTTCGGCGCTTCCAGCTGGTTCGCCAGGTTGCGACACGAGATGGTGGGGAAGCGATCGACGTCGTGGTCGATTTCTTGATGCCGCGCGACTCGGAGATCGTCAAGAACGATCCTCCCTTGATCAACGACTTCGCTGTGCAGCGGGCGGACGGCGCCGACTTGGCGATGCGGTTCTACCAACTGGTCGCTGTGGCAGGGCCGATGCCCGACGGCGGAACCAACCGGGTGGAGATCGCGGTGTGTTCAATTCCCGCTCTTTTGGCCATGAAAGGTCACGCACTGGCGGGCCGCTACAAGCAGAAGGACGCCTACGACATCTACTACTGCGTGCGAAACTACCCCGGCGGTATCGAGGTGCTGGCACAGGAATGTCGCCTACTGCTGGGGCATGCCAGTGGCGAGCGCGGTTTCCGACACATCGCCGACAAGTTCGACACCTTCGAGGGTTACGGGCCCACCTGCGTGAGGCGCTTCGTCGAAGACACGCATGCGCTGGGCGATCGCACGCCCGAACAGTGGCAGCAGGATGCGTTCGGGCAGATCGACGCGCTGCTGCGCGCCATGGCGCTGCGAGGTTGAGTCGCACGCCAATGGACTACGCGCGACTTCGCAACCTGCTGGAGCCTCTCGTCACCGCGCTAAAGGATGCCGGCACCCACACCATGCTGCCGACGCTTTGCGAAGAATTGGGGCTGTCTGCGCCTGGCGCCGATGGTTCCAAGCGCGAACGCATAGCCGCCAGCTTCGACGCTGTAGCGGACCCGGACCTGCCGGCCGTTGCACGCAAGCTGTTGGTGCGCCACGCACCCAACGCCACTACGCGCAACCAGATTCAGGACATCCTCTGGAGCGACAGCCCCTGTCCACCTATTCCGAAGCGGTATCGGCGCGAGGTCGCGCGCAGGCTCAATAGCGAAGAGCTGTATGGGGATGCCCGCAGGTTCGACGAACTGCTGGAGCGGCTGTGGATCTTGGATGCCGATGATTGGATGCACCTGTTGGGCGTAGAGCCCACGGGATTGCGCGCTGAAATCCAGCAGCACGTCCATCGCAACCCGGAGGACTGGCCGGCTGAGGTGCTGTTCGACCAGTTGGGCGCGTATGACGCCTCCGACCTGCGATTCGCGCTGCTTCTGGAGGGACTGGCTTCGGCCGACGTGCGCCCCGACGAGGCCGCGCAACGCCACTTCGTCGCCTGTGTTAACGAGCCGCTGCGCAGTTGCGGCGTCGAGCTGCGCGAGACCGACTCGGAAGGCGGCTACCCGATCTTCTCCTTGGTCTCACTGCACGCAACGACCAAAGGCCAGCCGAAAAATCTCATCTTCGCCTCGCCCGACAAGCCCGACCTGCGCTTTCGCGACGCGCTGGACAACGACGTCGAGATCGTCACCAATGCGGACAAAGTGCTCGTCTATGACCGGCCCATCGGCAATGACGGGCTACGCTGGAACGATCTGCAGCAGTGGTGGGGCGAAGCAGAGCAGATCGCCGACGCCACGCAGGCCAAGCGCTCGCTGTACACGCGTCTCAAGGCCAGCTTGCCACGCAACTCTCCACCGCAAATCTTGCTGTTCGATGCCTTCTTCGAGGGGTTTCGCAGTGCTGTGCCCAAACTGCCGGCGCTGCTGCCCGAAGTCTGGTTGCATTGGGACCCACGGACGGTCAAAGAGCGAGGGCCAGATGCGCTTCTGAGGTTTCGCATGGACTTTCTGCTCCTGCTGCCGCAGGGCGTGCGGGTCGTGATCGAGGTCGACGGTAAGCACCACTATGCAGACGCCACGGGCAGCGCTGACGCGCAGCGCTATGCACAGATGGTCAAGGCCGACCGCGAACTCAAGCTCGCCGGCTATGAAGTTTTTCGCTTCGGGGCAGCGGAACTGCAGCCGCCCACAGCGAAGGCCGACGTGAAAGCATTCTTCGAGGCCCTATTCAAGCGCTACGGCGTTCCAACGAGCTGACATCCAACGGGTCTTCCTGCATGCAAGCGGCCATACTGTCGGCTAGGCCGGCCCGGTGGCGACCGTGGCTTGTGATAGCCCGGCCAGGCGCTTCGGTGATCCGGCCGAGGCTGCGCACCTGTTCGCTGCCTCGTCAGCTGTTGCACTATATCGGCCAGTGAGTCGGCCTGACGTCGGCGACGATCCCTTTGCTCCGAACCCTCTATCGTTGTTACAAGACTCTCCGTACGCATGTACGAGGAGCTACTACGGGACACCGGCGGCAGCACAGTTGCCAGAGGCACTAGTCTTCGCGCGGAAGCAGCATTGAACATAACGCCCGGTCGCCGAAAAATGGATGTCTAGGCTGTTTGGAGGGGGCGAAACGTACCCCACGGCCTGGGGAACATCCGACCCTCAGTTTCCCTCGGCGGGCGGCGGGTTGGAACCGGTGCAAAGTCGAAATGGCCGGCGGCATACACGGCATTGCAGGCCCATACGTCTTCCCCGCCCTTATAGAAGGTGACCCATTTTCCGTCGCTGATGCAGTGGGCGCCCGGAAAGACTTCATCATGGCCGTTTGGACCGTCCAGCGGGAAGGGCGCCTGTGGCGTGGCCCAGTAGTGGCCGTTCGGCAGGGCCGCGATCGATTTTCGGGACGTTCTCTTCAATACCGCCATGCGCTGTCACGCAACGCGCGATCCGACCCGCCGCGGCGAGCCGGATTGTGTCAATCCCGCAACGGCGTGGCACCGTCCCGAGACATCCTCGTGTAGCCTCACTGCCAATTACCTCCTGCTATACGGTGCAAGTTCGCTATGGCGCAATACCTCCAAATTGCAGTCCGAGCCTTCGGCGTCGGAGCCATCCTTGTGATCGTCGCCGTTGCCTCCCGGCAAGTATATCTGCGGGTCGCTGCTGAGGCTGGCATTGCCGGCGGTGAAGAGGATCCCGCTGCAACGATGTTGATCCGATGCGAGGCCATGCACAGCCGCCTGCAGAATCGGCCTGTTTCCGAGGATGCTGTGGATGCTGACGAGGTGCAGCGTGCCCGCTGTATGGAGTCCTGAACTCGCAGCAAACGTAAGCAGTCTGCAATTCACGCTCCGTGTGTGACGCTGATGGGCCGTCCCGCGCGCCAGCCCTGGTGCCATTTGACTCCGGAATCACGGTCGGCGCTGTGGCCGGCATGCGGCTGGGCCGGGACGTCCCCGTAAACGCCCCTCGCACGCGCCCAGCCTTGGCGAATATCCTCGCCAAGGGCGCTTACCGCAGCGGGGTTACAAGGTCAACATCGGAGGTGCGCCACGCCGAGCGGCAAGCGCATGCCGCAACCCAGGCGCGGCTGGAGGCTGGGCGGGCGGAGCTGGAGGCAGCTAGCCGTCAGCTGGCCGTGCGCTGGTGGAGCTACGTACCCAATTCTCGACCGGACTGGAACGGGCGCGCGGGCAGGTGAGCATCGCCCAGGAACGCGCCGCGAGGCAGAAGAGCGAGCACGCGGCCAAAGACCTTCGCACGGAACTGGCGCAGACAGCGACGCTGGCCGGTCGGCTCGTGGTCGTCGAGCGAGCGCAGCGCCAGGCCGAGCGGGCCGGAGCCGAAGCGGCGCTGGCGCGCCAGCTACTGGCAGAATTGCGCGTGGCGTCGCGCGAGCGGACGGGCGCGCGGCGGAAGGCCGATGGCCAAGGGCCGATCACGAATGAAGAACCGGGTGCGCCGGCGCCCCCCCTCAGCCCACATGACGGCAACGATGGGGCAAGCCAGCGCTGTGCGGCACCTAACGCAATTCGGCTCGGCTGACCAGGAGCGTCGCTCTCTCCTTTCTGCGCAGCGGACCAATGGATACCACCTTGAGTCGATCGAGGTGTTTTTTTGTGGGTTATAAATACAGCACTTATTAATAGAGCATCATCGGAAAGCATTAGCGCCGCTCCCTCCATATGCGGCTGGCTGCAATCGGGAAACCAATCCATAACACCTTAGAATCCATAACACCTTAGCCTACATCGCGGTGGGGAAAAGCCTCCGGTCAAGCCCCAGTAAAGCACTAGGAGGATCGCACGGACCACCCGTACTTCGCGTCGGACGGATCACGAACGAGTCCTACGGTACAACCCTTCCTCGCGCCATACACCGTTCGAACCAGGGCTCTGTCGCCCGCGATCTTGGGCACTTCGTTGACCTCAACCGGACTCTCGTTGGAAGTTCGACGAACGTAGGCCGCCGCCGCCAACTCCGCCGCCTTGGCGGTGCCGGGAGCTGCTGGCTCGTCAGACTCGGCGAGTCCGACGGCCAAGGCCAACATCGCATCGCCGGCGAACGCGGTCCGCCGAGATCCTTTGCCCGCTGGGCGTCGCCTAACTCCGACCATTCACTGGGCGGCCACGTTCACAACCATGCCGCCGACGGCGAGCTTGTCCCTCAGTGCCTGCGCCTTGAGCGGATCGCCCCCGATAATGACTACCTTGCCGGCGTCCAGGCGGCGGATCTGCTTGACTAGTGCCTCTACGGACGTCGTCGGACATTTTGTTAAGGGAAACATCAGGCTTTTGGGTGCCATGACCAGTACTCATCGTTGCATGGACACGTCCGATCGCGTCATAGCGCGTCACGATACGCGTATTGATGATAGCCCCGTGCGGCCGTGACGTCACCCCACTGCAGGGGGCGGGGGATCGGTCCCGGTCGCCTGGGAGAAGCTGTGGCAGTTTTCGTCCGGAGCACATTGGACCATCGTGACGGCTCCGGACCGTGCTGCGGAGATATCTGCGATTCCCGGGAAAGTGAGTCGGCCAATCTGCTCTCTAGATAGAACTGCGTACCCGATTCTCGACTAAGCCTGGAGCCCGGCATGAGGTGGTGATGTTGACGAAGTGGATGGACCGCTACCGCGAGCACGGGCAGGCGCTGGGTCGGCCGCAGCAGGGGCAAATAGCTCTTGTCGCTGAAGGCACAGACCTCGGCGCAGCCTTCTCGTAGACGCTCCACATCGCCCAAAGGGGGGCACCTTGCCCTCGGCGACGATGTCGAGCACGCGGTCGGATCGTCCTGTGCCCATACCCGTATATGGTTGAACAGCGCCACTGTGTGACGTTTCTCCGGCACGATCTCCTTGAGATTGGCCGCGTCCAGGCTCATGGCCTGGCTCGCCAAGGACCGCGGCCTCGAAGCGGGCACGCTTGGCCAGGGTCTCGGAAAAATCGCCTATGGTGTCTAGCTAGGTCGGATGTTCGATCAGCAGAGTCATGTGCTCGCGCGAGGGCCGCTCCAGCAGACCAAGCCGCGATCTCCGCCCGCGTGTGCTTATCTTGGCCCCAGGCCAAATCTCATCGAACATATGAAGACCCCAAGATGCAGCCACTGGGAAAATGCTGCAGCGCACGAAGCCGATGGTCGGCAGTTGCCATATCCGACGATTCGCAGTCTGCGCTGGACGCGGCGAGCCGGGAGGCCAATCGACAATGCCAAAGATCGCGGCCACTGACGCGGCACTGAGCCCCAGGGCGCCGGTGGCGTGTAGTCTGCGGGCACATATCCGCGGGCCGGATTCCTGCGCGAGGCAAAGGGGACGGCGGTTTCCATCCCTCCCCATCGCCGCGAACAGGACGGGCAGATTTTCCTGGCTGCTTCGAGGAGGCGGAATGGATTTAGGTCGGAGCACACAAGAGGTTCGGACCCGGCCAAGGCAACATAGACCTTCTCCCGGGCATAAACTGGAAAGAGGCGGCGGCCGCAGTACGTCCTGGCGCCCAATTTGTTAGCCGCCGGGCAGACTCCCGAGCGTGGCGGGAGCCGACCGCGCGGCGATCGCTACACCACGCCGAAACTGCCTTCTCAAATGCCATGAGCTACATTCGCGCACCGTTCACCGACGATCAGGTCCAGAAGCTTAACGAGAACCAGGTCGGCCTCGGCGGCCCGGTTCTGCACGCCTTCACCTGCAGGAACAGCGCCGACCATCGCCACGGAGTCGAAGGTGGCGCCCCTGGCATCCTGATTGCCACCAAGTACGGCTGGGTTTGCCCACACTGCAACTACAAAAGGGACTGGGCATTCGCAATCATGGCGACCCGGTTGACTCGGCCGCCGACCGCCATCCAATCCTATGTCTACACAACGCCCTCAATCGAACAGGCCAACATCCTCCTCGGGCAATATGAACGGCTTGCGGCATCCGAGCGCCCCGGCGTCGCCGTGATGGTCGCCTGCATCAAGAATCGCATCGAGGAAATGTCGCTCCCCGGATTCGGCACTATCGAGCTCAGCGAGATCCCCACTGACGCGGTGGTGAGACGATCAGATGGGCGCAATTACCGGATCGTCTCGGGACAATCACATCTTCAAGCCGCCCTGCGCCTGACCGGCCGCGCGCTGGTGACGGATGCGGTCACCCATGAGCCGCTACACGTCCATGACATCGATGGCAAACTGTTTGCCATTCCGTCCGACGCCCAGGCAGTCCTCGACTCAGAAACACTTAAGGCGATCGAACACGCCAAGGCCAACCCGCGCGCGAGACGAGCGTGAACTCGTTTTTCGCTGTACGCCGCACTGCTCTCACATCGCACGGAACTCGATGCGAAGAGCATTGCGAATTGAAGGCTAGGGCTACATTATCCCTTGATTGGTGTAGACCTCGATATATCGTTTGAACGTGTTGCAATATTCAAAATAATGTACGATGCTGAAGTTACCATAGAAATGGAGAAAGCAATGGCATCATACAAACAACTGCTTGCCGAAAAGGAAAAACTCGAGGCTCAGATCGTCGAAGTGCGAGCAACAGAAGTCGCTGGCGTTATCGAACAGATTCGAGCCCTGATGGCACAGTACGAGTTGACTGCCGACGACATCGCTCCAAAGCGTCGCCGTGGCCGTCCCGCAGCAGACGCGGTGGCTAAGGCGCCGGCAAAACCCAAGACATCCCTGCCGCCAAAGTATCAAGACCCCAAGACGGGCGCAACTTGGACTGGCCGTGGCCGTGCACCGGCTTGGCTCGGTAAGAATCGCGACAAGTTCTTGATTCCGGAAGCGTGAGTGCAGGGCGGCCCAACGACCGTCGTTTTGCCGCGGTTATTGGCAGATAGCCGCGCCGCTTGAGCCCCGAGCTTTGGTTCGAAGAGGGGCATCGATACCAAGGAGTCCGGGGAGCCGATTATCCATAAATGCGGCGTCAAGATGGCGCCGTCCCCTAATGACCGCTCGTGGCAAGCCGATTACTTTGGGGCCGCAATTCGAGGGTGGCGCAGAACGGTTAGGGTTGTCTAACCGAACAAATCGTGCCACACCGATTGGGGTAGCTGCTATCATGCCGCGCATCGCGCGCGGGTGTAGCTCAATGGTAGAGCAGAAGCCTTCCAAGCTTATGACGAGGGTTCGATTCCCTTCACCCGCTCCATCGGGCCTCTAGCTCATGCCTGGTTAGAGCAGCGGACTCATAATCCGTTGGTGCCGTGTTCGACTCACGGGAGGCCCACCAATTAACGAAGAGCTACTCTCGCTCTGATTCCGCCCGTTTTGGCTTAATGTAGTATCAGCCTTGTAGAGGCTTTTATCATCGGCAGGCCGCAAGACAGCAGAGACGCCCACAAAGAAAAAGGCCCTCAGCCGGGCGGGTAGAGGGCCAAACGTCCATGAAGAAATCGGGTAACCCTTAGTCACCCGTAGTCAGTATCTACCCGCCTACGTCTACCCGCAACCCGGAAAGAGGGCGGTGCCGCAACGCATCCGAGACACACCGATGCCCCTTCGCGATACTGCGGTCTGGAGCCTCAAGGCATAGCTGTTCCGGGACGCACGGCCCGGGAAAAGGCTAGATTCTCCCATAAACGTGGTCCATGCCGAGGGTCGGCCGGAAAGGGATTATGCGCTGCGGAGCATAATTACGAATCCCGACCACCACTCTGTTTGAAGCGTTCACCGATTCGGAGTCATCGCGGAACAAGTGCGGCAATCGGCAGCCAAGGCGTGGTTTCGGAAATCCTGAAAGGGCGCCGCGAACTCAACGTACGCCAAATTCGGGCCCTCGCGGCCCGCTCTGGGGTAATCGTCCTTCTCGAGCAGATTGATACGTTTGGGCTCCCAAAACGCTTGTGATTCAAGAGCTTGCAGAAGAAGCAATTTTCTCAAGTGAAGCGAACCGGAAAGCCTTGCTGGAAGCGGCTTCCCGGGGAGTCGCCGTTACATTTTGCACGTTTCGAACGATTACCCCGTTATGCGGAATTCCTGGCAGCCCTCCAGGACCAGACCCATGCGCAACACGATGACTTCCGAAGCTGGGTGGGCGGCGTCTTCGACCCGGCCGGCTTTGATGTCAATGCAGTGAATGCGAGGCTGCGGGCGATTCGGTAACGGGAGCCTCGTGACCTACGAGAGAGGCAGAGACGCTTTGAACTAACGCTCGGCCAGTTCAACCGCCATCTCGGTCGCCGCCTCGGCCCCTGCCACGGTCTCCCCCTTGGTCACGGGCACGCCCTCCGGCACGGTTATCCCCTCGGTCCTGCCCACGATCCCGACTCCAGCCACGGCCTCCCCCTCGGTCATCGCCGGAGCCCCAGCCCCCCCTATCCCCTTGGCTCGAGCCACGCCGGTCACCCCGGTCCCAATCACGGCGTTCTCGTCGGTCCCTGTCTGGGCGTCCGCCCTCGTACCCGCCGTTGCTCCAATCGAAATACGCTCCGTAGCCGGGAGCAGGGTATCCACCATAGTGCGGGGCAGAGTAGCCACCGTAGTACCCATCATCGTATGGAACAACGGCGCAGCCGCTCAGAAGGGCGGCGGCGGCAACGGACAGGACGGCAAGGCGTTTCATGAACTCTTTCACTTACAGGAATAGGTAACTCTTCTTCGAGGATACCGTTAGAGACACGCGACAATTGTAAGAATTGGTGTGCCGGTGGGTAGGGTGGTGCCCAACACGTCCTGCGAACAGTGCCGGGCGAGCCAGACGGTTCGCCAGCCCCTCCTTACTGCTGCAATCGCATTGCCAGCAATCGGATAGAATCGCCCAACAAGAAAAGAAGAATCAGGGGTCACATGGCACAGCCGCTGTTGCTGATGGATTTTGAGAATGTTCAGACAATCGATGTCCATCTCCTCCCGTCGGATTACAGGATCGCCATCTTTTACGGCACTAACCAGAAGAGCGCCTCTCTTGATCTGACCACTCGGCTCCAGAATCTCGGTGCACGGGTGCAATGGCATCGCGTAACTGGCATCGGCAAGAATGCGCTGGATTTCTGCATGGCTTTTCATATCGGCCGTGTTTTTGAGCGCAATGAAGCCAACGAGTTCGTCATCTTGGCCAGGGACAAAGGCTACGACCCCCTGGTCAAGCACATCGGCACGCTTGGCGTGCCCTGCAGACGTGTTGCTGCTGTCAGTGAAATATACGGGGCTCCGCCCACGGCAGCAGTAAGGACGCCCGATCCATCACCAAAGACGTCTTCCCCGGCAAGCAAGGAACTGGATCGCGTAAGAGCCAACCTCGGCAGGGTCGAGAAGAACAAGAGACCGAGGAAGAAGGCAACGCTCGTCAAGTATGTGAGCACCGTCTTTGGCAACAAACTTCCCAAGGCGGAACTGGCAGACCTGGTCGACGACATGTTCCGCCGGAAGTTAGTCTCCGAAGCCAACAACGCCATTTGCTATCACTTCTAGCCAACAGCATTGCCGCTTCATGACAGATAAGAAATTCAGTCCACTGGGCTTCGAACTACGCACCAGCTCTGTCGACCCTTCGCTTCCCTTGTTGTTCCAAATCGGCATCGTCGATGGTGCCGCATCTGACATGCAGGTCATCTACGTTGGCATGAGCAGGGACGGTGCCAAAGCCCCGTTTTCCAACTATGACGACAACCTGCGGAGAATGCAGGACGGCCGAGCGCCAAGGAACGGCAAGCGTTTCCGCCAGATACATAGGGACATCGACATTGCCCTGCGTGAAGGCAAGTCAGTCGTGATCGAACTGGTTCGGAACGTGGACACCGACACCGAGCTCCTTGCCGCTGCGAAGAAGGTGCTGCAGCGAGCGCATGGATTGAGGAACTGAGCGTTGATGCAGGACAGGCTTACAGCCCACCCACCGTTTGGCCTGGCACACGCCCATCAATGATGTCCTGGGCAAATGACAACATCCCCCGCCGTGCCGCACCGATGTTTTCCCAAGGCTTTGCCGACGAAGGAAACACACGCGAATGCTCCGTACCTGGCTTCTGCCCTTCGCGGCAAATGACAACGGACGCATTGAAGCTCCGATCTGCCTTAGGTTGGTGCCACTCCCGAACCGCTGCGTGCTGGTAGACCAGCGGATAAATGTCGAACCCCTTGTAGCTGGCGCTTGGCTTGTCGTCCACAATGTGCTCCGGTTGATGGCAATGCGTGACTGTACTCGGTCTTCATGGCTTCATCACGTCGGCGATCAACTGACAACTAGCCGAAAGCCGGCGGATGCAGCTCCGGCACATACCCGGCCCGTAGCACCGCCACTGTCGAACGTAGGGTAAGGACGATTACTTCCGTCGCGGTGGTCACGCCTTCTTCCTCAACTCTGGCGATCCACCCTGCACGAAATTCGCGTAGAAGGCTTGTGTCTGTGCTGGTTTGGGGGCGTTCTTATATCTAATTAAGTGATCCAGGAGGGTTATGTCTTCCTCGCTTGAAGGGGTCTATCAAAAACTCCCGAAATGCTGCAGACGTCAATTCTTTTAGGGTCGCCTCCCTGGCAGTCGAGGGCGGATTACGGTCGCAGTACCGCGTAGCACGTGCGAACTCAATGTCAAAGCGATTCCAATCGAGCTTAGAGGCCAGTTCAATAAGGCTGCGCCGTACGCCTGGAGCTGTTCCAGCAGACGAGAGCGCAGCCGAGTTTCAAGAGCGCTTCGTGAATGTCGTGCCCGCCGATCGAAGCGAATGCGAAGACGACGGAAGTTGTGGGGCCACGAGTGAGTCCAAGAGGCCCGGATGCAGTGGGCGAGCCTGCTAGGGACCGCGACCGAGGTCCCAGAACTGATGCCGGTGGTCGCCAATGTCGGCTGCACGTTTCATGTGCCGATCGGCTATCCCGCAACACTGCGTGTCTCGGTGCATTGCACTCGGATTGGCAGGAGCAGTGTCGACCTTTGCTTCGAGATACGTGACGCGTCCCACCCCGACATCCATTTCGTTACGGCAACCGCGGTCTGGGTGTGGGTGGACAAGCAATCCGGACGATCCGCACCCGCGCCGGCAAGCGTCCGTGAGCGATGTATCGAGGCCTTGGCGGGCAGGGAGACGCGTTCCGAGCCGTAAGCAGTCTGCCCCGCTGTGCACGCGGACGGTGAACGCATGGGCGGGATGTTCGGAAGGTCTCATCCATGCAGCTTCGTGCTTGACGCCTACCGTTCCGATGGTGCAGGATTTCCGATCGGCCCATCCTGTTTCAATTCCTTCGCCAGGCGCTCGCACCGCACCGGCGGAGCAAGGTGCCGAGCATGGATCGAAGCGGCGCCGCCGAACCTGGACCGCCGGCACTTACCGGCGTTTTTTTCTCCGTTCCAAGAGCTAGCCATGAATGACCCACAAAAATCTCCGCCCACCATCGCCGAGGGTTGGCAAGCGCCGCCGGATCGCACCAGCGTGACCGACGACGCCCGCGTCGACGACATCATTCCGCTGCCTCCGCCAGAACACCTGATCCGTTTTTTCCCCATCCGCAACACGGCCGTCGAATCGCTGGTCACGCAGACACGTCAGCGCATCGCACGCATCCAGCATGGCGAGGACGACCGGCTGCTTGTGATCATGGGGCCGTGCTCGATCCACGATCCGCAGGCGGCGCTCGAGTACGCGCGGCTGTTGATGGCGCAGCGGCAGCGGCATGCCGAGTCGATTGAGATCGTGATGCGTGTGTATTTCGAGAAGCCCCGCACCACCGTCGGTTGGAAAGGGTTGATCAACGACCCCTATCTGGATGAGAGCTATCGCATCGACGAGGGCCTGCGCATCGCACGCAGCCTGTTGGTTGAGATCAATCGCCTTGGCTTGCCCGCGGCCGGCGAGTTGCTGGACGTGATTTCACCGCAGTACATCGGCGACCTGATCTGCTGGGGCGCGATTGGTGCCCGCACCACGGAAAGCCAGGTGCACCGCGAGCTGGCTTCGGGTCTGTCGGCGCCGATCGGCTTCAAGAACGGCACTGACGGGAATATCAAGATTGCCATCGACGCGATCCAGGCCGCTTCTCGACCGCACCACTTCCTGGGGGTGCACAAAAACGGGCAGGTGGCGACGGTACATACCAAGGGCAACCCGGATTGCCATGTCATTCTGCGCGGCGGCAAGGCCCCCAACTACGATGCGGAGTCCGTGGCGGCCGCATGCAGGCAATTGGAAGCGGCCGGGCTGGACAGCTTACTGATGGTGGATTTCAGCCATGCCAACAGCAACAAGCAGCACCAGCGGCAGGTCGATGTCGCGCGCGATGTGGCGCAACAGATCAGCAGCGGCAATCGATCCATCTTCGGGGTCATGGTCGAGAGCCACCTGGTCCCCGGTGCGCAGAAATTCAACCCGGGCGAGCACAATCCGTCCGCATTGACATACGGACAAAGCATTACCGATGCCTGTATCGGATGGGATGACTCGGTGGCAGTACTGGACATGCTTAGCGAGGCCGTCAAAGCGCGCCGCGGGCGCAATGCGAAGCAGTAGTGTATGACTTCAACGCGTGGTGGCGCCACGAGATACGGGTGGAGCTGCGTAGGCTGCGGCAACATCCTGGCTGGCTGCCACGTTCCGGCGCTTGAGGCGGATGAGCAATGATCCATATGTCACGGGTCGCCGTATATGGTGGGTTTCCGTGCATCTTCTTGCTGTTTGTCACGAATAATAATTCGATCAGGAACTTACAAATACACCGAACGCGAGAGACTCATTGCGGCGACCTGCTTTGCTGCAGGTGACTCTGCGCTCCGCTACCGCCATTTTTCCATGGAAAGTACTACAAGGGCTTCCCCATTGCGGCACATCGATCTGCCGGGCGACATGGCTTTCGAAGTGGCGATCGACAGGGGCATGCAGACCTGGGCATTACTGGGCAACCCTCAGCGCCGCGCGACTGGCCAAGACTAGTGAAACGCTCCTCTAGGGGACCGAAAGAAACCTTCTCTCAGGCACTGACGCGAAGCCGGCGCGCAAGAGCGAACCCACTATCGATCAGCCCGAGTTTTGGTCTATGTCTTGTGTAGGCCCTGTCGTCTCGCTGGCGTCGATGTCCCAATCCCCATGCAAGTACCAGTCGTCCCCCAGCAATTCCGCTGGGTGCTGCGTGCGGCTCGATCCGTTACCACAACCCATCGCATGGACGGCGCAGTATTTGTCACAGCCCCAGCAAACGCGCTCGGGATGCTTGGGGTGGAGGGGGAATTTCTTGACCATGGGACACAGCCTCGACTGCCATCTGTAGATGGCAGTATGCTGCCATCACGCGCGGGGCTGCTTGACCGAGATCAAGGCCGCAGTAGGACCTGCGGCCAACCCTCGCGTAGGCCCGGCGCGTGTGCGGGTTGCGAATCGCGAACGCAAAGAAACTCGATGAATCGCATGTTGGCCCGCTCGCCAGCCGCCGTGACCAGCACGGGCAATCGGTGCAGAGGCGCCGGCGCAATCCTGGCAACGCGGGCAACGACGGCGTCGCTCATGGCCGAATCACCCATGGCGCGCATGCCGCGCTTTCACTTCCGCGATGCCGGCCAGCATGTGCTGAAAGTCGCGCAGCGCGTGAGCTTCCTTGGGCATTTGCCTGAGGATCTCGAGTGCGGCGGCCTCCTCCGGCGGCAGATCGTTCAGGTCGACATGCTTGAGCAACAGGAGAAATGCATCGCTGATCCGGCCGATCTGCTTGCCGTAGCTCGCCACATCCAGCACCGCTTTCTCGATGTCCGGATTGGACGAGGCGCCAACATTGACGGTGTAGGATCCGACCTGGCTACCGAACATCGGGAAGTAGGCCATCCACGGGCTGATTGCCTGGAGGACGGGACCGGATAGGGGCAGGTTGACAGCAGTCATCGGACACCACCGCTATATGTGATAAGGACATTATCAGATATATGGAGGAGCGGTGAATCTGACCGCCAAAGGCACGGAGATCTGCTATCGCCTGTTTGATGCAGGGCATAACAGTCTAGGCGACCTGTAGACGGATGCCGCCAACCCACCCAGGGGAGGGTGCCCGCTCCGGTTAGGCTTCGGGGATCAGGAACTTGTCCCGGTTCTTCCCGAGCCAGGCCGGAGCGCGGCCACGGCCTGACCAGGTTGCGCCTGTCTTGGGGTCCTGATATTTCGGGGACAATTCTGTCTTTGGGGCGGCAGCGGTCGTTGCGCTCGTTCCCGCCGGTCTGCCGCGGCGGCGTTTCGGCGTAATGTCTTCGACCGTGAGTTCGTATTCCGCCATGAGGACGCGGATTTTCTCGATCACATCAGCAACCTCAGCGGCGCGGATTTCGACCAGCTGGGCTTCGACTTTCTCTTTCTCGGCCAATAGTTGCTTGTATGTCGCCATTTTCTCTCTCCGTTGGAAATGAGTAATCCTACAGCATGGCCGTAATCAGCCCAACGCAGGCCGTTGTACTATGTCAACGCGCTACTCGCGCAGCTTCAATTCACGAAGAAGCGCGTCGATCTGCCCGAAGGCGTCCTGTTGCCATTGCTCTGGGCTTCGATCGCCTAGGACTTGGGTGTCCTCAACGAACTGCCTCACCGAGGTCGCCCCGAAACCGTCAAACTCGTCGAACTTCGCGGCGATGTAACGAAATCCTGTCGCACCACTTTTCTCGTCAAGGAGCGGCCGGCAGGCCTCTGCCAGGGCACCAATTCCACCTGGGTAGTTCCGCACGCAGTAATAGATGTCATAGGCGTCCTTCTGCTTCAAACGGCCATTCAGCGCATACCCCTTCATGGCCAGCAGGGCGGGAATGGAACACACAGCGACTTCTACCTTGTTCGTGCCGCCGTTCGGCATTGGCCCGGACACCGCCACCATCTGGTAAAAGCGCGTCGCCAGGTCGGCGCCATCTGCGCGTTGGACTGCGAAGTTATCGATCAGCGGGGGAATGTTCTTCTCGATCTCGGCATGCCGTGGCATCAGGAAATCAACGACGACGTCGATGGCCGGGCCGCTGTCCTGCGCAGGAACCTGGCGAACGAGTTGAAAACGTCTGAGCCCCTCACGTTGAATGTACCCCTGCTCCATCAGGGCTTCGACGAGCGTGGCGTACTCGTTGTTGGCTAGTGCCTCGGCATCCAAGCTCAGGTCCACATCGATCGTACCCACGTGGCGCATCTCCTCGTTGTCGAGAAGCAGCCAGGGCACTGCTCCGCCGATGACAGCGAACTTGCCCTGGAAGGTGCCGAGGATCTGGCCGATTTCCACAAGGACCGATTTCACTGCAGCGGTAGTGCGATCATCATATTCGGCTGCGGACTGCGGTTCCTGCGGGACTATGCCTGCCATATCATCCTTTCTTGGCGTAGATGCTGGGCGGCCTCTTCGCCGCGTTCACCAGCAAGGGATAGATCCAGGTAGGTCTGGACTGTACTTGTGCAGATGGCGTTCGGCGCCGGCTCAACGGTGTCGGACAGTAGGCCCTCGTCTTTCGGAAGCGTGATGATGACATTCTCCCCCTTGGTAGCGGGAGCTAGCTTCAGGGCTGTCTTGAGCTTCTCGAGGCCTGTCTCGGTGGCATAGAAGTAGTGTGTACCGGTGCGGCCATAGGGCGCGAGCCAGTTGGCAGCGGAAAAGGATGCAAAGACGGCATCCCTTTTCTGGCATCCTCCGCCCATCACTTCGCGTGCAGCTTCCTCCAACGCGCTCCCGTGCAACGTTGTGTAGAACCGTTTGCGCTCGCCTGCTGGCGCCTCGTAGCTGTCGTGCCATGCGTCCAGTAGGGCGCCGGGTTGAGACAGATAAAGGCCGTCGCTGGTCGCCTTGGCCCATTCCCTATCCAGCAATCCGGTGCGCACATTGCTCACGTGACCCAGACTTACGCCGCTGGCTTCTGCAAGCTCCGCAACGCGCCAGGGACGATCTGGCTCGCGCAGCATCACTCGAAGCACTTGCGCCGACTTCGGCCTGAACAGGGATCTGAGCTCGCGGCGTTCGACGGTTGGCTTTTCGGAGACCTGGCGGTCGATGAAAACCCCACCGAACGCGATCCGGGCGTTTCCCTCCAGATCGAGATAGCCCACCTCGCTTTCCCGACACATCTCCCGGGTTGCGGGAGAGAAGTAAGGAGCAATGATGAGGGGCACTGCTCCTGGGCCGCCATAGCTCGCAGCGTCCCGAACCATCAGCAGGGCGTTCTTGACGTAGCGCGGTTGTCCGTTGGACAACACCTCGCAAAACAGGTGATACGACTGCCCGGCGGCCCGGATATTAGCAATCAGGTCGATCCGGTGATTTGCAATAGGCTGCTCCTCCCGGACCTCATCGAGTTCGATGATCGGGATCTGCGCAAGCAGACGGTCCAGGGCTTCTCGGCCCTGGATGTTGGCGTCCTTCAGTGAATCTACGGTTTTCAGCATTTGCTGAATGTAGGTCGTTGAGTGAAATGCGTCAAGAACTTTCATTGAAGCTAAGGCTTTCAACAGATGCTGAAAGACATCATTCTGTTGAAATTGAGGGGCAAACTCATCTACCCCTGGACCCGTACCTGATGCAAAGATCTGCTTGAGGCAACTCATCGGTCACGCCTATGGATGCGTCTTCCGCCCACATCACGTCCCACAGGGCAGCGCCTGTTGGGGCTCCAGCCCCGTCGCGCGACCCTTATAGAGCGGTAAGCCCCACGGCCTCCGGGCCCGAAAGTGCCATACGGCAACGTAAGCGGCACTTTTCCGTTTCATGATAAGAAAGATCTGGGGTATCCATTTAACCGGAGTCATCACGTCTCCACGGCCGATTTTGCCGGGGGCGATCGAGACTGGGAGGATGTCCGCGTTTCCGAGGTGGCGTCGGACGCACGGCCTTGGGACTCTTCTTGTGCGTCAGGTCTTGGTAGCGCACGGGGTCATGAGCGACAGCGAGTTCCAAGATCCGGTAGAACAGCAGCCCGCGGCTGCGTGAACGTCGGCCGTTGAAGCGGAACACGAATTCGTTGAGATAGCTGGGTAAGTGCGCAGCGTCCACCGCTCCTTGGTGCGTCCCGAGCAGCCAGCGCTTTGCCAGGGATGCAATTCGATGCACGCCTGGCAACAGCGCGCCCGGGTCTTCCCCACGCGCGCGAGCTGCCCGCTGCCCGCTGGCTGCGACGCTACATGAATGTAGCCGTTCTGCTCCAATCCCCGGTAGCCCGGCCAACCGTCGGTGACCACCGTTGCCCCTGGCTCCACGTTGGCTAACACGAACGCCTGCAGTGACTCCGTCGCGGCATTCGCAATGGGTACCATACGGCAGCGGCCGAGCCCGCTGGGCTGCAGGAGCTCGACTGCAATACAGGTTAGTACCTTCTTGCCTTGAGCGCGTCCTCCGATCAACCCCGGCTCGATACCGCGGGTAATCCAGGCAGTCGGCATCGGACTGAAACCATGTCTGGAATTCGTCGAAGGAACGAGGGTAGTCAATGCCTGCGATGGGAACAGAAGCATCGTAAGCGCTCAATAAACGACACGCTGCCCAGGGATCCATCACCGCTCTCGTCGATGGCCAGATTTGGCGGTAGGACGGAACGAACCGGCACACCTTCGTACAGATGACCGGAGGAACCAGGAGGTCACTCATAGCCCTCAATTCCCTCGCCCGTTGGCGGACAGACGGAAATTCTCCGGAAATCATTGGCATTTTTTCTATTCGCCGCCAAAGTTGTTCCTGATGGGGGGCCGAATGCAAATCAGCTCCTATGTAAAGCAGCCTTCTGGCATCTACTGGCCAACATGAATCGGGGCGTAGAACAACCTCTTGGCCGCATTGACTACTGACTAAGGGTTCCACCCAGCACCGTATTCGCGCCAACTCCAGGGCATCAAAGTGAGTGATATATCATGCACACTGTAATAAGAGCATATTCGGGAGCAGGCACTAAGGAACTCTTCGATTTGTTGGAGAGGCGCACACCTGAGATCGAATCGCTGATGCATTCGGTCCAAGGCTTTGTCAGCTACACACTGGCCCGAAGCGAGGATGGTGAATTTGGCTTCTCAGTTACCGTTTGCAATGACAAGACTGGGGTTGATGAAAGCAGCCAAAAGGCTAAGGATTGGATCGCACAGAACGCTGCAGGCAACGGCGCAAGTGCCCCAACGATCTCAGAGGGACTCGTGATCCTGCACGTTAAGTAGCGGCAATACGTGCTGACCCGATCGAGCGCAGAGTTGGAGGCCGTCATCGGGGTGATCGAATGGAAGGGACTTCCCCTGCCCGCATGGCGATGTGGAACCAATCGAGAACGTACTCACCGCGGTCACCAAAGCCGAGCTGGGCAAACCGTACGGTATCCCCGCCGTCCGACAGGAAGGTCACCGGTTGACTAGGTTGCACACCTTCACGTCGAAGGAAACTCAACATACGATCGGCCGGCCGGGACTCCGGCGCTGCGACAGTGATCAGCTATGGCTGCGTCGCGGTTACCCGGAAATGTTCCATCGTCTGCCCGGCGTGGATCGCCCGCTGCAGCCAGTCCGGCATGGCGCCGCGGCCGTCCCAGCCCTGCCCGTGCGCATTGCGGTAGCGCACCGCTCCTGGCGTTGGGGTCGGTGGTGGCTCGGCAAAGCAGCCGGCGGCCTGCAAGTCAGCCAGGCTCAGCCCATGCTGGGCCAACTGGATGCGGATCCAGGTAATCGCTTGCGCGCGCTCGATTTCGATCGACATGGTGTAGGTGAATAGATTTGGGGCAGCGCCGGATCTGGCGTCTTGCCGTCGCCTGACAGCGTTGGACGTCAGGGTTGATGGGGGACGGCGGCCAAACAGGGCGCGGCCTTCCTTACGAGGAAATGTGGCGTTCCCAACTGCCGCCGTGCTCCCCCAAAGGAGCCCTGGGATATACCCAGTGCCCGCCACGTCAGCGCTCCATCGCGACAGACTCGCTTCGCCCTCTAGTATGTGCTGCAAGATTTACATAATGAGCGGCGAAACCGTACAGATACGGCCCAAACTCCACAAATTAGCGACCTTGACTATAATCGACTATAGTTTGGTCTAATCGAACATATTCCTAGGGACCGCGCGGATGGAGGTCTTCAAACGAGAGGCACTAGCAACAGAGTTGGCCACCAAAATTCTGACGGTCTCACCGACTTCCGCGTCCAGTTCCGGCCTTTTTCTGGCGGCGCCAAGACGAACCGGCAAGTCGACCTTCTTAAGGGAGGATCTGCGGCCGGCGTTGGAGAACCTCGGTGCCCTTGTAGTCTATGCCGATCTGTGGGAAGACCGCCGAGCTGACCCAGGAGAGGTCATTGTCGGGGCCGTGCGGGCCGAGCTCGCGAGCCATGAAGGCGTCATTAAGCGACTCGCTCGCTCTGCCGGAATGGAGAAAGTCGCGGTTGGCGGGATGTCGTTCTCCCTTGATCGGGTTGGCCTTGGCGAAGGGATTTCCCTGTCGGCGGCACTTGCCGCCCTATCGGATGATGCGGGCAAGCCCATTGTGCTGGTAATCGACGAAGCGCAGCAAGCGATTGTCAGTGAGAAGGGGAACGACGCCCTGTTCGCGTTAAAGGCCGCGCGGGATGAACTGAATAGCAGCAGACATAAGGGTCTGCGAATCGTCGCGACGGGCTCCAATCGTGAGAAGCTGGCCATGCTCCGCAATAGCCGAGACCAGGCGTTCTACGGAGCTCCCCTCGTCAACTTCCCGGCGCTGGACATGGCCTATGTCCAATGGTTCTGTGATCGACTTGACTTGGGAGCCAAACTCGACCCGGCAGAGGTGTTCGAGCTGTTCAAGCGAGCCGCTTTCCGCCCGGAACTGTTGGGTGCCGCGGCTGATGCGCTTCGGTTTGAATTCGGACTTCCGGCAGGAGACATCCCCGCGAGATTTGCGGCCGCGGTTGAAGAGCAGATCGCGGTCAGCAACACCGAACAGATGCGCGTGGTTCACAGTCTGACGCCGCTTCAATCCACAGTTCTTCGAGTCATGGCCGTTCGGGGGAGCAATTACGCGCCGTTCGAGGCGGCCACCATGGAGGCGTATGACGCCGTCTTGAAGGCGATTGACCCGGGCGCCGACGCGAGAGTCGATGTTTCGAATGCCCAGCAGGCGCTTTCTGCGCTCCAGGACAAAGCGCTTGTATGGCGGGCAGCGCGCGGCGTCTACGCGCTCGAGGAGACCGGATTGGCGAGTCTGATGCAGCAGGCGGGAATGCTGAAGCCAGTGCCGGCGGCATAGGGCGCATGCCGGGATAAAGCCGGAAATGACACATAAGGCTGGAAGTAATAAAGAACGCGACTTTTATGTGCGCGACGGGTCGGCCGCTCGAGCGCTCGCTCTAGCGCAGCGAGCCACGTTGTCACCGCTTCGTCCGCGTCTCATATTCGGGTGATTCCGAATCCCGGCCGACCCTCAATTCGATGTGGCCTTCGGTCCACGCAGGTTTTCGAGCCGTCTTGCTTTTCGGTAATTTCTGGCCGCTGCGCGGGGTAGCGCGCCACCTATCGAACATTGGAGACAAAGATGAGTACTCAGCGCGAAGTTGAATTCCTGAGCCAGGGCATCAAGGTCCGCGCCGATCTTGTGTTGCCGGAAGGCGAGGGCCCGTTCCCTCTGCTGGTCATGGGCGGTGGCTGGTGCTACGTCAAGGAGATCGTCATGCCGCACTACGCCAAGGCGATCGTGAAGAAGGGCGTGGCGGTGCTGCCCAACGTCTCGCACACGAGCCTGTACTCCAAGCAGAACGACTTGACAATCGCTGGCGCCCTGGCGGCGGAGTTCGCAGCCGAGCAACTTGGCGGTTCATCGAACAAGAAACCGGGCGCCAACGCCTGACGGGGAGTATATGGCCGCATTTTCCTTTCCTGAAGATGGCGTTGTGGTGGAGAGCCCCGAGGAAAAAATGCTCTTCTCCAAGATCAACTGGCACATCCTGCCCTTGCTGTTGGTTGCCTACTGCTTTGCCTTCATCGACCGGGTGAACATCGGCTTCGCTCAGCTTCAGATGAAGCATGAGTTGCATTTCAGCGATCAGGTCTTCGCCCTCGGCGCGGGCATGTTCTTCGTCGGCTATCTGCTGTTCGAGGTGCCGAGCAACCTGCTCCTGGAGAAGATCGGCGCGCGCAAGACCATCCTGCGCATCATGGTGCTTTGGGGTGCCTGCGCCACTGGCATGGCCTGGGTTACAACACCCTGGCAGTTCTACATGCTGCGCTTCCTGCTCGGCGCCTTCGAGGCGGGCTTCTTCCCCGGCGTCGTCCTCTACTTTACCTACTGGTACCCGCCGGCCCGGCGCGGCCGGGCCATCGCAATGTTCATGACCTCTGCGGTCATCTCCGGCATCCTCATCGGCCCGATCAATGGTGCGCTGATAAAGTTCGGCAACGACTTTCTTGGCTACCACGGCTGGCAATGGATGTTCATCGTCAATGGTGCGCCATGCCTGCTGATCGGCTTTCTCTGCTACACCTGCCTGAGTAACAGCCCGGCTGAGGCCAAATGGCTCACCCTCGAGCAGAAGAGGCTGCTGGCCGATCGACTCGCTAGGGATGGTCGGACCGGGGGAGGCAGTCGCCACGGCGCTCTCGGAGCCCTGCTGCGCGATCCCAAGGTCTATGTGCTCTCGTTCATCTGTTTCCTGTACCTCGGCGCGGTCTACGTGCTGGTGTTTTGGGTACCGACGTTGATCCAAAGCTGGGGCGTGAAAGACGTCTTCCACATCGGCCTGCTGCAAGCCATCCCGAACGTCGTCGGCGCCGTCGGCATGATGCTCATGAGCCGCAGCTCCGACCGATACAACGAACGGCGCTGGCACTTCGTGGCCGGCGTGGCGTTGATCGCGACCGGCCTGCTCGGCATCGCTTGCCTGAACGGCGGCGTGGCCGTGTCGATCGCACTGCTCTCGCTCGCGACCATCGGCACGGCTTCCACGACGCCGATTTTCTTCTCCTTCGTCAGCGAGTACCTGCCGAAGGAACAGGCGGCCAGCGGCCTCGCGCTGGTGAGTTCGCTCGCCAACATCGCGCCGATGGTGACGCCCTCCATCAGCACCTGGCTGCGGACCTCGACGGGCAGCAACACGTCCAGCCTGCTCATGGTGGTCGCGCTCTATGCCGCCGCGGCCATCGTCATGATCTTCGCCGCCCGGAGGCCGAGGCTTCCATATCAAGTTCAAGGAGTATCAGCGCTATGACACAAGCAGCGGAAATTAGCGCCAACATGGCCATCGATTGGGACGTGCCGATCGAGATGGACGATGGCATCGTGCTGCGGGCCGACGTCGACAGGCCCATCGCGCCGGGCGAGTACCCGGTCATCATGACCTACGGCCCCTACGGCAAGGGCCTGTCCTTCCAGGAGGGCTACAAGACGCCCTGGGACCTGATGGCCGCACGGTATCCCGATGCGCTGGAGGGCTCGTCGAACCTCTACCAGGCGTGGGAGGTCGACCGAGAAGCCGAGCGACAAGCAGGGCGAACAGCAAGATGAAAAGCAGGGGCGCGCCGACGGCCGCCTCGAACCCGGATGACGGCAGCGACAGCAGTGACGACAGCAATGACAGCGAACAATGAGCGGGCGGAGGCGATTCGCTGGATCCAGGATCAGATGGCGGACTATGGGCTGACCATGGAGGAGCTGGAAGCGGCGGGATGCTTCGATCCGCCGTCGCCGTCGCCTCCGCCGCCGGCGGTCTGCTACCGCAATGCCGCGGGGCAGAGTTGGGACGGGCAGGGCGACATGCCCGACTGGCTGCAGCGGGCGGTCAATGCGGGGCAGAGTAAAGAGTTTTACCGGGTCGGGTAGTGATGTCGGTTATCAATGTGCGTAGGCAAACCTTGACAGAACCGTGACGGCGTCTCCCCGACGCCTGCGGTCCATCGGTCCCGCTGCAGATCGATCAACGATCAGCAACGACGAGCGAAAGGGCCGCCCATCTCAAGTGCGGGGGCCATGCTGCACAAAAAGCGCCCCCGGATTTGGCCACTCCCGATTCCGATCCCGTTCAGCCGAACGTACCTCGCGCCAGATCTTTTTCAAATTCGATGGTCCACGCGGTGCCATGTCCGATTCGGTATTCCCTTTCCTTGAGCGTCGACTTGCGGATGATGGTGACATAGCCCTGGAGAGGGTAGACCTCGTCGACGACGTCGGGCGTGTCGGTTTCCTGAAGCAAAAAGTCGGCTTCGGCAAGCTGGTGACGATGCAAGATAGCGACGAAATCCGCTTTTTCGTCCGGTGCGATCACTGACATTTGGCGTCCCCCGATATTGAACGCTCGACTTTTCCAAGATAGCACAAGCGTCAACGCTGCAGTGGCAAGGCGCGCATTCGGGCGCGCCGCGCGACCACGGAATCGGCTGGCGATCGCGAAAAAAGCCACCGCTGGGTCCGGCTTCAGGCAGCGTCGCGAGCCAGACGACGGTGTCGATGCCATGCTCGGGAGAACGCGGTGCATCGGGGCCACCCAGGTCGGTCCGGCACCAGCCAGGGCACACCGAGTTGACCTTGACGCCGCTGTTGGCCATCTCGTCGGCGAGGATGCGCGTGACGGCATTCAGCGCCGTCTTTGAGATACGGTAGGCCGGCACGCCGCGGGTCATCTCCGCGAGCTGGCCCATGTCGGAAGCCAGATTGACCACCCGGCCGGCGCGGCTGGCGCGCAGCAGGGGCGCCAATGCCTGTGTGACCCGCAGCACGCCGAAGAGATTTGTCTCCAGGGTGGTGCGCAAGGTCTCGAGCGGCAGTTCGAGCAAGTTGGCGCTGTCGTGATCGAGCAAGACGCCGGCGTTATTGATCAGCACGTTCACGCGGCCGAAGCGTTCGGCCAGCCACTTGGCCAGCGCGGCCACCGAATGCGTGTCGGTGACGTCGAGCGGCCGGCATGCGAGCGAGTGGCCGGTAAGCGCGAGCCGGGCTCGCAACGCATCAAGGTCCGCCGGCTTGCGCGCCGTGGCAACGACCAGGTGGCCTTCCACGGTGGCCAGATGGCTCGCGGCTGCGCGGCCCAGGCCGCGACTCGCGCCGGTGATGACGGTGATCGGTTGGCTGTCCATGCTGGCGCCTCCTTATCGGCGAGGGCGGCATCGGCGTCGGACATCATGGCCACCCGGCGCATGAAGCAAGCGGCCAGTTCGATGCTGGCGTCAATACATTGTGTCTAGCAGGTGAGGTGCAGGATCGCATTGGCGCCGCGGGGGTGCTCCGCCAGCCTTGCGATGGCTTCGGCGGTTGGAAGAATGACCAGTTTGACGTGGCGATGCCTGGCCTCTTGCTTCACATCTTCCATCACCGGCAATGCACCGGTGCCGGTGCCGATAACCAGTTGGCTGCAATTCCAGGGTATGTCTTCCCTGACTGATAGCGGTGTGTGCCCGAAGGCTTCGCGGAATTGCCTGGATGGCCTCTTCTTTCGCTTGCGAACCTCACCCTGATCGATGACCACGTCATGCTGATAAGTCACGCCGTCAATACAGACGGACCCAAAGGAAAATGCTTCGAAGCGCATACGTACCTCCACTGGGACGCGGGCGGTGACAGTGGCTCATGATTCGTTCTTGTGTAGCTTGCCGGTGCTGGTTACAGCAACCACGTCCAGGTCGAAGAATGGGCTGTCCTGGGGCGGCGGTGGCAATCCCGCGCCCCAGGCGCTGATGGCAAGCTTGATGTATTCGGCCATCTGCTCGTCCGAGACGTCCTTGGGTTGGTCAATGATGACCACGTACCGATGATTGCTCATGGTGCATCCTTATCGGCTGGCAGCGAAGCCTGCTCCAGGCTGCCATGCTGCCGCGTTCTCGCTTGGCATGACGCCGCGATTGCCCTTCATGTTCTGCGCCGCCGTCACGCGAGGTATTGCCTGTTACGCTTTGAGTATAGGGGGCACGCCTGGCCGCGCACCCTGCAAGCTGGGGCAGACCGTTCCCCGCTGGAGCGGGCGCGGGCAGCGGCCATGGATCGCGTGTCCTAACGCTTGCGATGCTTCCCGGCGCGTGGCGCATCGTCGGCAGGATCGGGAATCAGGTCCTTGTCCAGTACGTCATCGATGTTGGGCGGCGCAGGCGGGTGCTCTTCGCGCTCCGCGCTCCGGTCCGCCCGGTCCGCGGGGGTATCCGCGGGAATACTCTCGGCGGCGCGCGTGATCTCGTTCATGCTTTCTTCTGGCGCGTCATCCTCGTTTGGGTCATGGCCATGGGGGAAATCGATCGGCTCCGCCGCCCGTTCGGTGAATTCGTCAACGGCCTCCTCGATGTTCTCCCACACGTCTTCCAGTTCAGTGGAATCCAGGATGCTGGGAATGGTGCGATCCGTGCGCGGCCGAACCGGTGATCCGGTTCGCCGCGTCTTGCCAGAGTCCACCTTGTGCGGCTTTTTCATCGTCAACTCCTGACCGACGATCGTGGCCATGCTTTGTGCAAGCACGCGTATGTTTCAATAATAAGCACGCAAAGAGCGCGCTGTGAAGCGTAGGTGCCTGATGTGGTACCGGGGTGGTACCGGGCATGCGAGACTGCCAGGAGATCCGCCAGGACGGAAACCCGGGAACGCCATGGAAAAGATATTCCGTTATCGCCTTTGCTGCCCGAGACGGTATCCTAGAATGGAGTGCCGAACTGCCGGAAGTCGCTGGCATCGCAAGATGCAGCGAGTCCGTGCACCAAGCAGGCTGGAGGCGCGTCATGCCCACCTATCAGTACCGTTGTGAGAAATGCGGTGAGGTTTTCGACCGCGCGGAACATCTCGCCGAACATGAAATCGCCCACCCATCTTGCCCCAAGTGCGGCAGCAAAACGGTACAGCACATGCCGACGCCGTTTGTTGCGAAGACGGCGAGAAAGAGCTGAGGTCTGCCCAGCCTTGATGGCGAGGGCGAAATCGTGACGGTTAGGGGACGGATGCCGTAGCAACCGGGATTCCGCTGTTGGCCGCCATGTTCGCGGGCTGCCTGGCCTACCTTGCCATGTTGCCCGGCTGGGTGTTGTGCTAGTGTAGTGTTGCATTCTTGAATGAGCTTACGATGCTCGCATGCCTCCAATGTTCAACTTCGGAGCAGAGTGGAGAGCGCGAATGCGAGTTGCCCCTGAGATTGTGCTGACCGACGAGGAGCGCGCCGAGTTGACGAGGCAGGTTCGTTCGACGCTTACCAGCGTGAGGCTGGTGCAGCGTGCGCGTATCGTGCTGCTTGCGGCTGAGGGGATGCAGAGCAAGGACATTGCCGAGCAACTGAGCGTGGGCCGGGTGCAGATCTCGCGCTAACGCGAGCGCTATGCCCAGTCGCGACTCTCGGGCATTGAGCGTGACCTTCCACGTGGAGCGCCGCCGGTAAAGGTGGACGTCTCTCGCCTCGTGGAGCTGACCACCCAGAGCAAGCCCGAAGCGGCCACGCACTGGAGCACTCGCAAGATGGCTGTCGAGTTGGGTGTTAGCGCGGCCAGCGTCTCACGGCACTGGCGTGCCAACGGCCTGAAACCCCATGTTGTGCGCGGTTTCAAGGTCTCGCGCGATCCGAAGTTTGTCGAGAAGCTTGAAGATATCGTGGGTCTGTACATGTCGCCACCCGAGCACGCGCTTGTGCTGTGCTGCGACGAGAAGAGTCAGGTGCAGGCGCTGGACCGCACACAGCCCGGGCTGCCGCTGAAGAATGGGCGCGCGGCAACCATGACCCACGACTACAAGCGCAATGGCACGACCACGCTGTTTGCCGCGCTCAACGTGCTCGATGGCCAGGTCATTGCCCAGTGCCAGCAGCGCCACCGCCATACCGAGTGGTTGAAGTTCCTGCGCAAGATCGACCGTGAGACGCCCAAGGACAAAACGCTGCATCTGATCGCCGACAACTACGCCACGCACAAGCATCCTGCGGTGCAGGACTGGCTGGCAAAGCATCCGCGATTCAACATGCACTTCACGCCTACCTCGGCGTCATGGCTGAACATGGTCGAGCGGTTCTTCCGCGATATCACGACCGAGCGACTTCGCCGCGGCGTATTCACCAGCGTGCCGGAACTGATCGCCGCCATCAATGGGTACATCGCTCACCACAACACCAACCCCAAGCCGTTCATCTCGACCAAGAGCGCTCGCGACATCCTGCAGAAGGTCATTCGCGCCAACCGCCGCTTAAGTTCCAAACAGAATGCAACACTACACTAGGTTCATGCCGGCTCGCAGGCTGTGCCACCGACAGAGGTCTCCTTCATCACCATTGGGTCCACATAGGCGGCGACCATCCGAATCAGGCTCTGCGCCAATACGCTGAACCCGACATGCTCTGACTGCCGGCCGAGTCACGCGTGACTTGCCAGATTCGATAAGCGGGGGATTGGAGGTCGCATCGCGGCGGAACCCTTCATAGGAACCATACAGGACCAGATCAGTTCTAATTAGCAGGGAGTAGCTTGGGGTAAAGATGCTCAGACTAAGCAAACTGACCGACTATGGCACGGTGATCATGACGCACATGGCGCGCGATCCGGGCCGGATCTGCAGTGCCGCCGAGGTTGCGGCCGAGATTGGCGTGTCGATGCCCACCGCGAGCAAAATCCTCAAGATGCTTGCGCGACAAAAGCTGCTGCATTCGCTGCGCGGCGCGAAGGGCGGTTACCTGCTGGCGCGGTCGCCGCAGGAGATCTCGATCGCGCAGGTGATTGACGCCATGGAAGGCCCTGCCGGCATGACCGAATGCAGCATTGCGGCCGGCTTGTGCGCCCAGGAAGGAATGTGTTCCGTCCGTGCGAACTGGCAGCGAATCAGCCTGGCGATCTTTCATGCCCTAGATGGCGTAACGCTGGCGGACATGACGCAACCGACGTTGCATCCGGTGGATATCGGCGCGCTGCACGCCTGGAAGGCGGCCGGCCGTAGTAAGCAGGCGTTCGAGTGACGCAAGGCGACCGAAGGCAGAACATGGCAACCCCCGCACACAAGCTCGACGAACTGATCAGCCAAGGCTATCAGCACGGCTTCTACACGTCCGTGGCAACGGACACGGTGCCGTGCGGGTTGAACGAGGACGTGATCCGCATGATCTCGGCCATGAAGGACGAGCCGGAGTTCATGCTTGAGTGGCGCCTGAAGGCCTATCGTCATTGGCTGACGGTGTCCGAGCCGCACTGGGCGACGGTCAGGCACCCGCCCATCGACTATCAGGCAATTGCTTACTATTCCGCGCCAAGCTCCCAAAAAGCCGGGCCCAAGACGCTGGACGAGGTCGATCCGGAGTTGCTGCGCACCTACGAGAAGCTGGGCGTGCCCTTGCGGGAGCGCGAGTTGCTCGCGGGCGTCGCCGTGGATGCGGTATTCGACAGCGTCTCGGTCGCAACCACCTTCAAGGCGAAACTGGGCGAGCTCGGCATTGTTTTCTGTTCGTTCTCGGAGGCGGTGCGGGAGCATCCCGAGCTGGTGCGGCAGTACCTCGGCACGGTAGTGCCTTACACCGACAACTACTTCGCCACGCTCAACTCGGCGGTGTTCAGCGACGGGTCGTTCTGCTATATCCCGCCAGGAGTACGCTGCCCGATGGAGTTGTCCACTTACTTTCGCATCAATGCCCAGAAGACCGGCCAGTTCGAGCGCACCCTGATCATTGCCGACGAGGGCGCCTATGTCAGCTATCTGGAAGGCTGCACCGCGCCGATGCGCGACGAAAACCAGCTGCATGCCGCGGTGGTGGAACTGATCGCGCTGGAAGGTGCGCAGATCCGGTACGCGACGGTGCAGAACTGGTATCCGGGCGACAAGGATGGCAAGGGCGGCATCTATAACTTCGTGACCAAGCGCGGTGACTGCCGCGGTGCCTGCTCGAAGATCTCGTGGACCCAGGTCGAGACCGGATCGGCCATCACGTGGAAGTATCCAAGCGTGATCCTGCAGGGCGACGACTCGGTCGGGGAGTTCTATTCCGTGGCGCTGACCAACCACTACCAGCAGGCCGACACCGGTACCAAGATGACCCACCTCGGCAGGAATACCCGGAGCACGATTCTCTCCAAGGGCATTTCGGCCGGCCACGGCCAGAACGCCTATCGCGGGCTGGTGAAGGTGGCAAAGAGCGCCGGCGGCGCGCGCAACTACTCGCGGTGCGACTCGCTGTTGCTGGGTGACAAGTGTGCGGCCCACACCTTTCCCTATATCGAGGTGAAAAACGCCACCGCGCGCGTCGAACACGAGGCCTCCACCTCGCGCATCGGCGAGGACCAGCTGTTCTATTGCCAAAGCCGCGGTATCGGCCCCGAAGACGCGGTATCGATGATCGTGAACGGCTTTTGCAAGGAAGTATTCAAGGAACTGCCGATGGAGTTCGCGGTGGAAGCGCAGAAGCTGCTGGGCGTCAGCCTGGAGGGAAGCATCGGCTAAGAAGGGAGCGCGCGGGACGCGCTACCTCGGAGCCGCATTGGCGTCGTGTCGGAGCCACATTGGAGCAAGAGGCCAGCCATGCTTGAAATCCGCAACCTGCACGTCTCAGTCGACGACAAGCCCATCCTGCACGGCATCGACCTTACCGTGAAGGCTGGGGAAGTGCACGCCATCATGGGCCCCAACGGCTCCGGCAAGAGCACCCTTGCCCATGTGCTGGCCGGACGGGACCGCTACGTCGTCGTCGCGGGTGAAGTTCTCTACGATGGCGCGAACCTGCTCGGCATGCCGCCCGAAGAGCGGGCACGCGCGGGTGTCTTCCTGGCCTTCCAGTATCCGGTGGAAATCCCCGGCGTCTCGAACATCTATCTGCTCAAGGCAGGGCTCAACGCGATCCGCAAGCATCGCGGCGAGCCGGAGCTGGATGCCATGGACTTTCTCGCGCTGGTCAAGGACAAGCTCAGGCTCATGGAGATGGACCCAAGCCTGCTTTACCGCGCCGTGAACGAGGGCTTTTCCGGTGGCGAAAAGAAACGCAACGAGATCCTGCAAATGGCGGTGCTGGAGCCACGGCTCGCCATTCTCGACGAGACCGATTCCGGCCTCGACATCGATGCGCTCAAGATCGTCGCCAGCGGCATCGGCGCCATGCGCGGCCCCCAACGCGCCATCGTACTGGTTACCCACTACCAGCGGCTGCTCAATTACATCGTGCCGGATCGCGTGCACGTGCTGGCGCAGGGCCGCATTGCCAGGTCCGGCGGGCCCGAGCTGGCGCTCGAACTGGAGCGTCATGGCTACGTGGGGATGGAGGCGCCGGCCTTCGCTGGCGTGGAGGCCTCGGCATGAGCGCAACCGGCGTGGAACACTATCTTGCCGAATTCGCCCGCGTCGAGGCTGCATTGCCCGGCCGGCGGCTGGCCTGGCTTGCGCGCGCGCGCAAGCAGGCAATGGAACACTTCGCGCAAGCCGGGTTGCCGACGCTGCGCCACGAGGACTGGAAATACAGCAGCGTGGCCGCGATCGAGCGAAGCCGCTTTGCCGCGGGGCCGGCGCAGTCTGGCGACAAGCCGGACGCCGCCCTGGCTGCGCGGATCGAGACGCTCGCTTTGCCCGGCGCGTACCTGATGGTATTCGTCAATGGCCGCCACCAGCCGCAATGGTCGCGTATCGGTATGCTGCCGGCAGGGGCTGAACTCCTCAGCCTCGCCGCCATGCTGGAGCGCACACCGGAGCCTGTGGAAGCGCTGCTTTGCCGCCCCGCGAGCGACTACCCGTCCGGCTTCGCTGCCTTGAACACCGCGTTCATGGCCGATGGCGCCTATATCCGCCTGGCCGCCGGCACCGCTGCCGACGCGCCGATCCACCTGCTGTTCATCGCCACCGAGCCGGAGCTGGTCACCCATACGCGTAATCTCGTGATGGCGGAAGAAGGCAGCCGTGTGTGCATCGTGGAGCACCACGTGGGTGTGGACGGCCTCGCTTATTTCACCAATAGCGTTACCGACATCATCGCCGCGCGTGGCGCGCACGTCGAACATCACAAGGTGCAGCAAGAGAGCCTCAAGGCGTTCCACATCGCCGGCGTGAATATGGACCAGCAGCACGGCAGCCACTTCACCTCCAGTGCGTTCGCCCTGGGCGGCGCTCTGGCGCGGGCCGACATCCAGGTCGGGCTGAATGCCGAGCGCGCCGAATGCTCGCTCGACGGGCTGTACATGACCGGCGGCCGGCAGCATATCGACCACCACACCCGTATCGACCACGCCAGGCCGGAAGGCAAGAGCCGCGAGTTCTATAAAGGCGTGCTGTCCGGCGCCTCGCGTGCCGTGTTCAACGGCAAGGTGGTGGTGCATGCCGATGCCCAGCGTACCGATGCGCACCAGTCCAACCGCAACCTGCTCTTGTCCGAGCATGCCGAAGTCGACACCAAGCCACAGCTGGAGATCTACGCCGACGACGTCAAATGCAGCCACGGCGCCACCGTCGGCCAGCTCGATCCCGAGCAGATTTACTACCTGCGCTCGCGCGGGTTGGACGATGCGTCGGCGCGGGCGCTGCTGACCTTCGCCTTCGCCGAAGAGATGGTCAACCGGCTAGGCGTGGTTTCCTTGCGCGCGCGGCTGGAGACGCTCCTGCGCGGCCACTTGCCCGAGCCGCTGAGGGTGCTGACATGAACACGGTCGCGCATGAACTCAGGGCCCTGTGGGGTACGGCACCGGCTGCTGGCCTGGACGTCATGCGGCTGCGCTGGGACTTCCCCATCCTGCGGCAGACGGTCAACGGCAAGCCGCTGGTCTATCTGGACAACGCCGCCACCAGCCAGAAGCCACAGAGCGTGATTGACTGCGAGGCGCATTACTACGCCGCGCTCAATGCCAACATCCATCGTGGCGTGCATACCCTGAGCCAACTAGCAACCGATGCCTACGAGGCGACGCGCGACGCTACGCAAGGCTTGATCCATGCGGCCCGGCGTGAGGAGATCGTGTTCCTGCGCGGAACCACGGAGGCGATCAACCTGGTGGCGGCGAGCTACGGACAGCGCCTGCGGGCCGGCGACGAGATCCTGATCAGCGCGATGGAGCACCATTCCAATATCGTGCCGTGGCAGATGCTGTGCGAGCGCACAGGTGCCATCCTGCAGGTGGCGCCGATCAACGATGCGGGCGAACTGCTGCTGGAAGAATTCGAGCGCCTGCTTGGCCCACGCACCAGGCTGGTTGCCGTGACCCATCTCTCCAATGCCCTCGGCACGGTCAACCCGGTGCGGTACCTCATTGAACTGGCGCATGCCAGGGGCATTCCGGTGCTGGTCGACGGCGCCCAGGCCGTGCCGCACTTCAAGGTTGACGTGCAGGCGCTGGATTGCGATTTCTACGCATTCTCGGGGCACAAACTCTACGGCCCCACCGGCATTGGCGTGCTCTACGGCAAGGCCGCGCTACTCGATGCCATGCCGCCTTACCAGGGCGGGGGCGACATGATTCGCGAGGTCACATTCCGCAAGACCAGCTACAACGAGCTGCCCTTCAAGTTCGAGGCCGGCACGCCCAATATCGCCGGCGTGATCGGCCTGGGCGCGGCGATCGACTATGTGAGCGCGGTTGGCCTGGAAGCCATCGCGGCCCACGAGCACGCGCTGCTCGCCTACGCCACCGGGCAGGCGGCGCAGATTGCCGGCCTGCGCATCATCGGTACGGCCGCGGAAAAGGCGAGCATTCTCTCGTTCGTCCTGGATGGCGTGCATCCCCATGATGCCGGCACCATCCTCGACCTGGAAGGCGTTGCGGTCCGTGCGGGCCACCATTGCGCGATGCCCGTGATGGAGCGGTTCGGTGTGCCTGCCACGGTGCGGGCATCCTTCGCGCTATACAACACGCGAGAGGAAGTGGATGCGTTGTTCCGTGCCGTGCGCAAGGCACAGGAGGTATTTGCCTGATGTCCGATCTACTCGATCTTTACCGGGAAGTTGTGGTCGACCACAGCCGCTCGCCCCGCAATTGCAGGCGGCTGACGGGGGCGAACCGCAGCGCCGAGGGGTTCAACCCGCTGTGCGGTGACCGGCTGAGGCTGTACCTGAAGGTCAGCGATGGCGTGATCGAGGATGCGAGCTTCGAGGGTTCCGGCTGCGCTATCTCCACCGCCTCGGCGTCACTGATGACCGAGGCGCTCAAGGGTAAGACCGAGGCGCAGGCGCAGGCGCTGTTTTCCGGCTTCCATTCACTCGTGACCGGATCTGGCGCGGAGCAGGCCGGCGCGCCGCTGGGCAAGCTGGCGGTGCTGGGCGGCGTACGGGAGTTTCCGGCACGTGTGAAGTGCGCGACGCTGGCCTGGCATGCCATGCAAGCCGCCTTGCAAGGCAGCGCCCAGCCGGTCTCAACGGAGTGATGCGATGAGCATGATCGATTGGCTGCGCAAGGCCGAGGTGCATGAAGACAGGCTCGAGCCTGGCCCCGACACGATGGAGGGCCGGGTGATAGAGGCGCTGCGCACCGTCTATGACCCGGAGATCCCGGTCAATATCTACGACCTGGGACTGGTCTACAGCCTGTCCGTGGACGAATCCGCCGGTAAGGTGGGCATCCGCATGACGCTGACCGCGCCGGGCTGCCCGGTGGCGCAGACCTTCCCCGGCGTGGTCGAGAGTGCCGTCATGGAAGTTGGCGGCGTGGATGAGGTCGAGGTTGAACTGGTATGGGATCCGCCTTGGTCGCGAGAGCGGATGAGCGAGGTGGCGCGGCTGGAACTGGGGTTGCTCTGAGATGAGCGAATGGATCGATGTCGCCGCGGCCGACGAATTCGCGCCCGGGACGTGCCGCACGGTTGACGTCGACGGCTTGCAGGTCGCGGTATTCAATGTGGGTGGCCACTACTACGCGGTCGAGGACATGTGTTCCCACGAGGCGGAGCCTCTCTGTGGCGGCGACGTCGAAGGCCAGGAGGTCGTCTGCCCGCGCCACGGCGCGCATTTTTCCCTCATCACGGGGGCGGCGCTATCTCCTCCGGCATACGACCCGGTGGCGATTTTCCCGGTCCGGGTCGTGGGCGGCAAGGTGCAGGTCAAGGATGATCGCTGGGACTAGGTGGCAACGTGCTTCATCTCCAATCCCAAATCCCTCTTCAGCTTTCCGGGCAGCAGCTTCGGTTGGCAGCCGCACGCTACGCGACGTCGGCGAGAGCGGATACCGTGCACTATCCAACATGCGGAGGTCGGCCATGTCGCGCATGCTTATCGTCCTTGGCCTGATCGTGGTAGCTGGAGGACTGCTCTGGCCCTGGCTGTCCGGGCTCGGATTCGGTCACTTGCCCGGGGATATCGTTATTCATCGTCATAATTTTCACCTGTACCTTCCGATTACGACTTCGCTGCTCGTCAGTGCGGCGGCATCGTTCATTCTTTGGTTAATAGGTCGGTGAAGCCGGCACCTGGTCTGTTACCCGGGTGTCGGCGCGTGATTGCGGCAGGAACCGCACACAGTTGACCGGCCTTCCCGCGAGACCAGCCTCTCTTAGGACCGAACCGCCAATCCGCGGGCTGTGGCGTTGTTGTTCGGGCATTGTCACGTTGGGAAGCCGGTCGCGTAAGATAGAGCGATGAGGAAGAAATCGCTCTATCACGGCCACCGTTTCCCGCCGGTAGTCATCAGCCACGCGGTACGCTGGTACTTCCGGTTCAATCTCAGCCTGCGTGACATTGACGAATTGCTGTTCGAGCGCGGCGTGATCGTCAGCTACGAGACGATTCGCCGCTGGTGCGACAAGTCCGGCGCGGGCTTCGCGCATCGCGTCAAAGCTGCGCGCCGCAAGCCGGGCACCACCTGGCATCTGGACGAGATGTTCGTAAAGCTTCGCGGCGAACCTTACCTGCCGTGGCGCGCGGTCGATGAGCATGGCGCCGAACTCGGCATCCTACCGCAGAGGCGCCGCGACAAGGCCGCGGCCAAACGTTTCTTCCTGTTCGTGCTGCGTTCCTGCCCGGCGCCGCGCAAGATTGTCACTGATCAACTGCGCAGCTACCCGGCCGCAAAGGCCGACATCCCGGAGTTGGCCAACGTCAAGCACGTGTTCGTGAAGGCCGCCGCCCGCGTGAACAATCGGGCCGAGAACAGCCACCAGCCGACTCGTGAGCGGGAGCGGCGCATGCGTGGATTCCGCGACCGGGTGCGCACCCAGGCCTTCCTCTCGAACTTCGGTCCAATCCGCCAGCATTTCGCGCTCAAGCGTCATTTGCTTAGCGCTTCGCTTTATCGCAAGCACCTCGCCGTGAGATTCGCTACCTGGCACGAATTCACTGAAGTGGCCCAAAATCCATCAATCGCCTCCTGAGCAATGGGCACGCTCGCCACAGCCTTGTCTTCCTATCGGCAAGTTGACAGAGCCCGCGGCAATGATGTTGATTCGATGCGAGGCCATGCACAGCCGCCTGCAGAATCAGCCTGTTTCCGAAGACGCTGCGGATGCCGACGAGTCGCCGCGTGCCCGATGTATGGCGTCCTGAACTCGCAGCAATCCTAACCGATCCGCAGTTCCCCCCTGTGTGACGGTAGCGGGCGGTCGCACGCGCCAGCCTGGAGGACGTACTCGCCAAGGCTGACGCGGTGCTGGTGACTAATGACCAGACGTTCCGGCGCGTCCCTCGGCTAGTGGTGGAGGACTGGACGATGCCGAGCGGAAATTGACCGTACAGTTGGCCATCTGCGGGTTGGGGGCTCTCAAAACGACCATTTACAATCTGGCGAACCACGAGCAAAGGCAGCAACGGCGAACTGGCCACGTTGCGCTGAGCCGGCAGGCAGTGCTATTAGACCTTCCACCCGGCACCTGGGCTAGGTGCGCCCCTCGGTCAGCGGATTTCTGTGCTATGCCGGCGGCAAAACGCGCTTCGTAATCTGCTGGCCACGTGAGTGGGTATTCCTGGGAGGCGCCAAGACGCCCCGCTCCCGAGCGCATATGCCTCATCAGGCATTTATCATTATTTATTTGCAAAGGATAAATTATCTTGATAGGATAAATGCTGATAAACGCACCAGGAAGACGCATGTCCGAGCCGTCCGCCGCCTCCGAACGTTACACCTTTCGCCGCCCCGCGTTGGCGGCAAGCTTCTGCGCAGCCCTGGCCGGTGAGGGAATCCAGGATGCCCGCTCGGGCCTGTTCCTCGCGGCGCCGCGCCGGGTAGGGAAGTCCACGTTCCTGCGCGAGGACCTTACGCCAGCTGCCGAGCAGCGCGGCTGGGTCACCGTGTATGTCGACTTATGGTCGAACAAGGCGCACGACCCGGGCGAGCTGATCGCCGACGCCATCAAGCACAAAATTGCCGATCACGCCGGTGTCGTGGGCAAAGCCGCAAAGGCCGTCGGCCTCACCAAGGTCACCGTCATGGGCACCCTTGGGTTAGACCTCACCACCACGGGATTGCCTGCGGGCGTTACGCTCACGCAGACCCTTGAGGCGCTGCGCAAGGCCGCCAAGCAACCGGTTCTCTTGATCGTTGATGAAGCGCAGCATGCTCTGACCACGGAGAAGGGCGTGGAGGCAATGTTCGGCCTGAAGGCGGCGCGTGACGCGATGAACGTTTCGGGCAAGGCCCCGGACCTCATGCTGGTCTTCACCGGCTCAAGCCGGGACAAACTCGCGCACCTGGTCATGAATTCACGCATGCCGTTCTACGGCTCTCAGGTGACGCCGTTCCCGCTGCTCGATAGAAACTTTACCGACGAATTTACCAAGAGCGTGAACCGGGCGCTCGCCGGGGGCAATCAGTTTGAGCCGGAGGCCGTCTACGAAGCCTTCGTGATGGTCGGGCATCGCCCGGAGTTGCTGCGCCACCTGATTGGCACGATCGCACTGGCGAACGAATCGCCAAAGCTCAGTACCCGGCTCAAGGATGACGCGACGCTCGTCCAGGAGCGCTTGTGGCATGACGTCGAAAACGACTTCACATCATTGTCGCCACTTCAGCAGGCGGTAGTGCGTGTCATGGCTGGCAAGGATGGTCAATTCTCTCCCTTCGGAGAGAGCGCCATTTCCGCGTACAAGGCCCTTGTGCCGGATCATGTGAGCGTCAGCGCTGGGACGGTTCAAAATGCGATTGACGCCCTTCGTGAGCGCGAGATCGTATGGAAAGAGTCGCGAGGGTCGTACGAGATCGAAGATCAAGCGTGGCTGAATTGGCTCCGCGCCAGAGGCCTGACGTCCTGAAGAACGCGGCAATGCGATGCGCCAGGCGAGCGGTCACCGAAACGACTTGGTGACCTGACCCGGCTGGGCGGCCAAGTCGTGCCGCTCCAGCAAGTGAAGAAATCTCAAGATCGTGCTTTCGTCTGGCAACCGCGCCATGGCACCGTCCAGGTCAGCGAACTCGCGATAGAGCGGCACATCATGAAGCGCTTCTTCCATGGCCGGATCTGACAGATCGAACCACTGCTGCAGGAAGTGAACGCGCAATATCGTCCCGATCGGAAATGGTGGGCGTCAGGTCCTCTTATTGGGGCAATGGGGTTCGATCAGGGCAACCAGATCTGCCCAGGGGACCACCTGACTCATCTCATCCAAGAACTCGCGCTTGCGCGTGCGCTTTGTCGACAGGTTCAATCCCAATTCCCCCATTCGGCGGTACCTTCCCGCGACATGGCGACGATGGCTAGCCGCAATGGAGCAGCGATTCCATCAGAATCAGCCGCGGCAGCACCACCGCCGTAGGGACAACCCATAGAAGAACGCAACCCCGCAAAAAAAGGCACGTCCGTGCTGACATTTGAACTTAACTGGCGCTACGACAATTCAAGCAACCTTGACAAACAACCCACATGTGGCGTCAAACGTGAGCCGCAAATCTTGAAAAGCGGCTCACTATGTGAGCCGAATATGGCAAAATGCGGCTCATGAGCACGAATTCTTCCTGGATCTGGCGCCGCGCAGAATGGCCTGACTTCATTTATGACGCGCAGATGATCGCGCCTGACTTGGCGGAGGCCTACCGGATGCACGGTGTCGTCGAAGGCAAGGCCATGGCCATTGGCCTTGGAAGTACCAGCCAGGTCGCGCTGGATGCGCTATCCGATGAGGTGGTGGCCACGGCCGCCATTGAAGGGGAGCGCCTGTCGCTCGATGTTGTCCGGTCGTCAGTGATGAGACGGCTTGGCTTGGCGACGTCGGGGCCCACCGACCGCCATGTCGATGGGCTGGTTGGGGTCATCAGCGATGCCACAACAGCGTTTGATCTGCCCCTGGATAAGGACCGCTTGTACCGCTGGCAATCTGCGCTATTCCCTGGTGGCACGTCCGGCATCCACCGAATCGCCGTCGGCCGATACCGCGACCATGACGATCCGATGCAAATCGTAAGCGATCCGCCAGGCCGTGAAGTGGTGCATTACGAGGCACCCCCATCAAAGGACGTGCCAGCGCAGATGACGCGCTTCCTCGCGTGGTTTGCAGAGTCCTCGCCGGCGCAGGCCTTGCCGTTGACGTCGGACAGTAAGCTGATCGATGGCTTCGCTCGGGCTGCTATTGCGCACCTATGGTTCGAGAGCATTCACCCGTTTGAGGACGGCAACGGCCGTATTGGGAGGGCCATCGTTGATATGGCCATGGCACAGCATCTGCGACAACCGGTGCGCTTCTACAGTCTTTCGCGGCAGCTACTGACCTCGCGCTCGGCGTATTACGACGCCCTCAATCAAGCTCAACGTGGTGACGCCAACGTGACATCGTGGGTGCGGTGGTTTGCGCGCCAATGCACGGCGGCATGTCATGCCGCGAGCCAAGTCATCGACCAAGCGATCGAGAAGAGGCGCTTTTGGGAGAAGTATGAGGGCAGCGGGATTCATGAGCGGCAGCGCAAGGTGCTGCAGCGGCTTCTCGACGACGGGGACGGTGGCTTCCTGGGCGGCCTGAACGCTGAGAAGTACATGAAGATGACCGGCGTATCAAAGGCCACGGCTACACGCGACCTTTCGGAGATGGTCACGGGCGGGCAATTGTGGAGCCACGGTGTGGGCAAAGCGGTGCGCTATTACATCAACGTGCCGGGATGGACGCATGGTGTAGCTATGGAGCCCGATCCGGGTGAGGCCGTATAGCCACTTTTCCGTCACGACGGCGCGCCGTCAAGACAAGGAAGGTGCTACAAACTTGGTCAACAGCCCAGAGAAATCAACGCTTGAAGATGTCCTGGGTCCTGATAGGGGTCATCGAATGGGGGGACTTCCACGATACCCACGGTAACAATGGACATGAGGCTTCCCCTCCTGTGGTCGTGATGGCATTTCGACACGCCATCATGGCACCTTGATGCGGTTTGGCGGCTTCCGCCGCAGCCTCGGGACGGGGAAGTCCCTTTCATTCGCTAAGCCATGGGAGTCCCGGCCGGGCGCCGGCTACCGAGTCGCGAAGGCCTGATTCATCTGACGCGCCCGCTTGCATCAACCTGTCTTTGCGGATGTCAATGGTGAAGGGAGATCGGCTCGAATATCGTCGGATGCGTGCTGAAATCGGTCTATCAGAAAATCCAATAACGCCCGCACGCGGGGAGTCATGTACCGATTCTGGTGGAATACAGCATAGATTCCTGGCTCGCTTTCGATCAAATCTGGTAACAGGGCCTTGAGTGTGCCAGCACGAATATCCTCAGCCGCATCCCAGATCGTCTTGCGGGCAATGCCATATCCTGCCAGTGCCCATGCACGGGCCAACGCACCGTCATTGGTTTCCCACGCATTTTCCATCGCTACCGTGTGAGTCCAGTGCTTTCCCGCTGACGCAAAATGAAATTCGTTCAGGGGGCCGGCAGCCGTGACTAGGATGACGAACTGATGTGTAACCAAGTCTGCCGGGGTACGTGGCGTACCGTGTTTAGCCAGATATTCAGGAGACGCGCATAACACCCGCCAGTTTGGCGCGAGCCGACGTGCAATGAGCGAATCGTTATCTGGCTTTCCAAAACGAACCGCGAAGTCTACGTCATCGTGCAGCAGCTCCGAGAGCGAGTCGGTCAACGTCAGGGCGACTTTCAATTCTGGCTGCGCACGGATGAAGTCTTCCAGCCATTGATTAAGCTGATGACGACCAAAATCGGCTGATGCCGAAATACGAACTTTTCCACGCACCGCATTCTGACTCGCATGGAGCGCGTCTTCGGCGTCTTCAATGGCTCTCAGGGCGATGCAGCAATGTCGACGATATAGCCGGCCCTCTTCTGTCAAACGCAATTGCCTTGTACTGCGATCGAGCAACTTCGTGCGGAGCGCAGCTTCCAGTTTGGTCAGCCGAGCACTCGCAGCGGCTGGCGAAAAGCCCAGCTTGCGGCCCGCGGCAGACAGGCTGCCAAGTGCCGCCGCCTCCACGAACAAACGCATATCACCTAGTCGATCGGTCGCCATCTTTCATTTAGATTTGAATTTGATTCAATATACGCCCCAATTATCAAATCTATATGTACCAGCCAAACTACGTCCTTGCAACCCTGACTGAAAGACGACAGCGAGAGGTGGACGGCATGATGGACGAGAGTAGCGGTACGGTAGCGGAGAGGATCGAGTATGTGGCGCCGGCAGGCCGGCTTCCCATGTCAGGGTTGCTGGCGTTAACGATGGCTAGTTTTATTGCCACGGCGAACGAGACAGTGCCGGCTGGCTTGCTTCCGCAGATTGCTCAAGGATTTCATGTGACCGAGGCTTGGGCTGGGCAGCTTGTGACGAGCTGCGCACTCGGTTCAGGAATAGCCGCTATCCCGTTGACGGCAGCTACGAGCAAATGGCAACGGCGGCATGTCCTGTTGCTGGTGCTGGTTGCATTTCTCGTTTGCAATGCGATAACGGCAGCGTCCTCGCACTATGTACTGACACTGGTTGCGCGATTCGCAGTGGGGCTTGCCACGGGGCTTGCCTGGAGTCTCTTGGCAACCTATGCACGCCGTATGGTTCCCGTGTCCATGCAGGGCCGCGCGCTTGCGGTGGCAATGGTTGGCATCCCTTTAGCGTTATCGGTTGGCGTACCGTTGAGCGCCTGGCTCGGAACCATGATCGGCTGGCGCAGCGTTTTTGGCATCATGTCGGGAATGACCCTGGTGTTAATGGGCTGGGTTCTCTGGGCGGTTCCCGACTATCCCGGCCAGACGGCCGACGGTCGTTTGCCAATGAGGCAAGTCCTTGCCACTCCTGGCGTGCGACCTGTGCTGTTCGTCGTGATGGCTTGGATTCTTCCGCATTACATTCTCTACACCTATATCGCTCCCTTCCTGGCATCGGTTGGGCTAGCCGGCAATGTAGACTCCGTACTGCTTATCTTTGGCATGTCTGCCATGTTCGGCATATGGCTTGTCGGTTCTCTGGTTGACCGATGGCTGCGCCTTCTGGTGCTGACCGGACTGGGTGCTTTTGCCTTGGTTTCACTGACATTCGGCTTGGGAAGCACGTCGCTTGTAGTCATATGCGTTGGTGTGGCGATCTGGGGTTTGAGCTTTAGCGGTGCGCCGACGTTGTTGCAAACCGCATTGGCCGATGCAGCGGGTAATGGTGCTGACGTTGCGCAATCCATGCTGGTAACGGTATTCAATCTCTCGTTCGCCGGCAGCGGGATTATTGGCGGGATACTGCTTGAGTCCGCAGGTGCTAAATCTTTTCCTTGGGTAGTGCTGTTGATACTGATGATTGGTTTCCTCACTGCTTGGCGCGCGAACATCTATGGGTTTACGTCTGGCCCGCGTCGGTGAACTCTCGATCCAGCAGGGGGAAGGGCGTCACGCGTGAGCCGTAGAACGACATGCTTGCGTTTCATCACAAGGCGAGCGAGTTTGTCGCGGCTGGACCCCGTAAATGCGAGCATCAGATTGGGAGCCGCTCCGGACAGGTTCATAGCATCGCTCCTCCATGCCCTTGAGGCCGTCGGCGACCGCGATGAGGATATCTTGCGTGCCGCGCATCTTGAGATCATTGAAGACCTTCATCCAGAACATGGCGCCTTCGGTGGTTTCGATCCACCGGCCCAGGGTGTCGCGCGTGCCGTTGGACAGCACGCCCAAGACTAGATAGACCGCCTTGTTGCACACCACGCCATCCTCGCGCATCTTGCCACCACTGGTGGGCAGCCGCATAGAGACACGGTCCGCGAGAAATGGACTCGACTGTTTGTAGGGTGCGAAACGTACCCCACGGCCAGGGGAATCGTCAGACTCTCAATTGTCCGTCGGCGAGCGGTTGATTGGAACCGGTGCAAAGTCGAAATGCGCGGCGGCATACACGGCATTGCACGCCCATACTTCTTCCCCGTCCTTATAGAAGGTGACCCATTTGCCGTCGCTGAGGCATTGGGCGCCGGGGAAGACCTCATCATGGCCATTGGGACCGTCCAGCGGGAAGGGCGCGTGTGGCGTGGCCCAGTAGCGGCCAGTCGGTAAGGCCTCAATTGCTTTTCGGGACTTTCTCTTCAGTACCGCCATGCGCTGTCACTCAACGTGCTATTCAACTCCGCCGCGGCGAAACGTATTGTGTCAATCCTGCTACGGCGTGGCACCATCCCGAAACATTCTCGTGTAGTCTCACTGCCAGTCACCTCCTGCTGTACGGTTCAATTTAGCCATGGCGCAATACCTCCAAATTGCAGTCCGTGCCTTCGGCGTCGGCGCCATCATTGTGATTGCCGCCCTTGTCTCCCGGCAAGTATATCTGCGGGTCGCCGCGGAATCTGGCAGTGCTGGCGGTGAAGAGGATCCCGCGGCAACGATGTTGATCCGGTGCGAGGCGATGCACAGCCGCCTGCGGAATCGACCTGTTTCCGAAGACGTTGCGGATGCTGACGAGACGCCGCGTGCCCGTTGTATGGAGTCCTGAGCTGCCACTATCCCTCCATCGCCAGAGCACAAAAAACTACCGCATTGCCGCTTAGTCAGTCCCCGCTTTGGCGCGGTCTCCCGAGGCCCATCGCTCGAATGGAGGTACAGCCAGGTGCACGTTCGCCAAGCCTGAAGCTGTGCAGCAAGCTGCTGCACAATTGGTCAGTGCACTGACGTAGAAAGCGAGAGGGTACCGGAGCATCAGGACCGTCCCGCCCCCGAAGGTCCAGAACGGCTCGATACCTCATGCTTCCTGATCTCCTCAATCAGCGTGAAGGCGTGGGGGAATTGGCTCTCCCAGACGTCACCCTGGTGCTCAATCTTCATGCCCACAGCCCTCCGCGTGTCGCCGTCAATGACTGCGCGAGCCGTCTGAGGTTCTTCCAGATGTCGGCAGGTTTCCGGTGCTGCTTCGCCGCCACCTCGGCCACTACCTTGGTGACGAGCTGCAGTGGCGCCTCATCCAAGACCTGGGCTACTTGCGGCCGAAACTCCGCCGGCACCTCGCCAGTAGCCAGCGCCCATTCAAGCTGCTCAGGCGTGAGCTCGCCCGTGTAACCGACGTTTGCGCCCTTCACGGCCATCCATAGCGCGCGGGTCGGCGTGCCCCTGGCCTGGCGGTCGGCTTCGGGATCGTACACATCAAGCGCCAGGCCGAGGACGTCCATCAGACGGCCCAGCGTCTCGAGCGTGGCGTTCACGGTTCCATGCTCGATGCCGTTTAGGGACTGTCGCGACAGTTTGGCCATATCCGCCAGTTGCTGTTGGGTCAGGCCAAGGGCGATCCGCTTGTGTTGAATGGTATTACCCAGGAGGGCAGGGTTCATGGCGAGAATTTCCGATCGATGTGTCAGGTATAGACGACATCTACGGACAAATGTTCCTTCGGTAATTGGCCTGCTAGAGGGATGGCCCAGCACGGCCTGACCCTGGCCCACCTGCAGGCCGCGGACTGCTTTACTGTGACGCCACGGACCCTAACCCCTGGGGCGCAGGCGGCCTTTCTGTCATGCTCATGTCCTTCGATCCTCCTCCACCAGCGATCGCCGCTCTCCAGTTGCGAATCAGCCTGAGCGGCCTGAGCCCGCCGGTTTGGCGACGCGTCCTCGTTCCTGAGCACTTGACGCTCGGACAATTGCACAATGTCATCCAGGTAGTCATGGGCTGGGCCGACGAGCATCCGCACACGTTCAGCATTCGTGGCAGGCGTTACGGCGAAGCTCATGAGGGCGTCTTGCAGTTCTCCACCGCGGCAAACGAACTGCCGCTGACCGCGTTTCGTCTCCGCGAACACGAAGGCTTCGTCTATGTGTCTGACTTCAATGCGTGGTGGCGCCACGAGATACGGGTGGAGCGGCGTAGGCTGCGGCAACATCCTGGCGGGCTGCCAGGAGCCGCCACCAGCGAGAAGGCAGAGGGCCGCTACGCGCCGACCCGGAAATGCTCCGCCGACTGCCCCGCATTGACGGCCCGCTGCAGCCAGGCCGGCATCTCGCCCTGCCCGTCCCATTTCTGCCCTTCGGCGTCGCGGTAGGTGCGCGTTGGCGCGGGTGCGGAGGCGCCGCCTTCTCGGCGAAGCAGCCGGCCGCCAGCAGGTCGATCAGGGTCAGGCCGTGCCTGGCCATTTGCACACGGATCCAGACCGTGGCTGCGGCGCGCTCAATCTCAAGAGACATAGGTATAACGTTTTGGGAGTCGGAAAGGTGCAACGATTTGGGCCGCACAATCAATCATCATTGCCGGCATCCCACACGGCCTGCATCGCCGCCATGCGCCGCGCCGCCTCGGTGGTCACGTAGCGCGTTGTGGTGTCGAGCGAGGCGTGGCCCGCATTCTGTTGCACCACCTCGAGCGGCGCCCCGGCCGCCAGCGCATGGGAATATGTGTATGCCGCAGCCAGTGTGTGCTAGCGGCATACAGCCGCGCCGCGCGGGTCAGCCAGCCGCAGCGTACCAGCGCAGGCCGTGAAGAATCCCTTGATCTGCTTGGCGAGCGTGACGGTACCGATGCCGGCGGCGGCCCGCAACCGGCCACGCAACGCATCCGGCGGGTTAGAATGTACGAGCCCGCATCCGGCCACGAACAGACGTTTATCCCTAGTATCGATTTAGGATGAGTATTTTAATACGTGAATTTAAAGAGGCTGATCGAGAGGCATTGCAACATTTATATGTGATCACTCGGAACGCCACTTTCTTCTGGAATCATGTCGAGTTACACCAAACGATAGATTTTGATGTGCATACCAGCGGCGAGAAAATCCTAGTAGCCATCGAAGGAATAGAGATTATTGGCTTTGCTTCAATCTGGGAAGCTGATAGCTTTTTGCACAATCTATTTGTTCATCCAACGGCCCAACGCCAAGGGGTAGGTCGAGCGCTCCTGGATAGCTGTACTAAGTATTTCTCCAACACGCCGACGCTCAAATGCCTCAAGGCCAACGCTAACGCAATGCAGTTCTACAAATCCCAAGGATGGCAAATTCTCCGAGAGGAGCTTGGACCTGATGGGCCGTACTTTCTTTTGTCTGCATAAGCTACGAGTTTGCCATTCGTGACTATCTGTGACTTTCTCATCTGGACAAGATGATAGCCTGCTCCGCAGACCGGACTCGGTCTGCAGCAGACCGCAAAGCGTTACTCTCTCCGCTCCATTTGAAAAGAATTGAGCGGATTTGGATTTATATATAGTGTCGGATAATAATTTTTCGACTCTAGAGCGAGAAGCCAGAATTTCTATAATAGGAAAACATCTGCAATCCAGCTATTTCGGGATCTCCGATATTTATCCGTTTTCAATAATTTGAAATAATAAACGCTCCGCGAAAAATGGCCACCCGAGTCGTTCGGGCCAATCGCCCGAACACGGCTAGAGGGCATCGATCTCCGGGGCGTCTTTCGCTTCCCAGTTGAGCGCTACGTCGGACAACTACTGCCGTCACAAACTGCACCCAAAACAAGCGCTGCGTGCCGAAATCGAGTTCGCAATGACGCCGTTTGCGGTTGATCGATGGAAAAACAGAGATTCTATATTAATCAATAACTTACGGGGGCATTCCCGCACTGATGCTGGGCTTGCGAACCGTCGCAAATTGCACCGAAATCAAAGCTACCCCATACAGGGAAAGATGCGCACGGCGTCTTCACCGACCGCCCGGAAACGCTGACCAACGACTTCTTCCGCAACCTGCTCGACATGGGCGTGGAATGGAAGGCGCTCGCCCGGGATGTGTTCGAGGGACGTGACCGTAAGACGGGGCAGGTCAAGTGGACCGGATCGCGGGTTGATCTGGTGTTCGGCTCACATGCTCAGCTCTGGGCCCTGTGCGAAGTCTACGCAAGCGAGGACGGGGCGGATAAGTTCGTCAAGGACTTCGTCGCTGCCCTGGGTCAAGGTGATGAACCTCGGCCGCTTCGATCTGCGTAAATGAGCGTTAAGTAAGGGGCAAATATGGGCGCCGCACCACGTTCGGCGCCCGTCCGGGCTTGAACAGACGTGATCGCTGCCTGGTTCTGGCAGCGAGCGTGATGCAGCGCACAGAGTCGCCAGGAGGCGCATTGGTGGCTGGAGTAGCACCTTAGCTGCTCCTTCCGAGCGTCCCGAAATCCAGGCTCCGTACGAGGTTCAGGGCAAGAAGGTGCGATCGCGAGCGCCGGCGGGCAAATGCTCATTCAACCCAGGCTGGAAAGTATCCCAGTGACGTCTGTACGTGCCCATCGTGCGCCGGCACCACGACAATATCTGGATGTCTGTCTATCAGCGCGCGAATCTGCTCCACAGCATCTTGTGTTTGTTCAATATCACCATCAACCAACCACCGCGCTGCCCAGAACTTCGGGCCACCAAGCTTCAATGCCTTCGCATTCCAGACTGCATCGCCCACCAGGAAGTACTGTGTACCGGAGTCGACTGATATAAACATGCCGATCGAACCGGGCGTATGACCGAGAAGAGGAACCAGCACGACCGTGCCGTCTCCATAGAGATCCCGGCTGCTCGCGAACCCTCTGTACGGCACCGGTTCAAATGCCAGGGTTTTCCATTTGATCGATTTCGCGCTGACTTGCGAGCGCCAGCTGCCGCCAACTCCATCAGTAGGGTCGTCTATCATCGACAGTTCTGCGGGATGCACCAGCACCGTGGAATTAGGGAAGTCGCTAATGCCGCTGGCATGATCCCAGTGGCTGTGGCTTAGGATGATCGTTTGAACGGGTTCCATGCGGGCGCGCAATAGTTGGTCGATCACCGGATCGACCGGGTCCTCGTATTTAAAAAATAGACTTTGCCACCAAGGCATAGATTTCCGATATTGATCGGCCACCTTCGAGCCCAGCCCTGAGTCAAACAGGAAGGTGTCATTACCGTGTTTCACCAGGAACGCAGAGAAGTTATTGCTCACCTTGCGAGTGAAGCTCCCACCTGTGTAGACCAGAGCCTCTATAACAGATAGCTCCGCAGTTCTGATGATCGAAAAGGCCACCTTGGGCTGGATCGAAGTCGAGTGGCTGCCTGGTGGCGAGCCATTGGCGGCGATAGCCGGCATGGCAATGGTGGACAGCAATAGAAGAACTAGCCTACGAAGCATGGCGTCACCTTTTTCAAATGGTTCTGGGATCCTGTGGATTGAATCCCACGCGTACCTTAAGCCTTGGTGTACACTCCAAGGTCAAGAAATATCAGGCATGTCGCATTGACGGGGGATAGGTGAATATCAGCGAGCTGGCGAGGGCAGTTGGCACAACTACGGATACCCTACGCCACTACGAAAAGGTGGGACTGTTGGAGCCACCCGCCCGGCTGGACAATGGCTATCGTTCATACGACGCAGAGGCCATCCGGCGCATTCAATTCGTCCGTAGCGCGCAAACGCTCGGGTTCTCGCTTGCGGAGATTCGAGAAATAATCCCGCAATTACTTAACGGCAAGTTTGGCCGAGCCGAGATCGAGCAACGCTTGAGTGCCAAGATCGGACAAATCGATGCTCATATCAAGGAGCTTCAGTCCTTGAGAAACGAGTTGGTCGCAACGGCCAACTCGCTGTCCTGTCCTCGGGACGCTCCGGTCACCATTGCATCCGCGACTAAGGCTCCCGCGATCCATAAGGCCAAGTTGCATACGGATAGGAGAATCTCAGCGCGCCGCAGTAAGCGCGGCTAGGCTCTCCCGGCATCACGATAAGGTAGCCGACGCCGTGCTCCATCAGCAAGCCAACCATTCCTTTTCCATGCCTGCATGCCATCGTCCTGATTTGCCCGCCGAGGAATGGCTGCAGTTCATGATGAGGTCTTCGAATGGCTAGTTGTCCGTCGGCGAGCGGTGGGTGGGAACCGATGCAAAGTCGAAATGGGCGGCAGCATACACGGCATTGCACGCCCAGACTTCTTCCCCGTCCTTATAGAAGGTGACCCATTTGCCGTCGCTCACGCATTGGGCGCCGGGGAAGACCTCATCATGGCCATTGGGACCGTCCAGCGGGAAGGGCGCGCGTGGCGTGGCCCAGTAGCGGCCAGTCGGTAAGGCCTCAATTGTTTTTTGGGACTTTCTCTTCAGTACCGCCATACGCTGTCACCCAACGTGCTATTCAACTCCGCCGCGGCGAAACGTATTGTGTCAATCCTGCAACGGCGTGGCACCCTCCCGAGACATCCTCGTGTAGTCTCACTGCAGGCACCTCCCGCTATACGGTCCAATTTAGCCATGGCGCAATACCTCCAAATTGCAGTCCGAGCCTTCGGCGTCGGCGCGACAATTGTGATTGTCGCCCTTGTCTCCCGACAAGTATATCTGTGGGTCGCCGCGGAATCTGGCAGTGCCGGCGTTGAAGAGGATCCCGCGGCAACGATGTTGATCCGATGCGAGGCGATGCACAGCCGCCTTCGGAATCGAACCGTTTCCGAAGACGCTGTGGATGCTGACGAGGCGCCGCGTGCCCGGTGTATGGAGTCCTGAGCTGCCGCTATCCCTCATCGCCAGGGCACAAAAAGCTACCGCGTTGCCGCTTAGTCAGTCCCCGCTTTGGCGCGGTCTCTAAGTCGAGGCCCGTTGCTCGAATGGAGGTACAGCCAGGTGTACGTTCGCCAAGCCTGAATTTGTGCAGCAAGCTGTTGCACAATTGTAGTCAGTGCACCGACGTAGAAAGCGAGAGGGTACCGGAGCATCGGGACCGTCCCGCCCCCGAAGGTCCAGAACAGCTCGATACCCCCGTGCTTCCTGACCTCCTCCATCAGCTAGATTATCTAGATTCGCTCAACTCTGAACTTTGTTCGCTTAACCGATCCCACTGCCTTAGCAAACCTACAGGGAGGGTGACGTCGGCAGGTCACCAAGGTTGTCCGCGTCGGATGCTTGGTCTTGCGCGCTTCCTCCGGTTTCCTGTAGCAGCCACGAAATGAAAATTTGGACGGCGGGGCTGTTGCACTTCTCCTGCAGGCAGACGAAGTAATAGGCTTTGGGCGAGATATAAGTGGCTGGCAACAGCCGCACGAGTCGCCCGGCGGCCAGGTCTTCGCCGGTCACGTATTCTGGCAGCAGGGCCACCCCCATCCCGCCCAGCGCGGCCTGCAAGCCCATGGTCAGCAGCGCGTAGCGAGGGCCGCGCAGCACGCGCGGGGGCATAATGCCGATGATCTGGAAGTAGGCGGTCCAAGCTTCCAGCGCGGCGGTTTGGTGCAGCAGCGGCAGGCGCTGCAGCGCGGCCTCGCCGCTCTCGCCGCTCTGGAGGAGTTCGGGCACGCATACGGGGAACAGGGCTAGCGGCATCACCTTGACGCCGAAGTGGCCTTCGGCAGGACCACCGCAGTACATGATGGCGGCGTCGAGGCGGGAGGCGCGCAAGTCGACGGGGCCGACCTTGGTGGTGACGTTGACCTGGATATGGGGATGCTGCTTGGCAAAGCGCAGCAGGCGAGGCAGTAGCCAGATATTACCCAACGACACCGGCACCGAGATATCGAGCCGCCCTCCGCGGCCGCGACCCGTCATCACTTCCAGGGTCGCCTCCTCCAGATCGGCGATGACCCGCCGAACCGCGTGCAGGTATTGCTCTCCAGCTTGGGTGGGTGTCACTGAGCCCTTGCGACGTTTCAGCATCGGCAGGCCAAGGTAGTCCTCCAGCTCCGTGAGTTGCTTGCTGACAGCACTCTGGGTCAGGCACAACTCCTCGGCGGCCTCGGTCACGCTGGCGAGGCGTAGCGTGGCTTCGAACGCTACCAGATGGGTGAGGGCGGGCAGGTGCCTGCCGCTGGTGCTTCTCATTTGATGGTTCCTGGGCGGCAATCGGCCATTGCCGCCAATGGTGACGCGAATGATCCGACATCATAGTACAGGGCGCGCGAGGCACGTGCCGCGCGCGCCCTGTCGGATGCGTACTTCCGACATCTTCAGGGCATCAAGCGAACTTGTGCGCGCCCAGCTCCGAGCGGCGAGGCGCGCGTGTAAAGATGCACGTAGAGCTTTCCGGCCAGCAGGTCCTCGCGGTCCTGGCCACGCAGGGTCAGCGTGCTGTCACTCTTCAACTGGCCGCTGCGCGTCAGTACTGCCAGCACCGGGCCCGCTCGCTCGCCGTCTCCCCGCTGCAGGGTAATGGCAATCACGTCGGACGGGGCCGCCCGCTGTGCGCGGGCGGTCACATGCAACTCGCCGCTGAGTAAGTTGTAGCGCAGGCGCACGTCGGCGGTGGCACCATGCCCTTGGGCGATGCGCACGTCGCCGTGCAGCGGGTGCGGCGCGCGGCCGTCCACCAGCGGCGGCGTGCTGAACGGAGCGCGACGTGGCTGTGTGACCTGCTCCCAACCATAGGCCAGCGCCAGCAAGCGCGGCTCGGCAAAGGCGCCGCCCAGCATTTCCATGCCGACCGGCACGCCGTCGCTCGTGAAGCCAGCGGGCACGGCGATGGCAGGCAGACCGGTGCTCGCGCTCAGTTGGCAGTTGGCGCCGGTCTGGGCCTCGCCGATGCGTACAGGCTTGCGGCGCAGTGAGGGGTAGACCAGCGCATCCACATTCTGCGCGGCCAGCGCGGCGATCACGGACGCGCGTAGCGTGGCGCGCCTCGCAAGCGCTTGGCGATAGGCCTCGCTGTCGCGTACGGTGGTCTGGTTGCGCAGGCGAAGCGGTGCGTCCAGTTGAACGTGCTGTAGCCCGCGATCGAGAATATCGTCGAGTGAATGCACCGGGGAGTTGGGCTCTTGCGCCAAGTAATCGGCCAGGTCGAACTTGAACTCGTAGGGAATCACGCTGCTGTCTGCCAGCAGTGCGTCTAGGTCGGGCACCGTCACGTCCACCACCTCGGTGCCCTGCGCACGCATTGCGTCCACCGCCTTGCGCACAATCCCGCCAATCTCCTCATCCTCCGGAGCATTTCCGAATAAACTTCGCAGCACGCCAATGCGCGCACCTTTGAGTGCATCGACACGCAGGGAGTCGCGGTAGCTGGTGGGAATATGGCCGGCTGAGTTGGCACTGACCGGGTCGGCTGGATCGGCGCCGACTGTGGCGTCTAGCATTACCGCCAAGTCGGTCACAGTACGCGCCAGCGGGCCGGCCACGTCCTGCGTCGATGATAGCGGCATCACGCCAGCGCGGCTGGACAGCCCGGCGGTTACGCGCAGGCCAACTAGGTTCTGGTTTGCGGCCGGGATACGAATCGAGCCGCAGGTGTCCGAACCCATGCCGGCCGCGGCGAAGCTGGCGGCCACAGCCGCTGCTGTTCCGCCGCTAGAGCCGCCGGGCACTCGGTTGGTGTCATATGGATTGCGAGTGGCGCCGGTCAACGACGACACCGTGGTGATACCAGCCGCTAGTTCGTGCATGGCGGTCTTGCCAAGGATCACCGCTCCGGCTTCGCGCAAGCGGCGCACCTGGTACGCGTCGGCGGCGGGTTGCAGGGTGGCCAACGCCAGCGCGCCGCCGGAGGTCGGCATGTCGGCGGTGTCGAAGTTGTCCTTTATCAGCACCGGAATGCCGTGCAGTGGGCCGCGCGGGCCCTTGGTGCGGCGTTCGCGGTCGAGCGCGTCGGCCTGCGCCAGCGCGGCAGGGTTGATGCGTAGGACGGCGTTCAAGCCAGGGCCAGCCTGGTCGTAAGCGGCAATGCGCGCCAAGTAGGCCTGCACCAGGCGGCGCGAGTCCGTCTTGCCGGAGACCTGCGCCGCCTGGAGTTCGTCGATGGAGCGCTCGAAAACGTCGTCGCGGGTGCTGGTAGCCGAGGCGGGCACTTTCGCTATGGCGGCTAGCGATACCAATACGGAAAGGGAGGTCGCGGCAAGGATCAGGCGGCTCAAATGGTTCTTCATTGGCAGGTTCATTGGAAGCTCTTGTGTGTCGGCGGCCAGCATGCAAGACGCCGGAAGACGCTAGCATTCCGGCGTCGATGTTTGATCTGTTGCGCGTGGGCGCGGCGCGCAGGACGCGTTAGCCGTGTGGCGTGGTCGACACCAATATCGACGTCACAAAGCGCCCGGGGCGCTGCGCTGTCGGCGTCCCCTCAGCGAGCGTTGGCTGCCCCGCTACCAGTACATGGTGCACGCCCACGCAGGGTGCCTGCGGTGCCTCGAAGGTGGCACGGTCCTCGATGCGTGCGGCATCGAAGACGGTGATGTCCGCTACGTTGCCCGCGGCGAGCACGCCGCGCCCCTCGAGCCCGAAGCGCTGCGCCGGGAGGCCGGTCAGCTTGTGCACCGCACGCTCCAGCGGGAACAGGCCGAGGTCGCGCGAATACAACCCGAGCACGCGTGGGAATGTGCCCCACAGGCGGGGATGCGGCGTTTCGTCGTAGGGAATGCCGTCGGAGCCGACCATGGTGTCAGCGTAGCTGAGGATGTCGCGGACGTCGTCCTCGTGCATGATGAAGTAGACCGCACCGCCTGGCACCATGGCATCGGCAGCTTCGCGCCGCGAGCAGCCCCATTCCTGTGCCAGGTCCTCCAGGTAGCGTCCCGCCGCTTCTGGATGTGGGCCGGACCAAGTGATAAGGATGCGTTCACACTGCTCCACGCGTTCGGGACGCAGCATGGTGGACGACGCCGCGTAGGGATAGCAGTCCATGCAAAGCGGCATCTGCCGCGACAGTGCGCTGACCTTGGCCAGGGTCTCGCGGCTGCGGCCATGGTTGCGTCTGCCCACCAGCTTGTGATGCGAGATAACCGTCTGCACGCCGAGCGCCTGGCCGATGCGGGCGGTCTCGTCGATGGCTTCGCTGACTTTGTCGCTCTCGTCGCGCATATGCGCTACGTAGACGCCGCCGTGTTGCTTGAGTGGCTCGCAGATGCGCACGATCTCCTCCTCCGGTGCCGCTGCTGAAGGCGGATAGAAGGTGCCGGTGGACACGCCAATGGCGCCCTCGCGCATGGCACGCGCCACGTCGTCGCGCATGGCAGCGATTTCTTCGTCATTGGCCGCGCGCTGCAGGTCGGCAACATGCCGGGCTCGCAGTGTTGATTGGCCGATCAGCACCGAAACATTGACTGCCGCCGGCTGCTGTGCGAAGGCTTCGCGATAGGCGCCTACCGAATCGAAGCGGTAACCGCCCCGCATCATATTCAGCGGGGCAGGTGGAGTCTCCTCGGTGACCAGCGGGAACAGGCTGATGCCGCAATTGCCGGTGATGACCGTGGTCACGCCCTGCGTGACCTTGGCAGCTATCGCGGGCGAACTGAACACCATCCAATCGTCGTGAGAGTGGCTATCGATGAAGCCTGGCGCCACTACCAGGCCGGTGGCGTCGATGGTTTCGCGCGCGCCGGTGCCCGACAGGTCGCCAATGGCGGCGATGAGGCCGTCGCGAATGCCGATGTCGGCCGCCCGGCGCGGCGCGCCGGTGCCGTCGATCAGGTCGCCGCCGCGGATTAGCAGGTCAAAGGTCGGCAAGTCGGAGGATTCGGTCATGACGGTCATGGCAAGTGCACTCAATCGATCCGGGCGCCGCTCTTGCGGACCACCTCGGCAAACTTCCTGGTCTCGGATGAGATCAGGGCCTGGAACTGCTGCGGCGTGCCGCCAAGTGGCTCAAACGAGAGCCTGTCGAGTTGGGCGCGGAAGGCCGGCTCCCTGAGGATCTCGTTGACCTCGCGGTTCAGCCGTGCGATCACCTCGGCGGGCGTCCCGGGCGCCGCCACCAGGCCGCTCCAGGCGGTCATTTCGTAGCCCCTCACGCCGGCCTCATCGAGCGTGGGCACCTGCGGGAAATGCGGCGAGCGCTTGAGTGAGGTCACCGCGAGCGCGCGCACCTTGTCAGCCTGCACGCTGGGCCCGATCGAGGGGATGTTGTCGAACATCAGTTGCACATTGTTGCCAAGCAGATCCTGGATGGCGGGCGCGCTGCCCTTGTATGGCACGTGGACGATCTGGACGCCGGTCAGGGTCTTGAACAGTTCGCCGCTCAGATGGCCTGTGGTGCCGTTGCCCGCCGAACCCATCGACAGCTCGCCGGGATGCTTGCGCGCATAGGCAATCAGCTCCGGCACTGATTTCACCGGAAGTGTCGGCGTCACCACCAGCAGGTTGACGGTGGTCACCAGCCCAATCACGGGCACCAGCTTATCTGGGTCGTAGGGCAACTTGCCGTAGAGTGCGCGGTTGGTGGCGAGCGTGGCGTTGTTGCCGTAGGCGATGGTATAGCCGTCGGGCGTGCCGGCGAAGAGCGCTTGCATGCCGATATTGCCGCTGGCGCCGGGCCGGTTCTCGATAACGACGGGCTGGCCCAGCCGCTTGGACAGCTCGTTGCCAAGTAGGCGGGACAGCAAGTCGGGCGATCCGCCCGGCGCGGTGGGTACGATCAGCCGGACGGGCCGCTCGGGCCAGGCGGCATGAGCGGAAGGCATCCACGCCGCTACGGCGAGGACGGTGCCCGCAAGGGTGGCGAGGGGGTGGCGCGCAAACGAAGTCATCGGGGTATTCCTCCAGGGGATGGGTAGTGCTGGAGTGGCATTCTGTCCGGGCCGGCAAGGCGCCCCTCTTGGGCGCCGTGTCTTGCGGCGTGCCATCTGGTGCCTGCAGTATGGCCGGCGTCGGTCCCGGGCCAAAATGAAATATCGGTGGTGATTTATTCCGTGGCGGAATGTATTGCCGGGCGAGGATGACATCCCGGTGCGCGTACCGCCAGTCTGGGGCGTCATCCCCGACTGGCAGCAGCGGGCGGTCAACGCCGGACAGACCGTGGAACATTTCTGGGTGGGATACGCCACGCTTTGTGCTGGCGTGGCTGCGGTGGCCGAGCGCGCGCGAGCGATCACCTGGATCCGCGTCCGGATGGCCCAGGATGGGCTGAGCGTTGGTGGGCCACACGGCATTGACCACTCGATGCGCTTTCGTGATGGCGACCAAATGCTCATCCCCGCCAAGGAGTGGGAGCGCGACCGTGCCAAGTATCTCGGGCTGTCGGGCCTGCCAGCCACCGCGGATACCTTTGTCGAACAGCGACTAGCGACTGGATGAAGGCCTGCGGTCGGAGAAGGGCGCTCGGCTGAACCGTGCGCTCGGCTCGGCCACCGAATTCGAACATCACTATGACTTTGGTGATGACTGGCAGCACCGCGTAATTGTCGAATCGTCTTCCGGAGGGCAAGCGTTTTCGCCAGCCCGGCAAGCCAGCAGAGCCAGCGCCAGGTCAGGGTAGCCAGTTGATCGGAGCCGGAGACATAGAAGATGTCCATACATTGGGCGTTCGTTCAATATTCTGTGTTGTTCATGCTTCACGAACACAAAGGAAAGTTGAACGACACATCGGACTCCAGTACAGCAAACCGGCATTCGACAGGACGCTTGGCTCATCGCCCAGTCATTTCCAAATGGCTGACCGGTTCATCGACGTCACCAACATTCACTAGCACCAGCGCGAGCGCGAGCTGTTGCTTGAGCGCTGGGCTCATTTCTCATTGTCGGGCGCAAACTCTGGTGTTGCCAGCTGCGACAGGCAACACCAAGGGCGCACGGGCAGCCGCCGTGCATTACGGCTTTGAGAGCAGCCTGCCGACCATGGCGTTTACTGCGCTCAATTGTGACCCCGATTTCAGCGCGTAATCGGAGCCGGTATAACCGAACCAGTCCCAGCAGCCTTGCGGATTGAAGGGAACCGTAGACGAATTCACCTGCGGGTACAGCACGAGGATGTTGTTCGTGTCCGCCCAGTAGTTGTAGTTCGTCTTCGCGTAAAAATCATTTCCGACAACGGCTTCGGACTGCTTGCACCCATGGAATGCCACGTGGACTTTGCACGTTGCCCCCTGAGCGCATGAATTTGGCACATAGACGAAGCCCGTGTCCGCCATGCCCGTCGCGGTCGTCGCGAATTCGCGCTGGTTGAACGGCACGATTCTCCCTGACAAGTTCTTCGCCGGCTTGTTCAGCGTGCCGTAGATCTGCTGCAGCAACGCGCCGGCCTGATCGTACTTTTGCTTGCCGATCGCGCAATGACTGATATATGGAGATGCGTTATCCGAGCACACGTTGCCGAACGCTGGCGTGATGAATGCGTGGCCGGCTGGCACGTTGTTCACGTACTGCAGGTTAGACGCAGGAACGCCGGCCTCCTTGAAGAACGACACTGTCGCGTCGACTGCTTGCTGGTACACGACGGTATCCTTGGTTCCGCTAAATACATAGACCCTGGCCTTCTGCAAATTCGATAGGGGGTCAATCTGACCGAGCGACGCAAAACCCGTCGCGGCGGCTACCATCAATGCTGGATTCGGTGGCACGAACGGCACTTGCCCCATGCAGATGGTCGTGTTGAGAATGTTCCCAGCTGCACAATAATACGGCCCACCCGCTACAACGCCTGCACCGACTACCGAGCCCGAGTATGCGACCTGGTACTGGATTGCCATGAAGGCGCCCGATGATAGGCCGGAGACTGAGGTCTGCGATTGGTCACCAGCAAAGGAGGGCAGCGCATCGGCGGCCAACGCCGTATGAGGAAGAGCAGCGAGCGCAAAGGCAGCAATGGTAAGGGTGCGAAGCGATTTCATCATGGTAGCTCCTGTGGCACAACGGTCGAAACAGAAATTGCACTAAAGGACAACACCGACTAAGAACTCTATTGCCCATTGGCGCCGGCGAATCGAAAGGAGGGCGGGACCTCGCATACGCGGTCGTGCTTCAAAAGCGCCGTGCTGTGGATCCGCGATGTGGAGCCGACTACGGCTATTGACATCACAACATCACGGCCATATGCAGCGCCTGCATCGTCGAATTCCGACAGGAAGTTTTGGCTAATGCACTGCATTTGTGCGCACCGATACCGGGCTGCGACGTTTTAAGGCCCCTACTTGTGCTTGGTCTTGTGCTGTGCAACATTATCGTCATTTCAAGAGAGTGCCGAGCTTATATTTATGCTTGCGTGCGATATTTGCAACGGTGTCGTCTGATTGTCATGTGAAACACCTATGTATTGGCCGTTAACTTCCATCCGAGACAAGAATTTAAAATAAATAAAATCTGAAATAATTAATTTTTAATTTCGTTTAGAATGCATTAGGGCGCATGCAGCTCGTGATAAGCGCGTGTTCCAGTCCTCGACGGAACTGGACACGCGCGCGCAGGTCGCAGTGGCGCAGGAGCGGGCCAGCGAGCGTCGCGCGCTGGGCGAGATCGACCACGAACACACGCTGCGCCAGAAGGCCTAGCAGGCGCGGACGCTAGACGCCGCCGAGGCCGAAGCCGAGGAACGGGCGCGGCTACAGGCGGAGGCAGGGCAGGCGTTCGAGCGAGTGCAGGCGGCAGAAGAAGGGTTGCAGGCGGAACTGGAAGCGGCCGTACGGCGGGCCGCAGAAGCCTCCACGACGCGCCGCCTGGTAGGTGCCAAGCGCCGGATGCCGGTGACGCGCACCAAGTTCAAGCCCGGGCCGATCTAAGGGAGGACGGCGGGGGTGTCGGCTGATTTATCCACCGCACGCGGGGACAAGCCTGTGGACAAGCCGCGCGGGGGCAGGTAGCAGGCGGCCTCTGCGGATTTGATTAAGGCTTAAGCAAAGAGGGCGAGCCACACGCTCCCGCCGGCGCGGATTGACACAACAGCCGCCCCCGGACAACCTTGAAGCCCAATGCTTTTCCAAGACGACTCGACGCGGCATCGGGCGTCGCCCCAAATCCATTCACCTACGCCATATCGATCGATATCGAGCGCGCGCAAGCGATAGGCTGGTTCCGCATCCAGATGGCCCAGCACGGTCTGACCCTGACCGACCCGCAAGCCGCCGGCTGCGTTGCCGAAGCCACTGCCACCGCCCTGCGCGGCACGCTAGCGCAACGTGCAGGGGCAGGGCTGGGACGGTCGCTGCGCCATGCCGGCGTGGCTGCAGTGGGCTGTCAACGCCGGGCAGACGGTGGAGCATTTCCGCGTCGGTGCCTGCGCTCGTCGTCTACCGATGCGAGGCCGTCCCCACAATGTGGAGGATCGATGAGAACCATGAGTGCTGGCCCGTTCAACCTGCAGATCGCCGAGACCTGCCCGGGTGCGTACGCCGCGCTGCGTGAAGCCAATGCGCGGTATCGCGCTGACGCTGCGCTTCCTCGACGGCGATGCCACCGTGACCGAGGCCGACTGCCTGGCGGCCAAGGATGACGCGGACCGCGCCGAGGCCGCCGCGCGTGCGGCCTTTCGGCTCACGCTCCAGCCCCTGGTCAATCAAATCTAAGGAGGGAGATCACGGGCACTGTCACGTTGGGGAGGTCGCGTAGGATGGCGCGATGAAGAAGAACTCGTTCTATCACGGTCACCGTTTTCCCGCCGTCGTCATCAGTTGTGCGGTGCGCCGGTATTTCCGTTTCCGCCTCAGCCTGCGCGACATCGAGGAATTGCTGTTCGAGCGCGCCGGAATCGTCAGCTACGAGACGATCCGCCGCTGGTGCGAAAACTTTGGCGCGGAGTTCGCGCATCGTGTGAAAGCCGCACGGCGCAAGCCAGGCAACACGTGGCATTTCGACGAGATCTTCGTGGCGCTGCGCGGCGAGTTCTACCTGCTGTGGCGGGCGGTCGACGACCATGGCGCCGCCGAACTCGACATCCTGCCGCAGACGCGGCGCGACAAGGCCGCCGCCGAACGCTTCTTCCCGCGCGTGCCCGGCGCCGCGCAAGATCGTCACCGACCAGCTGCGCGGCTACCCGGCCGCAAGGGCCGACATCCCCGAATTGGCCAGCATCAGGCACGTGTTCGTAAAGGCCCCCGTCCGCGTGAACAATCGCACCGAGAACAGCCACTAGCCGACCCGCGAACGCGAGCTGCGCATGCGTGGATTCCGCGATCCGAAGCGCATACAAAACTTCCTGTCCAGCTTCGAGCCAATCCGGCAGCACTTCGTGCTGAAACGGCATCTGCTACGCGCTTCGCTCTACCGCAAACACCTCGTTGCGCGATTCGCTACTTGGAATAAATTCACTGACGTGGCCAAGAATCCGTCAACCGTCTCCTGAGCAGTGGGCACGCTCCCCACTGCCTTGTGTCGATATTGCCAAGTTGACAAAGCCTGGGAATCCGACGGGTAGAAAATTGCCGGTCTTACCTTATAGAAAGCGGATCGACGTATCGGCGAAGCCCTTCCAGCGCCGAATCTTGCCGTCGGCGACCGTGAAGACGTGCACCCATTCGGTTTCAACCAACTTACCTTCAGGACGCGCGGTTCCCCGCAAGAAGCCGAGTACAACCACATGCTCGCCTGACTCTATAAACTCTCGCGGCTCGAAGATTTCTGTGTCGTCCGCCTGCGCGAGCTGTGCGAAGAAGCTGGCGACTTCGGCCTTGTTGGTGCGTTGCCCGGTGTAGGGAATCTGCGGTGGCCCTACCATTTTCCAGTCGACCTGGTCGGCCACCAGATCGAGGATGGCATTGACGTCGCCGCGGCCATACGCCTCATAGGCTGTTTTCACGACAGAAATCGGGGTTGTCATCATTGTCTCCGGTTGCACGCTCCGGCCCTGCGATCGCAGGGGCGGGTGTCTCCAACTTAGAGCGCAATGGTCCCCCATTCAAGGGCTGTGGTGCCGGGGTTGACGTCTGGGTTTAACCGCGGGCGGCTCGCAATGTGATCTACACCTACCGTTTCGTGAGCGTACGTCGCCGGCTGTGCTGGCCCAGCGCCAAAAACAATGCAAGGATGCCGCGCAGAATGGCTTCAATCGCGATGATGCCGCGCCGGGTGTTACCAAGAATGACGGTGGTGTCCCCAAGGGCGCATCCGTGGTGCCCATATTCGCCTTTCCGGAAAGGCTCAGGCGTTCTTGGCTTACGGCGCAAGCGAAGGTGGTGCACGGCTATGCGGCGATGCTCAAGGTTTAGTTGGCATCGTCAACCGCATGGCGGTGCTTGCCCGCCCCCAGTCCGCCAGGCCTTGACAGCCTCGTCGCAAGCCTCTTCGACATGCTGCCTATCAATCTTGTTGACGCTTATCTCAGGTAGATTGATCGCCCCCCTCACGCTGATATTGGTAAAGAGCGCGAGGATGGAGCGGTTTGATGGGACTGGAGAATAAATGAGAGTGCCAGCCCCGCATCAATTGCCGAAAAAGCCGTCAAATAATCAAGCCACGACCACGGTCGGGTCCCAGGTAACGTATCCAGCTAACACTTGGTTTTCGTTATCGTCATCTACAGTGAACAGTGCGGCACAAGCCCAGAAGTTCTGCGCCGTGCCTTTGCTAGCTACTAGGGTATCGCACCTGGAGAAGCTCTCCGGAACAAATTTGAAAGGATAGCCGTTAGGCGACGTCGGTTGAGCGGCTCCTTGAAGCGTGATGACGTTAACCACCGGGTTATTGAGAACCGAACCACCACCCGATAGGCTGTAGATAAAAGCCGCGCTGTCCGAGTTTCCGGACGTGCTGCTGCAGTAAAATGACAGAGTATCGTTGACGTGGGCGTTGAGCGAAATGTTGCCGGGGTCTCCCCCTGTGCTCCAGCCGCGGGGGTCGTCGGAAACCATGTAGATGTTCCCATGCCCGATCGATGTGGGACTCGTTGGGTTCTGACTCAATGAGCCATTGGCAGCAATGATGGCTTCGACATTCATCGTTGTCATCACATTGATGGTGATGCTCTGGGTTGAATCTACGGCTGCCTTGCCTTTGACGGGTGCATTAGCTTCTGCCATGATGGTCTCCTCGCTTCGCGCCTACTCTTTTTCCGGTTTTCGGAAATCCCGGTGAATTTCACGATAAATATTGTCAAAAATCAATACATCATTACTGATATAAAACTAATAAAAATATATTCTCCTCCCCATAATTAAAATCGAAGTCCAATCTTCATTGGTCATATAAAAACTAACATCGGCGACGATTTTATTAAAAAAATACATCGCGTTTTCAACGGAGCTCAATCTGATTTGCGCGGTATGATTCAGCGTATTTTCTGATTATCGGTATTCAGGCGATCAATACCGGACACCGGAGCGCGGCGTTTTGTTTCGTCACGATGTGGAGACTAGGCCAGCGCGTGACTCATTGCAAATTCGTCAGGCTTATATCAGACGTAACTATCGAGCATTGAGGCGCTATTTCATAACGCGAAAGAGTTATTATTTTTCCGAATCCCCTATATAGGGGGGTACTCCATCAAGATAGGCCTCAGCAAGCCCTGTAGGCAGCATGTGGATGAGGCTTGCGGCGAGGCGGTCGAGGTTTTCTGCGATCGGGTCGTACACGATGGTTGCGTGTGGCGATCAACGCTAGGGGGTCAATCGGCCCAGCTCTGGCGAAATGGAAATTCGGGATATGGCTTCTCAGCTAGTCAAGCGGTCCAGTCCCTTTTTAGTTCCAGCCGCATCGCATTGAGGCGCGTTCCGGTAAGACGGGAAGCTGCGTTGGCGAACGCGGCGGCAATGGGCGGCGTCGCGGCCCGCCGACGCCGCCCGGGTTTTCATCGCTCAGCACATTGGCGCGGAATGTCGGCAGCGGCAAGGCGCCCGAACTGGCAACTTACATCGTCAGGAAGGGTGCCAAGCGATCCGGATCGGCCACTCAGAATAAAAGAAGCTTTCCATGAACCCGCAAGGCTCCAGCCTGGGTCCCGACCGGTAAGAAGTGGGCGTGAGGGCAATGGGCTCACTGGGCAATCACCGCCGGATTCTTGTGTAGAAGTACGGATACCTCCAACTTACACGTCCCCCGTACATGACGTAATAGGCGCATTTAGAGGGTATCGACTCATAACTTTCATATGTGAAAGTCGCACCATCCCGTCGCCCCGGAGGATAGATGTCGCATGAGACACTTAAAACTATGCGGAAGAAATGAAAAATGCTGTTCTTGATAAAAAAGTTATCAAGAATATATAAAAGTGCTGCATTGCGCATAACACGAAGCATAAGTATGCTTATGTGCACTTATCTCGATAATTTGCATTCTCAAAAAACGGAAATTCAACCGTACAGGTCGTCAGCGATCTGCGGGACTGGCCCTATGTGGTTCTGCTTGGCGAGCCTGGCATTGAAAAATCGACCGTCTTCAAGCAACAGGCCGCAATCGAGAGTGCCACGCTACTCACAGTGCGGGAACTGATCAATGGCGCTGCGCTGAGTCCAGATTCTTCCCTATTCTTGGATGCGCTAGATGAGTACCGTGCGGATGGGGACTCGAACTCGACGCTGCAAAGCGACGCAAATCATCTGGCATCCCGCGGGCTGCACCGCCAATGCGGTCTGGTCCTCTCCCGAAAATTGGACTGATGAAGCAGTCCAGATGAGGGCTAAGCTCTCCATCTTCAATCCTGGTATGGAAGATCGCAATGGACAACAATCAGAGCTCGGTGATAGTACGAGAAGTTCAAGGCAGCGACTACGAGCAATGGCAGAAGCTCTGGCTGGCCTATCAGAATTTCTACGAAGTGAATCTGGAGGAAGGTATCACGAGATCGACCTTTAATCGGTTCCTCGATCCAGACGAACCTGTATTTTCTTCCGTTGCCGTCAAGGACAAGCAGATTATCGGCCTGGTCAATTCGGTGCTGCATCGCTCGACATGGTCAGTGGCCGATTACTGTTACCTCGAGGATCTATATGTCGCGCCGACGATTCGCGGTGCAGGCACGGGAAAGCTGCTGATCGAATGGGTGCAAAACTTTGCGCAACAACACCAATGCGCGCGATTGTACTGGCATACGCACGCAACCAATAAGCGTGCTCAAAAGCTATACAACTGGGTTGCTCAAGATTCCGGTTTCATTGAGTATCGCATGACTTTATAGCACTTCCAGCCACGCGGGCGATTCAGCGTTGTTGGTCAAGGTCGCGTCCGGGATCATGCCCGGACACTTCATCGGCAAGGCACGAGAGGCTTCCGCGTGGTGACGGTGCAGGGCAGGCCTGTCCAGTGAAGTCCGGTCGATTCAGGCAGAATGAACCGCTCTATAGATAGATTTGCCGAATATTGGCAGACCGCATCATGCTCAGCATCGAACTGGAAACGCTCAAAATTCACATTGCCGATCCGAAGCTGGCATCGCTGGAGCTGCGTGTCCGCGTGCAACGCGCGCTGCGTCAACTGATATTGAATGGCGCCCTCGCGCCCGGCTGCCGCCTGCCTGCAACCCGCACACTCTCGCAATCATTGAGCGTGTCGCGGGATACCGTGGAGATGGCCTACGTCCAATTGCAGCTGGACGGCTATATCTGCCGGCGCGAAGGCTCCGGCAGTTTCGTCTCGGACAAGCTTGGGCCAGGCTTGCTGGGGACGCGCAAGAGACATGGCAGCACGTCCGCAGCGCTGCGTCCGAAGGCCACCCAGCCTGCGGCGCTCAGTGGAAGAGGCGCGGATATCCTTGCCAACGGCGGCGTGTCGGATCAGCAGGTGGTCAAGGCCTTCGCCACGGGGCTGCCTGAAACCCGCACGTTTCCTGTGGAAATCTGGGAACGGTTGCAGCGTCAGGCCGTCAAGGACTGCCGCTCCAGCGTTCTTCTGCATGGCGACCCGCAAGGCGTCGAGCCGCTGCGCCAGGTTATCGCGGACTATCTCAATCAGGAGCGCGGGGCCAGGGTGACGGCGGATCAGGTGCTGGTGCTGACCAGCACCCGTCAGGCACTCTTCCTGTGCGCCCAGGTACTGGCCGATGCCAACCAGCCCATCCTTATGGAGGACCCTGGCTATTTCGGTGCGCGCAAGGCGTTTGAGATGGCACAACTCAAGATCGTGCCGGTCCCCGTGGACGAGAAAGGGCTGCGCACGGATCGCCTGCGCGCGGACAGGAGCGGCGCCAATGCCATTTACGTCACTCCCTCGCATCAGTACCCGACGGGTGCCACGCTCGCGTTGGAGCGTCGCCTCGAGTTGACGGCCTGGGCGGCCGAGCGACAGGGCTGGATCATCGAGGACGACTACGACAGCCAGTTTCACTACGAAGGCTTACCGACCGCTTGCGTGCAAGGGCTGGATACGTATCAGAGAACAATCTACCTGGGCACATTCAGCAAGTCCCTGTATCCCGGTTTGCGCATGGGCTACATGGTGCTGCCGCATGAACTGGTCAAACCAATGACCTATGCCAGAAGCATCCTGGACGGTCACACTCCGCAGATCGCCCAGTTGACATTGGCACGCTTCATGGACGCCGGCCATTTTGGTGCTCACGTCCGCTCCATGCGAAGAATCTATGCGGTGCGGCGTGAAGCGATGGCCCATGCCGTTCAGCGGCACCTGTCCGGCATCGTGACGGCCCACTTGCCCCCGGGCGGATTGCAGATGCCCTGCCTGCTGACCGAGGGCTGGTCAGAGCAGGACACAGTCAGGCAAGCGGCACGGGCCGGCATCCAGCTACCCGGACTCAGCCGTCTTTATGCCAACCGCCCCGTCGCCGGTGGATGGTTGCTCGGATTTTCCGCGCTCACTCCCCACGAGATTGATACCGCCACCCGGCGTTTGGCCAGAGCCATTGCGTAGTTGTTCGATGGTGGGCGGAACGCATCGGACCGCATGGCCAATGCGGTCTGGTCTTTTCATAAGAACTGGACTGATGAAGCGGTCCGGATGAAGGCTAAGCTACCCCTCTTCGAGGTGAGGGGAGGGCAGCACTTTCCTCCCTGAAACCGCAACCCCATCAGGAAGGACCGGCCCGCGTGACCAGATCAAGAGCAAGACTACGACTCGACGACTTTGTGGCACCGGCGGTCGCCGCACTGATTTCCGTCATCGTCAACTACGGTGGTACCTTCGTCCTGGTTTTCCAGGCCGCCCAGCTTGCCCGGCTCAGCCCGGCGCAAACGGCCTCTTGGGTCTGGTCAGTGAGCATCGGCGTCGGCTTGACCGGAGCCTGGCTGAGCTACCGCTATCGCGAACCCATCATCACAGCCTGGTCCACGCCCGGCGTCGCCTTCCTGGCAACGATCATGCCGTACACACCCTATGGCGAAGTGATCGGGGCTTACGTCATCTCGGCTATCGGCTTCACTCTGCTCGGCATGTCCGGCGCCTTCGAGCGCCTGGTGCGGTTGATTCCCGGCGGCATTGCCGCCGGATTGCTTGCCGGCATCCTCTTGCAGTTCGGCGTAAATGCGTTCGGCGGCGCAAGCGCCGATCCGCTGCTGGTCGTCGTGCTGGTGGTGTCCTACGCAGCGCTGCGCCGTTTCACCTCGCGCTTCGCCGTGGTCGGAATCCTGGTCATCGGCATGGCCATGCTCATTGCGCAGGACAGAATCGACGTGCAGCGCGTTCACCTGAGCCTGGCCGCTCCCGTTTTTGAAATGCCGCAGTTCTCCGTGGGCTCGCTGCTGGGTGTGGCGCTACCCCTGTTCGTCATCACGCTTACCGGACAGTACATGCCTGGCATGCTGGTGCTGCGCAACGACGGCTTCAAGACCAGCGCCACCCCGATTCTCGCCGTGACCGGACTAGGCTCGCTCATCATGGCCCCGTTCGGCTCGCACGCCTTCAATGTGGCGGCCATCACCGCGGCGATCTGCACCGGCAAGGACGCTCACCAGGATCCGTCGAAACGCTACCTCGCCGGACTGGTGTGCGGCATTCTTTATGTCACGGTCGGCATCTTCGGCGTCACGCTGGCCACCTTGTTCATGGTGCTGCCGCGCTCCTTCATCACGACCTTGGCGGGGTTGGCCCTGCTCGGCGCCATCGGAGGCAGCCTGGCCAATGCCATGGCCGATGCCCGCACACGCGAGACGGCACTGATTACCTTCCTGGCAACGGCAGCCAACGTGACCTTGCTGGGCGTAGGCGGTGCGTTCTGGGGGCTCGTGGCAGGCCTCGTGGTGCATCTGCTGATCTATGGTGGTCGCAAGACACTGAATGAGGCGGCCGTGGCCAAGTAAGTGCAGATTTTCACTCCACGGCGTCGCGCTGCCGTCGCGCATCTGTGGGCGGGGAGCCGTGGCCTGAGTCGCGTTCTGGTGCGAAACAGCAAGGTGATTCACCCGGCCAGGCGGCGGCTTGGCGCGTTTGACTGCCATGCATGATTTGGCAGCCATCGGCGCCGCCAGATTCGGCATCCTTTCAGCTCCCTCGCTCGAAGTCGTCCATCGCGCGGTGATCCCGATCCACCGGCAGCCCGGAACTGCCGCCGCGGAGTGCGATCTCCACTGCGAGCTTCGCGCCCTGAATTGAAATCAATCAGCTCGGCAATTCGACCGATGGTAAATCAACGAGAGAAATACCAAGCGGTCAATGGCGGCGCTAACCAATCGCGCCGCCGGCGAGGTCCAGCAACTGACCAACGCGCAGCAGCAGTTGGTGGGCGTCCGGATTGCCGCGGCGCAGGCGCTCGGCTTGGTCCAGCAGCCAGTCGATGGCTTCGGGCGTTCAGCGTCCATGGCCTGCCTCCAATTTGCTAACACGTTCCAAAATTTAACATAAGCCTTATTATCGGCGAACTTTGTTGTAAAGGCCAAATCAGAATGTCCGGTTTCAGCCATATCAGAATGTCCTCTGGATAGACCTATACTGGTAGCGCCTGTGTTGGACGGGAGCGCGCCATGAAGGATCGAGGGTTGATCACCATGAGTCTGCGCGAAGTTGACCGCTTCAAGGTCATTCAGGCAACGGCCGAGGGCCTGCTGGCGCAATGGCGCGCCGCAGAGCGCCTGGATCTGACGGCGCGCCATGTCCGGCGCCTGGTGCTGCGTTTGCAGGAAGACGGGCCCAGCGGCCTGACCTCCCGCAAGCGCGGCCGTGATAGCAATCGGCAACTGCCGCCAGGTCTGGAAGCGCGCGTGCGCGGCCTGATCCGCGACAGCTATGCCGATTTCGGCCCGACCCTGGCTGCCGAGAAGCTGCGCGAGCGCCATGGCATCGACCTGGCCACGGAGACGGTGCGCCGGATCATGATCGACGCCGGCTTCTGGGTGCCGCGCAAGCTGCGCCCGCCCAAGGTCCATCAGCCGAGGAATCGCCGTGCCTGCCTGGGCGAACTGGTGCAGATCGACGGCAGCGACCATGCCTGGTTCGAGGAGCGGGCGCCGGCCTGCACCCTGCTGGTGTACGTCGACGATGCCACCAGCCAACTGATGCAGTTGCTGTTCGTGCCGACCGAATCGACGCCGGCGTACTTCGAGGCGACGCGGGCCTATGTCGAGCGCCACGGCAAGCCGCTGGCGTTCTACAGCGACAAGGCGGGCATTTTCCGGGTCAATGCCAAGGATGCCGCCGAGGGGCGCGGCTACACGCAGTTCGGGCGCGCCCTGTTCGAGCTGAACATCGACATCCTGTGCGCCAATTCCAGCCCCGCCAAGGGCCGCGTGGAGCGGATGATGGCACCTTGCAGGATCGCCTGGTCAAGGAACTGCGCCTGCGCGGCATTGGCACCCTGCCAGCCGCCAACGCCTTTGCGCCGGCCTTTGTCAGCGACTTCAATGCGCGCTTCGCCAAGCCGCCGCGCAGCGACTTCGATGCGCACCGGCCGCTGCGTGGCGACGAGGACCTGAGCCGGATCTTTAGCTGGCGCGAATGGCGCAAGGTGTCGGCCAGCCTGACGCTGCAGTACGACAAGGTGATGTACCTGCTGGAGGACCGGCCCGAGCACCGCCGCCTGATCCACCGCTATATCGAGGTGGCCGAGTATCCGGACGGCAGGATCGAACTGTGGGCCGATGGCGCTGCCCTGCCCTACACCACCTATGACCGGCTGGCCCAGATCGACCAGGGCGCGATCGTCGAGCACAAGCGGCTGGGGCACGTGCTGGCCATCGCGGCAAAGGTCCAGGCGTTACGCGATAGCCGGCAAACCGCCGGCCCGTCGCGCACGATCTCGGGCGATCCGCCGCGCCCGGCGCACCCCGCCCAGAACACCAAGCGCCAGCGCTTGATCAATCGGCTGGATCTGGAGCGCGCCCTGGCCGGCACCACCGCCCCACCCTGTGCCGGCTTCTCCCCTTCCGGCCAGCTCGACTGCGTTACGGGGAAACCACAAAAAGCACGATCGCACTGACATTTCTAATTAGCCGGCCGACTGACATTTAAAAACAGCCTGGACATTTTGTGTGTAAAGGCCAAATCAGAATGTCCGCACCCCCGTCGTGGAGGACGGCCTGATGGTCTGGCGTGCTGCCGAGAAGCTTGGGATCGGGATGCGGATGGTGGGTGCCTTGTCAGCAATAGAGCGAGTCACCGCCTGGCGAATCCACAAGGCCGCGTAGGTCGAAAATCGATAACCACGGCGGTAGTCGAATTTATCCGCCGCCCGCATCAGCCCGATGTTGCCCTCTGGAATGAGATCCAACAGTGGCAAGCCACGATTGATGTATTTCTTGGCGATGGAGACGACCAGGCGAAGGCATTCATGACTCGCCGCGATAGGCATTCAGGCGTTCGGTGCTCTCGGGCTTCCGTAGCTTTCGCAGGGCCTGGCTTTCCAGTTGCCGAATACGTTCGCGGGTCACGCCGAATTGCAGGCCAATCTCATCCAGCGTGTACTCGGTCGCCGTGCCGATCCCGAAGCGCATCCGCAAAATCTTCGCCTCCCGCGCACCCAGCGTCGACAAGACGGCTTCCAGGTCCCGCTTGAGCCCCGCTTGAACTGCCGCATCAAGAGGAGAGGCGGTGATCTCGTCCGCCAACGTGTCTCCCAGCAACGCATCCCCGCTCTCCCCAACCGGCATATCAAGTGATACCGGCTGCTTGACAACGTTTAAAATGGACTTGATCTTCTTCTCGCTCATCCCCACCTTGGCCGCCAAGACATCCGACGTCGGCATTGCTCCGGTTTCACTGAAGCACTCGCGCGAGGCCCGATTGATTTTTCCAACGACCTCCACGAGGTGCATCGGGATACGGATGGTGGGTGCCTTGTCAGCAATAGAGCGAGTCACCGCCTGGCGAATCCACCAGGTCGCGTAGGTCGAAAATCGATATCCACGGCGGAAGTCGAATTTGTCCGCCGCCCGCATCAGCCCGATGTTGCCCTCTTGAATGAGATCCAACAGTGGCAAGCCACGATTGACGTATTTCTTGGCGATGGAGACGACCAGGCGAAGGTTAGCCTCGATCATCTCGGCTCTTGCTCGGCGAGCCTTGACCCGCGCTCCTGTCACCAGCCGGCCGATTTCCCTCAGATCCTCAAGGGAAATAGCGGCGCGAGATTCTATGGCAAGCAGTTGTTGCTGCAGCGCCTGGATTTCCAGAATCTGCCGCGGAAGCAAACCGTTGGAGGTTGGACAGTCCGCCCCAAGCGCTTCCGGCCAGTCGAACTGGATTTCACGACCCTTTAAGCGCCGCGCGAACTCATCGCGTGTCATGCCGCATTGACCGATCAAGATCCCAGCAAGTCGCCGTTCCGTTTGACGAACATCCTCAAGATGCACATTGAGGACTCGGCTGAGCCGCTCAATCGCGATGGGGCTGAAGCGCAGCTTGGCGAGCACACATCGAATCGCTGCCAGCGCCTGACTATCCCGGAGCGTGCCACCTTCATGAGGCCCGTGGGATGCGGTCGATTCGATAAACTGTGCTCGTACGATGGTGAGCCACTCAAGTACGTCACGCTTCAGAGCGGCAGTCGACGTCGCCTCCGAGGCGGTGCTCGGACTCTGGGCGCAATCATCGGGCTCTCCATCTTCCTCACCTACTCTGGCGTCGAGCCGTAACCCGGTATCCGTGCCCGGATTGTCAGCGGGAACGGTTTGGGCATCGACGACGTGATCAGCGAGGTCATCTACGGCCAACTCGTCGCGCTCGACTTGCTCGGCCATGGCTAAGAGCTCGGAGACGACGGTTGGACACCTCGCCATTGCGTCAACCATTTCCATGATTGCCTCTTCATGGCGGGTTGCGATCTCTACCTCGTTCTCGCGAGTCAACAACTGGACGGCGCCAATTTCCCGCAGATACATCTGCACAGGATCGGTGGTACGACCGAATCGGTTATCGCTCTGCGTGATGGCTGCGGTAGCTTCCTCCAATGTGGCCTCATCGGAGCTTGAGACCGGCGCGTCCTCGATTAACAGCATCGTGTCGGCAGGCGCTCTATCCACGACCTCAATGCCAAGCTCCACCAACATCGCCAGAATTCTGTCGGTAATGCTGGCTTGGTCCTTGCCGTCAGGAAGATGGTCGCTGATTTCACCGTGGGTCAGGAATCCGCGCTCCTTGCCGAGCGCAATCAGCGTAATCAGGTTCGTTTGTTGGTTATCGTTCATCTGACACACAAAAGTCGGGCACGGGAGGCGCACCCATTCACAGCATTCCCCAAGCACGTTATCGATGGCTCCAGGCCATCGTGCCGTTCCCAATTTGGCACCAAGTTGGCCGACCGTGGGTACGTCACTCCTGCTTCGAGCGTTCGAGTCAAACACGCAGGCGAGCCAACCAGGCCACCACCATCGCGGCCGCGCCAAGCCAGAGCGCAACAATCACGACGACCGCAACGCGACTGACGGGGCGCTCCGCAGCGAGCGCTGCGGCGGCGCGATGCTGTTCCATCACCTCAGCTGGGATCAACCGGACCACCAGCAACACACCTAGGGGCACCAGCACCACATCATCCAGATAGCCCAGGATCGGGATGAAATCCGGAATCAGGTCAATGGGAGATAAGGCATACGCGGCCACCAGCAAGGCTAGCGCTTTCGCATACCAAGGCGTGCGAGGATCACGCGCTGCCAACCACACCGCGTGGACGTCTCGCTTGACCTCGCGTGCCCATGCGCGCGCGCGTGCGGCCAGCCGCGGGAGGAAATCCGAGCGCAATATGTGGATTCGCACATCATCCATGACTGGTACCGCGCCAAGGGCGAGCAGCAAGGTGGCCAATGGGAGGGTGACGCTGAACCCGACATGCCGAAACCCCACAGCCCCAACGACACCGCCGGTGAAGAACAGTGCGACCAGCGTCACGAGCACACGCAGTTTTCTCCGGTCGGCCAGCACAATGGGCTTGGCAGCATCGGCTTTGGCCAGGTTCCAGTAGAGCAGCTTACCCAGTTCAATGCCGATGTCGGTGACCATCCCCGTGATATGCGTGGTCCGGATCTCGGCCTTCGAGAGCTTCGTGATCATGGCATTCTGCAACCCCATGATGAAGCAAAGCACCATGACCGTCGCCGGCACGAACAGCCATTCGTGATGTTCGAGATTGCTGCCTAGCAGACCAAAACATACCAGCAACGCCGCCTCCAGCATCAAAGGCAGCGCATATTCGCTGTGCAGGCGCTCGCGCCGCCCCCAGTTGATCAAAATCGCAGAGCAGGCCGCGCCCGCCAGAAACGATAACAAGGCACCGAGGCCGTCCAGAATGAGCCCGACACTGCCGAGCGCCAGATTGTCGGCCATGGCAGACACGATGCCCGACATATGGGAGGTGTACTGCTGCACCGCCAAGAATCCGCCTGCATTGGTGGCGCCCGCCACAAAGGCAAGATAACGCGCCAGTTGCCGGTTGGCTTCTGGACTGCGCTCCCTTCCAGTCAGTCTGCGCAAGTATCGGATCGGCATGGTCGCATCGGTGGGCGTTACCTTCGGTTCAGACCGTGTCTATCCAACATCGGCCCGCAAGCTCATCAGCCCGTGAGCTTTTGCCAGAATGTGTGATCTGACGCGAGCCGTTTGCCCTGTTTCAGGCGACGCGCGGCCGATCGCAAATTCAGCGGATGCGTGGTTTCCAGGATGCGAGCCCGCGTCAGCAACTCGTCCTGGGAGGGAAGCGCCCGCGCCCCCTTCCACGCGAACAGCGTGTAGTTGCAACTGTCCTCGGACAGGGCAATGGAAAATGACTCGCCGAACACCGAACGGATCTCTTCCATGTAGAACGGGATATCGGTATCGCTGTCGAGGTAGTTGGCCACCAATACCCCGTCGTCGGCGAGCCGCGCATGGCACGCTGCGTAGAAGGCGGCGTTCCCCAGTTGCGCCGGCATGCCATGGGCGAGAAAGCCATCCACCAGGATGACCTCCGGCCGCGCGTCCTGACTCTTGACATACTCGGCGCCATCCGCGCAGACCACTTCGAGCCGCTCGTCGTCGGGCGGAATGTGAAACGTATCGCGCAAGGCGATCACTGCCGGATCGATTTCAATGGCAACAACCTTAGCCTGCGGAAGATGCCGATAGCAATACTTGAGCAATGATCCCCCGCCCAGGCCAATCATCGAGATCCTGGTGGGTGCCGGCTGCAGCAGCAGAAAAGCCATCATCGTCCGTGTGTAGCCGAGGACAAGCTTGTCGGGGTCATGCCGCGACATGATGCTCTGGGTCGCCAGCGCATCGAAATGCAGTGAAAGCGCAAGCGGGGTTTCCAGCACAGTCGGGGTGCCGTCGTCAGGGGCTTCGGAGAGAAACTTTAAGTAGGCTTCAAAGGACGTGCGATTGGGGTCCATGTGGGGAGCTCGATCAGGCGTGGTGGTATTCAATTCATCACTCCATCAGCAGCGCGGCGATGACTTGCACGGCAGCGACTTCATCCGGGCCGGTGGCCTGAATACGCACCTGGGTCCCCGCCCGCGCCGAGAGCCCCATCACGTCCATCACATTCTTGGCGTTCGCCGAGCAATCATTGCTGACAAGCAGAATCTCGGACTCGAACTGGGCGGCGGTAAAGCTTAGCCGCGCTGAGCCGCGACCTTGCAAGCCCGTGCGATTGGTTATTTCAATTGTCGCGTCTACCACGTCGCCCTCAAATAAAAAAGCGGCCTCTAAGCAACTTGCATACATTAGGCCTTCTGACTTGCCACCGTTGGCCAAACAGCCAAACAAGCTCGCCTGGGTATGCACGAACAATGCCAGCGAGCGCACCATAGCTCACATCGCGAGGCTTTCCATGCCTTCCAGGCTTCTGTCGGGGGCCAACATCTTGGGACATGAAGCCATGTAACCACAGGCTGCATCGGTCCGCACAGTTGTATATAATGATAATGCTATTATCATACAATACTATTCTAGAGCGCATGGAATCCAAGACCGCCCGTTTCACCGTATTGATCGACCCCGTGAAGAAGAAAGCCTTTGAAACCCTGTGCGCGGCGCAGGATCAGACGCCGTCGCAGGTGGTGCGACAGTTGATCCGCGACTATTTGGAGCAGCATGGGGTGGTCTATGCCACCCGGCCCCAGGTTGGCGCCACGGTTCTGGCTAAGAAAGACCGCGAGTGACCGATGCCCGCATAGCGGATTTCCAGCCTCACCCTGCAGGTCGGCCTCGGCATCGCACTGGCAATGACCACTGCGAGGCATCCCGAGATGCCTACCGCCCCAATCGGGGCCTTCCATGCGTGGTGCTGGCCTCAAGCTCATCCTTGGCTTTACGGCATGCCGAGACCGGAACCAGGGTCTGGCAACTATCGGGGGACATTCATGTACAAGCCGGCGGTTACTTATCGCGTCACGCCACGCGCAAAAGCGCTCGACGACGGTAGCTACCAACCGAAGGTGCTGGTGGTCATCTATCGGGGTGACGCTCTGCTCAGAGATGTTGCCCTTTACGCGAGAGGCGACTCTTGTCCGCTGCGCGCCACTGCAGCAAGGCTTGCCGAAGCGCTGGCCTTCCGGATTCAGACGGTGCTCAAGGACGTAAAAGAAACGGACGACGTCGCCACAGCCGCTGTTCAGGCACTATTGCGACGCATTGGGCTGAGGACGAGCCTATGATCAATGGCGCCGGTGTCGACGCGCCGAGTTCGGCAATAGGCCTTGGTGCCGCAGGAGCGCATATCAATGCCCCTTCAGCGGGCCATGTGAAATACATCTCATCGGCCTCCATCGCGCCCCTTTGTGCTTGGTCGTGGAACCTCAAGCAGTCTGGAGAAGCTCAACTGCCTTATTGGCTTCCGCCTGCGAGTCGACTGCGACATAGGCAACAAACTGCGTACCGATCACCGAAGCGGAGAACCCGCGCAGATTCATACCCGCTTCGGCAAGCTTCTCCGTCAGCGCCGATGCGATACCCGGTTGGTTGATCCCCATCACACGAACGCAGTGCAGCGTTTGTGTCGCGTTGAAGCCCGCCAGTGCGGCTGCCACGATCTCCCTATCACCCCGTAGCGGGGTGACAAATATAACGCCCTCGCCAGGCTTGTCCGGATTGCGCCGCGCGATGATGAGTTGCAGGTCGGCTCCCGCATCGCGCAAGGGGGCCAAGGCCCCGGCCAGTCCGCCGGGCTTATCCGGAATCCCTGCCACCCAAACCTCCACCTGTTCCACAAGCAGTTCCATGGTCGCGTCTCCGTCCTCCACACGGCCGGTGGAAATGGTCACTACCCCGGTCGGTTCCTTATCCTGTCGCGGCTTGCTTCCAAGCGAATCAACGCCCATGGCATGCCTAACGCGCCTTGATGCCATGGCGCCTAGCGATACACCAGCACAGGGATCTTGCTGTGAGTCAGGACCTTATGCGTCTCACTGCCGATCACGAGTCCCTGCACGCCGCGCCGCCCATGCGACGCCATCACGATCAGATCACAGCCCTTATCCTCGGCCGTCTTGATGATGGCTTCGTACGGGTGATCGTTGACCAGATACGTCGTATCACAGGGCACCCCTGCGGCAGCGGCTTCCTGCGCCACGCCCTGCAGATATTTCGTGGCTTCCTCCCAGGATTCCTGCGTGAAACGCTCTCGGGTGTCCGTCAGCATTTCAGTGTGATAGGTCAGAACATGGTAGTTCGGGCCAACCCGAAGCGCCGTAACCCGGGCGTTCATTTGCTGCGCAAGGGCAAGCGCCTTATGGCAGGCGGCATCGGACAGAGAAGAGCCATCGACTGCGAGCAGAAGATGCGTAAACATATCTTTCTCCTTGTCTGCCAGGATTCGAGACCATCGAAAGAGTCGATCACCGTTCCCTATCGATCACGCCTCGTCACCCTCAGGCAGATGAGGATTCTCGCGAAATGCCACGTGAGCAAAGGTTCCAAAGACCGGCTAGGGCGCGCCTGCGCACAAGGTCATTTTGGTACGGAATATGTTAATAAGATTAACATGGAGATTACACTGTTACTGCATCGCATTAGGTTCTATAGCATATGCAATCTTCATCCCGTATGCTAGGTTGTCGCAGGCAATTAGCAATCTTTGCCGCCGCTTCGTTAACGGTGAGCTGCGGTGGCGGCAAGCACTTTTGGCTCGCATGGCGTTCATGTATGATGTGACGCATCTGACCATCGTATTGGCATGTTGAGGCGCCATGGAGATCAAGACTGCTCGGATGACGCTGCTCATCGATCCCAACAAGAAGGCCGCTTTCGAGCGCCTTTGCGCACAACAGGATCTGACGGCATCGCAGGTGGTGCGTCAGCTCATCCGCGAATACCTCGCTCAACATGGGGTCCAGTACGTGCCCAGCGGGTCGCACGTGGGCAATACTGAGCCCGCTGACGGCGGAACACCGCCGCAAGCCCAGGCGCCGGCGCAGCCCGAAGCGCCTCCCCCCACCAGACGGCGCGCCACACGTCGCAAGGCCTAGGCCATGAGCAACGTGCCCCCTGTCGCACACTGGCCCATATTGACTGGATGCTTGTTGTTGTGGGGGCTTGGTTGCTCGTCGGGGCCGCAGGCGTTGCCGCTGTGCAGCGGCTGACCCTGGTGTCTCGCGTTCTTTTCCCGCCCGGCGGATTGCTTGGGCTGGCGCTTTTCGGCCTGGCACTTGCCGCTGTGCTTGGCACGCCCGAGGTCGCCGTGCTAACTATTGGACTGCCAGCACTGCCCTTCCACATCCGGCTCGACAGCCTCTCCGCCTATTTCCTAATGGTGATCGGTGGTGCTGCGGTGGACATCTCCATATTTGCAGCCGGAGTTTTCCGCAAGGGCGAGGGCATGCCGCCAGGCTTGCTGTGCCTGGTATATCACCTGTTCCTGGCCAGCATGGCCGGTGTCATCCTGGCCGACGACGCCTACTCCTTCATGGTCATGTGGGAGACCATGGCGCTGTCGTCGTTCATGTGGCGCTCTGGGCAAGGTTCGTTGGGTAGTGGAGCGTTTGCGGGAGTGGTCTTCCTTGGGCTCGCCGCGCGGCTGGCGTCGTCGCGGCTGTAGGCCTCCGCCCCTCGCCCATCGTTGGACAGCAGGCCAGCGCGGCGGCAGGGCCAGTTTCCGCCGCAGCCAGGAGGCAGCCCATCCAAGGTGGAGGGTCATGTTTCAGGGTTGTGCCCGCTACGGCCGCAGGGCACGCCGCCGGGGCGTGCTCACCCCTGCGTGCACATCCTGGCCGGTGTTCTCGGCGCAGTAGAAAAGGGCCTGACGCAGCGCGGTGTCCACGCTGCGCAGTGACAAGGTAAAGCGGGCGGCTACTTCCTGGCGTGTCATCTCGTCGATGCGCAGGGCTATCAGGACGGCGCGTTGCCGGCGCGGCAGGCGCTGCATGGTGTGCTCCACCGCTGCCAGGTCGCGGCGGGCTTCGGCGACACGGTCCGGACCGGGCGCTGGGTCCATGAGGTGTTCAAGCTCGGCGCCGGCATCGCCCGTGAACTGCCAGGACCGGTTGCTGCGCATGCGGTCCATGGCGACATTGCAGGCCGCGCGGTAGACGTAGGCCTCGGGGTTGCGCACGGCCGTGCGCACGTCCATGTCACCCAGACGCAGCCAGGCGTCGTGCAGGCATTCGCTGGCCATGTCGGGACAACCCAGATGGCGCGCCAGCCTGCGCCGCAGCAGGCCGTAGTTCGCGGTGAGGAAGCCCTGCAATTGGATGCGGCGCTGCGCCTCGTCCAGCGGCTCGTTCGCCGCCTCATCTCCCTCGTCCCCCTCAGGGGCTTCCAGGTCATACAGGATGTTCATGGCCATGGCGGACTGCTTCTGTGTTCGTCGGCGAAGGGTCAAGTCGGCAAAGGGGTTCCCGCCCTGCCCCCGCGGTGCGGGTAAAGGCCGGGAACATCGCGTTGAAACTGGCTCAGTGGTCCTGCCGCAGTTGCCGGCGCTCGTCGTCCGTCAATCGCGCCCAGCCCCCGGCATCGAAGTTCTGGCCATTGCCGACGAGCTGCACGGGGTTCGCCATGTCATATCGGGCGGCTCCGGACTGGCCACCGGCCGCAGGCGCTGGTTGCATCGCGCCATCGCCCTGCACCGGCTCATTGCCGAACCCGATCACCCGCACCGTGAAGATCGAAGGCGATGCCTGGCGAGCCGTTGCGCGCTCGCGCTGCAGCGCGTCCTGCGCGGCCGCGCTGGCTTGCGATGCGGCCGCGCTGGCACTGGTCAGCGCCGACACGTTTACCGCCGCCACGACGGGGATGCCGGTGGCCCGGCCCTGGACCGCGATATTGGCTGCGTTCACCACCTGCAAGGCAGCCAGGCTGACGTTGCCGGAGACCCTGATTCCCGCTTCCCCGGCGTCGATCGTGCCCAGCGGGGCGATCAGGTCGACGTCGCCTGCCGGGACCTCCGGAATCGGGGTGAGCGTGGCAATGCCTGCACCGGTGCTCGGTACACCCGACGACAGCGTCACGTTGCCCCACTGGTCGTAGACACGCTTGGGCGGCGTGTAGACCACGGTGGTCTTGGCGCCGCGGCCTGCGTTGATGTCGCCCTCGGCCGACCAGCCCATGATGTGGCCGCCAAAGGTCGTCATGATCCGGCTCTGGCCCAGCAGGATGTGGTCCTGCGCATACAGGTGGATATTGCCCGCGCCCTGGGTAATGACGCCCGGGATGACACCCGCCACCGGTTGCGGGGCCGCGCCCTCGATGCCGAACACCTGGTGGCCGCCCGGGGTCAGCATCGTGATATCTCCGCCGAACAGGGTGTTGACCCCGGCAGCGCCGTACATCGTGATGTCGCCCTGGTACGCGATGGGCCTGCCCTGCGCGTCGGTGCCCGGGAACAGCGCCGCGATGGCATTGCGCCCGCGCAGATAGCTGCCGTAGCGCGCGCCGCCGGCGTCGTTATGCTCGCGGCCGCCGGCCCGCAACTCGGCGGCGTACACGCCGCGGATATAGATGCGCTGCTGCTCGGGCGGCAAGCGGTTGAAGAACGCGAGGGCATCTTCCGAACCGTCGAACCGGTAGCGGGTTTCCAGCCAGTTCACCAGATGCAACTGAGCGGCCAGCTGGTAGTCGTTGGCCAGCAGGCGCCTCGCTTGAGCGGGATCGGCATCGCGCTTGGCCTGGAGCGCGACGAGAAAGGCTTGCGCGTCCTTGTCTTCGCCTTTGTAGCCGTGTTCGGCGCGCAGCCAGTCGGCCAGCGCGAGCCTGCGGTTGTAGCCATGGACAACCTTGCCGGGCTGGGCGGCCAGGGGCTTGCCGGCTTCGGCCTGGTTGGCCGGGTCGAGGTAGCGCTTCACGAAGCCGGCGTAGTCAGCGCCGCGGGCGCCCAGGCCGGCCTGCATCACGATGCCGGCACCTGGCCGCGCATCGCCCGGCACCACCGCGCCGAGGCTGGTGACCGCGGCCTTGTCTTCCATCAGGATGTTGCGCCCGGCACTGATTTCCAGGGTGCCGGGGCCGGCTACGCTGAACGCGCTGCGCAGGATATCCCGGCCGGCCGAGACCACCGAGACGTCGTTCGGGCTGTTGTGCACGAACAGGTTGCCAGCGCTGGTGCCACCGCCCTGAGACTGGGCCAGCGTATTGGCGATCGCTTGCGGCATCGATACCGGCTGCCCCAATGGCGTGCCGGCGTTGACGATGTCGCGTCCGGCCATCATCCAGACGGGGCCGGCAGACTCATACCAGGTCTGTCCCGTGCGCTGGCCACTTGTGAAGGCGAGAATCTCTCCGGTGCGCAGGCCAACGATGTCGCCTTGCGCGGCGTAGAAGCGCGCCGGATCGCGATCGCCGGCGGCTCGCGCCGCTGCCGTGTTGGCGCCGAAGGCGAACAGCGGGAACTGTATGATGGTCGGCCTGATCGCGTCGCTGGCCACGTTGCTGGTGACATAGGGGATCGCACCCGTCTCTTGCGAGTAGTAGTCGAAGCCGATGAACGCCGGTTTGAACGGCGTCGGGAGCGCGGAGAGACTGGCGCCGGACTGGGTGACGGCGTATCCGCTGGCATAGATGGAATCGCCCGCCAGCAACTGCAGGCTGCCAGTAGCCGCGGGGGCGAGCGACAGCGAGTGCGCGGTGTCGTAGCTGTCCTGCCCGCCCAGCGCCGATTTGCCGAGGAAGATGCTGCCATTGGCGGCCACGCTGCTCAACTGCGAGGGAAAGAGGAAGCGTCCATCGGTGGCGCTGGCGTTGCCCGAAACCTGCGACCTAACGGTTCCCAACTGCACGCTCGGCGTCAGGTTTCCGCCGGCGGAGAAGAGATGGATCGCCGTGCGGTCCGTCCACAGCGAAAACCAGCCGTAGCCGCCATCGGCGTAGGGCTTGCCGTCGAACGTAAAGCCCGACGAACTCCGGGTCGAGATCCGCCCGGGATCGCCGGTACCCGACAGCACCAGGTCGCCCCGTGTGGAGAGGCTCGCCGCAGCGTCGCCCAGCATCAGCACCACACCGCCAGTCGCTGTACCCAGGGTAGCGTTGAAGGGGTTGTAGGCGCGCCCCTCCTTGAGGTCGTTGGTCAGTGGGATGCCGCCATAGTTCATGGCGATGCCGCCCAGGCTGCCGGTCTGCAGATCCAGGCCGCCGCGCAGGTTGGTCAGCACGCCGTTCAGATTCACGTTCTGGTTGAAGAAGTCGGTCGAAGCGGTAGAGGACGTGCCCGGGCTGATCGCCGCCCGCGCACGCAAGCCGGGGTTGAGGTCACCGCCGATACGGACATCCATGTCGCCGCCGCCGGTCAGCAGCAACCGACCGCCCGGCGCGACGCGGCCGGTGCTGCCCACCGCGAGCACCAGGCCCTCGCTGCGCGGTGAGGAGGTGCCGTCGCTGGAGCCGCGCCGCGCCATCATGCCGGCATTGCCGCCCACATCGACCGTCAGGTTGCCGCCGCCCAGCGTGCCGACGCCGGTGAAGCCCACTAGCATCGGCAACACGTTGATGACGTCGCGATCGGGATGGAGGGTGTTGGCGCCGCCGGCCTCTTTGACGTAGGTGCCGAAATTGATCCACCAACTGGCGGCAATCGGATCGACGCCAGCCGTGTCTCCCGTGCCCTGGCGCCAGAGCCAGTTGCCCAGGTTGCCGGCGACAGCTTGCGCACGCGCGTCTTCCTGGCGCGGCAGGCTGAGCTGGCTGACGATATCGCCAGTGAGACTGCCACCGGCGCGCACCAGCACATTGCCACCATGGTCGGGGTACCACGCGGCATACGGACTGCCGGCACTGTCATTGACCAGATGCTCGTAGGCCGACCCGCCACTGCCGAGCACCGTCGTGCCATCGCGCGACCGGCTGCGTGCCTGGTCGAACGCGACAGCATCCGCCAGCGATGCCGTGGACACGCCAGCCGTGTACACGCCGTAGGCCGAACGCATGGCCACGTTGCCTGCCGCGATCAGGTCCAGATTGCCGGTGCCGGTGCGCAGCACGCTGAAATGCTGGCTGATCGGCGAGACCTGCTTGACCGGGCCGACGATGACCCGGTCAGGTACGGCGGGTATGGGCTCGCCCAGCGACGTGCACACGCCTTCGCCGCAAAACGACTCATAGATGGCTTCAACCGGCTTGCCCGCGGTAAAGGCGGGATCGATCAACACACCCAGTTCGTTCCATACGTAGTTGTACCGGATGCACGCGTCCACGGCGCACCAGCTCTCTTCACTGGCGGGGACCGGCGTGCCCGGCTCGAACCCCAGTTCCGCACCCAGCGCGTTCCAGTACCAGGCGCCGCCCGGCCGCGCTGGCGTGCCGGGGATCACGATCTTGTCGTGGGTTTCGTACAGCGCATAGTGCGTATCGGCCAGAACCAGATCACCGGCGAAGGCCGGCTTGATAGCACGCGTATCGGCTGCCTGGATATCGGCACCGGACACCAGGCGCATGGACCAGGACAGCGAACCCTCGGGCAGCATCGCGGCGACCGCCCAGTTGCTGCCCTGGCTGGCGCCGGTGACGGTACGCAATGGCACCGACAAGGCATCGCCCGGCAGCTTGACGTTGGTGTCCGAGGGAATCAACGCGCCCACCTTGAGCGGCAGCGCACCCGCCAACAGCACGCCGTCCGGGTTGGTGTTGAAGCTCGCCCGTCCGGGTAGCGGCACCCCCGCAGGCCAAGTCATGGCCGCCAGCGACGCGGCGTTGGGCAGCAGCGTGCCGGCGTCCAGCTTCATGCCCGCGGCAAGCGTGACAGGCTTGGCCACCAGCGTGCCGGCGGCATAGACGACGTTGCCCGCGCTATCGCGCACGGCGGCCCTGAGCACGGTGTTGGCAGGCAACTCCAGCGGCGCACCGAGCGTGCCTTCGACAGGCAGAATCGTCCCCGACGCCATCATGATGGCCTGGATCGGCAACGCATAGTTCAGCGTCTTGCCTGCCGGGAACAAGGTGCCTTCGGCCAGCACCACGCCGGCGCCGGGCACCACGACGTCGCCGCCATAGGCCTGGCGGCCAGGCGTCAGGACCCAACCGTTGTCGTCCGGGGTGGCGGGCGGGGGTGCAAAGCCATCGTTGATGCTGCCGTAGATTTCCAGGTTGCCCCCGGCGCGGATCACCAGGGAGCCGGGTTCGCCCGAGCCGTAGACGGCGGTCTTCCGGTTGTGCGGATTGACGCCTGCATAACGGTAGCCGGAGAGATCCAGGTCGCCGCTGACGATCAGGTCGCCATCCGGCGTCTTGCTGACGATCTCCACGCCCGGGCGCAGGTGGAAGGCATCGGCATAGCTGGCGTTATTCAGCCCGGCCAGCTTGCCGTTCAGCAACGCGCCGTTGCCCAGCGCGGCATCGATGAACGCCTTGCTGTCCGCGTGCTTGCCATCGAGGTAGGCCTGGTCGATCACCTGGTACGGGCGGCCGCTGGCGGCGGGCGAGGTACCAGGCAGCGCATCGGTGTAGCGGGCCGTTGCGTTCACCGCGATGGCGCGCACCCCCCGGATGCTCAGGCTGTCACGGGCATCGATGGCGAGGTCGCCATAGGTCGGGGCATTGGCGTCGTCGACCTTGCCGCCGCTGCCGATCCGCGGCGCGTTGAGCTCCAGCGTGCCACGCGCCACCCCGTCGTTCTGGCCCTTGCCCGTGCCGGTCGCCACATCGGTGCCGTGGCGCAGGTCCAGGCGCGCTCCGCTGGCCAGGGTCAGCGGGCCGTTGCCCGAATTGAGTTCAATCAACGCACGATTGGGCGCGTCGATGATCTTGCCGTAGCTGTCCACCCGCAGCGCGCTGCCATGCGTATCCAGCAAAGCCGTGCCGGCGATGGTCAGGCCGTTCTTGCCGGCCAGGCGGATGCTGCCGACCCGCTCTCCGCTGGCATCGATGGTGCCGGCCACCGTCAGGCTACCGTCATCGACGGAGACGTTGACCATGCCGGCCTTGATCTCGTCGCCGATGGTGAGATCGCCCCGCTTCAACTGGAAGCTGCGCGCGCCGAAAACCCCGCCGTCATTCAAGCGCCGGTTCAGGGCGGCGAAGTCGCCGATGCCCTGGGCGCGAATTTCGACGCCGCCGGCCTTGTACGGCATGACCGTGCCGCCCGCGTCGTAACGGCCGCTGCTGCCGCCCAGGACCTTGCCTTGCAGATCCACCAGTCCGGCCGATGCCGCCACGGCCACCGCCTTCAGGGTACCCGCCTGGTTATGCTGTGCCGACAGATCGATGACCGACTCTTCGGCCTGGCGAATATTGCCTGCGCGGCTTTCGAGGATGACATCGCCGCCCCAACTGTACTTGTCGACGTCCATGAAGGTCGCCTTGCGGCCGGCCACGTCGATGCGGGCGGCATTGGCGAGGGTCAGGTCGTTGTCGGCGCTCAGCGTCAGCTTGCCGCTCGGGAGCACCACGGTGGTGTCCAGAACGATGCGCTTGCCGGAGAGGGCCAGTTCGGCGCCCAAGGCGTCGATGGCCGGCATCGCCGATGCGGCCCCTCTGCCGGGCGGCGCCGACACGTTGATGGCGCCGCCCGCGGTGATGCGGTTGACCGAACCGGCTTCGCCGGTTATCAGCGGGGTCGCGATACTGAGGTTGCCGCCGCTGTATGCAAAGCCCTTGCCGGTTTCGTATGCGCCCTGTGCCTGGTACACCGCCAGGCTGCCTTTGTGATTCGCGGTGACGCGCTCGCTGGCGTTGAGGTTGACGTTGGCAAATCCCAGCACCAGGCGCGCAGCGTCCGCCACGGTATCGGGCTGCGTGTCCGGGCCATAGCCGAATTCGATGCGCCGCGCCTGGATATCGAGGGTGCCGGCGCCGGTGCCGGCACCCTCGGCCACCACCGCGCCCGGCAATGCCGTGGTGCCGTTCCAGACCAGCGTGCCGGTGCGGATGCGCGCGACGTCGCCGGCATCGCCATGGCCGTAGATAGCCGGCGTGGTCAGCGCAAGATTGTCGAGCAGCGATTTGCCGCTGGCGCCCAGCGTGCTCAGCGTGGTGTCGCCGTAGAAGTTGAACGACTGGGCAGCCGTCAGGGACAGCGTTTGCAAGGCCGGCGCGCCAGTGCTGGTATCGCCGCGCAGCAGGCGATCCATCACGTCCTGGTCGAGGGTCAGCCCCGATGGCAGAGCCCGGCGCGCCGCCGCCGCGGCCAGCGCCGCGGCGCTGCCCACGTTGATGCCGCCAACCGCTAGCGCCAGGTGGCGGGTGCCGTAGCGCACCGCATCGCCCAGTTCGAACTCGTTGCTGGTGGCGAAGGCAATGGTGCCTTCCGAATACAAGGAAGTCGTGCCGGCGCAGACCGGCCGCGCGCAGCCGCCGACCAGGATGCTGCCTGGCGAACCGCTCGTCATGCTCTCCGGTGCCAGCATCTGCAAACGGCCGTTCGACACCGCCAGCACGCCGCGGTTGCCAGGCTGATAGACAAAACCGTCGCCCGAATCGTAGGCCGCCTTGCCGCGCCCCAGGGTGTTGATGGAGGCGCCCTGTTCGACCCGGATGCCACCCGCTTGCGAGGTCTCTCGCACTGTGGAGATCAGGAACACCTCGGCCGCCGACAGGCTGGCGCCCTGGCGCAGGTTGACTGCGTTTGCCGACCCCACCGCATCGAACTGCACGAGGTTTCCGCCCTGGCCGTACTTCACCCACGGCAGACCGCCGATGACCATGCGCGCCGCGCCAACGGCATTGAGGTCCGCGGCATGGAGAGAGACCGTGTTGCTGCCGGCGCCAGGCTGTACGCCGGCGGCCAGTACCTCGATATCCGAAGAAGGACTCGTGACAGCCAAGGTGCCGCCGAATCCGTTCGCGGCCGGATGGAACCGCGCCAGGCCATTGAAATTGAAATCGTCCGCGGCGCCATTGCCCGCCACCAATTGCAGCCTCAGCGTCTTGGCATCCGCCTCGAGTGCCGCCCTCGGGACGCCCACGCGCGCCGCATCGGCACGGACAAAGTCGGCGAAGCTGGTCTCGCTGTACTGCGAGTAGGTGCGCAGCACGTCGGCCGGCGTCACCACAAGCCGGCGGGACAGCGCGTCCCGGATACCCGTGCCGGCAATCGAGAACTGGCCCGGGGTGGACCAGGAGCCGTTGCGCATGGCCACGGCGCTGGCTGCGCTTGCCGCAGCACCGGCCTGGCCGTTGATCTCGACGCGGAACGCACCCGGCAACAGCGCATAGGTGGAAGGCAGCAGCGTGTAGGTACCTGCCGGCAAGCCGGGCACCCCCGCGGCAATCGTGACCTGCTGGCCTGGCGCGGGAACGCCAGCGCCGCCCTCGCCGCCGGCAGGCGCCACGACGGGCTGCATGCCGGGCACGATGGCATAGACCGGATTGGTCGCCAGCCCCGGCAAGGTGAAGCTGCCACCGGCGCTGGTCTGCATCAGCGGATGGTAGCGCGCATCTGTGGAGCCGCCACGCCCGGAGACGAAGGCTGCGCCCAACAGCCTGCCACCGCCGGACAGGTCCAGCACCGCGTCCCTTTGCACGTCGATCGCGCGGCCCAGTAATGTCACGCCCACGCGAAGCGCGCCGGTAAAGGACGTACCGCCAGCACCTAGCAGGCCCACCTGCTCGCCGTTGTATTGCCAGGTCACGCCATCCACGGTGCCACCATACGGCAGCACCAGGCCATCGGCACTCACGGACGTCAGGCTGCCGGGCAACAGACGTACCGATTGCGTGGCGGCGCGGCTGGCACCCGTCTCCATGCCGATCGTGATCCCGCCTAGCGGCGCGCGCAGCACGCCACCCTGCTCGATGACGGCGGCGCCCAGGTTGAGGGTGCCGAAGGCGGAATAGGGCACGGCCGGCACGCCGTCCGCCGTACGGCCGATCACCAGCTTGCGGTTCTGGTCGAAGTCGGAGTTGGTCCCCAGGTAGCCCGCCCGCACGGTGGCGGTGGCGCCTATCGCCGGATAGATCTGTGCGGCGGCCAGATAGAGATCGGCCGGCGTGTTCAAGGTCGTGTTCTGCCCCGTGACCGTGCCGCCCAGCAAGCGCAGATCGCCGTGGCTGACCAGCTCCAGCCGGTCGAAGGCGCGGCGATCGACGACAGCGGGCAGCCCCTCGGTCGCTGCCACGCCGCCACGCGCGCCGACGCTCAGGTTGTCGCGCAGATCCAGCACGCCGCCGGCTTCGATCCGCAGTTGCCCTGCGGACGCCTGGCCCGATATGCCGTCGCGCACGGTGGGACGGATCTTGCCGTCGGCGGCGGCGATGGCGCCCACGCCGGCGAGCCGCATATAGGGAGCGGCCAGATGAATCCGCGAAGCATCCGCCGCGCCATCGGCCAGCGCCAGCGAGCCGGTATAGAGATTCAGGCTCTGGCCGAGCGACAACGACACATTGCCGTCGAAGCTGACGATGCCGTTGCTGAGGATGGAGAGGTTGTCGAAGCCGCCAGCCGTAACCTGTCCCGCACCCAGCCGTGCGTGGCCGTAGGCAAGGCCGCTGGCCGCAGCGTCGGCGCCGCCGGGCAATTGCCCGGCGGGCTGGTCCTGGGTCAGAATGAACTCACGCGCCTGGCGCACACGCGCGGCAGCATCCGTGCGATAGAGCGGCGCATCCAGCGCTACCGCGAGCGTGCCGCCCGCGGCACCCGCACCGCCTGCCGCGGCCTTCAGGGTGCCATCCAGGTACAGGCCATTGTTCGATGCCAGCGAGATGCTGCCGCCATGGCTGGCGACGGTTGCCGCGCCCTGCCCCGCGATATCGAGGCGCGCCTGCGTACCCGAGGCATCCAGCAACGCCCCCTCGCGCACGACCACGAACAAATTGCCGGCCGAAGCAGTGCCCGTGGCGGGATCGATCTCGCCGCCGATCACGATACTGCCTCCGCCGCGCACCAGCCCATAGCGTTGCCCGCGCGCATCCGTTGCGCTGAACGCGCGGGCCGCCGCATCCAGCACCGCATGCTCGCCGATCCAGATGGAGCGGCCGTGGCCCGCTGCCTCCGCCGATTCGGCCTCTGGCGACAGCACGGTCACACCGGTCAGGGCGATCTTGCCGCCCCAGGCATTCAATGTGCCATCGACCGTCAGCTGTCCGATGCTGGCGACCTTGAGCGCCTGGCCCGGATCCACGTTGATCACCGCGCCGCGGCCAATGACGGCCTGCACGGTTGCCATGTCCGCGGCAGCTGACTGCGCGGCACCTGCCTGCAAGCTCAGGCTCGCGCCCTTGCGCTGCGCCATGACGCCCCTGGATGGGTTCTCCTGATACAACGCGGGCGTCCACAGCGCGAGCGCACCGCCCGCCTTGCTGTCGCTGCGTTGCGCATCCGCGCCGAAGCGATACACCGGCATCGTCACATCGACCCGGGCCCCATCGGCCACGGTCAAGCCGGCCTTGCCAGCGATGTCGTAAGCCGAGAAACCTTTGTCGAAGAAGCCGCCGCCGAGCACCAGCATGCCGGGCTCGGTTCCCGTGTCGTGCGGCGCGTCGCCGATCCAGATCTTCCCCGCGCGCACGCGCAGCGTGCCACCGCCCTCCACGCCATGGCCGCGCAGCGCCCCATCGAGCGTCAGCGCACCCGTGTGGGCAGGGCTGTTTGCATTGGCTTCCAGTGTCGCATCGCCGCCCTTGCCGCCCTGCGTCTTGCCGTTGGCCAGCACGGCCGCCCCCGAACTCACGTCGATCACGCTTGCCGTCTGTAGCACCACGCCACCGCTGCTGCGCACGACCACGCTGCCGCCGTTGCGGTAGGGCAAGCCGCTGCCATCACCCGGATTCAGCAGCAGGTTGCTCCACAAGCCGCTGGCGTCCAGCGTCATGCCCTCGCGCACGGTGACGCCAGCGGGGATGCCAGCGGACGCCGGGAGGAACGTGTCCTCCATGCTGCCATTGCTGGCCATCTGGCTCAGCACGTTGCCTAGCTGGATGGTGCCGGCATGCGCGGTGATGCCGGCGTTTACCGCCACGTCGTTGCCGTAAAGCGTGATCTTGCCGCCCGCGGCCACGTTCAGGTCCGCTTCGACCAGGATCTTGTGCTTGGCCGCAATCTTGATCGCACCCAGCTCGAAGCCATTGAGCTGGCTGGCGTCCAGCATCAGCTTGCCCTGACGATCCGCCGGCAATGCCGTGTCCAGGCCTAGGCCTGCCGCAATGCGATCCTGCGTGTCCTTGAATTCGACCTGGCCCATGACCGCGCCCAGGCTGTGGTGCAGCAAACCGGTGCGCTTGTCGTACATGGGCAGGTACTGCCCGACGACGAGCCCGCCCCTTGCGGCCGCTGCGTTGTGCGACTGGCTGTAGCCGTCCAGCGCCGCCTGCGGGGTCTGGGTCTGGCGCGCGCCCTGGAACGCTTCGCCGATGATGTCGCCTTCGAGTACTGCGGCGCCGGTCGCGATGACCAGCTTGCCGGCGTCGCGGCCGACCGTGTAGCCGTTCTCCAGCCGCCGCTGCGCGCCGATCAGGGGGCTGTAGAAATACCCGGTGGCCTTCTCTCCCCACCGTTTGTGTTCATCCTCGAAGCCTTTATAGAGTCCCGTGTAGAGCTGGTCGCCCGGCGCCCTGGAAACTTCATGGAGGCCCCCATCGGCACCCTTGAGCCAGGTCTGATGGATGAAGCCGGTCTGGACGTTGAGCGTGCCGCCGGAGAGGTTGATGTTGGAGCCCGCCTGAGTGACGACGTCGTTGCCGCCAAAGCTGACGGTGCCGCCCTGGGCCATCCACTCGCCCACCTTGTGGCCCTGCGTGCCCAGGTAGCCGCCGACTTCCAGCAAGCCACCGGCGGTGTACCAGCGGTCGCTGTCGTAGCCGTTGGTGCCCTTGGGCACGAAGACCAGGCTGCGGCGGTCGATCCACACGTCGTTGCTGTTGAGCAGCTTGCCGTCCCGATTGCCGGGCGCATCGCGCTGCTCGTTGCCCTGGACGTTGACCTTGATGTTGTTGCTCTCCATGGCCAGGCTCACGCCCACGGCGCCGGCGACGTCGATCCTGGCTCGCTCGCGCACCAGGCTGCGCTGGGCGGCGTTGACCACGATCTGGCCGCCGGTGGCCAGCGTCAGGGAGTCCTGCTGGAAGTCGGCTGTGCCGCCGCTGGCGATCTCGATGCGCGACTGGTCGCGGCGGTCGGTGACGAGCACGATGTTCTCGGTACTGGCCACGGCCGGACCGCGCAGGCCATCGCGCTGGCTGTCCAGGGCCGTGGTCTTTCCGTCATCTCCGATGACTACGGCGGTGGTGGCCCCTGCCCCGAGCACGACGCTGCCGGCGCTGCCGGCGCTGCCGATGGCATTGAGGTGCACGGTACCGCGGGTATTCACGGTGGTGGTGGTCAGCGCCACGCCGTGTTGCTGCACGTCTCGCCCGGCGAGCGTGATGTCGCCTTCGCCGGCCACGATCAATCCCGTGTTGGTGACCTTGCCGGCGAGGCTGCCGGTATCGAACTGCGGGGTGACCTCGTTGCCGCGCGTGGTCGAGCCCTGGTTGCCGCCGGTCCCGACGCCCTTCTTGATGACAAAGCTGTCGCCCGCAGCCAGGGCCGCCTGGCCCTTCGGGGTGGCAATGTCGCCCGCGTTGTGGACTTCCTTGCCCAGCAGCAGCACATAGCCGCCGCCCTCGGTGGACTTGGCGGACGCCGGCGTGGCGATCCGCGCGCCGGCCTGGACGTCGACCTTGCCCTGCGCGTTGGTGAAGCTGGCGGCCGTACCAGGGCTGAAGATGCCATTGCTCCTGAACTGCTCGTCGTCGATGCGGGCTGCGGCCGCCACCAGGTTGCGCGTATCGATCTGGCTGCTGCCATTGAACACGATGCCGTTGCGGTTGACGATCATCACCGTGCCATCGCCCTTGATCTGCCCCTGGATCTGCGAGGGACGCGCGTTGGGATCGTTGACGCGGTTGAGCACGGCCCAGTCCTTCTGTTGCTGGAAGGCTACCGTGGTGTTCTTGCCGACGTTGAAGGTTTCCCAATTCAGGATGGCGCGGTCGGCGCTCTGATCGATGGCGACCGTAGTTTTGCCATCGGCCACCGTCTGCTTCGGGGCATTGGCGTTGTGCCATCCGGCGGTCAAGGCATTGGTGTCGACTTTCAGGCCGCCTTCGGCCAGCCCGTCGGGAATCGCCGCGCCATCCTTCAGGGCAGCCTCGCGCGCAGCAGCCTGTGCCGCCTGCTGCGCGGCGATGCCGCGCGCAGCCAGGTTCAGGTTGTCGATGGAGCGCTGCAATTGGGCATCGGCCCTTTGCTGCTGCTCCTGCGGACTGGCCAACTGCGACACCGGCATGCCGTTGGGCAGTTTGCCGGTGGCTGCCGCCGCGTTCTGCGCAGCCCCCTTGGCCGCGAACCAGTCCGGGCTGAATGCCCGCTGTGCCTGCGCGTCGCCGATCACGCCGCCGGCAGCCAGCGTCAAGGCAATGGCGCGCGCCACCGGCGCCAGCCGCAATGCCTGCCCCGCTTGCGCCCTGCTTCCTGCTCTCGCTGCTGCGCCGGTATGTCCGCGTGTGCTCATGTGAAATTGCCGCCCGATAGTTGAAATCAACGTCGATGGACTGTCCCGCCGGGTAACGGCGTCACGGACAGCCATGTCCTTGGGATTTCGAGACGCGCAACTTGCAGATCGCCAACGCTCAAGAAATATCCCGATACGCTAGAACGAACGTCAACCTCAACAACCTCCAACTTTTTTTGCTCTTTCGCGCGCGTGCGCAGATTCAGCTCGCCCACGCCGCAATCGAGGTGGCACAACGAAGCGGACGGTGCGCCGTGCGCACCGTCCCGCTGTCACGGTCTGGCCGGGGATTCAGGTCAGGATGAGCAAGCCGCCCGGCAGCAGCCGCGCGTGCAGATCGAACATCTGCTGCAACTGGGCAAGCACCGAGTCCAGGGATGCAATCAGGAAGCGGCCGCTGACCGGGCCGTTGCGCGCGGCGGCATTCATCAACACGACGCGGCCTGGCCGGTAGCGATTGATCTCCGCGAGCACATCGATCAACCGGGACTCGTTGAACACCAGTTCTCCACGGCGCCAGGCTGACAGGGCCGCCGGCTCGATATTGGCCACGCTGCCGAGCGCGTGAGCGTCGTATGCAGTTTGCTGGCGGGCATTCAATACCCTCGCCCCCGCGGGATGCTCCACCCGCACGGTTCCCGCGATACACGTCACGCACACTTTGCCGTCCAGGTACCTGACCTCGAAGCGTCCCGACTGCGCCAGGCTGCGGCCGGCGCCCGCCACGACGGCGAAGGGTTGGCCGCCGGCCGACAGGTCGATGGCTGCTTCCCCCCCGAGCAGGTCGATGCCCGAGGTCCCGACCCCGGCAGCCCGGCGCCGGATGCTGGTCTGGGTGTTCAGGGTGACATGAACCCGGTCGGCCAGGGCAAGCGCGCGCTGCTCGCCGGTGCGGGTGCGGTCGTCCGCCCCCCATTCAGCGGGGGCGGGCCAGAGCCTTGCTGGCGGATAGGCAAACGCCACGCCAGCCACGGCCGCCGCGCTGACTACGCTGGCCAGGAACGCCCGGCGGCCGTGGTGCGCTTCGTGCAGCGCGATGACATGCGCCTGGGCCGCTTTGGGGTGCTTGAGCAGGAATGCCCTGGATGCCGGCTCCAGCGCGTCCCAGCGTCGCCTGGCCTCACTGAACGCCGCCTGGTGCGCAGGGCTGCTGCGCAGCCAGCGCTGGAAACCCTCGGTGTCATACGCTTTCACCTCTGTCGAGGTGAGCAGGCGCAGCCAGACCCGGGCCTGGCTCTGCAGCGCATCGGCCGAGCCGGCCTGATCGTCGACGGACATCTTCATCGCGTCAAGCCGAATGCCCACGCCAGCCCGCATGCGCGGGCAGGAACATGGGACGGGCGGTTGAACCTGGCATAAGCTAGGACGAACGACAGCACGCAAAACCTCCAACTATTTTTTGTCATTGTGCATGTGCCGGTCCAGAAAATCATGGGCACGCCTTAGTTCGTGTTCGACGACGCTCTTCGAAATTCCCAGGCGTTTGGCCACCTCTTTCTGCTGCAGGTGCTCCAGGCGAACCAGCATGAGGATCTTGCGGCGGCGCTCGGGCAGGCGCTCCATCAGCTTGAGCATCGTCTCCAGATCGCAGCGGATCTCGGCTGTCTGCGCCGGGTTGGGCGCCGGATCGGCCTGTTCCATCAAGGCACTGACCTCATCGAACGGCACGGACCGACTTTGACGGCGCTGGATGTCGACCGCGATGTTGACGGCCATGCGCACCACGTAGCCGGCGGGACTTTGAATTGGACCTTCGTTTTCCTTCGCGTGCAGGCGCAGCCAGGTGTCCTGGAGCGCATCGCCGGCTAAGTCGCCGTTTCCCAGCAGCCATGTCAGGCGCCGCCTGAGATTGCCATAGTGCTTGGCCAAATAGTCTGTCAGCACGATGCGTGCGTCTTCGGTCATGTCAGGACGCCCCGGTCGCATCGGCATCGATGCGGGCATCGACGCAACGTGGCCCGCCAGCCTGATCGAGCGGCAGGACAAGCATGGTCAGCGGTTGCGCCATCCCGGGCGGCGGCGACCGGTCCATACGCACACGCCGCAAGGTTTCCAGCACTGCGGCGTCGCGACGCCCATCGCCGGTCGAGCTGAACATGCGCACAGCGTGGACGCGGCCGCTCGTATCCACGCGAAAGCGCAGAAGGGAACGGTAGGTTCCAGGCACGGTGCGCGCATCGGCGCACAGAGCTTGCCAGATATGGGCCTGGATCCGGCCGCCATAGTCGAGATCCACCGCGGGCGCAGCGGCACGAGCGACGATCGCCTGCGCGTCGGACTCCTTGAGGACGTAGGCATCGGCCGGACCGCCCGACACCTTCTCCGGCGCGAGGCCGGTGCCGTCGAGCAGGCGCTGCAACGCGGCCTCTGGGCGATAGCGCCCTTGCACGGCCGACGAGGTGCGCCCGGCTACCATCCTGCCGTGAAACAGGATCGGCCATCCAGACAGGGAAGCGTAGCGGTTGAGCGCCGCGGCCAATGGCTGCGCCGGGATGTCGAAATCCAGGAGTTGGCCGGGTGGATGGGCGGCAGGGGACGCGGGCTGCTCGCCGGCCGAACGCATCACTGGGGCGCTGTCACCGTGTGCCGATGCAGAGGCGGCGAGCCCGCACAGTATCCAGAGCGCCGGCCCCTGCCGGCTCAGTCCTACCGCGTTCGCCCGCACCCTGACCGATCCTGGCGCCCCGCATTGCCGCGAACGCCGTCGTCTCGACAGCGGCGCTGCAGAGTACATAACAGAGGGACGGGTCGAGGCGGCAAGGCAGATGCACCATGTTTGGAAACGCCCATGGTGGGGCCAGAATGTGACGACCGTGTTACATCGACGGCTATCCAATTCGGGGGAGCTTTGATTTTGGTGCAATGTGCGACGGTTCGCAAGCCCATCATCAGCGCTGATGGGTCCTCGTAAGCTATTAATTAATAGAGGATTTCTGTTCGGTGTTGATTTGCATCCAAACTTGAGGGCCTGTCAGAGATTTTGTGTTTAGGGCATAACATGTCGCCAAGGAGCATGTATGCCACGCAAGACGAAGACCAGCCAAGCCGCAGACCGTGAACTGCCGGCCATTCCCGAAGACCTGATCGCCCATTTCGTTAAGGGCCCCATGACAGCTGAGGCGGTTCAGGACGCCTCGATGGCGTTCAAGAAGGCCCTGATCGAGCGGGCCCTGGGCGCCGAGCTAGGCCATCATCTAGGCTACCCGCCGGGCGCTGGGCGCCCGGCGGGCATAGCCAACCAACGCAACGGCAAGAGCGCCAAGACCGTCCTGACCGAGGACGGCCCGCTGCGGGTAGAGATCCCGCGCGATCGTGACGGCAGCTTCGATCCGATCCTGATTCCCAAGCACGAGCGGCGTTTCACCGGGTTCGACGACAAGATCATCGCCATGTACGCCCGTGGCATGACCGTGCGCGAGACCGGGCGTTATGTCAATGCATTCGCGAGGGCGCCTGCTCAAGGTGTTTTCCCGGAACAGACGCAAGACCCTATCGTTCGCTGGCAGGGGTGATCGAATGGAGGGACTTTCCCGTCCCGAGACTGCGGCGGAAGCCGCCAGTTGGCATCGAAGTGCCATGATGGCTGCAACACAACCAGAAGGGAGGCGCGGAAGGCTCTGCGCCTGCGCATCCTGGAAACGATCTCGGTGAGGTATCCCGGCTTGCGTAGGGCGTGTGAGGCGCGAGCGCTACTGGAGACGGGGGCGGCCAATGGGCAGCCGTTCCAGAACCAGCCGTCTGGCGAATAGCGGTGTATCCGAAGGTTAGAAGCGCCTTGCAAAGCACGTGCGCTGTCGGAGACCGGAGGATGACGGCTAGCTTGCCATGATACAAAACCTCGGATAATATTGGAAACCATCCGAGGTTTTGTATCAAAATGTCAACGTCCTCATCCTCTCAGCGAGAGCGCGCAGTAGCTCAACTTCGAGCCAGAGGGCTGGTGCGAGCAAGCGAGATGCGCGAGATCGGCGTTACAGCGACGACGATCGCCCGCCTTGAGCGCGACGGTGTTGCAGTTCGCCTGGCCCGGGGCGTTTACCAACTCGCAGATGCTCCTCTGGGCCTACAGCATACCCTGGCGCTGGCGTCAAAACTTGTGCCCAGCGGAGTCATCTGCCTCACTTCGGCGTTGGCTTTCCATGAGCTAACTGACCAGATCCCAGCCAAGGTTTGGATGGCTATTGGCCAGAAGGACTGGAAGCCAAGCTTCGACTATCCTCCGGTCCGATTCATCCGATCTCCTGCCCCCCGTGATGACCCGGACACGGAGCGGCATGCGATCGACAACGTATCGGTTCCGGTCTTTAGCGTTGCCAGGACGATTGCTGACCTGTTCCGGTACCGGAAGAAAGTCGGCTTAAATACCGCGCTAGAAGGGCTCCGCGAAGCCCTGATGCAGAAAAAAGCGACTCCGGCAGAAATTGCCCAGCATGCAGCAGATGCCGGTGTCTGGAAGATTCTAGAACCGTACTTAACAGCAATGGTTTCCCATGCCTGAGCAAAAGCCGCTTCGCGACATTGGTTCGTCAGTTCGCGCCCGACTTCTGACTCTCGCGCGCCAGCGAGGCCAGCAGTTCGATTAGCTTCTCACTCGCTATGCGATAGAGCGCCTCTTGTTCCGACTGGGCATCTCCGTACACCGCGACCGCTTTGTGCTAAAAGGCGCGATGCTCATGACAAGCTGGTTCGAGGATCCGCATCGACCAACTCGTGACGTCGACTTCCTTGGCTTCGGCGAGTCCGAAGCCGACCACCTGTTAGCGACCTTCGCCGAAGTGTGCGCGCTAGCTGCGGACGACGGCATCTCGTTCGACGCTGCGGGCCTGAGAGCAGAGGCGATTCGCGAGGACACTGACTATGGAGGTCTGCGGTTGCGTACCACCGCACAGCTCGCCGGTGCGAGAATCCCGGTGGTGATCGATATTGGCTTTGGAGATGCAACCGAGCCAGGAACAGAAGAGATCCAGCTTCGGGTCTTGCTCGATCAACCCGAGCCTCGCCTTCGCGCATATGCACGGGAAACCGTTGTTGCGGAGAAGTTCCAAGCGATGGTGATGCTTGGCATGGCGAACACCCGTCTTAAAGACTTCTACGACATCTGGTTCCTCAGCCAAAGCTTCGAGTTCGATGACGGGCGATTGGCCGCGGCAATAGCTGCGACCTTTGCTCGCCGAAAAACAAATATCCCGGCCGATCCGCCGTTTGCCCTATCGCCCGATTTCGCCAACGACAAAGCCAAGCAAACGCAATGGCTCGCGTTCGCCCGCGACCTGGCGGCAGTTCCCCCGCTCTACACCGTTGTCGCGGATCTCGCGGCCTTCCTCATGCCGCACGCTGCTCGCGCACGGCTTATTTCCGCCGCCTAACTAAGATTGACGGCACGCGGCGGCCCGATTCAGTTCGCTCAGCGCGCCGCCCCAGTCCAGCTCTCCACCGCGGCCTTGACCTTCGGCCAATAGGCATACCGCTGAGGCGCTCGACGAGGTCGGTGTGGCGTTTGCGCACAGCGACCTCGCAACGGTGCATCTCCTCCTGGTAGGCCAGCGTGATGGTCTGCAGCAGCTCAAGCATTGGTGTGGCCTGCGCCACCAGCACGTCGAGGGATGGCGCTCGCCGGCTGGTGTCGGCCAGTGGTGCATCTATCGCTGTTCCGACCTGGGCGATGAATTTACGGATACGCGCGTCAACGCGCGGACTACCAAAGTATAGTTGCTGCAAAGCGCCGGAGAATGCGCCGGGCAAACGCTCATTGCCCGTTACGAGATCCGAATGCGCCGATTCGAACATTGACAGGCACTTGCGTGCGATATCGAGCGCGGCAGTGTTCCCCCGCGAAGCGAGCAATATCTGGAGCACGATCCGTTGCGACAGCATGCGCTGCCTTCCGGAAAGGTTGATCAATCCGCCGATGGTCTCGGCGGACATTTCGGCCTCGGGTGACTGGGTAGAGAAAGCGTTCATGCCATGCCTTGCAGGTAGTGTCGACTACCAATACCTCCACCTTGTGTGGAACAAGGTATCCATGCGCAATCCACGGATAGTGCGAGTGCACGACTACATTCTCGGACTCTTCGAAGATGGTGCGCGAGCTGAGCCATGCCCCCGATCGTGGCACCCAGTCACAGCCGATCACGAATCCACGTGGTGTTAGCACTGGGTATTGCGATGCGATCATGACAGGGCTCACTTGAGCGTCTCGTTTTTCGGCTGTGAGTCTGCCGCTCAGGTCATGGTTCGCGGCGCTCGAATGCGACCGAAATAAGAAGTTCTCCCAGGTTGTCAGGGTGCCGCATTCCAATGCGGGGTGGAGCGGCACAGTTCTTGCGCGACGGTCAAGTGAGGCGCGCAATCTACGTTGATCTATAATCCACATCTGCTTTCCTGAACCCGTGTTTCGGGGCAGCAGGTGTCCTTGATGCATCCATAAGTCTCCATGCATAACGCTGCTGCAATGAGATTCCGCCCAGGGACCGGCGCGCCGAGCACGAAGGAGCTGCCTCAGCGTGGCAGTTGGCAGATTTTTTCTCTTCCGCCGTCCCACATCCGTGCAACCATTTGAGTATTGAAGAATGCGGAAGTCAGAGTCATCGGTCGCCGCCGCGGCACCGTCCCCCACCCCGCTCTCCGAATCCCCCGGAGAGGATCCCCGCGCCGTGAGGGCGGGCATCCAGGTCATTGCGCGGGCGGCGGAAATACTGCGCACGTTGAGCTGCCACCCAGGCGGCCTGAGTCTTGGCGCCATTGCAAAAGATGTGGATTTGCCGCGCTCCACCGTGCAGCGGATTGTCGATGCCCTGGGCGCGGAGGGTCTGACAATGTCCGCTTCGGGCGGCAGTGGTGTGCGGCTGGGTCCGGCTATCCTCTCACTGGCCAACGCGACGAAGTTCGAGATCGCGGATCTGGTCCGCGATGCGCTTGTCGACTTGTCGAAAGCAACGGGAGAAACGGTGGACTTGTCGATACTGGATCAGAACAAGGCGGTGTTTATCGATCAGGTACAGGGCACGCATGTGCTGCGGGCCGTTTCCGCTGTCGGAGCCGCTTTCCCGTTGCATTGCTCGGCGAATGGCAAGGCCCTGCTCGCCATGCTGGATGACGCGGCCCTGGCCAAGGTGAAAGGCAAGCTGAAGTTCGAGCAGCTGACACCGCATACCCTTCGCAGCTGGGACGATCTCGCAAAGGATATTGAGTCAACGCGGGCCACCCATGTCGCCGTGGACCGCGAGGAGAACTCATTGGGGATTTGTGCCGTCGCAATCGGCTTGCTCGGGCCAATGGACCAGCGCATCGCCATCTCGGTGCCGACCCCGACCCACCGTTTCGTGCAAAGCGAAGCGCTTCTCACCGAGAAGCTTGTGGAATGCAGGGCGCGGCTCCTGGCAGGACCGCTGCGCAGGGCCTGACCCAGGTTCCGGCCCTGTTCCCCAAGGCTACGCCTTACGTCTGGGCATCGCCGCGTTCCTTTAGGGCGGTGGCAAGATACGCCAGGAGCTGCTCCCTGACGCCCTGCGCACTCGAATACGTCCATTCGTAGAATCCCTTCCCGGACTTCATGCCGAGGTTGCCGTCGCGCACGCTGTTCGTCACGATACGGTTCGGCCACGACGTGCTATCCAACGTCGGCAGGATAACGGCGTGAATGTCCTGCGTCAGGTCCAGCCCGACCAGGTCGGCATTCTCCAGCGGCCCTAATACCGGCAGCCGCAGGCCAAACGAGTTCTTGACGACCAGATCGACCGTCCGCGCATCGCAAATGCCTTGCGACACAAGGGCGATTGCCTCGCGCCAGAGCGCATGCTGCAAGCGATTGCCGACGAAGCCGGGAACATCCTTCTTGACGTGTACCGCCACCTTGCCGACCGATTCCAGCAGCGAGATCGTGCGTTCGACGACCTGCCGGTTCGTTGCCGTCGCCTGCACGACTTCAACCAGCGGGATGAGAAAGGGTGGATTCCACCAGTGAGTTCCCACGAGGCGATCCTTTTTGCTGACAGCTTCGCCGATATGGCCGATGGGTATGACGGAAGTGTTCGACGCGATGATGCACTCGCCAGATACGACCGCCTCGATCTGGCGCATGACGTGATGCTTGATCTCGAGTTTCTCGGGCACTGCCTCGAACACGATCTGACAGCCGGATAAAGCTTCGCCGATGTCGTCGCTCAGCTTGAGCTTTGCGAAAGACGCAGCGGGACGTCCCAGCGCTTTCAGATTGGAAGCGATACGCTCCTGCACCGTTTCAATCAAGCCTGGCGCGGCATCGTAGACGCACACATCGAACCGGCCGTCCTCCAGGAATACCTGCGCGATGCCGTGGCCCATCAGCCCGGCACCGACGACACCGATACACATTGAATTCAATATCTTCTCCCTCATTAATTAACCGTTATACGGTACGCATGTACCGTATAACGGTTAACAATAAGCAGCAAACCGGCATCGGTCAACCAAGGGTAAACGCCGTCGAACATCCGGATTCCCAGTCCTGGCATGGGCTGCGAGGGAATTGCATGTCTCCCGTTGGACGCGTCACAGGGAAACCCACTGCCGGCACGCTTGACAACGTCGACGGCGATCCATAAAGTAGCCGCAAAGCGATACACAATAACCACATTGTGGTACACATAAACAGGAGACAGCCATGGCAGCTGAGAAGGTCATCATTTCATGCGCGGTGACGGGGGCTATCCACACGCCCACGATGTCGCCCTATCTGCCAATCACGCCCCAGGACATCGCGCAGCAGGCGGTCGACGCCGCGCAGGCGGGAGCGTCGATCCTGCATCTGCATGCGCGCGATCCGCTGGATGGCCGCCCGAGTGCCGATCCCGACGTCTTCATGCAGTTCCTTCCGGAGATCAAGCGGCAGACCGATGCCGTGATCAACATCACCAGCGGCGGCAGCACGAAGATGACGCTGGAGGAGCGGCTCGCGCCTCCGTTGCGCGCGCGACCCGAGATGGCCTCGCTCAACATGGGCTCGATGAACTTCTCGATCCACCCTGTCGCGTCGAAGATCGCCCGGTGGGAGCACGATTGGGAGAAGCCATACGTGGAGGGCACGGAAGATACGATCTTTCGCAATACCTTCAAGGACATCCGACGCATCCTCCTGGAGCTTGGCGAAGGATGCGGGACCCGGTTCGAGTTCGAGTGCTATGACGTGGGGCACTTGTACAACCTGGCCCACTTTGTCGACGCCGGCCTGGTGAAGCCGCCGTTCTTCGTCCAGACGATCTTCGGGATCCTGGGCGGTATCGGGCCCGCGGCCGAGAACGTGACGTTCATGCGCGAGACCGCTAACCGCCTGTTCGGACGCGACTATTACTGGTCCGTGCTGGGTGCCGGGCGCCACCAGATGCCGTTGCTGACCTACGCATCGATCATGGGGGCGAACGTGCGGGTCGGTCTCGAAGACAGCCTGTACCTCGGGCGCGGCAAGCTGGCGCAGTCCAATGCCGAGCAGGTCAGGAAGATTCGCCACATCCTGGAAGAACTCGGTTTCGATATCGCGTCGCCCGCCGAAGTGCGATCCATGCTGCAACTCAAAGGGCGCGACAACGTCGCGTTCTGAACCCATTGAAATCACGCCATCCTTTCCACAACGGAGACATCATGTCGACATCCGCATACCCCGCCACGCCCCCTTCCAACACCGACGGCGTCGAGTTCGTCGAATTGAGCCACCCCTGGGGCCACGGCGTACCGAACTGGCCGTACTTCGAAGACGTGAAGATCGAACGGATCCACTACATGGCGAAGTCCGGCGTGCTGACGCAGCGCATTACCACCGTCATGCACAGCGGTACGCATATCGATGCGCCTGCCCACGTGATCGAAGGCACGCCGTTCCTGGACGAGATCCCGCTGGACCGTTTCTTCGGCACAGGCGTGGTGGTCAGCATTCCCAAGAAAAAGTGGGAAGTGATCACGGCCAAGGACCTGGAGAACGCCTATCCGAAGATCCAGAGGGGCGACATCGTCATGATCAACACCGGCTGGCACCATCACTACGGCGACAACAGCCAGTACTACGCCTACTCTCCTGGCCTGTACAAGGAAGCGGGCGAATGGCTGGCCGAGAAAGGCGTGAAGATGGTCGGCGTCGACCAGCAAGCCCTTGACCATCCGCTGGGCACTGCGATCGGCCGCCACGGTGTCGGCCCGCTCTTGCCGCGGGTATGCGAGGAGTATGAGCGTGAAACGGGCCGCTCCGTCGAGCAGGACTTCCCGTACTGGGAGCCGGCGCATCGGGCGCTGCTCGCAGCGGGTATCCCTGGTATCGAGAATGTCGGCGGCGATCTCGACAAGGTGACCGGGAAGCGGGTAACGATAGCGGCGTTCCCCTGGCGCTGGGTAAAGGGGGACGGATGCATCGTACGTGTGGTGGCGATGCAGGACAAGAGCCAGTCCTTCCGTATCGAAAGCGGTCTGTAACGGTAGCGGCC